>CAYVPJ010000034.1:0-39191 GCA_964453505.1 uncultured Oscillospiraceae bacterium | reverse complement strand
ACTTAATGCAACCAGGGAGACGCTGGGTAGCTGCGTTTAGTTTGGCAAGCGACATATACAATATACTTGCGTTACATTTTATTTGCATATCTTGACACGCGCCGCCGACGCTTCTATAATCGTAAAAGCTACAATAACAAACGGAGGCGCGGCATAAATGTTCGGCAGTAAAATAGGAAAAATCGACAAATTAGTGGAGAAAAAGAGCACTGAAAAGCTGGCTCAACTGGCGACTGATAAAAAACTCGACGTTCGCTTGGCGGCAATAGCGGGCTTGGGAAAATGCGGCAAAGACGAATTTGCGTACAACGCGCTCGTCGCGGCAATGCACGATGCAGACCCGAAGGTTCGCAGGGCGTCGGCTCTGGCGCTCGGCGAGATGGGCGACGTTAAGGCGCGCGCGCATCTCGATCATCAGTCCGCGAAGGAGCAGGACGCGGAAACGGTCGCGGCTATACAGGAAGCCCTCAAAAAGCTGCACGGTAAGGAAGACTAAACAAACGTTTATGGCGCGCCGTCGGTCAGTAAGGCCGGCGGCGCGTTTTGCATTCTTCAAGAAACGCGAGTCTCTGAGTCAATATGCGGACATGCGCGTCCTTGACCGCCGCCGACAGATACATTTCACTCAAATCCCCCATGGACAGTTTTTCAGTCAGCGCGAGCGATATTTCGCATAAATCCGTAAGCGCGTTCACGCATTCGTCCGAATTGTCGCCCGCCGCGAGCGAGAGCGCAGAAGCGTGCAGCCCGAAATCGTGCGCCGCAATGGCGGCGAACGTTCGGGCGGCGGACGCGCTCAGGGCTTCCGAATCGATTCGCTCCGATATCTGAAACAGCGTGTCCTCAAGCGTCAGAATGGCGTTATACGCGTTCTCAAGCGCGACTATGCCGCTTTCGGTCGCGGTGAGCCGCAGCGTCACGCCGTCCGCGGGCAGCGGTATGACTCCCGCGTCTATGCCGCGCGCGCGGACGAGCGCTTCGGCGTTCGCGGCGGCTTCGGCGCTTGAATACGCGTTGCCCACAGCGTAATACGCGCCGTTATGCGCGTACAGAAAGCCCGCCGCGCCTGCGCGCTGGTATCTTGAGCAGCAAATCCGCGCGTCCGTCTCGCTCTCAAACACGCCCAGATGCACGAGCGCGCACTCGCCGCCCGAAAGAAAAACGTCGCGCGTGACGCTCGCCTCGAACGCAGCGCGCGAATCGTCGGGCGACGGCGGTTCGGCCGAGTGGAGCGTCAGCAAAAATAACAGAAGGGCGGTCGCCAGATATACGAGCGCCACAGTCAGCCCCGATGGCCGCGACCGCGCCACGCGAACTCTCCTTATGCGCGTTTCCCCCTTTCGCACAATTTGCGTATTGCGCAGAGCTCTCCTGATAATGTATAATAAGAATACCGTTTCAGAATATATGCGGAGGTGAACTTCCATATGAAGAATTTCCTTATAGGCGCTCAGCTGTACTCGGTGCGCACGCTCACACAGACCGAAGCCGATTTGAGGAACACGCTCAAGAGCGTGAAATCGATGGGCTACAACACCTGCCAGCTTTCGGGGCAGAGCCGCGACATACCCGACGAGGTCGTGCGCGACATGCTCGCGGACACGGGCGTTAAATGCGTCGTCACGCACAATCCGATGTCCGATTTCACCGACGGAATCGACGCGCTGGTGCGCCGCCACAAAATTTGGAACTGCGAATACGCGGGCTTAGGCTCTATGCCCTCCGAATACCGCGGTTCCGCCGAAGGCTTCAAAAAATTCGCGGACGATATAAACGCCGTATCCGCGCGCCTGCGCGACGAGGGCATAAAGTTTGTATATCACAACCACGCGTTCGAGTTCGCGCGCTTCAACGGCACGCTCGGCATGGACATACTTTTCGACAATTTCAACGACAACGCGCAATTCCTGCTCGACGTATACTGGGCGCAGGCGGGCGGCGCAGATCCCGTCGAGTGGATATACAAAGTGGACGGGCGCATGGACGTGGCGCATTTCAAAGACATGCGCGGCGCTAACGATTTCTCGCCCCACTGCATAATGACCCCCGTGGGCGAGGGCAATCTGAATTGGAGCAAGATAATTAAGGCGTGCGAGGAGACGAAAGTCAGGTTCGTGGAAGTCGAGCAGGACAACGCCGTCGATTTCGAAAACCCGCTGTCTCAGCTCGAAATATCCCAGAAGAACCTTCACAGACTGGGCTGCGCGTTCTGATGTTCTCGGAAGCGGACGCGGCATTTATGGCGCTCGCCTTAAAGCAGGCGGAAGAAGCGTTCGCTCAGGGCGAAGTGCCGGTGGGCGCGGTGATAGCGGCGGGCGACCGCGCGATAGCCGTTGCCCGCAACACGCGCGAGCGCGACGCCGACCCGACCGCGCACGCCGAAATAAACTGCCTGCGGCTGGCGGCAAAAGCGCTTAAAAGCCGCAGGCTCGACGGGCACACGCTGTATGTGACGCTCGAGCCGTGTCCCATGTGCGCGGGCGCGATCACGCAAAGCGGCATATCGCGCGTCGTGTTCGGCGCATACGACCCTAGGCAGGGCTGCGCGGGCAGCGTATACAGAATAACGGAAGACCCGGCGCTGGGCGTATACATTCCCGCCGACGGCGGACTGATGCGAAGCGAGTGCGCCGAAATACTCACGCGCTTTTTCAAAACTCAGGCGCGAAAGCCGCAAGAGAGCATATAAAAAGCAGGGGACGCGCATCCCCTGCTTTTATTGATATAAACGCTGATTAAGCGGCGGTGTCCTGAGTGGAGGGCTCGGTAACGGTCGCGTCTTCGGGCGCTTTAACTTCTTCCGTCAAAGGAGTTTCGTCGGGCGTGGTGGCTTCGATGGAAGTCGCGTCGGACATTGTGGCTTCGACGGGGGTCGAGTCGTCGGGTTTCGCTTCGGGACGCGTCAGCAGAGCGATGGTGATGCCTACGGCGGCGAGAATCACGAGTATAAGTATAGTAACAATGAGTTTCTTTTGCTTCATAGGGGTTTGCCTCCTTAAAAAATATCGCGACGGACGCGATTTGCGCTAAGTATATACCAACAAATGTTCTTTGTCAATCAAACGCTGAAAGAATTAAACGCATAAAGCGCGCGTGCGCCAATTATAACAAACTTCAAAGGCGCAGGCACGATATGGCGCTTGGCGCTTACGCGTCTTCCGAACGCGTACCAGTTGCCGGCAGCGCGGCGCATATATGACTGCGCCCTCAGGGGCGGCTTAAATCCGCCGAGGCTGTTCGGATTCGTACCCCCCGTTCCCTCTACTGCCTTTCCGACAGCCGCCCGCGAACGCGCGATATATACTCCGAATCGATGACGTCGTATGCCGTCTCGGACGGATACAGCGCGCCGCCGTAATATATGCCGCGGTTATTGCATGTGGAAGTGTCGGAGCGCGCGCAAAACGCCGCAACGTGCATCTGACTGCAGCCCGTTATTTCGGCTACGCGGCGCGCGTTTTTCTCGGTTACGCCCGCGCCCGGCAATATCTCTATCGCGTCGCCCGCGAACAGCCGCATTTCGCGCACGGTTTCAAGCCCGAAGAAAACGTCGCTCTCCTGTCCACTCGTGAGCACGCGGTTATATCCGAGCTTTATAAGCGTTTCGAGCGCTCTTTTCCAGTCGGGGGCTACGTCTATCGCGCGGTGGAACACGCACACGGCGTCCCCCGCAAGCTCGCGCAGTATGCGAAGCCGCGTTTCGTCAAGCGTGCCGTCGGGGTTCAGAACGCCCGTCACAATGCCGTCCGAGCCGTGCGCGAGCAATTCCTTTATGTCGGCCTTCATGACCTCGAAATCGGCTTCCGAATAGCAGAATCCGCCCTGACGCGGCCTTACCATTGTCATTACGGGAATCGAAAGCCTGTCTTTGACGACTTCCAGCGTGCCTATGCTGGGCGTGAGTCCCCCGTGGAACAGGTCGCTGTTCAGTTCGATTCTGTCAGCCGAGCCGTTCTGGGCGCATATCGCGTCGTCGGCCGAGCCGCAGCAAACCTCGATCAGTATATCGTTCATTCGGCGTTCTCGCTTTCTTCTTTAATGAGCGCGTGTATGGCGTGGCGCATACAGAGCTGCGCCGCGCCCATGGCGCACGCGTAATCGTAGTCCTCGCCGAGCTTGACGCGTCCGTTTTCCGTAAGGTCGCGTATAAGCGGCGCTATGCGCGGTATAATCGAGCCGCCCAGCACGATCGTTTTCGGGTTGAACAGCCCGTTCACCAGACCCACGGCGAAGCACAGGTGGCTTTTGAAGTCGTTCACGAGCAGGTCCGCCCAGCGAATCTTCAAGTCGCGGGCCGCGAGTATGTCGTTTAAGTCTCTGACCGACGGGTCGGCTTCTCGCGCGCGGGCTATCAGGTTTTCCTCTATAAGGTGAGCCGAGAGCGTATCGTCGCCGCACGGGAAGGGCAGGTGTTCGATTTCGCCCGCCTCGTTTGATATGCCGCGCACGAGAGAGCCGTTGCAAAACGCCGCCACGCCCACGCCCGTGCCTATCAGTATGTAGGCGATGTCGTCGTCCTCGTCCGTGCCCATGCGCTGTTTCTCGCCTATAAGGCACGCCTTAACGTCGTTCTCGACCCACGCGCGCACGCCCAAGGCGTTCGAAAACGCGTCGCCGAGCGCCGCGTTCTCCCAGCACATCTGGTCGGAGCGCGCGACAAGCCCGCTCGCCGTGTCGACTATTCCCGCGACGCTCAGCCCGACCGCCGACAGCTTATCTGCGAACGGCATGTCGCTCAGAGCCTTTCGGGCGAGGCGCGCTATGTCGTCGGGCGTCGGGTTTTTAATGCCGAAAGGCACTTCCATAATCGCTTTGACCTCGCGCGACACGTCTATAACACATACCAGCAGCCGCGAAGCCTCGACGCACACGCCCGACGTATACATGCCGTCGTTGCGCATAGAAAGGCGGATAGCCTTGCGCCCTCTCTGCCCCGTGGCGATGCTCTCGTTCTCGCGCACCAGACCGCAGCGCATCAGCGCGCCGACTATGCGCGTTATGCTCGCGGGGCTTATATCCGTAAGCGCGGCGATGTCTGTGCGGGATAGCGGCTGATGCCGCTCTATAACATCGAGCGTCAGACGGATATTTTCCTGTTTTATGAACGCGGCGTTCTGTCCGTGTATCATCTGAAAAAGCCCCCGCAGCGACAGAATAAAGTTTACGAAAAAAGTATAGCATACGCGGGCGAAAAAAGCAATATATATTTTCAGTCGTGAATTATATAGCAAAATCACGCGAAAAACGCAGCGCGCGAGCGCATTTTTGACTCCCTTACATTTAACCGTCACAGCATATGTGCAAATATATCGGACTAAATTTCGAAAAATGTATTGCATTGCGCGTCGCCGTGTGATATAATTTTTTTGACGCTGAAATTAAAGCGTTTCGTTACGTATCGCGACGCCGTTCGACGGGAGGTATGTGCATGGTAAAGGCAATAAAACAGCCGAGGCGCGGTCTGAAGCGCGTTCGCGCCGATTTTGATTTGCTGCTTTTCTGCCTGCCCGGCATGGTTGTGACATTCATATATCACTACATACCGATATACGGCGTGCAGATAGCTTTCCGCAATTTCAAATACAAAAAGAGCATATGGGGCAGCGAATGGGTCGGCTTTGAAAACTTCACCCGCTTTTTCGACTCGGCGAACGCGTGGCCGGTCATATCGAACACGCTCATACTGAGCCTGTATTCTCTTATCGCCGGTTTCCCGATAGCCATGCTGCTGGCTTTGATGCTCAACTCGTTCCGCCACAAGCGCTATCGCAGGGTCATACAGGCGGTAACATACGCTCCGCATTTCATATCGACGGTCGTCATGTGCGGCATGGTCATACTGTTTTTGAGCCCGCGCGTAGGCGTCGTGAACAACCTGATAAAAATGCTGGGCGGCGAGTCAATAAACTTCATGGGCAAGGCGTACATGTGGAGGCACATATACGTGTGGTCGGGCGTGTGGCAGTCGATGGGCTGGAACTCCGTCATATACTTCGCGGCGCTCGCGGGCGTAAGCCCCGAATATCACGAGGCGGCAATCGTAGACGGCGCAACGAAGCTGCAGCGAATGCGGCACATAGACCTTCCGCATCTCGCGCCCGTCGCGTGTATGCTGCTGATACTGAACGTCGGAAGCATACTGTCGGTGGGCTTCGAAAAGGCGTACGCGCTGCAAAACGACCTGAATAAGGGCGTGTCGCAGATAATATCCACATACGTCTACGAAATCGGCCTCATAAAGCGCGACATATCGTTCTCTACTGCCATAGACCTGTTCAATTCGGTCGTAAACGCAATATTGCTCATATCCGTAAACACGATAGTCGGCAAGATGTCCGACAACAGCCTGTGGTGAGGAGGGGCGAAAAATGCTGAACGCGCAAACGAAGCCCCGCCGGGGCAGGCTGTCGCGGTGCAGGAGCGACCGGGTGTTCGACGCGGTGTTGTTCATACTGCTGTCGATAGTAATGCTGGCGGTCGCGTACCCGCTGTATTTCGTCGTCATATCGTCCATAAGCGACCCGATAGCCGTGTCGGCGGGCAAGGTGACGCTGTTCCCGATAGGCCTGTCGCTGGACGGTTACGCGCGGGTTTTCGAAGAGGAGACCGTCATACGCGGCTTTGTAAACTCGCTTGTATACACGGTCGTGGGCGTGGCAATAAACCTGCTGCTCACGCTGCCGACGAGCTACGCGCTTTCGCGTAAAGAGTTTTTCGCGCGAAAGTTTGTGACGCTGTTTTACATGGTCACGATGTTCATAGGCGGCGGCATGATGCCGACATACCTGATAGTGCGCGACACAGGCCTTCTGGACAGCATGTGGGCGCTCGTTATTCCCGGCTCTATCGGCGTTTACAACATGATTGTCGCGCGCACGTTCTTCATAACGAACATACCCTCCGAACTGCGCGAGGCGGCGCAGCTCGACGGCTGCGGAAACACGCGCTTCTTCCTGCGCATCGTTCTGCCGCTTTCTGGCGCGATAATCGCGATAATGGTGCTCTACTACGGCATAGGTCACTGGAACTCATACTTCTCGGCGCTTCTCTACATAACCGACCGCGAGAAATGGCCGCTGCAGCTGGAGCTTCGCAACATACTGCTTCAAAACTCGTGGGGCAATACGAACGTTATATACACCCCCGAGCAGCAGGCCGAGAAAGAACGCCTCGAAGCCATGGTCGAAATGATGAAATATTCGCTTATAATTATCTCGACGATTCCCGTGCTCGTCATATATCCGTTCGTTCAAAGGTTCTTCGTAAAGGGCGTCATGATAGGCGCGATCAAAGGGTGATACGCGTCCCCTCACGGGGCGTTTATCGGGAAGCGCCGCGGCGCTTCCACAATAAAAGGAGGTATACACCATGAAGAAACTCGCTGCCCTGCTTACCGCCGTAATGCTGCTGTGCTCGTGCGCGGCTTTGGCGGACTTCAACGAAACGGGTCTCCCCATCGTCACCGACGGCGAAGGCTTCACCATTCTCGTGGACGAAAGCGGCTTGGTCGAAGACAAAATCATGATCCCGGTACTCGAGGAACAAACGGGCGTCAAGGTCAATTTCATGTGCTTCCCCTATCAGACCGCGCTTGAAAAGATGGGCATACTGCTGAACGGCGGCGACTATCCCGAGGTCATAGGCGGATGGCTGCTTGGCACGCAGGACATACTCGATCTGAGCGCCGACGGCACTATCATACCGCTTGACGAGCTGTTCGAGCAGTACGCTCCGAACATCACCGAGATTCTCGAAAACGACGCCGTGCGCAAGGCGTTCACGCTGCCCGACGGGCACATCTACACCATCCCCTACGTCATCGGCGAACCCGAATGCACGTTCAAGCCCTACATAAACCAGGAATGGCTCGACCGTCTGGGTCTGGAAATGCCCCAAACGACCGAACAGTTCAAAGAAGTTCTGATCGCTTTCCGCGATAAGGACGCCAACGGCAACGGCGACCCGAGCGACGAAATACCGTTCTCCGGCGACCCGAACAACCTTAACATCGGTATGCTCGCGGGCTGGTTCGGCGTTGACGTGTCGAGAACCGCGACGTATCCCTACTTCGAGCTGGTCGACGGCAAGCTCCGCTTCGCCGCGAACACCGAAGAATACAAGGCTTTCCTCGAGTTCTTCAACGAGCTATACGAAGAAAACCTGATCGACCCCGAGCTGTTCACGCAGGATCTCGCAATGTGGAAGTCGAAGGGCAAGCAGGGTCTGTACGGCGTGAGCATCGCTTACGGCTCGGGCGACTTCTTCGATTGGGTAGACCAGTATACCCCCTACAACCCGCTGCCCGTGCTCGCCAGCCCCGATTGCGAAGAACCTCTGTTCCACCGCAACAGCTACGGCGTGACCTACTTCCGCACGCAGGTCGCCCTGACCGATAAGTGCGACGAAGAGAAAGCCGCGATGATCGTCCGCTGGTTCGACAACACGTTCACCAAGGACAATTCGGCTCAGATACAGTGGGGCCCGCTCGGCATCAACATCGAGAAGATCGAAGAAGACGTATACCAGTCCGTCAACACCGACAACTGGGAGCAGGCCATGAAGGACAAGTATTCGTGGAGCAACTTCTACTGCCAGTCGCTGCCCAAGTACATGCGCGACATGCAGCTCATTGCTTCCGCCGACGCTAAGCCCGAATACAAGGAAATGGACATAGCCGACGCGCTCTACGCTGACTATCTGAACGACACGATCGACAAGGTGTGGGTCAGCGACGAAGCCGACATGAACCGCTCGGCGATACTCTCGACCGACATTAACACCTATGTCGAGACGATTCAGGCGCAGTTCATAAGCGGCGAAGCCGACATAGCCGACGGCTGGGACGCCTATGTCGAGCAGCTTGAAACCTACGGCGTGGCGGAGCTCACCGAAATCTACGCCCGCACGCTCGGCGTCGAAGAATATTGATAAACAAGCCAAAATAATCATGAAAGCCGTCGCTCACCGCGGCGGCTTTTGTGATAGAATATGAAACGGGAGGTGTTTCATCATGAAACCGTATATATTGGGTTATGTAACGGACAAGGCGCTCTCGGGCGTTACGGAGCAGGACTCCAAAATGCTCACGCACATTAACATAGCGTTCGGGCTTGTCAAAAACGGGCTTGCGGACGTGAGCCACCTCAATAACCTGGGCTGCCTTGCGCGCATACGCGAGTGGAACGCCGACATAAAAATCGTGCTTTCGATAGGCGGCTGGGGCGCGGGCGGGTTCTCGGACATGGCGCTCACCGAACAGGGGCGGCGCAATTTCTGCGAAAGCTGCAAGCACATATGCGATGAGTACGGGCTGGACGGCATAGACATCGACTGGGAATACCCGTGCAACGCGTCCGCGAATATAGACGCCGATCCGCGCGACAAAGAGACGTTCACGCTGTTGCTGCAAGGACTGCGCGAAGCGCTCGGAAGCAAAATCGTCTCGATAGCCGCGGGCGCGCTCGACCACTTCATACGCGATACCGACATGCGCTCGGCGCAAGAGCCGCTAGACTATGTGCAGCTGATGACATACGACATGCGCTCCGGCTTCTGCACGGAAGCGGGGCATCACACGGCGCTGTATCCGTCCGAAAAGGGCGACCCGCGTATAACCACGTCGGAGACCGTCGAAGCGTTCCACAGAGCGGGCGTGCCGTATGAGAAAATCGTGATCGGATCGGGCTTTTACGCGCGGCGCTGGAGCGACGTGCCCGCCGAGGATTTCGGGCTGTTCCAACCCACGCCCAATGTCGCGGCGTTCGGGCCTAACTTTACAACGCTCACAAACGAATATATAGGCAAAAACGGCTGGACGTTCAACTGGGACGATTCGGCGAAAGCGCCGTGGCTGTATAAGGACGGCACTTTCGTGAGCTACGATAACGAAGCGTCCGTGACCGCGAAGTGCGAATATCTGCTCAAAAAAGGCCTGCTCGGCATTATGTACTGGGAACACGGCTGCGACGAGAAGCGGGTATTGCTGAGCGCGATACACGCCGCGCTCAAAGGGGAGGCGTGATTTTTGGCGGATAAGATAAAAGAGGGTATGCACGGGTGCAGCGCGGAGGATAAATACGTCGTGCCCGCCGAAACCGCCGTGCGCGACAGGCTCGAATGGTTTCGCGACCAAAAGCTCGCGCTGATGATGCACTTCGGCGTGTATTCGCAGTTGGGCATGTGCGAAAGCTGGCCTCTGTCGGACGGCGACGCGTACTGGGCGCGCAGGGACTACACGTGGGAGAAAGACCCGGAGCTGTTCAGAAAACAGTATTTCGACCTGATGCGGTCTTTCAATCCCGTGAGATACGAGCCTAAGCTGTGGGCGCGGTTCGCGAAGGAGTGCGGCTTCAGATATTACATACTCACGACAAAGCATCACGACGGGTTCTGTCTGTTCGACACCGACGAAACCGACTATAAGGTCACAAGCCCGCTGTGCCCGTTCAGCACGCACAGGTACGCCGACATCGTAAGACACGCGTTCGACGCGTTCCGCTCGGAGGGCATAGCGATAGCTCCGTATTTCTCGAAAGCCGACTGGCATTGCCCGTGGTATTGGGCAAAGGGCATGGAAACGCCCGTCGCCGCGTCGCGCAATCCGACATACGACGCGAAGAAGCACCCGGAGCTGTGGGACAGATTCGTGAGCTTCACTCACGCGCAGCTCTCGGAAATTGCGGAAAAATACGGTCCGGTTGACATACTGTGGCTGGACGGCGGGCAGGTCGCGCCTCAGAACGGGCAGGACATACGCTTGGGCGAGCTTGCGAAGCGGCTCAGGAAGCGCAATCCGGGGCTGCTGTTCGCCGACCGCACGGTGGGCGGCGAGTTTGAAAACTACATAACGCCCGAACAGAGCGTTCCCGACCGCGTCATAAACGTGCCGTGGGAGAGCTGCGTCACGATCGGCAGGAGTTTCGCGTACTCTTACGACGACGAATACAAGTCTCCGCGCGCGCTTGTGAAGCTGCTTGCGGACATAGTATGCCGCGGCGGCAATCTGGCGCTCAACATAGCGCCGCAGCCCGACGGCAGGCTGCCGAGGCGCGCTATGGAAACGGCGCACGGCATGGGCGAATGGCTCAAAGCGAACGGCGAATGCATATACGGAACGCGCGTTTGCCCGCCGCACGAGCGCGGCAAATGGGCGTTCACTCAAAAGAATGGCGACGTTTTCGCCATATTGCGCCTGCCCGAATCGGAAGCGCTCGGAGCGGAGGAGCTTATACCGTGGAACGACGGCGCGAAAGCGGTGTTCGAGCTTTCGACGGGCGAAAGCCTGCCGTTCGAGAGCGGCTCCGACGGCCTGCGGGTGACACTGCCTCAAGCGCTCGCGGGAAACAACCCGATCGCGCCCGCGTTCAAAATCAAACTGTAGCGCCAAAAAATTAGTCGGGGGCGCTCAGCCGCGCCCCCGTAAACCCGAAATACTGGCATCGGAGACATATATGGCAAGAATAATCAAAACAAGGATTTTCCAAACGCTCGTTTGCGCGATGCTCATATCGGCGGTCTTGACGGGCGCGGGGATCGCCGAACAATCGGGCGAAACCATAAGCCTCACATTCTCTTTCGGCGGCGACTGCACGCTTGGGGGCGACGTGAACGCGCACGACAAGAGCTTTCAGAAGATGGCGGACGAGATGGGTTACGCATACTTTTTCGAGAACGTATACGACATATTCGCGTCGGACGACATGACGATAGTGAACCTCGAAGGCCCTCTCACGGACGCCCAAAACAAGCGCGCGGAGCGGAAGTTCAATTTCAGATGCGACCCCGCGAACGTTCAGATATTGCTCGAAGGCTCTATCGAGACCGTGAATCTGGCGAACAACCACACATACGATTTTCTCGAGAAGGGCTACGCCGACACGCTCGAAGCGCTCGAAAACGCGGGAATCGCGAGCTACGGCTACGAAAGAATCGAGAGAACGAACATAAAGGGCGTTCGCGTGAGCCTTGTCGGGCTTACGGAGCGCGACCATGAAGCGGAGGACATTGCGGAAATACTTTCCTCCGAAAGGGATCTTTGCGACATACTCATAGTCACGTTCCACTGGGGCGAGGAAAACAACTACCGCCCCTCGTTCGCGCAGTTGAAGCTGTCGCGCGCGGCGGTGGAGGCGGGCGCCGACCTCGTGGTCGGACATCACACTCACGTGCTGGGCGCGATATGCGCAGTCGACGGCGTGAACGTAGTCTACAGCCTCGGAAACCTGTGCTTCGGCGGCAACGCCAAACCCAAAGACATGGACACGATGATATATACCCACACTTTCACGCTTGACGAATCAAAAACGATCATATCCGAATCGTTCAACGTGATACCCCTGATACTCAACAGCGGCACATACCGCAACAATTTCAGACCCACGATACCCGAAGCCGACAAGGCCGACGAAATCATAAAGAAAATCCAAAGATACTCCGACATCGAAATAAGCTACACCCCCGCGCCGTAACCAGAGCCGACGCTGAGGTAAGTTTTGAAAATAAGCATATTGCGTTATGAAATTTTTGTGGTATAATTTTCATGAACGATATCCGTCTCGCACGCAAAGAGATTGACGTGGGGTGTTTACATAATGAGCAAGAAAAAAAAAGTGTTTTACATTCTGGGCGCTGTATTCGGGTTTATACTCAACAGCGTATTCTCAGGCTTAGCGATAAGAGAGATAAGAATCAGGAAATACAGCATATATGACGGTTTGTTGGGATTCACACCCATGATGCTGTTATCTTTTCTGTTCATATTCGCCTCAGGCTTTTTCGTTGAGCGAGTCAGCTTCAGAACAAGAAAAATGTCGCCTAAGACTTCTTTTATTTTTACGGCGTCGCTTGCGCTCGCGTTCGGCTTGATATTCTCGCTCATAATATGCTCCGGCGCAAATGATGTCGATAAATACAATATTGGCAGTTCCGATGCGATTAAAGTCTTTATCATATTGACGACTCATATGTTCGGCTTCGGCATAGGGTTTTTCGAAAGTAAGCTACTGGCGATGCTTTCGAAGAAACCGACAGGTGTCGATTTAGTTGATGAATCGCACGTCGTTATGGGGCAGGGTGATTTGTTCATTACGGAGACGCAGCAAAAGCCGTGCGAAGTAGTGAAGATCGCGGCTCAGTCCGAGAAGAAACTGAATTATCTCGACGAGAATACAAAGAATATGTACGGAGAGAAGGAACGGTAACAAAATGTAAATTGCATTAATGAAATATGCGTCAGAGGAAGATAATTTTATGAGTAAGAAAAAACAGGTTTTCATGATTCTTGGCGCGGTACTCGGATTTATACTCAACAGCGTATTCTCAGGCGTGGCAGTAAGCGCGATAAAAATCTACGAACGCAGCATAAACACAGGCTTGATTGGATTCACATTCATGATGTTGTTCTCTTTTCTGTCCATAGTCGCTTCCGGCTTTTTCGTTGAGCGAGTCAGCTTCAGAACTAGAAAAATGTCGGCTAAGTCATCTTCAATATTCACAGCGTCGCTTTCTCTCGCATTCGGCTTGATATACTCGTTCATAATGTGCGCCGTCGTAGATGAAGTCATAATACACAACTATGGTTATTACAATATCGAAGATTCTGAAACAATTGCGATCCTAATCTTATTGTCGACTCATCTGTTCGGCTTCGGCATAGGGTTTTTTACGAGCAAACTGCTGGCGACGCTTTCGAAGAAAGCTCCGGGTGTCGCTTTAGCTGACGAACCGCGCGTCGTTATGGAGCAGGGCGATTTATTCATCGCGGGAGCGCAGCAGAAGCCGCGCGAAGTAGCGAAAGACGCATCTCAGCCCGAGAAGAAAATGAGCTATCTCGAAGAATATAAAAAGAATATGTACAGAGATAAGAAACGGTAACGGAGCGCGGATTGCGTTTATGAAATATACGTCAGAGGAGTATAGTTCTATGAGTAAGAAAAAACGGGTGTTCATGATTCTTGGCGCTGTATTCGGGTTCATACTCAACAGCGTATTCTCAGGCTTGGCGGTAAGCGAGATAAGAATCAGGGAATACAGCATAGACGAAGGCTTGGTTGGATTCACATTCATGATGCTGTTATCATTTCTGTTAATATTCGCTTCCGGCTTTTTCGTTGAGCGAGTCAGCTTCAGAACAAGAAAAATGTCGCCTAAGACATCACTTATATTCACGGCGTCGCTTACGCTTGCGTTCGGCTTGATATACTCGCTCATAATGTGCTCCGCCGCATATGAAATCAATGATCACTATAGATATAGTTCTTACAGTTACTATATCGGCAGATCCGACACGATTGCAGTCTTTATCATATTGACGACACATCTGTTCGGCTTCGGCATAGGGTTTTTCACGAGCAAACTGCTGGCGACGCTTTCGAAGAAAGCGCCGGGTGTCGCTTTAGCTGACGAACCGCGCGTCGTTATGGAGCAGGGCGATTTATTCATCGCGGGAGCGCAGCAGAAGCCGCGAGAAGTAGCGAAAGTCGCAGCTCAGCCCGAGAAGAAACTGAGCTATCTCGAAGAATACAAAAAGAATATGTACGGAGATAAGAAACGGTAACAGAACGTAGATTGCATTTATGAAGTATGCGTCAGAGAAGGATAATTCTATGAGTAAGAAAAAACGGGTGTTTATGATTCTTGGCGCGGTACTCGGGTTCGTACTCAACGGTGTATCTTCGGGCGTGGCAATAAGCGCGATAGAATTTAGTTATTCTCGCACAGAAGAAGGCGTGGCGGGATTCACCTTCATGATGCTGTTCTCTTTTCTGTTCATAGTCGCTTCCGGCTTTTTCACTGAACAAGTCAGCTTCAGAACAAGAAAAATGTCGGCTAAGACATCTTTTATATTCATGACGTCACTTACGCTCGCGTTCGGCATTATGTGTTCGCTTATAATATGCCTAGCTGCATATGCAATATTTAATTCTTTTAGCGACAGCTATTATGTCAGTTATGGTTACTATATCGTAGATTCTGAATTGCTATCAATCTTCATCATATCGACGACACATTTGTTCGGCTTCGGCATAGGGTTTTTCGCAAGCAAGCTGCTGGCGACGCTTTCGAAGAAAGCGCCGGGTGTCGCTTTAGCTGACGAACCGCGCGTCGTTATGGAGCAGGGCGATTTATTCATTGCGGAGGAGCAGCAGAAGCCGAATGAGAAAGCGAAGGTCGCGGCTCAGCCCGAGAAGAAACTGAGCTATCTTGAAGAGTATAAAAAGAATATGTACGGCAAATAAAATTTACGGAGGTACGGTTATGTTCAGGGACGTTGGCAGAATGCTTAAGTTGGCGGGGAAATTACTGTTTTATGTCGGGATCGGGTTTTCGGTGCTGTACGGTCTGTTCTCATTATTGGACGGTTGGCTCACGGGTATCATTATCATGCTGATCGGGCCGGCGTTCGCGTGGGTGGCTTCGCTGGTCGTATACGGCATAGGCGAAATGATTGAGAACTCGGACATACAGACCGAAATAATGCTCAAAGAGGCTAAGAGGAAGGAAAAGAGCGAAACCGAATATTGACGGATTACGTCTCTATTCGTCTTCGCCCTCTTCCTTGGGGCGCACGGTCACGCGCAGCTTGCTCACGCGGCGGGGTCGGCATTCGAGCACCTTCACGTTGAGGCGGTCGTAGTCGAACTCGTCGCCGGGGCGCGCGAAGCGGTCGAGAATCTCGGTCGTCCAGCCGCCCATAGTCGTATATTCGGTTTCGAAGTCCTTGGGCGGCTCGTATTCCACGGCGTCGAAAAAGTCGTATATGTTCATGCCGCCGTCGACCTGATACGCGTCGTCGCCGAGCTCGATAAACTCCTCCTCGACTTCGTCGCGCTCGTCGAATATCTCGCCCACGATTTCTTCCATTATATCTTCCATAGTGAGTATGCCCATCGTGCCGCCGAACTCGTCGAGCACCACCGCCATTTGCAGGTGGTTGCGGCGAAACTCGCGTATGATGGTCGATATCATGCGCGTTTTGTGGACGAACACGGGCGGCACGAGCAGCGGCTCTATGTCCACTTTGTCGTTTGAAAGGCTCGCCTTCATGAACAGTTTAGTGGGCAGTATGCCTATTATGTTGTCTATGGAATCCCTGTAGACGGGTATGCGCGAGTGCCTGAGCATGTCGTGGGTCAGGCGCGGGTTTTCTTCGTCTATGTCCATGGCTACGATGTCCACGCGCGGGGTGAGTATCTCCATCGCCATAATGTCCGAAAACTCTATGGCGCCCTTTATCAGCTCGCCCTCCTCCTCGGTGAACACGCCCTGCTCCTCCGCGTCCTCGAGTATTATGCGCAGTTCGTCGGTCGTGGTTTGGGGGGACTTATCCTTGGGAGTCCACAGCGGCTCTATTTTTTTGACGAGCGCCGACACGGTCGTTACGATGGGCGTGAAAACCCACATGGCGAGCCTGAGCGGGCGGGCGTACACGCGCGAAAGCGCGTCGGGGCGGTCGGCGGCGATTATCTTGGGAAGCGTCTCGCCGAAAGTTATAAGTATGAGCGTCGTAGTCAAAAGCGCCGCCAGCTCGCCGTTTTGCTTCATGCCCAACAGCTCGACGAAAAACATCGTCGCGGCGGACGACGCGGCTACGTTTACAAGATTGTTGCCGACAAGGATCGTCGAAAGCGAGCGCGTGTAGTTCGCGTTAATATATACGGCGGCGGCGGCGCGTTTGTCGCCCGCGTCGGCGGCGGTTTGCAGGCGCTTCGAGTTCGCTCTGGCGAAAGTTATCTCGCTAGACGAAAAGAACGCCGAGCACATGACGAGCAGCATGAACAGCGCGATTAGCAAAATTTCGGGAATTATCATGCGCTCGCGCCGCCCTTCTTGAGCTGGGGCTGCGCGGTCTGCGCCCGCGCCTCAACGTCGTCCTCGTCGTATATCTCGCCGACGATTTCTTCCAATATATCTTCCATTGTGAGCACGCCGCGCGTAACGCCCGAGTCGGCGACAATTGCCATATGCGTGTGCCTGCCGGACATGCCCTCGAAGACCTTGCTCACGGGCATGTCGGGGCGGATCACGTAGGGGCGGGTAATATTGTCGAGTATATCGACGGTCTGCCCGTTCATCAGCTTCCACAAAACGGCGGACGAACGCAAAACGCCGCGAATGTGGTCGATGTCGCCGTCGTAGACGGGGAAGCGCGAAAACTTTTCGTCGAGTAGTATGCGCTTCAGCTCTTCCTGCGTGGCGTTTATGGGAATGCCGACGCAGCGGTCGCGCTCAGTCATGACCGACTCGGCGACGATGTCTCCGAAGTGTATAGTCGACTTTATGATCTCCTGCTCGACAGGCTCGATAAGCCCATCCTCGCCCACGGTGTCGACCATTTCCTCAAACTCGTCCTCGGTGACGTCGGGCTGCGGCGCTTTCTTAGGCAGTATGCGCTTTACGAAATCGCCGAACCATGTAAACAGCATCGCGAACGGCTTTAATATTACTCTGAAAAACGTTATCGGGTACGCGACCAAAAGCGCGTAGGCGTCGGCGTTCGCGCGGGCTATGTTTTTCGGGATAGTTTCCGAGAACAGGAACACGCACAGAGTGATCACGACCGTCGCCACGACAGAGCCGCCCGCGCCCATAAGGCGCACGCAAGCGACCGTCGCTACGGACGCGCACGAGATGTATATCACGTTTATGGCTATCAGAAGCGTTACTATCGTGCGGTCGAAATCGTCCAGTATGCGCACCAGCCGCTTCGCGCGGCGGCTGCCGTCTGTCGCCAACGTGCGCATTCGAATTTCGTTACAGAATGAGAACGCGGTCTCGCTGCCCGCGAAAAACCCGCCCATGAGAATAAGTGAAATTATTAACGGAATACTTCGTGGAATATCGTCTGCCATACGGGAATGAAACTCTCCTTCTAAACGCTTATAGGCTTGTGTCCGCACATAAATGTTCTATGATATTATGCCACACCGACGCGCGTTTTGCAATACGCGCGGAACGGAAATTTTGCGCGGCAAGCGATAGCCACGCGTAATTTTCGTTAAACGTTTGACATTTTTATACATATGCTTTATAGTATTGATAATAACAAAGGCTGTCGAATCGGTAACAGATATGCCCGACAAGGGGTTGCGTTCGCCCGAAACAGTGCAAATGATAGCGCATTTGCATCTATCGGGCGACGCGCATACGGCGGACGGAGGGTTTTTGTGGATTTCAAAGACGCGTTGAAATACCTGCGGGTCGATTTGGGCGTTACGCAGATGGAGCTCGCGAACGCGCTGCGCGTCAACGTGACGACGGTGGGGCGCTGGGAGCACGGAAAAACCCTGCCGAGCCGCGCGCTCGCGGCGGCGACCGTTGAGTTCGCGCTAAAGCGCGGCGCATCGGGCGAAAGCGTTTCCGACATTCGCTCGGCGCTTAAAAAGGCGGCGAAAAACAGGCTGGTTTCGCAAAACGGCGACCGATCGGGCGAAGCCGCGGAGCTTGAGGAAGCCGAGCGGCGCACAATAAACGCGACGCCCTGCGGCATAGCCGTCGTAGAGGTAGACCCGAACGACATGCCGGGCAGCGTGCGCACAACATACTATAACGACCGCTTCTACGGGTATTCGGGCTACGAAAGGGAAGAATACGACCTGCTGCTCAAAAACAACGAAATGCACTTCGTGTTCGACGAGGACGTGCCCGTGCTGTTGGAAGCGACGAAGCGCATATGCGAGTCGGACGGCGGCGAGGCGGTCGACGCGGCGGTTCGCTGCCACGTAAAGGACGGCGGCTATCGCTGGCTTTTGCTGACGGGCAGGCTGAACCACAGGCGCGGCGGCATTTGCGTTTTGAACATCGTGATGGTAGACATTACAAACCGCAAGCTCGCCGAGGACAGGCTGCGCATAAGCGATGAAATTCTGAGAATAGCCGCCGAAACCGACAAGCGAGCTATAATTACATACGACATAAAGCGCGGCGCGTGCCGCGTCGAGAGCCGAAACCTGTATTCCGCGCGTTTCGGAGAGATAATTGAGGGCGCGCCGGATTCCCTTATTGAGCGCGGCATAGTCTCGCCCGAGTCGGCGGAGAATATTACCGACATGTTCAACAGGATTCGCGCGGGCGAAAGCGACGTTTCGGCGTCGCTGAGTCTCAGAACGTCTGAAAACGAATATCAGTGGTTCGAATGCAACGCGGGCGCGGTGAACGATTCGGACGGCGCGCCAGATCAGGCGGTGCTCGTGTTCCACAACGTGACCGAGCAGCGCGTCAAGGAAGCCATTTTCAAGAAGTGGCAAAATTCGATAAAATCGCGACCCATAGGCTCGTACACGCTGTTCAGGACGGGTCTGGGATCGGATTTGAGAGTGTACTCGCGCGAGGGTCGGCTTATAAAAATCGAGATAAAAAACGACGCGCGCCCGTTTCGCGAGTATATGCGCGACTACGCCGAAGCGTCAGTTTTCGACGACGACAGGCAGAAGTTTTCGGCGATGCTCGATCCCGACGCGACTCTGGCGGCCTACTACCGCGGCGAGCATATGAACACGCTCGAATACCGCGAAAAACTGAAAAACGGCGACGAGGCGTGGCGGCGGTTGACCGTCGAGACGGTCGAATACATAGACTCAAGCGACATACAGGCGTTCTGGCTGTTCGAGGACATTGACGAATTTAAGAAAGAGCAGATCAGGGACAAGGAGCTTGCCGAGACAGACCCGCTCACGGGCGCGCTCAACAGAATGGCGTTTTCGGAGCAGGTCGACATACTGCTCAAGAACGAGGCGAACACGCAGCACGCGCTCATGATGCTCGACATGGACGGCTTCAAACTGCTAAACGACAAGTTCGGGCACGCCGCGGGCGATCAGGCGCTTCAGGACATAGCCGCCGTTTTGCGCTCGCTAATACGCGACGGCGATCTCGTGTGCCGCTTGGGCGGAGACGAGTTTTTGATGTGGCTGAGGGGCATACCCTACGACGCGGTCATCGAGAAGATCGCGCAGCACGTGTGCGACCACGCGATGAAGGCGTTCTCGCAGGACGTGCAGCTGAGCGCGAGCGTCGGCGTTTCGGTGTATCCGCGCGACGGTCACGACTTCGACGAACTGTACAGGAACGCCGACAAGGCGCTCTACAGGGTCAAGCAGGCGGGCAAAAACGGCTTCGCGCTGTTCAGCCCCACGCAGGACGCGCTCGCGGAAGGTTCGCCTGATAAGGACGGCGAAAGCGAGAGCGGCTCAGCCGTGAAAACGCCCGCGAAGCGCCGAATGCTGATTATTGACAGTTCCGACGAAAGCCGCAACGCTTTGAAAACGTACTTCCGCGACGATTACAGAATAGAGGCGGCGCGCACAGGCAGCGAGGCGCTTATAAGGCTGCGCCACTTCGGTTCGGCAATATCGATAGTGCTTCTGAGCCTCAATATATCGGGCATGGACGGCTTCGAAGTGCTGAAGCGCATACAGGACAATGTCGAACTGCGCACGATACCCGTTATCGCGGTAAGCGACCGCGACGACCACGCGCTGCTTCTGAAAGCGATCGAGCTGGGCGCGTCGGATTACGTTACGAAGCCTATCGACGCGGAGCTTATCCGTATGCGCGTCGCCTCCGCCGTGAGCAAGGCCGAAAACGAGCGGCTGCGGGCGCAGAACAGCTATCTGCAATTGCAGCGCGACGAGGACATGAAGTTTCACACGGTGCTCGAAAGCACGGGCACGGTGGTCGTCGAATACGACTGGCGCAACCACGTTTTCATATACGATAACATGATAGCCAACTATATAGCGGGCAGGTTCGACCACAGGGGGCTGTGGCAGATACTGCTGTCGGACATGGTAGCGGACAGCGAGGACGTGAAAGCGCTTCAGGACATGCTGTTCAAGCTCGGCTCGAACAGGGGCGAAACAAACGCGAATAAGCTCGTGAAGCTCAAAACGCCCAATAACGCGCGGCACTGGTTTCGCGTGAACATATACAAGCGCGAAGATTTTTACGGGCTTGCCGAAAAGATGATAATCACGTTCAACGACGTGCACGAGGAAGTGCTGTCGAACGAAAAGCTCCAATATCAGGCGTCGCACGACGAGCTCACCGGCCTGTACAGCCGCGCCGGATTCATACAGAAGGCGGCGGAGCTGATAGCGCGCAAAGAGACGGGCTATTACGTGCTTTCGTGCGTTGACATTGAAAAGTTCAAGGTTATAAACGACCAGTACGGTTCGGTCGTCGGCGACGACGTGTTGCGCGGTTTCGCCGACGCGCTTACGTGGCTGTCCGAAAAAAGCGAAAGCGTGTGCTGCCGCGTGATGGCGGACAATTTCGCGGTTCTGTATCCTAAGCGCCTCATAGACTCTCCCGAAATGACGGCGCTTCACCGCCGTCTGGAGCAGCCGAGCACAATGCTCCCGCATTTGAAGATATACGTCGGGCGCTGCGTCGTAGACGACAAGGCGCTGGGCATCAGCGCCATATACGACCGCGCCGTAATGGCGAAGGAGACCGTCAAGGGCAGATACGACGCGTACATAGCCACATACGACGAGTCCATGCGCACGTCGCTTCTGAGAAGGCAGTATATAACGGGACAGATGAAAAACGCGCTCGAAAGCGGGCAGTTCGAGGTGTGGCTGCAACCGCAGTTCAACCACGCGACGGGCAGGCTCACAGGCGCCGAGGCGCTCGCGCGTTGGCGGCATCCGGTCGAGGGCATAATATCGCCCTCCGAGTTCATACCGATATTCGAGCAGAACGGCTTCGTGTACGAGGTTGACAAGTTCGTGTGGGAAGAAACGTGCAAGCTGCTGCGCAAATGGATAGACGCCGATTTGCACCCTGTGCCGGTGTCCGTAAACGTGTCGCGCTGCGACGTGTTCAAGCCCGATCTGATAGACACGGTAAAGGGGCTGGTCGAGAAATATTCGCTGCCTAACGACCTTTTAAGGCTTGAGATAACCGAATCGGCGTTCTCGGAGTCGAACGAGATTATCATAAACGTGGTGAAGGAGTTCGTCGCGCTCGGCTTCGTGGTCGAGATAGACGACTTCGGAAGCGGATACTCGTCGCTCAACACGCTCAAAGACGTGCCCGCGCAGGTTTTGAAGATGGACATGCGCTTTCTCGAAAACGACGAAAACGCGCAGCGGGGCGGCAGCATAATCGAGTCGGTCGTGCGCATGGCGCGCTGGCTCGGCATGTCGGTCATAGCCGAGGGCGTCGAGACGCTCGAACAGGCCGACTATCTGAAATCGATAGGCTGCGAGCACGTGCAGGGCTATCTGTATTCGCGCCCGGCGCGCTCTGAGGAATATGAAAGCATGTTCGCCTCGGGCTTCGTGGACTCCGAACCGCGCAAGCCCGAAGCGCTCGACACGTGGAACAACAACGCGTTCTGGAATCCGAGCTCTATCGAAACGCTGATATTCAACAGCTATGTCGGCGGCGCGTGTATATTCGAGTTCCGAGGCGGCAAGACCGAGCTTTTACGCTATAACGACGGTTACGCAGAGGTGTTCGGCTACGGCGCGGTGCACGGGCAAATGCTGAACAGGTCGGACATTTTGGAGGCGCTCGACGCGGAGAACGCGGCGATCGTGCGCGAAAACATTGAAAACGCCATACGCACGGGCAAGGAGTCAGCCTGCGAGTGCAGCCTTGAAAAGACGGACATGAGCTGCACATACGCGCGCGTGACCGTGCGCCTGATAGCCCGCGCGGGCGACAGGAGTCTGCTCTACTGCGTCGTTACGGACATAACCGCGCAGAGAGCCGCCGAGCGCGCCGAGCGCGAAATTGCGAGCCGCAACGCGGTCATTATGGACAACATGGCGGGCGGCATAACGGCGGTGTGCATACAGGGCGGCCGCCCGAGAATGATATTCTCAAACGACAGGTATTACGCGCAGCTCGGCTATACGCGCGAGCAGTTCGAGCGCGAAACAAAGGTGTATTTCGAGGCGATACACCCGGAAGACAGAAATGCAGTGTGGAACAAAGTCAACGAAACGCTGAAATCAGGGAAGCCGCGCTCGATGGAATACCGCTGCATAAAACGCGACGGGAAAATCGTCCACATTCGCTCGAACATCGCGCTGTGCCGTTTGGACGGCGTTGACAGCGACGTCATGATAACAGTCGAAACCGACATATCGGAGCTTGTGGAGGCGAACGAGCACATAATCAGAACGTCGGAGCGGCTTAAAGCGGTCATGGACAACGCGACCTGCGGGATCACGGCTGTCATAATGCATAAGGACAAGACCGTCGAATACCTGTTTGTGAACGACAGATATTACGATCTGGTGGGCTATACGCGGGATGAGTATTTGGCGGCGGGCTTCAAGGGTCTGGAGCTTATGCACCCCGACGACCTGAAACAATACGAAAACAGCATAGCCGACCTGAAAAACGTCGGGCAGTCGATGTCGTTCGAGTTCCGCGTCGTAAGCCGCGACGGGCGGACTGTATGGCTGAGGGACGACATAACGGTCATAACGCTCGACGGCGTGGATTCGCCGGTTCAGCTTTCATGCTTTACGGACATTACGCAAAGGCGGCAGGCCGACGACAGGCTCAGGTTCGTAAACGAGCTGGCTAACGAGATTTTGTCCAACACTGACGCGGAATCGGCGATAGACAAGTCTCTGCGCCGCCTGATGGAGTACTGCGAGGCGGAGAGGTGCTATATAGTCGAGCTTGACTTTCAGAATTTCGTGTCGAACAACACATACGAGGTGTGCGCAAGCGGCGTTGCGAGCGAGAAGGACCGCCAGCAAAACCTGCCGTTCACCGAGAACGATTACTGGTATAAGCCGCTCAAAAACCACGAGTTTTTCACAGTGGACGATTCGAACGCGCTCGAAGACGAAAGCCTTAAAGAGCTGTTGAAGTCGCAGGGCATACGCTCGATGATACTCGCGCCTTTGTGGCGCGACGGCAGGCTCACGGGCTTCGCGGGAGTGGACAACCCGAGCAGCGTGCCCGACAAGATCCGCCACTTCACCGCGCCCGCCGACTACATATCGATGCTGCTCACGCGGCGCGACATAAAGCGCGCGGTCGGGCACGACATAACGCCCGACGACGGGCTGTTCCCCGCCGCCTCGTACATTCGCGACATGCTTCCGGTCGTGTTTTCGACGATGATGGACACGTCCGACGACATATCGTTCATAAAAGACCGAAACGACAGATACGCAGCCGTGAGCGCGGCGGCGGTGAAGGCGTTCGGGCTTAACAGCGCGGCCGACATTATAGGCAAGACCGCCAAAGACGTTTTCGGCTTGGAAACCGTCGGGCGGTTCATGTCGGAAGACAAGCGGATATTCGAAACGGGCAAGTCTGTCATAGACAGAGAAGTGATGCTGCCCCTGCGCACGAACGGCGGCAAGGCGGTGTTCCGCACGTCGAAATATCCGCTGCTCGACGCGTCGGGCGACGTGATAGGCATATACTGCGTGTGCCGAAACGTAACTAGCGAAAAGGTCACTGAGTTCGAGCTTAACACGCTTCTGCGCGTTATACCGAGCGGCGTGCTCAAATATTCGGCGGACGAAAAAGAAGAGTTCGCGTATGTCAACCGCAATTTCACAGAGTCGCTCGGCTACACGGAAGAGGAGTTCCGCAAAAAGTTCAACAACTGTTTCCGCGAGATGGTATGGAAGGAAGACCGCGAGCGCGCCGAATACGAAATCGCGACGCAGGAGAGCGACGGCGGCATAGGCCGGTTCGACTACCGCATAGAGGCGGCCGACGGACAGCTTCACTGGTTCCACGACGAGGGCGTAAAGATAACCGACGACTACGGCAAAGAGTGGTACTACGTGACGCTTGTGGACATAACGCGCTCAAAGAAAAACGAGGCGAACCTGCGCTTGGCGGAGGAGGAATACCGCTTGGCTACCCGCCACAGCGGACACACGATAGGCCGCTACGACGTTGAGAATGAGACGCTCACAATAACAGAGGACGCGGCGACGCGTCTGGCGCTGCCCGAGACGATTACGGACGTGCCCTACGGCAGGGTGCGTTTGGGAAAAATATCGTCCGATACAAAGGACGCGTATATACGGTTCTACGAAAACATCAAAAACGGCGGGCGCGAAGGCTCGGTCACATTCAAGAAGCTGCTGTCGGACGGCTGGCGCTGGATAACGGAGCGCTCGACGACCATATTCGACGAAAACGGCAAGCCCGTTTCGGCGATAATATCGTACAGCGACGTGACCGAACAGCAGGAGAAAGAGCTTGTTTACAAGCGCTGGCAGCAGTCGATGGAGGGCAAAGACCCGTCGTCGTACACGCTTTTCCGCTGCAATCTGAGCAAAAACACGCCGCCCGACACGTGGGAGGGCGAGTTGCTCGATTCGGAAACCGCAAAGACGTTCGACGCTCGCACGCAGAAATATTCGGACGCGTTAGTGTTTGAGGCCGACCGCGAAAAGTATTCGGCGTTCCTGAACACCGACACGATGCTCGCGGAATACTACCGCGGGCGGCGCGCGGGCGAGATCGAGTACCGTGAAATAACGCCCGACGGCGTGCGCTGGCTCAAACTGACGATAGACATGGTCGAAGCGCCGGGCTCGTCCGACGTGGAAGCGTATCTTTTGTATGAAAACATCGACGAAAAGAAGCGCGCCGAGCTTGAAGCGAAGCACTCGGCGGAGACCGACCCGCTCACCGGGCTTCTGAACCGCAAGGCGTTCGCGGAGCGCGTAAACGACATAATACAGAAATCGGGAGATACATCGCGCCACGCGTTTATAATGCTGGACATAGACGACTTCAAGTCAATAAACGACACGTTCGGGCACGCCGAGGGCGATTCGGCGCTCATATACACGGCGGAAAAGCTGTCGTCGCTTATGCGCAAGGGCGACCTGCTCGGACGGCTGGGCGGCGACGAGTTCGTGATGTTCTTAAGCGGCGTGTCCGGCGAGTTGGATATGGGCAAAAAGGCGGAGCAGATATGCGAAAGCCTCGTCAAAACATATCCGAACGGCTCGCGGCTTTCGGTGAGCATAGGCGTGAGCTTCTACCCTAAGGACGGAACGGACAGCCACACGCTGTACGAGCACGCCGACGCGGCGCTCTACAAGGCGAAAGGCTGCGGCCGCAACACTTACAAACTGTACTGAAGAACACAAATCTTCAGACTATTGGGCGTAGTTTGCGAACCCGACGCGCACGGCGAAGGGATACGCCGCGTTTAAGCGCTCCGCGCGTGGCTGCGTGTACTTAGCAGGTCGCTCATACGGCGAGTCGGCGAAAGTTGCTAACGCGCCCCGTACAGTGTATAATCAGAAAAAACAGATAGGAGCGGTTGAATATGAACAGGATAGGGCTCGCGCTTTTGGCGCTTCTGCTCGCGGTCTCGCCATCGGCGCTCGCCGCCGGGTACGAAGTTCCCGCGCTCGACATCGAGGACAAGGAGCTGCCCGACACGGAGGGTATGCGCTTCGCGGCGGATATGAAGCTCGGCTGGAATCTCGGAAACACGTTCGACGCGCATTCCGATTCCGCGAACTATTCGGACGAGCTAGATTTTGAAAGCAGCTGGTGCGGCATAAAGACGACCCCCGAAATGCTGAAGTCTGTGAAGGACGCGGGCTTCGGCACGATTCGCATTCCCGTGTCGTGGCATAACCACGTATCCGGCGACGGCTTTACAATAAGCGAGCGCTGGCTCGGGCGCGTTAAGGAAGTCGTCTCGATGGCGCTCGATCAGGGTCTGCGCGTCATTATAAACGTTCACCACGATACGCGCGAGGGTTTTTACTACCCGACAAAGGCGCATTTGGAGACGTCGGAGGCGTATATGCGCTCGGTCTGGACGCAGCTCGCCTCGGCGTTCCGCGATTACGGCGACGCGCTTATATTCGAAGGCATAAACGAGCCGCGCCTCGCGGGCACGCAGTTCGAGTGGAATCTGGTCGCAGGCAATAAGGCGTGCGACGAGGCGGTCGAGTGCGTGAACCGCCTAAACCAAGTGTTCGTGGACACCGTGCGAAAATCGGGCGGCGAAAACGAAACGCGCTTTCTGATGGTGCCGGGCTACTGCGCGTCGTTGCAGGGCGCGACCCACGCGCTGTTCAAAATGCCCGACGACAGCACTGTTGACAGGCTCATACTGTCCGTTCATGCGTATTCGCCCTATTCTTTCGCGCTGCAAGCGCCCGGCGAAAAGGGCTCGAAGGACGCGTTTTCAATAAACAGCAAGGCCGACACGAACGATATCGATTACCTGATGTCGTCTTTATATGAAAAATTCGTGTCGAAGGGCGTGCCCGTAGTTATTGGCGAGTTCGGTTCGCGCGCAAAGGGCATGAATTTGCAGGCGCGCATTGACCATGCCGCGTACTACGTAGCCTCCGCCCGCGCCTGCGGCATAACATGCTGCTGGTGGGACAACAACGCGTTCGCCGGCAACGGCGAGCTGTTCGGCCTGTTCATGCGGGCGCGCCTGAAGTGGAGCCCGCCGCAGATACTGTCCGCAATGCTCGCATACGCCGAATAAAATACCTAAATTTAACGGCACTCCTTGACGAAAAGTAAATTTTACTGTACAATGTAATAAATATTTTTGTCGGGGAGGTATGCATATGAAGAAGTTATCCGCACTGGTCGCGTGTTTGGCGCTGCTGTTATCGGTCGCCTGCGCGGACACGATTTCGCTCGACACGGAGACGGCGACGCTTTCCGAAATGTTCGCGCTGCGCGACAGGCTGAACGAGCTGATACTCGAGAAGCAGTCGGTAAGCCCGACGGAGCTGCATCAGGGCGTATACGTCGTAGGCACGGACATAGCCGCGGGCGAATACTCGCTTTCGTGCCGGGAATCGTCGGAGAGCGCTTTCATATTCATATACGCTCCCGACGCCGCAGACTGGTACGCGTATGAGCGCTTTTACGCTATTGGCGCGTTCCACGATTCGATGAACGTCGGCAAACTGAAGCTCGAAGAAGGCTACGAAATAGATATACAGGGTTCGTCCGTCGTGTTCACGCCGAGGGCGAGGGGCGTGGCGCGGGTGAGCGGGCGGCTCAGGTATTCACCGAACAACTAGCATAGAGCGCGTCGAGCGCCGCATAAGGAGGTTACGCGTTTGATATTGACAATATTGGGCGCAAACGGGCCGTATCCGTCAAAGTTGGGCGCGTGCTCGGGCTATCTGCTCACGTCGGACAGCGGGCGCACGCGCATACTGTTCGACTGCGGCGGCGGCGTGCTCGGTCGGCTTCTGAACGAGTGCGACATAACCGATTTGAGCTGCGTGGTGCTTTCGCACCTGCACTTCGACCACATGAGCGACATGCTGCCCATGCACTACTTGGCGGGCGCGTCGCGCTTGGAGACGCTCAAAGTCATATGTCCGCGCAAGCCCGACGCCGTGCGCGAGCTGCTCAGAGGCGGAAAGTTCGACCTGTACGATGTTCGCGATACGATGATCGGCGAAATGAAGCTCGAATTTCTGCCCGTAAATCACCCTATAGAGACATACGCCGCGCGCGTATACTGCGACGGCGCTGTTTTCGTATACACGGGCGACGCGAATCAGACAGACGCCTTAACGCTGTTCGCCGATTCGGCCGACCTGCTGCTCGCGGACGCGGGGCTTATGTCGTGCGACTGGTCGCCCAAAAAGCCGCATATGACCGCCCGCATGTGCGCGAACGTCGCCAAAGAAGCGAAGGTCAAGGCGCTTATGCTGACGCACATATCCCCCGCATACGACCCGCAGGCGCTCATAGACGAAGCGAGCCCGATATATCCCGACGTCATGCTGGCGCGCTCCGGCATTCGCGTTTGCGTATAATTTCGCATGTCCCGAATAACTAAATTCATTCAAAGGCGAAAGCTGACATGCTTCGCCTTTGGCATTTTAGCGGGCTGTCTCTTGGGCATGAAAACCGGGCTTAACGCGACGGCGTGGTTCGCGTTCGCGCTCACGCCCGCGCTCGCGTTCGTCTTTCTGCTGATAGCGAAAAAGCGGGCGGCGGCGCTTTTGTTTATATCGCTTACGCTGATATTCGCGGGCTACGCCAAAATCAGCGGCGAACGCCCCGCGAACCTCGCGGCGGGCAAGTTCGACATAAAGGGCACGGTGTGCGATAAGGCCGAATACAGGAACGATTACGGGCGCGCGTCGTTCACTCTCGAATGCTCGTCGCTGGGCGGCGAGAAATTCAACGGCAAAATTCGCGTGTACATATACGCGTCTCCCGACGCGAACGCTTTCCCGCACGGCAGAACGCTGCTTATAAAGGGCGCGAACGTGACCGTGCCCGACGGCAGAACCAATCCGCAAGGCTTCGACTACGCCGCGTACCTGTGGAAGGACGGCATATCGCTGTGCGCGTCGGCGTCGCTTGAAAGCGTGGAGACGGTAGCCGACGAAAACACGCTATTCCGCCGGCTGTACGCGGTTCGCGATTCGCTGTCTGGGCGGATAGACGAGCTGTACGCAAACAACCCAGACGTTATGAAGGCGCTGCTGCTCGGCGAGCGCTCGGAGCTTTCAGACGATACATATTCGGATTTCAAAGACGCGGGCATAGCGCACCTGATAGCGCTGTCGGGTTTGCACGTGAGCTGCATGGCTATAATGCTCGAATTCATGCTGTGTTTGATTTGCGTGCCTAAGCGCGCGGCGGCTTTCATAACGACGGCGGCGCTCATATTATACGCGCTTATGACGGGCATGAGCGCGTCGATAGTGAGAGCCGTCATAATGTACGCGGCGCTGGGCGCGGCGCGAGAGTTCGGCTGTCCGTCGGACGCGCTGACGCGGCTGTCGCTCGCTTTCGTCATACAGGTCTCAATAAATCCGCTCGTTTTAACGGACGCGGCGTTTCAGCTTTCATACGCGTCGGTGTTCTCCTTGTCAGCTATAACCGACCTGTTCATGTTTCGGCGGCGGCGTAAAAGCGCGTTGGGAGAGCTGGCATACGACATTCGCTCGGCGCTCGCGTCCACAACGGCGGCTCAGGCGGGCACTCTACCTATCGTGGCGACACTGTACAACGCTGTGCCCGTGTACGCGACGTTTGTGAACATGCTGACTATTCCGATCGGCATGGCTGCGCTCTACATAGGCGCTTTCTCGCTGGGCGCGTCGTTTGCGTCCATGCGGGCGGGCGTTTTCATCGCGCGCATCGCCGACGGCGTATGGAGCGGCATACGCCTGCTTTGCGGCTTCGTCGCGGATCTGCCAGTCTCAGTATACAACATGCGCTCGTGGTCGTTCATAGAGGGTCTGTGCTTCTACGCGGCGCTCGTAGCGGTTTCGGCGTTCGTCGGGCTTAAAAAGCGGACGCGGCGGTGGGGCTTGGCGGCGCTCGCGATCATAGCGATAATCGTGCTGGCGATACCCATAAACGCGACGAACGGCCTTACGATAACGTTTCTCGACGTGGGCAACGGCGACTCGGCGGTCGTAAACGCGCGCGGAAACGCCTATGTGATAGACTGCGGCAGGGCGAACGGCGTATGCTCCGACTATCTTGTGTCAATGGGCGCTGATGTGAAGGGCGTGTTCGTGAGCCACGCGGACGCCGACCATTCGGGCGGGCTTTCGGAAGTGCTCGAACGCTATGATAACGCCGTTCTGTATCTGCCCGAATGCTGGGAAGACATGGAAGTCGGCGACGGCATCAAGAAAGCTATGCGAAACGAGAATACCGCGTATCTGTCGGCGGGCGACCGCGTGGAACTGGATTACGACATATACGTCGAAGTGCTGTGGCCTTACGAAGGCTTCGAGCCGTCGGACGACAACGACGGTTCGCTCGTATTGAGGGTCGTATACGGCGACTCGTCGGCGCTGTTCATGGGCGACCTGCCCGACCCGTTCGATATGATGATAACGGCCGACTGCGACGTTTTGAAGGTGTCGCATCACGGTTCGAAATACGCGACGACCGCCGAGTTTCTCGAAACCGCCACGCCGCATTTTTCAATAATATCGGTCGGCGCGAACGCATACGGACACCCGTCGGACGAAGTAATCGCGCGACTTTCGGGTTCAACCGTATTGCGAACGGACTTGGAAGGCGCTATAATGGTGAAAATGATGCCGAACGGCGACTTGGAATACACGACGGCCGGCGGCGCGAAGGGTTCATAGAGATGGCGGTCATAACATGGCAGCGCCTGTTTTCGGACATAACGGCGGGACGGGCGGCGGGCGTATATCTGTTCGAGGGTCAGGAGGAATTTATTAAAAGCTCGGCTTTGGAAAAGCTGCGCCAATCCCTTTTACCGGAAGGGCTCGAGCAGCTCAACGAAACGGTGCTCGAGGGCGCGACGGCGGCGCAGATTTCGGACGGCTGCGAGACGCTGCCCGTGATGTGCGAAAAACGGCTGTTCGTGGTGAAAGACTACGCGCCGCTTTCGCAGCAGAAGGCAAAGGACGAAGCGAACGAGTGCGAGCGCATGGAGGCGTTTCTGAAAAACCCGCCCGATACGTGCTTAGCCGTGTTTTTTCTGCGCGGCGAGGCCGACAGGCGCAAGCGGCTTTACAAGGCGTTTGAAAAAACGGCGTGCGTCGTGAGATTCTCATATCTCACTGACGACGACCTGCGCAAGTGGGTCAAGGCGCGCCTGCGCCCGTTCGGAAAGACGATTTCAAACGGCGCTTTGGACGCGCTCGCGTTTCTGGGCGGGCGCGACCTGACGAGGCTGTCGGGCGAGGTCGACAAACTCGCCTCATACGCGCAAGCGCCCGAAATTAGCGAGCGCGACGTGCGCGAAAACATATCGCCGAGCGCCGAGTCGAACGCGTTTATGATGATTGACTCAATAATGCAAAAAGACGCGAAAAAGGCGTATTCCATATTGAACTCGCTGCTCGAATCGGGCGAAAACTGCGTTGGTATACTCGCGCTCATAACGCGCCAGATGCGCCTGCTCTCGCACGTCAAACTGTTGAGGGACGAAAAACTGCCGCTTAACGAAATAGCGGCTCGCGCGGGGCTGTCAGATTTCGTCGCCCGCCGCGTATATTCGCAGTGCGCGAACATTAAATCGAGCGCGCTTATAGACGGCTATCGCTTGGGCGTGGAGTGCGATTACATGGTCAAGAGCGGCAAAATGCGAGACAGAGCCGCGCTCGACAAAATGATCGTCTCACTGTTCGAAATTTCGTAAATAAACTTATTTTTAACGCAACCCGCGAACGGTCGGACGCGTCAAAGAGTTGGGAAAAGATGTCCCGTTTATGCGGAGGTACGCCATGAAAATAATCAAAATGTCGGTTGTATGCGCGCTGCTGCTCGCGCTGCTCGCGCCTTTAGCGGCGGCCGAGACTGTAAGCCCGCCGCCCGATTCCGCGTACAAAAACGCGAAAGAAGCGGTGAGCCTTATATCATACGGCGAATACGATATGGCGATAAGTAAGCTCGGGCTTGCGAACGTCACAAAAAAAGCGCTCAAAGATTTTATAGACACGAATTGCAAAGAAATATACATGGGCTCGGTGCAGACCGAGGTTTCCGTAGCGTGGTATGACGAAACGTGGCTGCTCGCGGTGCCCTTCGAAGCGCCCGACGACGCGGCGGTGGGCGCGCTGGTGTTCACATTGGCGGACGGCAAAACGTTCGACGGTATGCAGTTTATGCGCTGGGAGGACGTTGAGGAAGGCTATTCGTCGTCAAGCGAGGTATACTGGAATCTGCCGTACAGCCCCGACTATATAATCGTAGGAGATTGGTAAAAAGCGATATTCATATGTTTCACAAACGCCCGGCGCCAAAGAATCGGCGTCGGGTCGTTTTTTTGCTTCATATGTTGGCGGCGGGCGCGTTTTATTGAAATCGGTTTTTTCTTCCGCCGCCTCCATTTTTCACCCCCGCCCCGACGCTTGACACCCACATGCCCAAACTGTATAATCACTCTATGTGAATTTTGTGGAGGAAACCCGATTGAACAGCATAAACGAAAAAGCGCCCGCGGAAATGCGGCTGCCGATACTTCCGATGCGCGGAGTGACCATTTTCCCCGACACGGTCGTGCATTTCGACGTTTCAAAGGATAAGTCGGTAGGCGCGCTGATAGCAGCCCTGAAGGGCGACAGCCGCCTGTTTGTGACGGCTCTGCGCGAGGGCGCGAAAGACGACCCCGACATAGAAGACATATACACGGTTGGCACGCTCGTATCGGTCAAACAGGCCATAAAACTGCCCGACGGCTCATACAGGGTGTTGGCGGAGGGGCTTTCCCGCGCCATACTCACGGGCGCTTACTTAGCGGGCGACGCGCCGGAAGCCGACGTATGCGCCATGGACGAAGCGGAGACTAAGCCGACCGACAAAATTCGCGCGGCGCTGCGGGTCGCTAAAGAGCGCTTCGCGCGGCTTTCCGACGTCAAAGGCCTGACCTGCGCCGAATTGAGGCAGGCGGTCGACGCCGAGCAGAATCCGGGCGCGCTTGCCGATCTGCTGGCGGCGAACATGCTTACGGAAATATCCGACCGCCAGAAGATACTCGAATGCCGCAGCCATGTTTTGAGGCTTTCTTTGATAACCGACATGCTGGCGCGCGACGCGAACATAAGCGAAATCGAGAAGGATATACTTAAAAAGGTTCAGGAGCGCATCGACAAAAACAACCGCGATTACTATCTGCGCGAACAGCTCAGCGTCATAGAGACCGAGCTGGGTTCGTCGGAGGACGACGACAGGCGCAAATATGAAGAACTGCTCAAAAAGTCGAAAATATCAGGCGAGGCGCGCGAACGCACAGAGAAAGAAATAAAGCGCCTGTCGCGCGCGCGGAACTCGCCCGAGAGCGCCGTCATGCAGAATTACATCGAGTTTATGCTGGAACTGCCGTGGGGCGAGCGCAGCCAAGACGCGTTTTCAGTGAAGCGCGTGCGCGAGGTGCTCGACGCGGATCACTACGCGCTTGAGGACGTCAAAAAGCGCATCATCGAATACTTCGCCGTGCGCTCAATAAAGCGCGACTCCAAAGGTCCGATACTGTGCCTTGTGGGCGCGCCCGGCGTGGGAAAGACGAGCATAGCGCGCTCGATCGCGCGGGCGCTCAAGCGCAAATTCTGTCAGGTGTCGCTGGGCGGCGTGCACGACGAGGCGGAGATTCGCGGTCACAGGCGCACATACGTCGCCGCGATGGCGGGGCGCGTGATGTCGGCAATCAAACAGTGCGGCAGCATGAACCCCGTGTTCCTGTTCGACGAAATAGACAAGATGGCGCGCGACATGCACGGCGACCCGTCGAGCGCCATGCTGGAAGTGCTCGACCCGGAGCAGAACTCCGGCTACCGCGACCATTACGTCGAAGCGCCGTTCGACCTGTCGGGGGTCATGTTCATAACGACGGCGAACACGATAGACTCCATACCGCGCCCGCTTGCCGACCGAATGGAGATAATCGAAGTGCCGGGCTATACGGGCGAGGAAAAATTGCAGATAGCGCGCAGGCATCTGTGGAAAAAGCAGCTCGGCGAAAACGGGCTGAACGGCCGCAATCTGCGCATAACTGACGACGCCATAAAGCGCGTGATAGAGTGCTATACGCGCGAATCGGGCGTGCGCTCGCTGGAGCGCAACCTTGCCGCGATCTGCCGCAAGGCAGCCGTCAACATGCTGAACACGCCCGAGAACGAGCGAAAGACCATAACGGTCAGGGTGGACGACATACAGGAATATCTCGGAATAGAGCGCTACACGCGCATGGGCATAGGCAAAGCGCCTGAAGTGGGCGTGGTGAACGGTCTGGCGTGGACGAGCGCGGGCGGCGAGGTGATGCCGGTCGAGGCGGCGCTGATGCCGGGCGACGGCTCGCTGGAGCTGACAGGTTCTCTGGGCGACGTTATGAAGGAGTCGGCGAAGATAGCGTGGTCGTTCGTGCGCGCGCACATGGACGACATGGGCGTGTCGGAGGAATACCGCAAGAAACACGACGTTCACATACACGTGCCCGAGGGCGCGACGCCCAAGGACGGCCCGTCGGCGGGCATAGCCATGGCATGCGCCATGTACAGCGCGCTCACGGGGCTTGAGGCGCGGCAGGACATCGCTATGACAGGCGAGATTTCGCTGCGCGGCAAGGCTCTGCCGATAGGTGGAGTTAAGGAAAAGCTGCTGGCGGCATACAGGGCGGGGCTTACGACGGTGCTTCTGCCCGCCGAAAACGCGAAGGACTTGGAGACGCTGCCCAAAGACGTATTGAACGACATGAACATACGCACAATATCGAGCGCGAACGAGGCGATCGCCGTCATCATAAACAAAAAGCCGGCTTCCGGCGTAAAGGCGGTAGTATGATGCGCATAACACGCGCCGAATTTATGAACACTGTAGCCGACATGCCGTACCGCGCGGGCGACATGCCGGAGATTGCGCTGGCGGGCAAATCGAACGTGGGCAAATCGTCTTTCATAAACTCGCTGTGCCAAAACTCGAAGCTCGCCAGAATATCGTCCGAGCCGGGCAAAACGCGCAACATAAACCTGTATAAAATCAATTCCGAGTTTGTGCTGGCGGACCTGCCCGGCTACGGCTTCGCGAAAGCGCCGGGCGGCGAAAGGCGGCGCTGGGCGGGGCTTATAGAGGGCTATCTGTCCGCGTCCGATGCTCTGAAACACGTGTTTCTGCTGGTTGACATACGCCACGCGCCCACGTCGGACGACGTTATGATGACCGAATATCTGCGCCACTACGGCATACCGTTTTCGGTGATAGCGTCGAAGGCCGACAAACTGAGCAAATCGGCGAGAGCGCGCAGCATACCCGCGATATGCCGCTCTCTCGTCGTGCAGCCGTGGCAGATAACGCCGTATTCGGCGACCGAGGGCATAGGCCGCGACGATATGCTCGAAAAACTGGAGGCTTTGCTCTATCCCGCGGCGGAATGACGCGCCTACGCCATGCTGAACTCTATCTCGCCCGATTCGACGTTCGCCGAATACGCTTCGACCTCTATCCTGTCGCCTAATTTCACGATTCTGTGAGAGCGCTCGCCTATCATGAGCATACGCTCGTCGTCGGTCTGATAAAAATCGTCCATGAGCGGCGGCGGTATGCGCCCTTCGGCGGTGTTGTCGAGAGCGACGAACGCGCCGCGACGGCTCAGGTGCGTGACTGTCGCTGTGAATTTTTCGCCTATGTGTCTTGAGAAGTACGCCGCGCACATCACGCCGTCGGCGTCGCGTTCGCATACCGAAGCCGCGTATTCCCGCGCGCTCGACTCGCCCGTTATGTCGGGCATCAGCGATGAATATTTCAGTCGCGTCCGCTCGTCGATTTCACCGTCGGCGAGCGCTTTTAGCATTCTGTGGGCGACTAGGTCGGGGTATCGGCGAATAGGCGACGTGAAATGGCAGTAATCGCTCTTCGCCAAACCGTAGTGACCGAGCGGCTTGTCGGAATATCGGGCGCGGCTCATGCAGCGCAGAAGCGTGCGCGCGACTATGGACGATTCGGGCTGACCCTCGAAATCGGAGAGCACTGCCTGCAATTTCTTGGGCGCGGGCTTCGTTCCGAGCTTGCGCGGCTTGCCCAATGACGTTATCAGATCCTCGAGCGCCGCGAGTTTTTCAGCGTCGGGCGCTTCGTGCACTCTGTACGGAAACGGCAGCTCGTGCGCGTTCGCGCGCTTAGCGACGGTCTCGTTCGCGAGCAGCATGAACTCCTCTATCAGCATGTGCGCGTCTCCCCTGTCCCGCGCGCGGACGGATTCGGGCATACCGTTTTCATCGAGCGCAAATTCCGGCTCGGGAATATCCAGCTCCAGCGCGCCGCGCGCAACGCGCGCCTGTTTGAGCCGCTTTGAAAGCACGTTCATGCTTTCGAGCGTCGGCTTAAGCTCTGCGGGCACGTCGGAGCGCCCGCCCGATAGCAGCGCGTTCACGCCATCGTATGTGAGCCGGGCGCGCGAGCGTATGACCGACGGGAACAATTCGTATGATTTCACGCGCGAATCGACTATTGTCATCAGAAGCGAATATGCGAGCCTGTTTTCGTTCGGCCTGAGCGAGCACAGGTTGTTTGAGAGCGCTTCGGGCAGCATCGGCACGGTCAGCCCCGGCAGATACACGCTCGTGCCGCGCGCCCGCGCGTCCTTGTCGAGCGGTTCGCCCTCGCGCACATAGTGCGACACGTCGGCAATGTGCACGCCGAGCACGCACCCGCCCGCACAGATTTCGAGCGACACGGCGTCGTCGAAATCCTGCGCGTCGCTTCCGTCGATCGTGAATATCTCCATGTCGCGCAGATCGCGCCTGCCCGATATGTCGTCGCCCGTCGGTTCTTTCGGCAGCTCCTCCGCGAACTTCAAAGCCGCGTCTGAAAAGTCCTCGGCGATACCGTGGGTCGCCAGCAGCGCTTCGAGCTGCGCCGACATGTCGTTTGAGCGCCCGATGACGCGCGACACGCAGACGCGCATAGAGCCGCCCTTGCGCGGCCATTTCACGACCTCAAACAGGCACAGGTCGCCCGCCTTCGCGCCGAGCAGGCCGCCGTCTATAGGTATGCGCGACGGAAGCCGCCTGTCGGATATGATCGCGAACGCCTCGCTCACACGCTCGCGTCCGCGCTTTTCAGCCTTGCGCGACCGTCCGCGCACGTGAGAAGGGCGCTCGGACAGATACACGCCGCCCGTGAGCAGCGAGTGTTCGCGCTTTACGATTTTCACCAGAAAGCCGCGCGGCATGTCTCCGAATTCGGTTTGGCGAACGAGCACGGTGTCTCCGTCGAACGCGACTTCGTCGGGCATGTCGAGATATATATCCTGACCGCCATCCAATGGTCTCGCGAAGCAAAGGTTTCCGCCGGAGCTCGCTTTACACAGCGTGAGCTGCATTATGCGCAGTGGCGCGTATTTGTTCCCCTTCGCCAAAACGGCGCGCCCCTCGCTTTCAAGGCGCTTGAGCGCGGCTTCGACAAAATCGGCTTCCGCGCCGAGGCTGTCAGCCAGCGTTTTAATGTCGGTCGGGCGCTTCAGACTTTCCAAGCGCTCCCGCACGTCGTCTAAGGTCATTGTCTCCTCCACAAAAAAAGCGTATATCGAGTATGCCCGAAAAACCGTCAACATAATGAAATGAACGGCATTCGGCTTGTGAGCCGATGCCGTTCATTTCAAAAAACGCTTTATTCCTCAGTCGTTACAGGCTCGGATGCCGTCGCCGCGCCGACGGGTTCTTCGGTCGGTTCGTCGGTCGGTTCCTCAACGGGTTCTTCGGTCGTTTCTTCAGTAGTTTCTTCAGTCGGCTCGTCGACGGGTTCATCGGTTATGGGCGTGTATATGACGGTGAACGTCGTGTCGACGCCCGGCATGGTTTCGGGTATCGCTTTATCCCAATCCGACGTATAGCCCTCTATCACGGGCAGTTCGGGGATTTTCGTCATGTCGATGGGCTGCATGTATACGTCCGTATAGGTGCCCAGATCGACGGGCTCCTGAACCTCGGGCAGCATCTCGGGTACCGCGACGCTCGGCGTCGCCTCGCCCACGGTCGCTTCGCCGGAAGTCGCAGGGGTTATTTCAACGGGCACGTCTATTGTGCCGTTTTTGAATGACAGCGTATATGTGCCGATCTCATACAGCGCGTTGAGCGTATAGTTCGTTCTGCCCATCGTTTCGGGAAGCTCTTTATCCCACTTGCCGACGTAGCCCTCGCGCACGGGGGTGTCGTAATCGTCTATCTCGTCGCCGTATTTGTATTTTACGACTTTTTGGTCGTAATCCAAAGAGGCGTTCAGCGTGTCGTAATCGGTCGCGGTGCCGAACATCGTCGAGACTTCGGCCTGCATCTCGACCAGCGGGAAATACTCGTTGCCCTCGTGGTCGAAATATTTGACAGTGTATGTGCGCGCGTTCAGCCAAGTCGCCAATATGGCAATAACAACGAACACCGCGGCGCCGATTTTCGTTATTTTGAGCAGTTTGCCTTCATAGCTTTTCGACTTGTTTTTGCCCATAAAGGTTTCAGCCGCGCCGCCTATCGCGCCCAGCCCCTGCTTGTTGCCTTCCTGCATCAAAACCGCGATAATCAGCACGAGGGATATGATTATCAGAATTATGTTGATCACTATGGACATTGGGTATTCCTCCTAAACAGCTTAGCGCGGAAATATAGTGCCGTTAAGGCACAGAGCACTACGTATTATAACATACGCGCCGACGCTGTGCAACATATTTTTACGTGAAATTCAAGTTCAAATTTGAGAGTGTCGCTTGCCAAACTAAACGCAGCTACCCAGCGTCTCCCTGGTTGCATTAA
>CAYVPJ010000033.1:24287-40042 GCA_964453505.1 uncultured Oscillospiraceae bacterium | reverse complement strand
ATACTGTCGGGATTCTTGAGCAGGAGCCTCCGCTTGAGGAGGACAAAACTGTCATTGAGAATATACGGCAGGCTTTTCGTTTGCTTACGGGCAAATTGGATAGATACAACGCCATTGGTGAAGAATTGGGTGCGCCTGATGCTGATTTCGATGCCTTGATGGAGGAAATGGGAAATCTTCAGGCTGAAATCGACGCAGCAGACGGGTGGGACATTAACAGTAAGCTCTCTCAGGCTATGGACGCGCTTCAGTGCCCGGATTCCAATACGCCGGTTCGCATACTTTCCGGCGGCGAAAGACGCCGCGTTGCGTTATGTAAACTTTTGCTCGAAGCACCCGATCTGCTCTTGCTCGATGAACCGACCAACCATCTCGACGCGGAATCCGTCCTTTGGTTGGAACACTTTTTGAAAAGCTATCCCGGATCGGTTCTGGCAGTTACGCATGATCGATATTTCCTCGATAATGTTGCGGAATGGATTTGCGAGGTAGATCGCGGACAACTGTATCCTTACGAAGGCAATTATTCGACTTACCTCGCAACGAAGGCCGCCCGCCTTGAAGCGCAGGGACAACAGCAATCAAAACTTGTCAAAAGAATCCAGGCAGAGCTTGATTGGGTCAGAAGTTCTGCCAAAGCGCGTCAGACGAAGAGCAAAGCGCGTCTTGAGAGATTTGCGCAAATGGAAGCGGAGGCTTCCGCTGTCAAGCAGACTGATTTTTCGGATATAAGGATCGTTGTTGGACCGCGGTTGGGAACAAAGGTGATTGTTGCCGAAAACATCTGCAAATCCTTTGGCGACAGAAATCTAATCAACAACCTGTCCTTTTCTCTTCCGCAGGGAGGAATCGTGGGTGTCATTGGCCCGAACGGCGTGGGCAAGACGACCTTGTTTAAGATGATCGTTGGTTTGGACGAATTATCCGGCGGCACATTGGACATTGGTGAAACGGTTCAGATCTCTTATGTCGATCAAAGAAGAGAAGGCCTTGATGCGGAGAAATCGATTTGGGAAGTTGTTTCCGGAGGGTATGACCAAATCAAGATCGGAAACACCGTCATTCCGAGCAGAGCATATCTATCATGGTTTGGCTTTAAGGGGTCGGATCAACAGAAGAAAGCAGGCGTTCTTTCTGGTGGCGAGCGAAATCGCCTGAATCTGGCATTGACACTGAAGGTCGGCGGTAATTTGCTTTTGCTCGATGAACCGACGAACGATCTGGACATAGCAACGCTGTCAAGCCTTGAGGAGGCTCTGCTCAATTTTGCCGGAAGCTCTGTCATAATCAGCCATGACAGATTTTTTCTTGACCGCATTGCAACCCACATACTTGCATGGGAGGGAACCGACGATAATCCCGGCAACTGGTATTGGTTTCAAGGCAACTTCGAAGCCTATCAAAAAGACAGGGTTCGCCGCTTGGGTGAGGAGGCTGCGCAGCCGCATAGAATCCACCGTAAGCTAACGAGAGATTAGCTCCGGCCTTGTCCAAGAGTTGCTCAACAAATCGGGATTTATCGTGGAGTTGCACGGAGAGAAAAATCGGGATATGAAGCGGGTAACGATCATATTTGCGGGAGGAATGGTAGCATGAATAGACGTTTTCTTCTGATAGCAACTGCGATTCTCTGTATGCTTCTTTGCGGTTGTAGTATACTAGATGACGAAGTGCCAAAGAGTAAGATTATCGCTTACGTCACAGATCATGCAGCGGAACTTGAATCATTCCCATATAAAGAGATGCCTGGAAATGATAGTGAAGCAGAGGCGTATATTAAAGAGCACCTTGGTATAGATACGATTGTAAAGGATGTTTATCGATCTAGTAGTGACATATTGAAATTCTACTGCGGCGGCACAGGAATTGTGACCTCTTCAACGTACTCGGGCTTTTATTATTCAAAAGATGACATTCCGTATGCCTTTGAATTTTCTAAAGAAGCTGTATTTGTTCAAAATGGTGAAAAGTATGAATGGAAGAGTGATGACGGTCAAAGACAATTCTTGACAGAACGCATTCAACCGTATTGGTTCTATTACTATATGGTATGGAATTAGTCGATAAATTCCAGTTTGTACAGGAAACGAATAGCGTGATAAATCGGAATTACGCAGAAGGAGGATCGCGCAGCATGGAGCTATACTTCATCCGACATGGTGAATGCCTGCCATCCACGCAGAAATGGTTTGATGAGGAAAAGCGGACAATGAACCCGCCGTTGACAGAACGCGGACGTCGTCAAGCTGAACAGATGGCGAAATACCTGAAAGACATTTCATTTGATGAAGTTTATTGCAGCGATTTGCTGCGAGCCCGCCAAACAGCGGAAGCGTTGACGAGGGCAACCGACGTGGAGCTGATTATAGATAGAGCATTGCGAGAAATTGATTTTGGCGATCTGTTTCAGCGGTCATGGAGAGATTTTCCCGAGCTTTTCACGCAATGGAGCAAGCACGAAGAGGACATGCCGTATCCAAACGGCGAAAACGGCAGTATGGTCTGGAAACGATGCGAACCCTTAATCCGCAAGATCATATCGTAGGAGAAGGAACGCCTAGCAATCATCAGTCACGGAGGAACAATTCGATGCATCATCGCGGGAGCAATCGGTTTACCGCAGCAATATCGGTTTGCCATTGGTTGCCCCATAGAGAATTGCTCGATTAGCATTCTGCGATATCGGGAAAACCGTTTCTTTTTGCACACTCTGAATGAATGTTCGTTTTTGGATGGATAACCGTTAGCACCTCGTTACTCAACAACATCTGTTATATTGGGGATTTGGATATGTCAACGAATCGGGATTTGCATTTGTGAAAATGACGACTGTGAGGTTCTTTCGGAATGAAAGCAAAGAGAATCGGGATAATTATTGCAATAGTTGTTGCCTTGGGGCTGAGTTATATAGTATACAAACAAATTATTCCCAGCGAATATGTACCTGCTGATGATGAAATTGCCATACATATACAATTGAATATAGAAGAGGATATTGGATTATTGGTTTTTGATTATCGCGCAAATGACGCTGAGCTAAGCGGAGGTATCTCAAATGCCGATAAATCATTAATCAAGCATAACTCTGATGTTGTTCTAGTGTGGAATAAGCAGGAACTTGGCAGCTCTTCAGATGCTATAGAGTTATCAATACAATTCAGACTCATCACTGAATATGTGAATCCAAACTACGAGAACATATATCCGGAGGATATTACCGAGCATTTAGATGCTATCTCATGGAAAGCACACTTTGGCGAAACATATTTTGTCACAATTACGAGTGATGAGAAGCGCGGGTATAAAGCTATAATGAACTGACTAATTCCAGTTTGTACAGATACTAGTGACGCATGAAATCAGGATTTGCGGAGGTGTGTTTATTGAATATTGTAATAAAACAGGATGCGATTTGGTATCATGGTTCCGACAAGATTTTTTCGGAACTAAAACCAAACAGTACAATTACACAATGGAAAGAACTTGCAGAAGCGTTCTCACATCAGCCGACCGCTTTAGGTTATGATGACAATGGAGTTATTAGCCATAACGGTAAAGAAAAGGGATATTTGTATGTCATCGATGAGCCTATTGCGGTGGGAATTGATATTTATCTGCACCCACGAACCGCAATGGATGAAAACGCAGAATTCCTAACGAAAAGGCCTCTAAAAGTAAGAATGATTTCTGAGCTATAAATCCCTGTCTGTCTTTCACCGTCACCCAAAAGAGCGGCGTTTTTCTTGCCCGAATGGAGGTAATTTCCAAGCGTTTATCTCTAACCGCCAAGTGTCAATCTCAATATTAGATGTCTCGATTTTTGCCGATATGAAACCCATCGCAAACACACATTCATATACGCTAAAATGCTTACCATATAGTTCTTCCATACAATGAGGTTGCAGACAACAAAGCAATATACTACGCGCACCCATACAGCGCATGGGAACGCGGGAGCAACGGGAATCAAAACAAACTGATACGTCGCTTAGTGCCCAAGGGAATGAACATAGGCAAACTCTCAGAGAATGTAATCCGACGTATTGAACACTGTATGAATCACTACCCGCTGAAACGATTCGGCTATCAAACCCCGTCTGAACGGAGCACGCTCGGCGCTGCCTGATTTAGTTACGGGGTGGCGGGCTGGTGAAGGCTGGGGCAATTTATCTTGCAATCTTCCTCGCTTACAGCTGCTTCAAAATGTACTTGTGCCGTATCCTTTGCGGTGTTATAATCAGTTATTACGTTAAACAGAGGTGTTTATCATTTCAGCCGAAAGAAAGCAGTTACAACTGCTAAAGAAGTACTTACGCCCGCGTAAGAAGTCGGTTCTCTTTGTTACGGCGTTATATATTGCTGGAGTTGCGCTATTCATTATTGCGCCGCAGTTAATGTCAAAATTCATAGACGGAGTTTACGCCGGTTCAACGCTTATCCAAACGGCTGCGGCTATATTTTCGTATTTGGTAGTTGTGTTGCTGCGTTCTGGCATGGACACGCTGACGAACATACGCTTAGCGTCGCTCGGACAGGCAGTGACAGATGAATACAGGCAGGATATAATGGAACATTATCTCAGCCTGAGCGCATCCGATCTGTCGAAAATATCATCGGGCGAGATTGCGACACGGCTCGATGAGGACGTACAAGGTCTGTTCAGATACTACTATGTTGTTATCTATAAACTGGCGGGAAGCGGGCTTACTCTTGTTATTGTGCTTGCGGCGCTGTGCGCGCGCAGTATGTGGCTATGCGCGGCGCTATTGCTCGTTAGCATTATCGCCATTGCATGGTACAAGCGCATTCAAGATAAAGGCATACAGAAGTATGTGCGTGCTGCGACGGCAGCGGCGAAATTCAACGGCATCATTAAGGAACTGCTCGATTCATCAGCCGTGATTAGGGGTATACGGGGCGAGAAATTCGCCGATCAGCGGCAGAAACGCGCGATGCGGGAGCGGTTTCGCGAAAACTTCCCCGCCAGCCTTATGTATGGGAATCTGTGGTGCGCGGCAACAGTAGTCGAAGGCGCGCTGATAACACTGGGGTTGCTGTTTGCGATGCTGCTCTGGGACGACAATGCGATTAGCATAGGAATGGTTTATCTTATATATTCGTACAGCAATATGGTTCTCGACCCGCTTCAGGATTTCCGAAATGATATGGGCAGTATACAAAGCGCGCGGGCGGGAATCAGGCGCACGCAGGATCTGCTCGACATGCAGACAGAACCTTCGTTGGGTAGCGCGCTTATGGATATGGCGGCACCGCAAATAGAGATACGCAATCTGCATTTTTCACACGGCGACGGGCCGGAGATTCTGAAAGGCATCGACATTACTGTGCGCGCAGGCGAGCGCGTGGGTATTATGGGGCGCACGGGCTGCGGAAAGAGCACGCTTCTGGGCATATTGGCAGGTTTGAGTACATATGACAGCGGCAGTATTATTATCGGCAGACATGAACTGCGCGACATCGATAAACATGATCTTCGCGCGCATGTGGCGTTCGCTGCGCAAAAAGTTCAAATCATACATGGCACGCTGCGTGACAATATTGCTCTTTTTAACAACGGTTATTCCGATATGGATATTATGAATGCTATATCCGCGCTTGACCTGAACGACTGGTTCGCTGAACACGATATGGGGCTTGACAAGCGGCTTGTTCTGGGCGAAGGCAGTCTCTCGTCGGGAGAGGCGCAGCTTATATCGCTCATCAGACTGGCGCTCAGGCATCCTTCGGTGGTGCTGCTGGACGAGGTGACATCGGCGCTTGATCCCATGAGCGAAAAAAGAATGGTTAAGGCAATAGGGAAGCTATGTGAAAAATGTACGGTTATCGCCATAGCGCACCGCATAGAAGCGCTTGCATGGATGGACAGAGTTCTGCATATGGAAAACGGCGTCATCACATCGGCAAAGGACGGTAAGGCAGTATGAGCAAAAATTGTAAGAAATCAGATTACTATAGCTTTTGTCTCAGCCTGCTCAGATATAAAACACATATTACTTTGGCGAACATAGGCTGTAACGTGACGATCTTTTCGCATATGGCGGCTATTACATATTTTGTAAGGCAGATACTGAACGCGTTGCAGAAAACGCCGCAAGGCGGCATGGTCGCGTATGCGCTTCCTTATCTGGGCGCGATTATTGGCGTTGTTTTATTGCGCGTCGCCGCAATTCTGGGATGCGCGTCTCTCGATGCACTTCGCTCATACAATTATCAAATGCGAACACGCGCAAATTTCATGTGCTGTATCATGAACAGAGATGATATTACGACAGTGGCGGGAAATTCCGGCGAGTTATTCGAATTGATAGATGACGACATACCGGCGTGCACATATCCCCCTGAATTGCTTACCGAGGTAACGGGTTTCACTGTTTATACGCTCATTGCACTGACGATGCTGCTGTCAATCGACGCGAAACTCACGCTTCTGGTGTTTATACCGCTTTCACTGGCGATATTGATAGTGAGGCAGCTTGCCGATAAGCTGAAAGATAGGCGCAGGGTCAATCGGGAGGCGCATGACGACGTCAGCTCGTTCATAATGGACATATCAGATTCGTCACTCGCGATAAAGACAGCGGGCGCGGAACACGCGGTGCTTGGGCGTTATCGCGATGTCAACAGAAAGCGCGCCGACGCGATTCTGAGCGATACATATTTCAACGAACGCGTCTCTTTCCTGCTCAACGGAGCGGTGACGATAGGATCTGCGGTAATGATGTTCATAGCGGCCAAACACATCGTTAGCGGCGAATTTGGGATCGGCGATTTCAGTATATTCATAGCCCATCTCGGCACGCTGTCGAACCTAGCGACGCGCATTATTGAGTTGATAGGCGAATACAAAAAGGCGGAAGTCTCATTTGAGCGCATTGCGGCTCAGCTGACGGGCGATATAGTCGCGCAGCTTTCATATGATACAGACATACGCATTAAGGGCGTACAGATACAGGACGCGAAGCCGAGCGAGGCGCAGCCTCTTTCAAGCCTTGAGATACGCGAACTTGAATATCGATATGCCGATGGGGGAGGGTGCGGGCCGGTGAGCTTTAGCGCGCTGCCCGGAGAGCTCGTCGTTGTGCGCGGCGGTATGGCGTCGGGAAAATCCACCCTAACCGCGCTGCTGATGGGACTTATCAAGCCGCAGCACGGACATATTGAAATAAACGGGAAATCCGTCAACAACATAAGAGATCTGGCATTCGGGAGCATACTGGGCATACCCGGAAGAAGCTGCATTTTTGCCGAGAGCATTGATGATAACATACGTCTGGGCACCGCAATTCCACGTGAAAAACTGAATGACGCTATCAAGGCGGCGGCTCTGGATACCGATATAATGGGCGACGACGGACAGCCCGGAAATCGCGGCGATAGCATATCAGGCGGTCAGAGGCAGCGTCTGGCTCTGGCGCGAGCCTTTGCGCGCGACAGTTCAATCTATGTCATCGACGATTGCATGAGCGCCCTTGACGCCGCGACGCGTTCGTTCATAGTAAAAGGCTTGAAGGCACGCATCAAGGCAAAAGGGCGTATCGCAATTATCGCGACTAATGAGCCGGATGTTATCGACTTGGCTGACAGGTTGGTTACGCTCGGAAAAGTCTGAACTATGATTGAGATAATTGTCATCATCTCGGACTTTGCGCTCTCTGCGTTGCGGCGCATAACAGCGAAGAAGCGTTGCGCAATCAGGCGATTGCAGAGTTCATGTGCGGATACGGGCCGGCGGGGACTCCGTCAAATCTGAATTCGACTAGATTTCTGAGTAAGAAATTCTTGCGGGTTTAGGTAAAGTGATGAGGCTCAGGTATACGCCTTCCTTTGTATCCGAGACGCGTTTATGAATCCTGACGGCGCAACATGCGTCAGATTCTTTGAGCAACTGCGTATGGGCGGCGAGTTATGTAAGAAACTGTGTTACGATGCACAGAGATAATATCTGATCCGAAGCAAACATAACGTAAATTTGCAGAGGTCTCAGTAATGCGGGAGGAAGAATTAAGAATGCCGTTGAAAACGAGAAATAAGTTACTCATTTATATTAGCTCATTGCTATTTGTCGCGGTCGTTTACGCGCTGTTTGATATTGTTCAGTATCATACGCTTTATAATTGGGCTTTCCTTTTCATATATGCTATAGGGTTTGTTATTTGCGCAATGAAGACGCAAAGCATTCTTAAAGCGGGCGTTTATGAGCCATCAAAAAAAGGATACAAAGACAGTATCAAGAAAAGATTAGGTAATTCTATCTATCTGACGGTTTACCTGCTGGCGATGTTGATCATCAGTCTTTATCAAGCAATTATAAGTTCATCCGGTAAATTTGACGATGTATTTACTGCAATCAGACCATCTTTTAGTTGGTTGCTTACTTCATTATTCATTTTGTGCGCAGCATCAGTATTACTTAAAGCAATATGCGGTAGAGACGAGATCAAAAACTGCAAAAAATACTATCTGAAGCAGGGTTTGTTGAGCGCTGCATTTTGGTTGTTGTATTTGGCTGTCGTTTTTATTATCGGCACACAAAGCATATATCGTTCTTTCGCAGCTGTTAATTGCATATATTTCTGCGCAATACTGATATACAATTTTACTGTTAGGAAAAGCATCGTCGAAAATAATTTTGTATGGAAAAAGAAGTATACGATCAGCATAATATCCGTTATACTCATTATTACTGTAATCTCCTACTTGCGAAGAGATACGTTTTATCTTCAAGGTTACATTAACACGCTTCCAAGACTACAGCAAAATACCGTATCAATAGAGTACAGAGAAGATGACGGCGTTTACGAATTGTATATGGACGATGATGAATTCAAAATTCTGCAGCTAACTGATATTCATCTGGGCGGAAGTATCTATTCAATGAGGAAAGATAGAAAAGCCCTAGAGGCTGTTTACAAAGTAATTGAGTACACAAGACCGGATTTTGTCGTCGTCACGGGCGATATGACATTTCCGATGGGTATTATGTCGATGTCACTGAATAACGGAGCGCCTGTATCGCAATTTGCGGCGTTTATGCGAAACCTTAATGTTCCATGGGCGTTTACATTCGGAAACCACGATACTGAAATCATATCAACCTATAATGAAGAAGGACTCTGCGGTATACTCGAATCATTGTCTTTTAAGGTTAGCGGAACGCTTTTGTATCCCTATAAGCAACCTGATATAACGGGAAGAAATAATCAGGTAATAGAAATCTATAATAAAGATGGGTCTTTCAATCAAGCATTATTCTTGATTGATTCAAACGCCTATACAGGTGAAGCTATCAATGATTACGATTATATACATGAAGATCAAGTTGAGTGGTATGAGGAAGAGGTGAAAGCTCTATCTGATAAAGTCGGCACAACGATTTCTTCTCTGGCTTTTTTTCACATTCCATTGCAGCAGTATCGTGATGCTTATGAGCTATATCTCGACGGCAGTGATGACATAAAATATTTCTTCGGTTCAAACGATGAACAAACGAAGGAAAAGGTTTGCTGCTCAAATCACTCGAGCTCTCTATTCGATAAAATTGTAGAACTTGGTTCGACAAAGGCTTTGTTTTGCGGACATGATCATTACAACAATATGTCCTTGGAGTACCAAGGAATACGCCTCACTTATGGAATGAGTATTGACTATTTGGTAATGCCCGGAATAGATGAATCTGAAAAGCAAAGAGGCGGAACTGTAATAACCATACATGATGATTCGTCGTTTGAAATCAAACAGATTTCGCTGAGCTCAATAACTAAATCAGATAATTACAATTAAGTAAACTGATTGAAGCTCGAAACAAGGTCACTTGTGAATAATTTCTTGTTTTCGCGCTGGAACGGTTTGATTAAGACAAGACTCAGTATTTTTGTTCAAAAAATACACGCAACTCGCTTACGAGTTACATATGAGTTTATATAGCAAAAACCCCGTGTCGATAAGAATCACGGGGTTCGTATACTATCTGATGCGGCGGGTTTTTCCGCCCCGTAAGGACTTCTCTTTCAGCCGTTGTTTTGGTACGTCCTTATCAGTTTTTCGCAAGCTTGGGCGATGGTCTCGTCGGTTGGCTTCGCGCCGTGCACTTTGCGACTGCGCTCGGATGAGCTCACACGTATGCTTACGGGCGGGTTTGCGCCGTACACAACCGTATTTCCCGCAAATTCTCCGCTTTTGCAGTCATACAGGCGGATTACCATATAGTACTGATATGCTGTGCCGTCGCTGCCGTTGAGGCCATAAGTGCCGACTTCGAGATCTGACAGACTGATCATCAAAACACCCGCGACGTCCTCCGGCGTTTCCGCTCGCAGCTCGTCGCTAAGGTAGTCCTGTAAAAAAACTTTCTCGTTTTCGTCGTATACGGTAAAGCGAGTGCCCTCGCTGTCTTTTTCTGCGAGCAGATTCACGGACGATGTCATTGTCTTGTTATACGCTATGTATCCTGAGTAGTCGCTTATAAGCGAATACGCCACCGCGCCGAAAAACAGCGTGCCCGCCGTAAACAGCGCGATTGCCGCAAACAAATAGCGCGAAAACAGCACCTGAAAATACGACTGCTTGCACACGTCTAGGAGCGCCGGCAAATCGTCTCCTATGTTGTCTTTTGCGAGCATATCGTTCTGTTTCCAGATTTTGTCAAGCGTGCGTTGGCGCGGCGACAGCATCAGCAGCGCGAAACCTACGAACAATGGCGCATACAACAGGTAAAGCCATGTCGGGTAACCGCCTGAGAATGTTCTCGGGACAACTGCCACGAAGAAAATTATCATTATAAACCAGAGCACATAACTGACTTTACTTTTACTGTTCTCTACCGCTATTTCCACTGACTTCTTTTCGCATTCATGTATAACATTAACAGCCTCATCCGCCGTTTGACCGTTATTCATCAAAAAAGTCAGCAGATCGGCAATCCGACCCGGAGGCGCGTTTAATGTGCCGCGAATCAGTTTGCGTCTGCGCTTTATCTTTGTGACTTCGACCTGCGTATACTTCGAAAGCACAAATAACAGCAGTCTTCTGAAAGCATTAGTGTTGTCCATATGTTTACCTCGCGCTATTTTTTCTCAATGCTAAAATGATAACATAAAAGTCAAATTGTGTCAATAATTACTTCGGATTTCGACAAGAGCCGGAGGAAACAGCAGTATTCTCATAAAACATATGCGTAGTGTTTTACATATCTGTATTGGAGACTACAATGTCTGGAATGCTATGGATTGGTTTCGGTCTCTTACCGCTATATTCAAATGCAATAATGTTCAGTGCAATAACATTGTCGACGCTCGTGTCACTGTCTCATCTGTCGCCCTCGCCAGCGCGCTGAAACATTTGATTTTATGGGCTGAGACGCCGTCTGAAGAATCTGCAAGAGCTTCTCTTACGGGTTCAGCTTTTGCATCAATTTCGAATCCCTTGACAAATATATCACTCTGATATATAATGTATCAGAGTGATATAAAGGAGCGACAAACATGGCTTTGAAAAACCGATCAATGTACGCGATTTTAGGGATACTGAGCATTTCTCCCCAAACGGGCTATGATATTAAGAAGTACAGCGACACGGTACTGGCCTCCTTCTGGAACGAAAACTTTGGACATATCTACCCGACCCTCAAAAAGATGGCGGACGACGGTTTGATTGAAGTCGTCAATTCATCAGGTAATGACAGGAGAATCGTGTATGGCATAACCGAAAGCGGCAGAATGGAATTTAGAACATGGCTGACTGAAGACACCGTGCCGCAGCCGTTGCGCTCCGAGTTCATGCTTAAACTTTTATTTTCCGGTTCTTCGCCCAAAAGTGAAATCATTGGGGCGCTTGAAAAGCAGAAGGAACGGCAGAAGAAGCGATTGGAAGCATACCTTAACATGCAAGAAAGCTTAATGAAAGAAACCAATAATGTGTCAAAAGACCGAGCCGTCTTTCTTTATGTCGTGCTTCGCAGCGGCATATTGGCGGCGGAAACGTCTATCAAATGGTGCGATGAAACAATGAAGTATATAGATGACAATAAGGATTAAGCGATAGCTTCACAATTGCGTTGCTAATTGATGAAAGAAGGCATTTTATGAATACGGACATGAAAAGACAAATGAGAGACGACTACAAACACAAACTCAAGGTGGGAGCGGTCTATGCCCTCGAATGCAGCGGCAATCACCGCCGCTGGATTCGATCGACGACAGATATTCATGGAATCAGGAACAGATTTCAACTCGCCGTTTCGATGAAAGGCTGCCCGGACCCGCTGACGCGAACCGAATGCGACCACTACGGGTGGGACTCCATTTCACTGACGGTGCTTGAAGAGCTTGAGATGAAGAAAGACCAAACTATCAAAGAGTTTAGCGATGATCTCAAGCTGCTTCAAGAGCTATGGGCTGAAAAGCTATTGTCTGATGATGAGGAAGCGAAATGAGATGACAAAAACGATAAAGATTGCTCAATTCCTTGACGCCGAAGGCAGAATCACGCAACTTCCGCAGAAGCATAGCGCCAGAAATGCCGTGCTCGCTTATTTATCGACAAAGTTTTGCATGAACGTTGATTACACGGAACATCAGATCAACGATATTTGTGACAGATGGAACACATTTGGCGACTTTTTTCTGCTCCGACGTGAATTGATTGACAACGGATTGCTGGGTCGAGAGCGCGACGGTTCACGTTATTGGCGAGTGGAGGTATCAAGCTCCTCCGATAACGATTCCGTGGATTCCTATCAAACCGCGATAAACTGCATTGCCGATAAAGATTGACAGGCGGCGTCACGCCTGTCATGCTGACCGACAGAAGAAGGAAACGATTATGGATATGAGCCGTACAATCGCAACGACGGGTCAGGACTGGGCGAACCATTTGTCTCATGCGGTGAGCGGAAACGGAATGACGTATCTTGTCGCAACGCTGTCCCGCGAACCTGACGTGGCGTTACTTCGGCAAGCGGTCGAAGACGCGATCGACTTGCAGCCCGTTTTGGGATGCCGTTTTGACGAAACAGCGGAGCCGCCTGTTTGGATACATGTCCGCAGCGACGATTGCCTGCGGGTCATTCGGGCGGATAATCTGCGTCAGGGGTTGAACAACGTCACGCAAGCTACATCGACGCAGGGGCGCGCCGTGCAAGCGACGTTGATTTGCGCGTCGGATCAAACGGCGCTCTGTCTGGGTTTCGACCATGCCGCGACCGACGGAAGCGGCGCAGTAAAATGCCTTGCGCTTCTGTCCCGCTGCTGTCGGGAGCGCCTTAATGGGAACAAACTCACTAAGACTCTTTTCCTTGACCGCTCGGATCAGCAATTGTACGCGCGGTGCGGCTTAACCGATTACCGCATGGCGCTCAAGCGAGAAAATCCCGCGCCGGGGTCTTTTGCAACCGTACCATATGCGGGAGTGGACGGTCAAGAAATCCATTATCTTTGGGAGTCGCTGCCGTTGTCCGCCGTCAGGAAGTTGGGAGGCACGGTCAATGACTGCTTGCTTGCCGCATATGCGTTGGCGCTGTCGAATGTATGCGGCGAGAGACAGCGCATCTCGCTGCACATGACGGTCGACTTGCGCAGGTTTCTCGGGCAGGCAGAGACGCCGCTTGCCGCAAATCTATCAGGAATGGGCGCAATACATTTGAGAATTGACTCGCAAGCGACATTTTCTGATATTCTCGCTGAGGTGACTGAGCAATCGACGCTACTAAAAACGCAGCATATTGGTCTTTCAAGCGCCGCCATGATGACATATCTGCGAACGCTGCCCTATGAGAAAGCTAAGTGTGCGCTGATAAACTCCGGCATAAAAACCCGCGAATCCTGTGAAGCCGCGCCCATACTTTCCAACCTCGGTCGCGCCTTCCCGGAAACCATTGCGCTCGGCGACACCGTTGTGACAAACATCATTGCGTTATTGCCTGCTCTCCATGCGCCCGCGTTCATGCTGGGCGCTATCGGTTACACAGATGTGCTTACGTTATCCGCCGGGGTTTACGGCGAGGAGAGAAGCGTAAAAGATACGCAGCGGCTTTTACGCGGCATACGAAATATTCTCTTGGGTGAATCGGCGCAGCGCCCTGACGGCGCGACGGTATAAGTAAGCAACTGAAATACGATGCCGGAGATTGGCGTTCCGATAATGTCCCTATTAGTGCGGGTGTCAGATACGGCTATGTCGAGCGCTTCGATATACGCTTTGCTTTCTGTCGTTATGACGTCATTCGGTTTGGAATATTTCGCAGTTGCTGAATAGGCGGTTGATGTTCCTGATAACCGTCATATCGCCTTCGCGCAGCAGTTTTAAGCCTTTCTATAACCATTTCCGAATTGTTTATACATATAGTTGTGCCTTTCGATTATCTCATATATGGTCAGCTCAAACACATGTTGGGCTTCGTTCCGGTCGTCAAATGACGCACGATAACAAAGCTCCTTCGGGCATTGGCGTGCGCGGAAACGCCGGAAGCCATGAGCGGCATAATAGACGCGGTTACTCATCAGCGCGAATTAACACGATAATTGCAAATCGTTGACCGAATGTGGTTGAAATTCGCCAGAGACCGTTGTGCAATGCTTCATTTTATGCTATAATGAACTATGTATATTGAGTTAGTGTCACTCGATTAACGAAAATTTCTGTAAAAGCTGTTCGAAAGCGCAGCGACTGAGCGTTTTATCGCTAAGCAGTCAAGAGATTGCTTTAGATAAACTGAGGGCGACTGCCCGATAGAACATATTACCACCCGCCGCGGCTTTGCGAGGAGAGCCGAAAGGGTTCTTCTCTTTCATTATACTTTTGGGCACATGAAAGTACGTCCGCATACCGTGCGCCAATAACGGCAATCGGTCGAGGAGGGTCGACAATGCAATTCCGAGACGCAGTCAAACAATTACGTAACGAGCTTGCGCTTACACAAAATGACCCAGTCAATGCCTTGCATGTGAATTACGCAACTGTGGGACGGTGGGGGACGGGAAAAACATTCCTGAACTGTCCCCTTATCTCCGTGTTAATCGAATGCGCCGGCGCGAAGCCCATTCCTGCGGAATACTTAGCCTGTCTGTATGCTTCCGTTGACAGTTTATCAAAAGAAAAGTTTTGGGCGGTCAATGACAAATTTCGCACTGTTATTAAGGCGGCATGTTCCGACGCGTGCGGGGCGCGCGATCGTCGGAACAATCGCGAAGTTCAAATCCGTTATGTCATGAATTTTGGAGGGATAGGGGAATGACAACGCGGAGGAAAGTACTTGTTGTAGATGACAACGCCATAAACCGTCAGATTCTTGGCTATACTTTGCAAAAAGACTATGATGTTCTTGAAGCGCATAGCGGCGAGGAAGCCCTTGAAACCCTGCGCAATAATCATGACGCGATTTCCGCCGTGCTCTTGGACATTGTTATGCCCGGAATTGACGGTTACGAGGTTTTGCGCCGCATTCGCTCCGATGACGACATTGCGAGATTGCCTGTAATAATGGTCACAGGCTCTGAGGACGAAGAATCCAGAGTGAAGTCAATCACGCTTGGAGCAAACGACTTTATTCATAAACCTTTTAACCCTGAAATCGTTCTGCATTGCCTGAGAAACAGTATCACATTGTTTGAAACGATAAAAGCGATAAACCTTCTCCAGCGAGATCATCTGACAGGGCTGTACAGACGAGAAGCATTTTTTGAAAGAGTCCGCGAGACCATTACGATCTCCAAGGCATCCTTCCGGATCGGCAGAGAGAG
>CAYVPJ010000033.1:0-24277 GCA_964453505.1 uncultured Oscillospiraceae bacterium | reverse complement strand
CAATACGGCACTGAAAAGGGCGACGAAGTCCTTCGCTATATCGCGGAAGTGTTCAAGGCCGGCTTCAATGAAAAAGGCGGCATTGTCTGCCGTGTATCGGCGGATGATTTCGCCGTGCTTTATCCTGCGTCCTTCGTCCGCTCCGATGAGCTCGCAGAAATGCACAGACGCGCGGGTTCTGTTCCCGGTATACTGTCGCCTGTATCCTTTAGCATAGGCAGATATCTGGTGGACGACCTCTCTCTCGCTCCCAGCGCAATGTATGATAGGGCGATGCTGGCGGCGGACTCCGTTAAAGGGCAGTATAACGAACACATAGCGACATATGATGAAGCTTTGCGCAAGCATCTGCTTGACGAGCAGAGCATTGTCAACGAGATGAAGTCCGCCATTGGCGCGCATCAGTTTGAAATATGGTATCAACCTCAGTATAATCACTCCACAGGGGCTTTGGTCGGCGCGGAAGCGCTCGTCCGCTGGCAACACCCCCAAAAGGGTCTGATCTCTCCCGGCATCTTTATACCCATATTCGAGAAAAACGGTTTCATTTACGAGCTGGACAAATATGTGTGGGAGGGAGTGTGCCGATTCCTGCGCGCAGAACTCGATGCGGGGCGTTCTCCCGTTCCCGTGTCTGTCAATATCTCACGATATGATGTTTTCCAAAATGATTTCATAGAGTTTATCACCAACCTTATCGATAAATACAAGCTGTCCGTTGATCTATTGCGCCTAGAGATAACTGAGTCCGCTTTTGCCGCAACGACGCAATACATAGTTGACGTGGTGAAAAAACTTATCGAGTTCGGGTTTACGCTCGAGATCGATGATTTCGGCAGCGGGTATTCGTCGCTGAATACGCTCAAAAGCGTCCCGGCTCAGGTTATAAAGCTGGATATGCGCTTCTTTGATAACGAAGGCGATCTGAACCGCAGCGGCAATATTATAGAGTCCGTAGTGCGCATGACCAAATGGCTGGGCATGTCCGTTATTGCGGAGGGAGTCGAGGTAAAGGCGCAGGCGGATTACCTTGAGTCCATAGGGTGCAGCATAATTCAGGGTTACTTATATAAAAAGCCAATGCCGCAGGACTCATATAAAGAGCTTTGCGCGCAATCTGATAAAAACGTGAAGCTGCTCAGCCTGGAAACAGTGGACAACCTCGACAACAACTCCTTTTGGGACCCGCAATCCATGGACACCCTCATTTTCAACAGCTATGTGGGCGGAGCCTGCATCTGGGAGTATAAAAACAAGAAGATCGAGCTGCTGCGCGCGACCAAAACATTTGCGCATATGCTCGGCAACGCCGGAATGACTATTCAAGACGCGCTGAAGCTGGATTGGGCGGCGCATATGGACGCAGAAAGCCTCAAGCGCATTTCGATGGACATAGATGAGTCTATCGCAACAAAAAGCGACGTAATCGGCGAGTATCTGTTCCTCGATCTTCCGGGCTGCCCGCACGAAACATATCTGCGTTCCTCGATGCGCGTGATCGCCTCCGCGGGGTCGCGCTATCTGGTGTATTGTATAAACGAAAACATAACCGCACAAAGACAGGCGGAGCGCAGCCAGCGACAGCTCGCCGAGCAGATGCAGATCGTCATGAAGAATATGAACAGCGGCATATCTGCGATGGTCGTTGACGAAACGGGAATCCCTCACATAATTTCAGCCAACGATAAATACTATTCCATGCTTGGATACACATATGAACAGGCGCTTGCGGAATTGCCGGATATCAGGAGCATTATATTCGAGGCGGACAAGGAAAAGGCGCAGGCGTCCACGGACGAGCTTTTGCGCACTCGCATTCCAACCGAAGTCGAGTATCGCTGCGTTAAGCGCGACGGCAGCATCATCTATGTGCGGAGCAACAAATCCATCGCCTGCATAGAGGGGTACGGAGAGAGCATAATGATATCCGTGCTGATGGATATTACCGATACCGTTCTTGCCGCGCAGAAAGCAATGCGGACAGCCATGCAGCTTGATGCAATAATGCAGAACGTCGATGCGAGCATAACCGCCACTGTCGTCGAGGGCGATAAGATACGCCTGCTTTTTGCAAACGCCAGACATTACGAAATGCTCGGATTCAACAGGGAGGAGTACGAAGCCGCATATAAGGGGCTTCCCAACAGAATTGTCGAAAACGACTTATCGCGCATGATGAATGCGTTTAGGCACTGCAGCGCAACAAAGGAATCCGCAACGCTTGATTACCGCGTTGAACGCAAGGACGGCGCTATACGATGGCTCAGAAGCAATGTCACCGTTATAGAATATCCGGGCGAAAACACTCCCGTCCTGCTGGCGGTCGTCCATGATATGACTGAACGGGAAGAATCAGAACAGAGAGTACGCGCGCTGTCCGACCAGATGCAATCCATTATGGACAATGTCGACTTAGGCATAGTCGCGTCGGTCATGCGCGACGGCGTCCTGCGTTTTCTGTTCGCCAACAACCGCTATTACGAAATGCGCGGCTATACAAGGGCGCAGTTTGAAAGCGAGTGTCCCAACCCTCACTCCGTTATTGTTTCGCCTGAAGAACGTGATCGGGTTATACGGAAAACAATAGAGATCACCCAAACCGGGAAGCCCGCAATTATGGAATATGCTCTCAGGCGGCGCGACGGAACGATCCGAGAAATGCGCAACGCCATAACCATTGCCCGCTTTGACGGCATCGACGAGCCTGTCCAGCTATCAATATTCAGAGACATCACGGAAGAAACAGAGGTGCGGCGACGCGAGCGCAGGTCAAATGAGCAGGTGCAGGCGGTCATGCGCGACATAGGCAGCGGAATCGCCACCACCATATTCAGAAACGGCAAGATCGAGCTGCTGTTCGCCAATGATAAGTTTTTCGAACTGAACGGCTATTCCCGCGAGCAGTATGCGGGTGAAATGTCCGAAACACTGATGACCATTCACCCCGACGACCGTGACCGCGTTTATCGGGAAACGGCCGCCGCATATAGAATGGCAACGCCGTATAAAACAGAATACCGCATTCTCACCCGAAGCGGCGAGGTTCGATGGCTGCTGGTCAATATGTCCATAACGCATTTTTCGGGAATAGATGAAAACGTCTGCATCTGTATCTACACCGATATTACCCAGCAGAAAGAGAATGAACAAGCGATTCTCGAGTCCGAGGAGCAACTGTCTTTCTATGCCGAGATGACGCACGAACTGTTGGCGCGGTCTGATGCTGACGCCGGCATAAATTCCGCCCTGCAAAAGCTCATGCAATACTTTTGCGGAATGCGCGCCAACATCTTTGAGTTTGATATGGCGCACGGTACGACTGCTAATACATATGAAATCTGCGCAGACGGCGCAAGCGGCGAGATAGAAAACCTCCAGCATATACCGCTTTCAATTCTCGCGCATTGGCTGCGCGCCTTTGAAACACAGGGTTACTATATCATCGAGGACATAACTTCTCTCGACGACAACCGCAAAGAGGAGCGGTCTTTACTGCTTTCGCAGGGCATGACATGCCTGTGCGCCGTTCCCATGAAGCGCGACGGCAGGATTTTCGGAATGATCACTGTTGACGAGCCAAAGGCTCGGCTGTCAAAGATGGATCGCCTCTCGACGGTCGGCGACTATATAGCCGTCATGCTGACGCGGCGCGATTTGAACAGGCGCGTAAGCAATGACAACAAAACGCTCACGCGTATGATGAACGATATGCCCGGCGGGTTTGTGCGTATGCTCTTAGACGATAACGGATTGCTAAGACCCGTGTTTATAAACGAGGGTTTCTGCAAGCTAACCGGCATGAGCTACGACGAAGTAATGCAGCTTTACGCGGCGGACGCCATGGCGGGCGTCCACCCTGACGATGTGCATATTGTAAGCGACGCCGTCGAGTCTACGCTTGCGAACGGCAAAGGCTACAGCAGCAGATACCGCCTTATACATAAGAACGGGAGCTATATTTGGGCGTCAATATTCGGACGCGTCACGACTGACGAGACGGGGACTAAGTATCTCAATGTCTATTACACCGACGCAACGGAACAGGAAAAAGAAGAAGAACGGCAGAAGGCTCTGCTCGACCATCTGCCGGGAGGAGCCGGAATTTACGATTACCGAGCCGGGCGGCTCTCGGTCGCTTATCTGAATGAAAGTTATTGGGAGCTTGTTGGCAGAAAGACTACGGATTACTCTGAAATCATCGCCATACGCGCCGTACACCCTGACGACGGACCGCTTGTTGACCGCGAGATCATTGACGCCATAGATCAAAAGCGCGATATATCCTGTGATATTCGGTTGTACCACGAGACCCTTGGCTACCGACCTGTTCATTTGGCGGGACGCATCGCGTCAAACGGAGACGGCTACCGTATTTATGTTACTTTCACACCCGCCATATCGGAAGGCATGACCTACCAGCAGGTGTTGCCGCTGCTTATGTCGGTGACGATGGAATCCACGACCGACCTTTCCTTTGCAAAGGATACGAATTTCCGATACATAAGCGCCAGCCGCGCTTTTGCGCAAATGGCCGGGTTTGAGCACGAACAGGATATTGTCGGAAAAACTGACTACGATCTGTTCAGCCGGGAAATTGCTGATAAGTTCCGTCGCGATGACGAGTCGCTTCTCGCAAGCGATAAGCCTATAATCGATATGATAGAGCCGATCCCCGCCACAGACGGTGTGCCGCGCTTTTCCAGCACCTCAAAATACCCGCTGCGCGATGGCGACGGAAAGGTAGTAGGGTTATACGGTATCGGACGCGACGTCACAAAGTCCATAGAGCAGGATTCTCAGCTCCGCCTGCTCAATGACAGCATACCCGGCGGCATTGCCACATTCATTTGCAAACCCGGCGAGTTTTCTGCGGACAGAATACAATTAACCTATTTCAATGACGGCTTCTGCCGTTTGTTTGGCATGACCCGCGAGGAATACGCCCGACGCGCGGCTATTGACCCCACAGACCTGATTTTTGCCGAAGATCGGCACATTGTAGCCGAGCATCTGGCGGCGCTTATTGAAAATGGCACTCCGTTCGACTGCCTGTATCGCGTCCATACAAAGGATAGCTACAAATGGATCAGTCATAAAGGAGTCATCGTAGGCAGACACGACGATTCGATCACGCTAAACGCGATATTGCAGGATGTCACCGCGCAGCGTGAATTGATCGAGCAGTTGCGCATCAGCGAAGAAGAAAACTACCTCGCCATACAGCTTGGAGAAAACATCGTAGCCCGTTTCACCGTCGCGGATAAGTCGCTCTCTCTTTCCCCGGAAGCGGCGGCGGCTTATTCGCTTCCGCAAACCATCGGGAATGTGCCGGAAGAACCCATACGCCTTGGAATGATTTCGCCGGAAAGCGCGGACGCTTATATCGGCTTCTTTGAGTCCATCATACACGGCAGCAAAGCCGCAAACGTCGTCTATCAGCAGAGATATTTCGGCGGTTGGCGATGGATGGAAGCCAAGAGCACAACCATCTTCTCCGATGAAGGAGAGCCCGTTAAGGCGGTCATATCCTTTGTCGATGTCACCGACAAGATGGAGAAAGAGACGATCTATAAAAAGTGGCAGCAGTCGCTTACGGATAAGCCTGCGAACACCTACTCGCTTTTCCGCTGCAACATGAACAATGTCGCCGCCTCCGCAACGGCGGAGGGGACGCTTCTGAGCTTCGATTTCAATTCGTCCGGAGACGATTTTGATACGAGGGCGAAAGCATACGTTCAGGGATATGTCTTTGAGGACGACATGGATAGCTACACTGCCTTTGCAAACTCTAATGTCCTGTTGGCGGGCTACTACCGCGGAAAGCGGTCTGCCGCGCTGGAATACCGAGAGAAAACGGCCGACGGAGGCGTGCGATGGCTGCGCCTGACGGTCGACCTTGTGGAATATCCCAACTCCACCGAAGTTGAAGCATATCTGATGTATGAGGATATTGACGAAACAAAGAGGATCGAACTGCAAACAAAGGAACGCTCCGAGACAGATCCACTCACGCACCTCCTGAACCGAACAACGTTTGCGACGAAGGTTGAGCAAATATTGAAATCGTCAAAACCGGGCATACGTCATGCCATGCTGATGCTGGATATTGACGGCTTTAAGCGTGTAAACGATGTATTCGGTCACGGGACCGGCGATCAGGCGCTCAAAGACGTCGCGGACGGCATGAGATCGATTATCCGTCGCAATGATCTCGCGGCGCGGCTTGGCGGCGATGAGTTTTTGGTGTTCATGAATGATATTCAGGACGAGCACTCGGCCATGACAAAGGCGAATCAGCTCTGCGCTATCACCCGAAAAGCCTATAGTATGGAAGTCCAAATATCCGGCAGCGTCGGAATCGTGATGACGCCGCGCGACGGAATGGACTTCGAAACGCTTTATAAGAAAGCAGATTCGGCTCTCTATTATGTCAAAGGCTCTGGCAAGGATAATTTTGTTTTCTTCAGTGAAAACATGGCGGACGAGCATTTGGAACCCGAACCCGACACCGACAGCCTCAAAAAGACTGAGAAAAAGCGTAGAATGCTGATTGTAGACGACAATAATGTCGAACACGCGCTGCTCCAAAACATGTTCAAGGACAGCTTTATCATCGAGACGGCCAAAGACGGCAACACCGCGCTGATCAGGCTGCGTCACTACGGTTCGGCTATATCCGTCGTGCTACTCGACCTTATGATGCCGGGCATGGACGGCTTTGCCGTGCTTGATAAAATGCAGCAGGACGCCGATCTGAAATCCATACCCGTGATCATCGTAAGCGGCGACGAAAGCCGCGATACCTGCCTGAAAGCGATCAGAAAGGGCGCTACGGATTTTGTCACAAAGCCCGTCGACCCGGATATACTCCGCGTTCGCGTTCACTCGGCGGTCAGCAAGGCCGAAAACGAGCGGCTTCGAGTGAAAAACAAGTATCTTGAAATACAGAATGAAGAGCGTATCAAATACGAAGAGGCATTGGAATGCACGGGCATCGCTTTTATAGAGTATGACTGGCTGAAGGGCTCGTTTGCTTATTATCCGACAATATCAAAATACCTGTGCGGCAGGTATGACAACCGAAAACTGTGGCAAATACTTCTGTCGGATACGGTCGCCGATGCGGCTACTGTGCAGGCCATGCAGCAATGCGTCCAAGCCATTGCCGAACGGCGCGACCGCGAAAGCGGAAGCATTTCAGTCATGCTAAAAACGCCAAGCAACGATAAACATCATTTCCGCATGAACGTTCGCAAACACGCCAATGAGTTTGAGTTGACCAATAAGCTCATCATAACGCTTAACGACCTGGATTACTCTGCCGACGCCGAAACGGTATAGCCGCCGTGATGACGCGATGGGTCGCATAAATACACTACCGCTGACACACCCCGTGCGCTAGAGCGGCACAGGGTTTGTGATTGTATAGAAATTCGAATGAACTGTATAAGCGGATTGAGTATAAAGGCGATAAGAAGGCTTAACCAAGCTCTCAGACCGTTGACAAGGGGACGCGCCTTTATCAACAGACTAACCCCGCGTCATGCTATAACGCGGGGTCGTCAGTCATCGATATGCGGGCTGTGCCTTCGGCTTAAGGCTTCTGTTTAGCGCACTTTCTGAAGCTCCGAGTATGCGCGCTCGTCTGCTTCTTTTACCTGCTTTATGAGCTCTATCAGTTTATCGCGAGCGCTTCGCTCGGCAAGCGCTTTCATTTGTTTTTCGCCGCGCTCCCAGCCGCCTATGACAGTGAACATCGACAGCGCGCAGTCGCGCACTTTTGCGAACGCGTCGGCGGCGTTTTTGAAGTGCTCGCTTTCGTCGGCGTGGCGTGAGAAATACAGGCTCGCGTTATGTCTACCGTCCGAAAGGCAGTCGACCGCGTCGTCCTGACACATAAGGCGCATGTCCAACGAGTCTTTGAAATTGCTGTCGTCGTCCAAGTCGCTTATCCACGCGTCGTATGCCGCCAAACCTTTGCGGTACTGTCCGTCCGTGCGGGGTTTCATGACTTCGACGGCGCGCTCGGCGACAGCTTTCGGAGAAATGACGGGCATAACGCTCTCGCCCATAACGATCAGCGTGTCAACGCCGTTTTCCCACCATTTATCGGTGATATAGTAACCCGATTCGTCAAATTTCAGAGAAGCGCTTTCATATTCCTGAAACACGCTCCAGCCGAGCAGCGTGTCGCCGCCGTCGCGGTAGCCTGTGACTAAGCCCGCCTCAGGCGGTCCTACTATGCCCATCGCCACTACGGGAGCGCCCGCGTCGAGAGCTTCTTTCATAAACGCCTGCATGAGAGCCTTGCCGGTATCGGGCTTGCGTTCGAGCGCCCTGTACGCGCGTCCGAGCGCCGTCATGCCGCACACATACACCTTCATCGGGTCGGACTCGTCGAACGTATGGCACACGTCCACATTGCCGCCGTTCCATTCGGTAGTATCCCACGTGAGTCTGAACGCCGCGCCGCAGCCCGTTATGGCGTCGGCGTAGTCTATATCCTCGCCCATGTAGTTCGCGCACGCCTTGAGCGCGATGGGGTAGGGCGTGATGCCGCCGAACGCTCCGAAATGCACTCTGGGCACGCCGTACAGCGTGACCCCGTTCTCAAAAACTTTCTTGTTAGCCATATCTGAATCTCCCTCTTTCCGTGTCCGCGCCATGTCCACGCCGAATATGCCGCCGCCCAGCCTGCGCCGCTCCATTCTCGGGCGCATGTCGCGAAACTCCTTCGGCGTGCAGCCTGTCACTCTGCGAAACGCCCGCGCGAATGTGTCGTAATTGTCATATTCGTATTCGAACGCTATGTCGAGCAGGCTTGATTGCGTGTAGAGTATGTCGAACGCGGCGTTAGCTACTCGCCTGCGCGTCACATACTTTTTGAAAGGCACTCCGGCTTCGGTTGCGAACAGAGCGCGCATATGCGCAGGCGAATAGCCGAGTCTGCCGGCGATTTCGAGTTCGTCGACGCGCCCTTTCAGCCTGACTTCCACATATGTCCTCACCGCGTCCGCTACGCCCGTCACTTTCGCACCTCCCGCGTTTCATGAAACAAGCACAGTATAGCGCTCCGCTACGGCAATTTCTCGACGTTTTTGAGGAATATCAGCTATTTTCGATTTTTATCCACGCGCCCTGACGGCGCATGGCGGCTTTCGACGCGTCCAGCAGCTTCATAACGGCGATCGTCTGCGCCTCCGGCGCGATCTTATCGCCGCCCGCGAAATATTTCAGCATGTCCTCGATGAACGACTTGAAGTAATCGACGGGCTTTATGAAATCGCCTTTCCCGTCCTCCCACGCGACAGAGCATGTGAAATCGCAAGCGGGCGACTGCGTCATGCACGCGTAGCGGTTTTTACCGTAATCAATCGTAATATTCGCCGCCGCGTCGGTGCCGCACGCCATAACGCGTTTCGCGTTTTCGCCCATGACGCTCACGATCATTTCGAGCTGATGTACGGCGTAGTTATCGAGGCGACCCGGACCGGTCGTCGCAAAATGCACTATGCCCTTGTCGCCTTTGAGATTATCGAGATTCCGGCTGCACCTGAGCGCGGACGACGAGCAAACGGGCGTATTGTATTCTTTTGCCAAGCCAAACAACCGACCGGCCGCTTCCGCGTCGGGCGCGAATGTTTTATCGATGTATACGGGCTTTCCGCTCATGAGCGCTTCGCGCGCCAGACGTTCGTGCGTTTCGGGATTGTCGGGCGCGAGCACCACTATTACGTCCGACTTTTCGCAAACTTCCGCGCGCGATGAGAGCAGCTGCACGCCGAATTTCTCACACCATGCCTTGCCGTCGATACCGCCGTCGCGCTGTTTTTCTTCCCACGCGTAAGCGATCTCAAACGGTAAACCCAGTTCCTCCGACTTTTGCCTTATCCATTCGGGATAATTGTTCGCGTGCCACTCGTCGAGATAATAATCGATGAAGCCTATTTTCTTCATGAGTTTTGTCTTCCTTTCGTCTTTCAGTTGCCTCAAAAGCGCGAAATCCCGCTTGTCAAACGAGCTTGTGTCTATAAGATCGGGTCGGCGTTCAAACGTTTCCGCAAGCGCCATATCGCGACGCCATCTTGTAACCTCGGCTAAGTTTCCGTTGAGCAGCACTTCGGGCACTTTCAGGCCTATAAACTCGCGCGGTCTGGTATATTGAGGGTATTCGAGCAGTCCGCTCGAAAAGCTCTCGTCGTCCTTCGACTCCGAACACCCAAGCACGCCGTCAATAAGGCGCGAAACCGAATCGACGAGCGCCAAAGCGCCGAGCTCGCCGCCCGTGAGCACATAGTCGCCAATCGAGATTTCTTCGTCTATAACCAAATCTATGGCGCGCTGGTCTACGCCCTCGTAATGCCCGCAGAGTATTATAAGGCAATCCTCGCGCGACAAACGCTCGACGTTTTTTTGAGTGAGCCGTTCGCCCCGCGGCGACATATAAATGCGCCTGCCCGAAAAACCGTCTCCCGCAGCCGCGTTCACAGCGTCTACAATCGGCTGAGCGAGCATCACCATGCCCGCGCCGCCGCCGTAAGGAGAATCGTCTGTGTTCTTATGTTTGTTTTTCGAATATGAGCGTATATCAATGACCTCGGCCTTTATCGCGCCCGAGGCTATCGCGCGCCCGAGTATGCTTTCGGAAAGCACGGCGCGCACCATATCGGGGAATATCGTAAGTATCTTAAATGTCATCTGTGACTGCGACTTCCCTGAGCCGCGCGGCGCTCATGAGCACCGTTTTCTGCGTCAAATCCACTTTCAAAATAGCGGTTTTGAGAGCCGGCACGAGCGTTTCGCGCCCGTTTTTCGTAAACACGTATACGTCGTTGCCGCCGGGCTGCAATACGTCTGTGAGCGCGCCGTATGTTTCGCCTTCGTCGTCTATGCCGCGCAGGCCTATCAGATCGCATATGAAGTTCTCGTCCTCGTCCAATTCCACGGCATTGAGCCTGTCTATATATAAAAGCGCGCCCCGCAGCTTTTCGGCGGCGTCTCTGTCATTAACGCCGTCGATTTTCAGGTATACGATGTCGGAAACCCGCCTCACCAGAGAGACGTTGATTTTCGCGTACTCGCCGCCGCTTTCGGTGTACGCAAATTCAAGCTCATCGAAGCGCTCCGGGTCGTTGGTCAGCGCCCGCGCTTTTATTTCGCCGCGAACGCCCTGAGGCTTCAACACCTCGGCTATCGCCAAATACTCGTTCAGCATTCGCTACCGTCCTCCCGCAACAGCTTCATTGCAACCGCGTGGTGATCCGAAAGATACACGCCGTTCAGGTTTTCAGACCAGATCTCCGCGTCGCCGAGCATACGGAAACCGCGCGTGAACACATAGTCGATGCGCTCGCCGCGCTCCCTGCCCCAGCCGTGCCATGTCGTGCCCACGCCGACGGTTTGATCGGTAAGTCCGAAATCGTCGCGCGTCAATAACTCAATTTCGTCCGTATGCGGTTCGGCGTTGAAATCGCCCATAAGCGCGACGGGAAACGGGTGCGTGAATTGATCTTCTCTGAGCTTCTCGAGCAGCCGTTTAGCGCCCGCCACTCTTGCTTGGGACGATTCATGATCGAGATGCGTGTTGTAAATGTGGAACGGGCGCGAGCACCTGACGGGCTTTAATATGGCGTGCGTCACGATTCGCGGGCACTTCGACTGCACCGCGAAGCGCGAGCCGGGCGCGTATGGCATGGGGGAGAGCCACGTCTGATCCAGCGCAAGCAACTCGTATACGCCAGATATGAACGCTATCGGGTTGCTTTCGCCCCTGTAGTCGGCTTCTCTGCCGCAGCCGACTACCGTATATTTCGGCATGTGACCGCGCAGGTAACTAAGCATGGGTGGTGTGACCTCTTGAAATCCGATCACGTCCGCCATTTCAGTTTCGAGCCTGTCGGCTATAAAGCCGCGGCGGTTTTTGAAGCTGTTTACTCCGTCCGCCGCGGCGTCCATGCGCAGATTGAACGTCACTACGCGCATATTTTCAGTTCCTGTTCTACAGAAGGCTCGCGGCCGCGGTGTCTGCTATTACTATGACGTTCTTGTGAGCGCCCAGTATGGAAGCCGGGCATTTCGGATTAACGTTGCCGCGCACCATATCGCGCACCGCTTTTGCCTTGCCCTCGCCCAACGCCAGCAGCAATATCGTTTTCGCGTTCAGTATGCCCTTCATGCCCAGCGTTATGGCGCTCTTGGGCATATCGTCCTCGCACGCGAAGTATATCTTGTTCGCGTCGATTGTCGAACGCGTCAGCGACACGACGTGCGTTGAGTATGTGAACTCGTCGTCAGGCTCGTTGAAGCCTATGTGCCCGTTGTGGCCTATGCCCAGCAGCTGCAAATCTATGCCGCCCGCTTTAGCTATCATTTCGTCGTAATCCGCCGCGTTCTTCTCGGGTTCGTCGCCTATGCCGCACGGCACGTGAGTGTTCTCGGGTTTAATGTTTATATGATTGAACAGATTGACGTTCATGAAATAGCGATAGCTCTGATCGTGCGAGCCGTCAAGACCGATGTATTCATCGAGGTTGTAAGTCTTGACGTCCGAGAAATCCAGCAAGCCTTCCTCGTTCAGCTTAATCAGTTGCTTATACGTTCCCACGGGCGTCGAACCCGTCGCCAAGCCGAGCACAGTGGCGGGCTTTTCGAGTATCTGGGCAGCGATAACCGACGCCGCCGCCTTCGCGACCATATCGGGAGTTTTATAAACGTGAACAATCATTATAATGACCTCCTTAATTTATCCATACCCGATTATACCACTTTCACGCCGTTTTGTGAACACCTTATACAGTTAATCGTTCAGTTCCGCAAATAAAACCGCCGCGTATTTGCGGCGGCTAAAAACAATATGAATCGGTTCGCTATATTTTATGTATCTTCTTATCGGGCGGGGCGCTTTTTGCCGGAGCTTCATCGGGGGTCGCGCCTTCGCCGTCGTCCTCCCAAAGCCCGTCCCAGAATCCGCTTATGGGTTTATCCTCGCCGTCCGCCAAACCGTCTCCATTCAGCGCTGAAATCGAGAACTGAAATTTGTCCGCTGTGCTTGTGTTCATGAGCCAGAACACCCAGCCGTTTTTCTCAGCCATTATATACGCGCTTTTATCGGCTTTCGCCTTTGTCACGTCAAAACCGCTGAGTATCTCAATCGCCTGTTCGGGCGATATGGCGTCGTCGGACGCGGCGAGAGCCGCCGCCGTAACGGTTTCGATGTCCGCGTCGACAGACGTGCACATTGCGGTCAGCAGATACGCCTCTCCGCGCGCGTTCAGCGACACGCCCAATGTCAAATCATCAGACAGCGTGAATATATACTCGTCTTCAGAAGCCGCCGTCTGCGAGCCTTTTTCGATTTTCGGAGCGCTTGCCGAAGCCGCGCTTTCGTTGTATTTGTCGATCCATGAATCTATCGCCGCGTCGGCAAGCGCGGGCACTATAAGCGCGGATATTATCAGCAGGCATGTAAACGCGCTGAAAGTTTTTCTCATTGCTCGATTCCCATGACCGCCGTTATAACGCCTTTTACGACGGTTATATTGTACGCGTCGCCGAGCGCTTCGACAAAGCGATATACTTTGTTGTTCACAGTGTACTTAACGCCTAATCCGAGCCTGTAAACGTCGTCGGGGTACTTCGAGCAGTCAATATTCGCGCTGAAATCGCAGTCGCTCAAGTTAGTGCCCTTTCCGGCATGTTCTTCACCCGACAGACCCGCGATTTTGGTCGTATCGTACAGAGCCGAAACGTTCTTAGACGTCATTACGATTAAGTAAACTTCGCACGTCGCGCCGTCGAAATTCGCGTCCTCAGGCGGGTATGCGTAGCCCGACAACTGAAACGCCGAAGAACCGTTCATATCGGTTCTGAACTGCGTCGCCATGACCTTCAAAGCGTTATTGACATACTTCCAATCGGTTTTCTTGGCGTTCGCCAACGCGCTCTCCGACGCGTTTATCTGACTGAACGCGCTCTCGGGAATGGGCGAGGGCGTGGGCACCGGCGTGGGCGTGGGGGTAGGGGTTTGAGGAGTCTCCGGCGTCGGCGTGGGCGTCACAGGGTTAAGCGACGGCTTGACCGACGACGTTATGATTGTCGGACGGTCGGGGTTAGCCGTCGGGTCGGTCGACAGACCCGTGTTTTGCGTATCATTCACAGGCAGGCCTGTTTGCGTGCTCACGGGCTTATTCGTGGCTATCAATGGAGTCGTGTTCGCCACATCGTTGTTTTTTACGTTAAAATCGCCCTTCAGCACTAGCTCGTATAACAACAGCACGAGTATCGCCACAATGAGCAAGCCTATCAGAAAGCGTATTATGGCTCTGCCGGCGTTATTTTTTCGTACACTGACTATGCCCATATAAATGCCTCCCATACAATATCTGTTCATATAATACATTCGCGCGCCTGAAAAGTCAACAAGAATATCGAATCGAACCGCGAGCGCAAAAATATATCGATAAATCACACAAATTTATGCCCTGCGCGTTCATGTTGTCGCCAAGGTTAATTCTTGCCCGCAAGCAAAAATTCACAAAAAATTCGGCAGGAATTCGGATTATATGCGCGAATTACAGAAACGGACAAAGATGGGCTTTCGCCCGTTAAGCGTTTATCAACTCACAATATATTTCAACGGAGGTTCCACCATGGACAAGAAATCACTGGAGTATCTCGGCATCATTAACCCCACGCAGGTACATTATCAGCTTACGCCCGCTCAGCTCACCGAAAAGGCGCTCGCGCGCGGAGAGGGAATGCTCTCTGACACAGGCGCTCTGTGCGTCATGACCGGCAAGTACACCGGCCGCAGCGCCAACGACCGCTTTGTCGTCGACCTGCCCGAAATCCACTCAGACATCGATTGGGGCAAAATCAACGTTCCTATAACCGAAGATAAGTACGAGCGCATCTATAAAGGCCTGACCAGTTATCTTCAAAACCGCGAAGTATTCGTGTTTGACGGTTACGCCGGCGCTGATCCCGCCTACCGCATGAATTTCCGCATCGTCACCGAGCTTGCCAGCCAGAACATGTTCATACACCAGCTGCTCATTCGCCCGCTCGCCGACGAGCTTGCGGCATATGCGCCCGATTTCACGATAATCGCAGCGCCCGGCTTCAAATGCATTCCCGAGCTTGACGGCGTGCGCAGCGAAGCCGCCATCATACTCAACTTCGTCAAGAAGGTCGTCATAATCGCGGGCAGCCAGTATGCCGGCGAAATCAAGAAGAGCGTATTCTCCGTCATGAACTACTTCATGCCCACGAAGGACGTTTTCCCGATGCACTGCTCCGCCAACGTCGATCCCGTAACAGGCGAAAGCGCGCTGTTCTTCGGCCTTTCCGGAACGGGCAAGACCACGCTGTCCGCCGACCCCGCCCGCAACCTCATAGGCGACGACGAGCACGGCTGGTCGCCCTCCGGCATATTCAACTTCGAGGGTGGCTGCTACGCCAAGACGATCAAGCTCTCGAAGGAACACGAGCCTGAAATATGGAACGCCATAAAGTTCGGTTCGCTCGTTGAGAACGTCATAATCGACCCCGAAACCCGCCATGCCGACTATGACGACGGCAGCGTCACCGAAAACACGCGCGTCGGCTATCCGATAGACTATATCTCCAACGCGCAGATACCGTCAGTCGCCGGTCACCCGAAGACTGTCATATTCCTGACCGCCGACGCATTCGGCGTGCTGCCTCCCATCAGCAAGCTCACCCGCGAGGGCGCGAAATATCAGTTCGTCTCGGGCTTCACTTCTAAGCTCGCGGGCACTGAGCGCGGCATTGACGAGCCGACTCCCACATTCTCAACCTGCTTCGGCGCGCCGTTCCTGCCGCGTCCCGCCAGCCTCTACGCTGAAATGCTCGGCAAAAAGGTCGACGAGTTCCATGCCGACGTATACCTCGTCAACACCGGTTGGTCGGGCGGCCCGGCTTCCGGCGAAGGCAAGCGCATGAAGCTTCCTTACACCCGCGCGATGATAACCGCCGCTCTCAACGGCACTCTCGCCAAAGTGCCCTATGTGCACGACGATCTGTTCAACGTAGACGTGCCCACCGTGTGCCCCGGCTTGGCGGAAGAAGCTCAAGTCGTGCTCACTCCCCGCAACACGTGGAAGGACAAGGCGGCCTACGACGAAATGGCTAAGAAACTCGCCGGAATGTTCGTTGAGAACTTCAAGAAATACAAGGACATGCCCGAAGAGATAATCAAGGCCGGTCCTAAGGCGTAAAAAACAAAAAAAAACGACTGCCGCCCACATTTCGTGAGCGGCAGTCATTTGCTATACGCGCTGAAGCTCTTTCGCGATTGCCGTCTTTGGAGTGTCGCCCTGAAAGAACTCGTCCAGCGCTGTCAGCACACTTCGCGCGATCTCGGAGAGAGCTTCGTCCGTCAGAAAACCCTGATGCGACGTGACGATCACGTTCGGGAGAGTTATCAAAAGCGAGAGCACGTCGTCCCTGTCGCGCTCGCGGCTCGCGTCCTCGAAGAAGATGCCGCTTTCTTCTTCATAAACGTCAAGCGCCGCGCCGCGTATGCGGTCCTGCTTGAGCGCGTTCAGAAGCGCGCGCGAGTCTACTAGAGCGCCGCGCGACGTGTTTATGACGAGCGCGTTCTTTTTCATCTTTGAGAGCGCGTTCTCGTCGATTATATGGCGGCTTTCGTCCGTGAGCGGGCAATGCAGCGATATGCAGTCGCTTTCAGCAAATAAATCGTCTTTGGACACATATTCGATGTCGGCGTTCGGGTCGGGGTATGGGTCGTAGGCAACGACGTTCATGCCGAATCCGCCGCATATGCGAGCGAAGGCCTTGCCTATGCGCCCCGTGCCAATAACGCCCGCAGTTTTTCCGTACATGTCGAAGCCGTTCAAACCGTTCAGTGAAAAGTTGAACTCGCGCGTGCGCGCGTAAGCCCTGTGTATGTTTCTGTTAAGCGCCATAGTGAGCGCCATAGCGTGCTCGGCGACAGCGTGGGGGGAGTAGTCGGGCACAGACGTGACCGTGATGCCTAACTCGCGCGCGGCCGTCAGATCGACATTGTTGAACCCCGCGCATCTCATGCATACTATGCTCACGCCAACATCGTTCAAAGCAGACATGACCCGCCTGTCGAGCGAGTCGTTCACGAACGCCACCGCCGCCGCGCAGCCGTTCGCCAGCCGCGCCGTGGCCTCTGTCAGCCTTTCCTGTATATAGCGAATATCGTACTGCGTGTTCAAACGGTCGAACCACAGTCTGTCGTATGGCTTCGCGTCAAAAAATGCTATGCGTTCCAAACCGGTCAGCCTCCCATACTATACGTTTCAGTCATGGGCGTATTATGCCTGCGCCGGACGCGCCGCATTCGCGGCTTCATACAATGATAACATTTATTTGGTATAATCTGGGAGCGTTTCAAAGTATATATGCATATTTCCGTTCGGAGGACAATCGCTTGATTATTGACCTGTCGTGTCCGCTTGAACTGCGCGGATACGAATTGCTGAAGGACGATAAGGGTACGACCCGCGCATATATCAGTCTTTTCAACCTGTCGCGCGAAACCGTCGTCGCGTACAGCGCCACCACTAATTGGTATAACGCGCTGACGCGCGAAAGCGTAACCGAGATAATCACTGTTGACGAAATGAGAGTCGCACCCAGAAGCGCTTTCAAGCTGGTGCACTCTATGCAGCGCTTCGCGGACGCCGACCATGTCGAGCTGTATTTTTCGTCAGTATCATTCCTAAACGGCGAAACGTGGACTCCGCGCGACGGCGACATAATCGAGATCGGCGAGCAGCCGACGCTTTCGGGCGAAGCGCTGGATCGCTTGAAAAGCATAGCGGGAGACGACTGCGTGCAATACCCGCAGGTGCAAAAGCGCTATTGGCGCTGCGTATGCGGCAGAATAAACCTGCTTGACAACGAATCGTGCGTGCGCTGCGAACGCGACCGCGGCGACGTGCTCTCTCGGCTTAACGCGAAAGAGCTCGGCAAGGGCGACGGTTCGCGCGCGAGACGCGAACCTATAGTATACGACGAGGACGACGCGTATGCGCGCGCCGACGACAACCGCGCGCTAAAATTCGTGCTGATAGCGTTGGTGATCATACTCTGCGCTTTGATAGGCTACAGGCTCGGAAAAAGAGACGAACCCGACGCGCCGAAACCCACGCCCGTGCCCACAGAGACGCTCGAAGTCATGCCCGCGCATCTGCCCGATAATAGTTTCTGATAAATCGGGGTATGCTTTTCGCGAGGTGATATATGTGAAAGGCAAACTATCGAACGATAATCGCGACAGAAAACCCGACTACACCGGAACAACGCCCGACTCGCGCGGGGAGTTCGTCGAAGATACGCCGGATAAGGCCGAAAGAAAAGACCCCGCCGACGACCGGGTTCCGCCCGGAGCGAACGGCGAGGATTTTTGATTTGAGCTGATCGAAAAGGGGCGGGGGAGAGGTCAACCCTCCAGTATCCAATAGAACGGATACGAGTGCTTCAGGCACGCGACCGCCCCGTCACGTAAAACTCCGAAGAATCGCGCCATAACGAGCTGCTTGTCCGAGTATGAATACAGCCTCAAGGTTTCCCCGAGCCTTTTCCTGAGATTATACAGCTTCTGATATGACGATCCGTCTTCGGATAACGCCTCGAAATCGCGCTTTATTTCGTCGTCTATAGGCGAATCGTTTATAAGCGTCGAACAGCCCGCGAACACGTCGCCTACTCGCACGACGGAAATATCCGCTATGCGCAGGCCGTCGATTTTTTGCGTATCCTTTATGAGCGCCGCGAGCTTTTCGTCCGACTTGAAGCACGCCATATCGCTTGCGAAATCCTCGTCCATATCGCTCTGCGTGCCGCTTATGCAATCAATGTGATTCTTAGTCAGATTCTGGTGCTCGAACATTACGACTTTAATTTTTTCGTCCTTTGCGAGCAGCGTGATTTTTATAGGCTTTGCGTCTATCCTTCTCACGCCTTTTCTAGACGCTATCAGATGATCAAGCTCCCATATCGCCTTAACCGCTTTCGCGTATTCGGAAATACCCTCCGCCTGAATGTCGTTCATATATCCGACATAGCGCCCGTAGCATTTATCGTCGACTTTGAACTTACACAGCGCGTCGGCCTTGAGCGTGTATATGACATAGTCGCCGACTTTCTCCTCCGCGTAATCGTCCTTTATGTCGATGTCGACCCAATACTTTAGGTCGCTCTTTATCAGGTCGTCGAATTCGGCTTTGCTGCGCGAGACCTCGCCTAACGACGTGCCTATGTTTATGCAATCGTCGTCTATCCACTTAAGCAGCTTATCCGACAGGGCTTTATCGCGCGTTTTGTACGTCTCTCTGAGTAAATCTATAAATTCTTTCATGAATACTCCTCATTCCCCAAATGTTTTCTTAAATAAGTCCGCGTCGAACTTGGCGCGGCGACCCACGCATCCCTCTCTGGGGCACAGCATACAGTTCTCGTAATGCGTATCCGAATGAAACCAGATGCCCGACACTGTCTTTATCGGTATCATCAGGAAGCTGTCCGTAAGCTCCACGCCGCACGACTCGTACACGTTTCCGAGCAGGTCGAACAGCGGCCGCTGCTGACTCACCGGCCAGTCCGAAAGCGAGCCGGGATTTATCGAATACAGCCGCTCGCCACCCGCCCGCTCAGTCAGGCGCGCAAGCCCCTGCAACTGGGCGCGTTTGAGCGCCGTTTCGCATATGCTGTTCGCCCAGAATTTGAATAAATCGTCGTCATAGCTCTTAGAAAGCGTATACGCTTCGCGGCCGCTAGTCATTATGTAAGGATACACCGTGTCTACGCCGCTCAGATTCACGCTTAGCACCCTGCCCGAAAAGGTCGTGCCGCCAATGACTACGTTGCGCCCGTCGTTCGACTCGACTTTCTCTTTACCGTAATACAGAACCGGTTTGAGAGCGCCCATTATATCACCGAACACGCTCAGAAAATCGTCCGCGTCGTCCTCCGATATGCGCAATTTAGTCAGAAACTCGTCGGCCGTCAAATCCAAATCGAACGAACTGTCAATAAAACGCTCCATGCCGCACACCTCGTTAATCTCTGGTTGCAATATCAATAAACATCATAACGTCGGACGCTTCGTATGTAATCCACGCGTCGTCCGGCGCTTTTAGGCCGCGCGGGTTATACCACAAAAAGTCGACCTTCGCGCTTCTGGCGGCGGGCATGTCGCTCGTAAGGCTGTCGCCTATCATGAGCGCCCGCGACGCGTCGGAAACGCCGAGCCTTTCAAGCGCTTCGTGTATCATCAGCGGGTCGGGCTTCTGCGCGCCGATTTCTTCGGATATGATCAATTCCGTCACATATTGCATTATGGGCGAAGCCGTGATTCGCGGCCGCTGTATGCTTGCCACGCCGTTTGTGACTATCGCTATTGGCAGCTTCGCCGCTATGCCCCTTGCGGCGATGTCGGCGTTTTTGAGTATCACCGACTGCTCCGAGAGCGCCTTTTCATAAAACTCGGCCGTCTCGGCGGCTGAACGCGCGGGCGCGTGAAGCTCAGTGAACTTTTCAAACCGCTCGCGCCGCAATTCTGCCTGCGTCATAATGCCGCGCTCGTATGCTTCCCAACACGCTCCGTTTATGCGCCTGTAGTCGCTCATGGCGGGTTCGGCTTCAATGCCCAAGTGGCGAATCAGCGCGCAAAGCGCGTTCCGCTCAGCCGTCTCGAAGTCGAGCAGGGTCTGATCCGCGTCCATAAGCACAGCCTGATACAGCATAAATTACCTCGCAAAGCATTTTAACTCAATCATTATACGTCTCGATCGTCACTCTGGCAATGATAATCTGAACATTCATATATAAACCGCCCCGCGCCCGATATTTCTATGGTCGCGCGGGGCGGTTTGAGGTCATGCCGTTATTTCGACTTTATATATGGCTTGCCGTTCGCCGCAGGCCCTTGCGCGCGCCCCACGAACAGCACCAGTATGACGATTGTGACGATATACGGTATCATCGAAATCAGGTTCACAAGCGGAATCTGGAACACGTTTATGACTTTCTCGAACGCCGCGTCGTATATGTTTATGTCTATAACGTCCTTTATGCCGAAAACGGCCTCGTTGCCGAGCACGACTTTCAAACCGTTGCAGAAGCCGAACAGTATGCAGCCCCACATCGCGCCCTGCGGCTTGAACTTGCCGAATATAACGGCGGCGATGGCTATGAAGCCGTGACCTACGACTACCGACGGGCGGAACTGCGAAATCGTCGCCAGCGTAATCGTCGCGCCTCCGAAGCCCGCGAGCACGCCCGACAGCACCACGCAAATATATCTGACAAGATACACGTTCACGCCCAGAGTGTCAGCCGCTCTCGGGTGCTCGCCGACGGCTCTGAGGCGCAGCCCGAAGCGCGTTCTGTAGAACACGAGCCACGTTATGAACACCAGCAAGAACGCCAGATACGTGGACGCGTAACCGTTGAAAACCAGATCGAGGAAGCTGTTTTGCCCGAACAGCGAGCGAAGCGCGTCCGGCAGACCGCCCATAAGAGCCGAAGCCTTAGCGCCCAGCCAATCGGGAAGCGCCTTAACGACAGCCGCCGCCTCGACCGAAGCGAACGTCGTCTCCAGCTTTTCGGGCAGACCGTCGCGCATCCATACGAAAGCGCCTTCGAACAGGCGAGGGAGTTTTCCGAGCACCTTCGCGGTCTCAGACGAGTTGAAAAGCTGAATGCATATATAGACCGAAAGCCCGGTCGCCAGAAAGTTTATCGCTGTGCCCGAGATCGTCTGGTCGGCTTTGCACGTCACTGTCGCGAACGCGTGCAGAAGCGCCAGCAGGCCGCCCGCCGCGCCCGCGCACAGAAACGCGAGCCACGGGGCGTCAATGAAGCAGCCGACCGCCGCGCCCGTGAACGCGCCGATTATTATCATGCCTTCCAGACCTATATTCACAACGCCGCTTTTCTCGGAAAAACAGCTTCCCAGCGCCGCGAACAGCAAAGGCGGCGTATACATGAGCGTGGCGTTCAACACGACTCCGAGACTCAATAATATCTGCGTCATCAGAACATGTCGCCTCCCTTGATGCGCTTGAATATGAACGAACGGAATAGCCCGGATATGGCGATGAAGAACACGATGCAGCCCATTATCAGGTCGATAATCTCCTTGGGCACGCGCGTGTTATCCGCGAGCTTCATGCTTCTGCCCGCGTATTTGAGTATGCCGAAAAACCAGCCCGCTATAAGCACGCCGAACGCGTTGCACGAGCCTATCAGCGCCACCGTTATGCCGTTGAAGCCGTAGCTTTCCTGCGCCGTAAACTGATTTATCTTGCTCGTCACGCCCATTATCTGCAGACCGCCCGCCAATGACGCGAGCGCGCCCGAAATCGCGAGCGATACTACGACGCAGCGGTCGGCGTTTATGCCCGCGTATTCGGCCGCGCCGCGGTTCATGCCCACGCTCTTGAGCTTAAAGCCGAGCGTGGTCTTCGATATTATATACCATATGATAAGCACGCACAGAAACGCCAAGAATATGCCGAAATGCGTATTATTCGACACCGCGTTTTTCGGAAACCAGTCCGAAATGCCTATCTTTGCCGCGTCCTGTATAGGTTGCGTCCAAGTTTTTCCGCCGCCTATGTTTATGCCGTTCAGGCTTACGATGAAATTCGACAGATAGTACGCTATCCAGTTGAACATTATCATGCACAGCACTTCATGCGAACCGAAGCGCACCTTCAGATAGCCGACGATGCCGCCCCACAGAACGCCCGCCGCAATGGACGCGAGTATGCACAGAGGAATCAGTATATAGGCAGGCGCGGGCACGAATATGCCCACCAGACACGCTGCCAAAGAGCCGACGACATACTGACCCTCGGCGCCTATGTTGAATATGCCCGTCTTAAATGAAAACGCAACCGAAAGACCCGTCAGTATATAGGGAGTGCCGTACTCTATCATTCCGTAAGACAGCGACTTCGTTTTGAAGCTGTTAATGAATTTCGCGAAAAAGTTGCCGCCCTCCGCCTTCGACCAGTCAAAGAACGTTTTTATGAGGCTGCCGTATGCCTCGAACGGGTTGAAGCCCGCTATCCACAGCGTCAGACCGCCCACTATAAAGCCGATGATGATTGCGAACAGCGTATACAGAAACGAGCTTCGAAGCGTCTTCACCAAAACGCTTGGCCCTTTCGCTTGGTTATTTTGTCGCATTTTCGCCGCCACCTCCCGCCATCATCAGACCCAGTTTCTTTTCGTCAGCCTGTTCGCCGCTTGTGGAATAGACTATTCTGCCGCCGTATATAACGACGATCCTGTCCGAAAGGCTCATTATCTCGTCCAACTCGAAAGACACGAGCAACACCGCCTTGCCCTTATTGCGCTGCTCGACGATGTATTTGTGAACGTATTCTATAGCGCCCACGTCCAGACCGCGCGTGGGGTTTACGGCTATTAGCAGGTCTTTGTCGTTTGTCACCTCGCGGGCGATTATTACCTTCTGCTGGTTGCCGCCCGACAGCGAACCGGCGGGGTGCGTTTCGCAGCCGCGCGGGCGTATGTCGAATTTGTTTATAAGTTCTTTGGCGTGCTCGCGTATTGCCCTGCGCCTGAGCGTGCCAAAGCTCGAATACGGCTTGTCTGTTATGTTTTGCAACAGCAGGTTGTTTTCGATTGAATAGTCGAGCACTAGCCCGTGCTTCTGCCTGTCCGCGGGTATAGATGAAATGCCTATATCGTATAGATATTTCGGCGACTTGTTGAACGCGTCCGTGCCGTTCATCGTGATTTTGCCCGAAGTGGCTTTCTTAAGCCCGGTCAGTATTTCGACCAGCTCCGTCTGCCCGTTTCCGTCTATGCCCGCCACGCCGACGATTTCGCCCCTGCGCACGTCGAGCGACAGACCCTTTAATATGTCGATGTTCCTGTAGTCCTTTGCGCGCAGATCGTCAATCGAAAGCGCGATGTCGCCCGCGCTCTGCTGCTTTTTGTCAACTTTGAACTCTACGTTGCGGCCGACCATCATGTCGGCCAACTGTTGTTCGGTCACGTCCTTCACATTGACCGTGTCTATATATTTACCCTGCCGAATTATCGTGCATTTGTCGGCGGATTCTTTTATCTCTTTCAGTTTGTGGGTAATCAGTATGACCGTTTTACCCTCGTTCGTCAGATTCCGCATGATCTGAACCAGCTCGATTATCTCCTGCGGAGTGAGCGAGCTTGTGGGCTCGTCCAATATCAGTATGTCCGCGCCGCGATACAGAACCTTCAGTAT
>CAYVPJ010000032.1:33279-41465 GCA_964453505.1 uncultured Oscillospiraceae bacterium | reverse complement strand
TGGAGAGAGGACAGCGGCTTGTGCTTGCGATGTGACGAAAAAAAGGCAAGGAAGGCAAAATCATGACAAAGCTTGAGAAATTGGCATCTGCCAAGCACTATTGGCAGACCATCCATGAAACAGGAAAAGAGCCCAACGGCAAACCAGCAAGGGAAAATGTGGTCAAGGCGGCCCCTGAGGTACTCAGGAGAGTCAACCTAAAAATAAAAGAGGTGATGGAGGCCGGACAATAAAAAGGCTGAAAGGTATAGCCCGGTTCGACTCCGGGCGCGGCCTATCATTTTGGGAGCCTGACCCTCTAACAGGCAAAAGGAGACTAAAACACATGATATACGAAGATGACAGAACAGAAGAAGAAAAACAGGAATACAATTGCTTAATCACAGCGACAGATAGGTTTATGTCTGGTTGGGGACGCGCCGAGGGAGGGGCGTCAAAGTGTGCCTGGGCGGTGAGGCCGGAAGATTGCAGCGACATGCTAACATGGGTACAAGACCGACCTGACATGAAATATGTCAACGTGCACTATCGGAACAAGTGGAAACCACGAAACGCGGCACACGTACATATTTATATCGCCAAGAGAGGGAAACATCCAGCATTACCAGTCAGGGGCGAAATATCGGCAGAACAATTGACGAATTAGAAACAGAGAGAAAAAAACAAATTAAGTAAAACATGGGAGTTGTTAACTCCCCTTAAAATGATTTAAGGAGATTGTTATGACAAAGAGAGAAATTGCAAAAGAATTACAGGAAATTATGACAGGAGCCAGCGGACATACTAACGCAATAGTTTGGAAAGAAGGCCGATCCTGGAAAATTGAAACAGGATTAAACAAGTTTGACCATAGGGACTATGGACTTGACAGTATCAATTATAGGCATTGTTGCAATGAAATTACAATCCAAGAAATTATTGAAAACCTGACTGAAAAGTTTGATCCAAGAAATTTTTGAAAACCTGACTGAAAGGTTTGATCCAAGAAAAGATAATAAAAAAAGGCCCGGGGCAGAATCCGGGCCATTTTTAATGGAAAAACAGAAAGGCAAAGAATGATTATGAAATTACCACAAATAGGCCAGATCGTCAAGGGATATACCCTTGAAGAGTTTCTTGGATACAGAAAAAGAACACCATTTGTTGGGGTCTATACCTCCAAAGGAGATATCCGGAGCAAGTTTCCTGATGGCAGAATCATATTTGTTCCATTTGGGGAAGCACAAATATTAAAGGGGTGAGTATGTCAAAACTAATAATGGCTAAGCTTGCAAGCGGGGATAATATTGCCCTAAGAGCTATCCCCATGCTTGAATACACAAAGAGAAGGGGCCGCATATTTTGCTTGTGCCCATCCATGGTTATAAATGATGATGATGTGTCCGTTACTGACGGATTCTGCATAGTGGACCTGCTGACAGGTGTAGGAATAGGCAAGGTTTATGAAACAAAAGATAAAGCCTGGACAACATTTCTTTTTTTATCTGAAATGATGCCAAATGAAGAATGGGATCGGTGGCTACAAAATTTAATGGCCGATCATGGGCCAGTAAACAATCCCGCTGCTTTTGAGTAGTGGGTAAAATTATAGGAGGTGCTTACTTTGAAAAAAGAGAAAGCAAAATTTAGCGGGAATGATTCCCGTGGTTACCTACAGGTAGATTGTTCAGAATGCGCCAGAGGGGGAAATGGCAACGCGTCATGTTCGGCTGGCGGCCGAATTAAAAAAGGTATGGCCGGAGCTTGTTTCCATGGCGACCTACTCGACACTCTCGATCTGGAAACCATCGAATCTGGCAAAAAAAAGAAAGGATCCGCGGATGAAATAAACGAAAACCCCGAAGATATTTGATGATAGGGGCTTTGGCCCCTATATTTTTAATTCAAAAACAAGAAAGGATATTAGATGATTATAAAAATGAATCAAATAAAGAAATTAAATCCATGCCGAAAGGGTTGGGTTTGGTTTTTAACACAAAAAGCCGAAACAGACTTGGAAACATTATTAATAAATATAAACCAAACAAGTCCTAATTGGGCAAGGTGGCTTTTTACAAAACTAATGAATAAAAAGCAAGCTGTAGAGATAGCTATATTTGCAGCAAAAGAAGTTTTAAATATTTTTGAGAGCAAATATCAAAACGATGACAGGCCCAGAAAGGCAATAATTGCGGCCGAAGGTTATTTGTTAAACACCCCATCTATTGCTTATGCTGCTGCTGCTTCTGCTGCTGCCCATGCTGCTGCTGCTGATGCCCATGCTGCTGCTGCTGCTGCTGCCCGTGCTGCTTATTATGCTTCTGATGCTGCTTCTGATGCTTCTGATGCTTCTTATGCTTCTTATGCTGCTTCTGATGCTTCTGATGCTGCTTCTGATGCTGCTTCTGATGCTGCCGCTTATGCTGCTGATGCTTATGCTGCTTATTATGCTGCTGATGATGATGCAAGATTAAAGTTCCAAACAACAATAATTAAAAAAGCGGTAGAAATACTTGACAGATAAAAACAGGGGCTTCGGCTCCTGTCTGTTCCTGATGCCGGGACACTGATGAGGCCATGGCAGGCCGAAACAAACAAGAAAGGATTAAAAGTATGGACATGAAACAAATTACAGAAGTACAGAGTGAAATAGAAAGCAATTTCCTAAGAAAGGTCTCTAAGCTGGTAGAAAAAGGAGTAAATGATCGTCCGTGTGGTTTTTTTGAAGAAATAAGGGCCTATGTGGATCAATTTGAAAGAGAAACAAAAGCAGTTCAAACTTTAAAACGGGGCCATGCGAGAAGAATGGAAGTGATAAAATGAAAAAAATAGGAGCGAGAATCGAGGATAAAGTTGCAGATGAATATATCTCACTATATCCCAATTTACATGCAGGAGTTTATAGGGCAGTTCTTTCATGGCTTCACTTAAGAAAGAAATGCATGTCAGAATTAAAGGGAGTTTTCCGGATAGATGAATTGAAATATCTAATCGAAAGCCAAAGGGGATATTCCTATGACCCGGCCTACGCCGCCATGGCAGAATCTATCGAAATGAGGGTGAAACAGGGTCCAAACAACAAAACCAAAGAAACGCTTCTTGTAAAAGTATCAGTACTTCGGCCCGGATATGCTATGGTCCTCACTGATTGGATAGATTGCTACCTTAGGTCAGAAAAGAAGCTTGATGAAACAGAATTAAGAAAAGCGCTTGAGGAATTATTATGAAGCAAGCTTTATTTGTTATTTTATTTATTATAGGATTCATATTGTCATTCACGATAGTATTTGCCCCAGTCCATGAAGAGGGCCATGTTGGTGGATATATAGCATCAGACGTTTTTTCATTTGTGGCAGGGTATAATTATACCCTGTCTGAAAAATATACAAAGTCAGGTCTAATGGGTGGATACTTATCGGAGTTTGTCACGTTCGGTATTTTCACCATAATCTTGTTTTTTTTATTCAAAAAAGCATATTTTATGTGTGCTTTTACTTTTGGATACTGCAATGGGATAATAATAGCTCCAGCTGTCGGTTCTGACTTTTATAGAGTTTCAGAGTGGACAGCTGGAATGTGGAAAGATTGGTTAATCGTAACTATTCCCATGCTTATTATCGCATGGCTTGTGGTGATATTCTATAGGTTCATTCGTGATATAGAAGATCGAGAGTGCAATAAAAACAAGTATCATGGCAAGGACAAGCATCCCTACGCAAAAAAGTTCTAAACTCCTGCATTGCTCTGATACTTCAACTATTTTAGCACAGGCAAAAGAAGCAGCAATTACAAAAGCCGATAAGGCTAATAGTTTAATTGTTATTCTTTTGCCTTTTATTTTGAACTTACTCATACTTCGCAGTAATCAAAAACAGCACGGAAAATACCCACCCTAAGATCCTTATCTCTTAATTTCTCCTTAAGATTATCATCGGAACTCATCCTACTAACAATGTCAGTTGCCATTCTCCATGATTCAAGCCTTGTATTATCGAAAGGAACTATTATGTCGAAATTAACACCTGCTACTTTTTTCTTAAAAACAATATCCGGGTAATCAGAAGATTCTAACAGCTCTGAATTATCAGCATCATCGGAACTATAATCGGAATGTTCGTTAAAAAAAACTGAGCTTGCTACTATATCCACATCAGAGTCACGCCCACTGATGCCAAAAGCTGTAGTACCTGTTAAAAAGACATTATCATTTCCTTCAAAATATCCAGAATTGAATCTCTGGATAAATCCCTCTAAATTCATTTTAGACATAATTTCCTCCCAATCCTCTCGTGAATAATTTCCGCAGCACCAACAACATTGGAAATGTATTGAATGTAATGATCAGCATTCGGTTTAGCGAATCCCAATTCAAGCTCTACGACATAGGAGGCCGTCATGTTCACTGTTACATCTTCCCTTGTCACTCTTAAGCTTTCGCGAAAAGCTCTGAGATTTTTGCCATTTTCTTTAAAGTCGAATACTCCATCTTTTTTGCTTACAAAAGCATCGTAATACTTATTTATAACATTCTGCCTGTCTAATTCGTTCATCATTCTTCCTTTCTTTCAAACTCATCATGATATTCATACACATACCCACAATCAGGGCACTCTTCCGGGATGTCATCTATGTGATATTTGCAACCACACCCGGGACAAATCCAAACAGTCGTATAATTGTTTATCTTATACAAGCTACCTCCTTTTCCCTTTAACTGTTTTTACCTTATTTAGTGGTGGATTGATAAGAGCGATAAGAGCAGTTTCGGCTCTATCCCTCCTACTGTCACCTGTTCCTATTTTATAATAGATAAGCGATACCACTTCATGCTCACCTTTTTTGTAATGAGGGTGCCGGTATAAGCGTTTTTTTATACTAACGCCTTGGCCAACATACTCACAAACATTGTTTCTTATAAGCAAGTAAACTCCTGGCAAATCGACATCCCCGCTTGAAACATATGCTGAATATGGGATTGATTCCGAAACTTTCCTGATTACATCCCTCCAGCACGAATCACTCATAAACTTCCTCTATCCATTCATCGTCCCAATCATAACAAGGAACATCGAAAATCTTTTTTCCGCAATACCTAATCATTACATAAAAAAAAGAAGTTTTTCCTGGAGAATCGAATGCGTCAGATCCATTAGCATAATTTTTCGATTTCAGAATCTCAAATATATCACACCAGCTCTTTATCCTTTTTACTTTCTCGGGAGCTTTGCTTATATATTTTCTTATTATTACCCTACCATCGTTTAGCTTGAGAAAAAATGGGTAACTACTTACAATGCATACACCTATAAGTTGAGCTATTTCTTTCTCATCATCACGTGCTACATTGTCCCAAGCAAGACACATTGCCTTATATCCATTTTCATCAAGCTCTTTGGCCCACTTCGGCCAACCAGCATAATCCTTTTTTTCTTTCTCCATATCAATACTCGATTTCCAGGAAATCTCCGCGCTTTCGGTTGTTCCATGCCTCAAGACCTTTTGTGAAAACAATTCCACAATCCCTGCACTGGATATGAGATCCTCGATCATAAACAGAAAGCATTTCCTTTTTGCATCCGAATGGACATGTTTTAACTTTTACTATTTCTCCCATTTAAAATTTTCTCCATTTCTACTTGAAATTCTTCAAATTTTTTAGTTTTGTCTTTCTGGGACATAAACTGGCCAACAAGCCTCCAACAATGTTCCATAGCCTCCGGACCTATAAAATCTTCCGTAGATTCTGGAAGAGACTTCGGTTCATACTTAAGCCTAACGGCCCTGTCATGATAAACAGTATCATTATGCTTCCGGACCATATCGATAATAGCCCCAAGATTTGGTGGTCCAAAGTCGCCTTTCCAATTCTCGCAAATAACCATGAACACTCTCGTGAGAGCCTCTTCCGGATATTTTTCATAATACTTGGCTATTATCCCTCCCATTGGTCCTTTATACTTGTGGTCATCATCTTTTGCAAATGTTTTATTCAGAAGCTTCACGAGATCTGATGATGTTTTAACCATGGAAGTCCATTCCTTCCAAGATCTCATCTGCTGACTGGAAATCCTCTTCCTGTTTTATTTTTTTTCTATGAGAATCCTGCATCCATGCAACCAAGTTGTTGAACATGTTGTAACTTATAGCCGATGGCAAGTATGGCCTCTTTGCCCAAAATTTATCATCTTTCATGATGAGCTTGTGGGCTTTGGCAAGAGCTGATATCGCTGGAGCTGACAGGATTCCCATTCCAGCCATCCACCCGAATATTTCACTAAGCCTTTTTTTCTCAATATCATACCTTGGTATTTTTTGATCCTGCTCGTAAATATCCAAAGCTGCGCGATACAAATCATTTCCATAAGGAAGCGAAGGCTCTTTTTTTGTTACTGATTTCTTTTTTTTCGGCTTTTCTGGAATCTTTTCAGGTTCTTTTTTTATTTTTTCAGAACCATATAAAACCTTAAGGCTGCTCCATGCCGGGACAAACGGATCTGTCAGTAAGTACTCAGGCTTTATTTCTATGGAAGTCCTTTTAAGACTTGCTGCAATGTATTGATCCTGAATATCTTTACTTGTCAAAACACCAGAATCTCTAAGTGATCTGTCAAAAATCCCCTTAACGCAAAGGAAATCAATAATGGAATCCAGACGATCCCGGTTTATGTAATTCTCAGCAGAGAAAACATCAGCGTCATCGTCTGTCCATTCCATATAATAACCTTTGTCTCCAAAGATACATCTTTTTAGCTGGGTGATAACACCAACACCCTCAAGGCCGAATTTTGCCTTGAGTAATTTTTCAACCTGGTCAGTGTTGACTTGAACATAGTAATAGTCAAGAGCTACTTTTTGCCTTCTGCCCATATCTCTCTTCCCCAATCATTTCATACTCTCTCGATAAGGCAAGAGCCTCTATCGGAGATTGGTAGGTTCTTCCATCAAGACCCTCTGTCAGAACGCCTCTTGATGCAATGTTTTGAGAACATTCAGGACATATCCCATCGGAATATTTTTTACCATAAGTAAGCACAGCCTCTTTACCACATTGCACCATTTTTTTTTGATCTTTTGAATAAAATCCAAAGATACATTTCGGTTTATGTAAATCAATTTTATCTTTTGACAGCACAAACATTTTTTTCATAGTTTTACCTCAAAATGGTATGTCATCTTCAAACTGTCCAGATTGTTGTGAATCGTGCTGCCCAAATCCAAAACCATTTGAGTTCTGAATAGTCCCGCCAAAAGCGCTTGCGACCTGAGAGTCCCCAGACCTTTTTGGTATAACGCGAATCGTATCTACAAGAATCTTTGTAAAGTATTTCTTTTCTCCCTTGTTTTCCCAGGTCTCAATATACACCTTTCCTATTAGCAATACATGGGTCCCTTTTTTCAGGTCACTGGCATATATCTCAGAAGCTTTTCCCCAAATAGTTGCTCCAAAAAATGATGCTTTCTCTATGGTTTTTCCAGAATTATCCTTGCCTCCATAGATATTATTCGCAACAGTGAACTTCGTGTACTGCTTTCCTGTGTTAGTAAAGCTTGTCTCGGCATCAGCCACAAGATTACCCTCAATTACACTTTCGTTAATATTTATCATAATTTAATCTCCCATATTCTCACTTACTATTTGTGGCAACAATCGCTCAAGACCTATCTTGCTTGCAATAGTTTCTCCAATTTTATTCTTCAATGATTCATTCAGAGTTTGTTCGAGCCTTTTGGAAACAGCTTCAACAGCATCTTTAACAAAACGCTCTCCCTTTTCTTTTAAGTTTTTACTAATTATGTTGTCAATTCTTGACTCTGTTTTTCCTGATCCATATCTATCTTTACCAATATCTTCATATAGCCATTCGTCAAACCTTTTCTGCAAAATCTCTTCTATGGTTCCCTCTTCTTCAACATTGCCCCATCTATCGGAAACTGAAATCTTCTTGTGAACAAAACCATTGAAAAGGCTTTCTACTTGTTCATCAAGTTTTTGCTTTATTGTTTCTGAGATCTAATAATCTAAAGATTTTTTTAAATCATTGTAAATTCTGTCACTTATTTTGTGCAAAAGATGGCTTTTGATTGCTTCTGAAATAGTCCCATCATCCTCATTATAAAAATCATCAAAATCTAATTCAAAATTTATTTTCATTCTTTATCCTCCATATTTAATGCCATCGCTATACAAGGGTGTCGCTGCAGGAAAT
>CAYVPJ010000032.1:0-33269 GCA_964453505.1 uncultured Oscillospiraceae bacterium | reverse complement strand
CACAATGAATGCATTAGCCTCGGATACAATTTCCTGTTTAATGCCGTGTTGTGGACTCTCGCATGGTGAAGTTCGTGACATTCTCCCCAATGACCCATAGACTTTGCTATTGGACACTGGTATCCATACATAGATAAAAGCTTTAATGTCTTTTTATGTCTTTTTGGAATACTTACTGGAGCCGACTTCATCCTACTCTCCCATTGAACTCAACATTTATCGATTCAGCATTTATCCCCTGCTCCCAGGCCTCAGTCAGAACACCACGGATGAGAGTTATCCACTCTCCCCTGGTGTAATTGGTAAGGGATTTCAGCTCTTTACCTTCATCACGACCACCATAGTCGGCTTTGAGTCTTAGCTTGATTCCCTCTTTAATGCCGAATTGTCGAATAAGATTTTCTTCCATTTCCGTTCTTTTTTCATTGTTATGAGAAGCAAACTTGTCGCGAAGTAGATGGAAGAGCCTCATAAAAACCTGGGAATCAGTCTCGATTGGTTCGGATATCGTTATCTCTGCAGCCATGCCATGCTTAGATAGCCTTGGCATTACTCTTCTCTTAAAGAACTCTGCATATCCAGGGTTTGGGAATTGAACAAAATATCCATTCTTTGATCCTTCGATCTTGCAAACTGATTTTAAGCTCATATACCCTCCTTGAAGTTATAAGATATAGAGATTGCTCTCCATATTTTATCAAGTCTGTCGTATTCTTGATACTTATATTTTCCATCCGGTTTAAGGTACAAAGATCCGCACCTTACATTCTTATACTTATAATGCTTTTCCATACCGATGCAATAAGATGTAAGCTGCAAAGCATGTGGCTTTTTTATTTTAACACCAGATTTTAAGTCTATTACAATTATCGTATTATCCCTTGTATCCTCAAAAACCCTGTCAATTTTTCCGCATGTTTTTGTCGATGAATCGTAAAATACCACTTCTGAATACAAAGGCCTCATGGATGGGAGATCTTTCCTGAAAGAAAGATACGCATCGATGTATGTCTGGATAGTAAGAGGGATTGAAACATCAACGCCGAGATCTATAAGATCAAGATATTCATGCACCTTTGTTCCCTTTTCTGCAGAACCTTCTTTGAACCATTTACTGTCTATGAATCCAAGAGAGGCAAGCTTCTCGGTGGTTGACGGAACTATTCTTCCGTTCACAAGATACTTGTGTGAATCGGCATCAAATTCAACTTTTATCGCCATTGATCCGCACCTGAACAACTTCTTTAATAGCAATTCCTTCGCACTTAAAAAGCTTTCCCATGGATTTCACGGCTTCTTTTATTTTTTCCATGTTAGGAACCTTCAACATGTATTCCTCTGGAATAACCGATTCATCAAAGATTAAAGGCTCTAACGTATCAGTAAATACAACCTTGTCTATTTTTATGTCAGGGAATTTTTTATGAAAAGAGGCAAGTTCTTTTTTAATCTCTTCCTCTCTCAGCTTGTACAGTTCAAGTTCATTGTCCATTACCGACTTAATTGTTTTATGAAGCGAATGTGCGGCCTTAACAGATTCTTTCATCTTGGCCTCAATATCGTTCTGTGCCGTTTTTATTTTCCTGGCAATTTCTCCAGCTTTTTTATAATTAGCCTTCGTGATTTCTTTTCCAGCTTCCCATCTTATCAATTCACCCATTTAATTCATCCTCACCTTCTTTTATGGCATTATCAAGCTTTGAAACAGATGCTAATAGAGAATTTAAAGCATCAATATCGGTTAATTCATCTGCCTTTTTTGAAAAAACCTTTTCTCCGTTTTTACCTGAAAGAGCCTCTTTGATCTTGGCTCTTATTTCGGAAGCATCAGAACCTTTACCTGGAGTGGCATCACGCATAACAATTTCAGATTCGTCATAAAATCCTGCCGTTTCCTCTGGAAGAATTTCTTTGACAAGCTGCGCGAGAGCAACTTTTCTTATCATTGTTGCTGGAATCGCCTTCCATGTAGATTTTCCAGAATTGTACTCTGAGAAAGTAACTGAATGCTCTCTCACTTCTCCGTTAATACAAACCTCAGACCATCCACCTACAAGCTGATGAAGGTCTGGAAGAAAAAATGTACCAACAACACGCTCCACCTCTGGGCCATCTTTTCCTTGTTTTAAAATGATGATTCCGGCTTTATGCCACTCATATCCTTCGCATGACTTAATTTTCTTAAGCCAATAATCCTTTGATGTGATAATTTGAGCATCAGCATCACCAAATTTTACCGGATAAGCATCTCCAATGAATGGGTTTAACTTCCTGGCTTCGCACAATTTCATGAACATAAATATCTCACGATAACTCATGTTCGAGTTTCCCTTTACCAGGGCACCTTTTACGATGTCTGGAGTTAACTCGATTTGATTTCCATCTGTTGCCGTATAAACAACAATACCTTTTTTTTCTTTAACTTCTTCTGCCATAAAATCCTTTCTTAAATAATTGTGGATTGCACAACGTACTAAGCCACAACATACAAAAAGTCCGACTCATACTAAAGTATGATTTTTAAGGCCAACAGCCCTATTGATTATATCCTGACTCGAACAGGATACCTCCTGCTTAGACGCAGGTACTCTACCTCTTAAGCTAATAATCAACCCTTTCGCAGTATGCTCTATCTACTGGGAATTAAAAGCATACGAAAACTAACCAGTCTAAGTTTTTCGGTCGCAAGTATAAGCATTGCCATGGTATTTATACCCCCCTGAGTCGTGAGACTAAAGACTCACTTTCAGCCGGTGGGATTCGAACCCACAAATCCAATTCTTGGAGACAGGGTATCAAAGGGTTATCATCCCTGAAATTTTACGGACAATTACCTCCAACCTTCTCCCGGCTGAACAAATGGTTGACATTACTCTTTCGAGTAGTGGAAGTCGGAGGATTCGAACCTCCTCGAGCCTGATCTATGCGCTCATGCTCTTTAACCATGGCCTTACAACACGTTCTTGTAAGGCCCTCCCAAATTCCCGGCGCTGTATTCCGGGAAGCAGCTAAAAGGATTTCATTAAAAAAGCTATTTTTTTAACGATTTGGGAAGTGAGTTTTCCCTTTCGAGCTTTTCCAATACTGCGGCCTTGACAAAGTCTTGAACATCCAAGTCCGCTTTCGCGCAATAAATATCTACTTGCACTTTTATTGCTTTATCGACCCTTGCGGCAACATGAACGTAAGGCCTTTTATTTTCAGGCATTTTCACCTCCGTTTTGATAATGTTACCTTAACAAATATTGATTTATTTGTCAACACTTTTTTCAAAAAAAATATTTTATTTTTTTTGACAATATATCCTTTTCTTTTCTTTACTCTTCTTTACTCTTCTTTGTGTACCTTAGCTATCTTAAAAAATCAGAAACTATGGTTAATTACTCTTTTACTGTTGAATAATATACCAAAAATAATAGTATCCGATTCATATCAGAATCGGATATATTCCTGTAAAAACAATGCAAGACTTGAAAAATTTTTTTGTAATTTTTTTTAAAAATAAAAAATCAAAGATTCTTTAAGAATCGGATATTATTCAAATATTTTGCCTACTAATTTTCCCTGGATTTCTAAATGTTCAGGCTGGAAGTGGGTGTAATTATCTTGAATAATTTCAGATCCCCACCCGAGAGCTTTTCTTATTTTAGAGTCTTCAAGGCCTTGTGATCGGAGTATTGTATTAAGGGTGTGTCGGAGAGAATGAGGGCTTAGCCCTGGAGATTTACCTATGCCAATACGGGATAATGCTCTATTAAAAGAATCTCGCCACCATGAATTACTGAGTCTTTTTCCTGAATCATTGCAGAAAACAAGATCATTTTTAGACATGACTTTCAACATTTGCAACTCATCGAGAACTAATTTTGGAATCGGAGTGAATCTTTTCTTATTCCATTTAGGCAGCCCAATGGTATCTTGATCATCCTTGAAAGCCTCGGATATCCACACTACTTTTTTGGAAAAATCGATACTGGACCACCTTAAAGCAAGAACCTCACCTCGCCTCATACCGGTAGTGGCCGCCAGATAAAAGCAGCATTTCTCCAGACGATTGTTCCACGGTCCCAGGGAATTTTCAGGAAACATTTCCCGAAGTTTTTCCGGGGATATTATTATGGTCCGCTTCTTTTCATATTTAACCAGCTTGATACCTTTTGTTGGATCTTCTGGTATATCACCACGGAAAACACCTTCATTAAGCGCCGTCCGGATCGCGGTAAATATTTTGTTAACAGTTCGCGGTCCAGTTATCTTAAGGAGCCTGGACCTCATGTCGATAAAATCTCCTTTTTTTAACATGAGGATGGGAATATCGCTTATTATGTCAGGAAATACGTATTTCTCAAAAAGGTACCTCTGAGCCTTTATATGCCTCAAGGTGGATGGTCTGCCCTCGGAAGCCAACTTCGTTGAATGTGGGCAATCCTCAGTGAAATAAGGGGCTAAAAAGTCGCCCAAGCTGATAGGCTTTATATCTGGATTTTTACCGATTGAGTTTATGGCCACAGCTATTGCTGCAGCCTTTGTTTTTTCTCCGGTAGTTTTCCAATTTTTACCATTGGCTGAATAATAAAATACACCATTTTCTCTTTTCCATAATCTGTACGGCTTTTTCATATCAAACCCTCTCTTTTATACCAGCTAAACCCATAGCCGTTAGCCATGCCAAATAGGCAACTTCATTCTCAAATTGCACTTGAATCCATTTATCTTCAGGACTTCCGCAAGCCATAAAAACGCCTTGTCTTTCGCATATATTACACAGTTCCGTATAAATTTTATTAGGAATTTCTTTATTTAAACCTATTTTTCTAATAATCATTTTCTACTCCTTTATGCCTAATAATCTTTTTTGAGTCTTTGTTAAATTTTTTTCTTGCAAGTAGTATTAGCATACTTGATTACAGGTAGATTCAGTTGCGTATTTACAACCGCCAAGCTCGTTTTTTTCTGAAAAAATTTTTTTACAATCTCTGTTGCCTCAACTCATTCTTTACCTCCAAAAATTTTTATCGGTATCCCAATACCTAACCTTTATGTCACCATCAACCAATTGGTTTTTACTTAAGTCAATTTTATTCATTCTTTTCCTCCAAAAATTTTTATTTACAACTATTTTTTTCTAAAAAAGCTTCTGCTTCTTCATAAGATTCAAAAACTCTGCTCTTGGAAATTCCGAACACAACCCAGTTTCCATCATCATTCTTTGCAATGCTATCATAGGTTGGTTCTTTTTTGCCTTGATTTATATTTAAACCAAAAAAATCCATAAACTCACCTCTTTTCTTAAAAAATTTTTATCGACAATACTATCGACAGTCTGTTTGAGAATATAATGGATTCTAAAATTATTTAGTTATCACAATAGAAGTTATAAGAACCATTCCCTCTCAAAATAATGAACACGCTCTTGCTATATATGCAAGAGCGTGATTTTTGAGATTAGTATAAAAAATTATACAAAGAATGTCAATACAATAAAATTGTTTAAGGATTTGCGTGATGCTTTCTTGTTTTCACATAAACAGCACCGGAGTCGATTGTATCTATTGTTAAGTCGGTATAATACTGACCAACAGGGTATATCTGATGAAAGTTTTCTCCATCAGCAACTCCCGATTGTATTTCGTTTCCATCACCATCTTCTATAAGCAAGTCGTCTCCAGCCGTAGCCGACTTTGATAGCCATTGTATCCAGTCGATGTAATAAACGCCACTCAAAGCATCAGCCGCTTCTGTTAATTTAAACTTACCCCCGCCCATATCCGTAAGAGCCATATTTTCCTCCTGAATGTAGAATCATAAATGAGTTTTCTCTCATTTTGTTCGACCTAATATTTTCTGGAACATACATGGACTCGCCTATGTACTGTTCTGTTTCGTAATACTCGCCACCAGTATAATCTATAGATGGTGCATAGTCTGTGTCTGGCGGAACAGCAGGGTTCATGTGGATTCCCTGCCATGGGCCTATGCCAAAAAATTCAGCTTTTATGTTTAAAGTAAGGCCAGATGCATTGCAAACGTTTTCCCCATTTAGCCACACATCTATAGTTCCAGATGAAAAATCAACTTTCATGTCCCAGGCAAGAGCCACTCCTTTGGTTATGGTTCTTCCATCAAGCAATATCTGAGTTGTTCCGCTAGAATTTCTGTACCTAACTTCATACAGAGTCAAAGCATCTGTTGTTATATCTCCAGCAAGCTGGAGGTTTATTAAGTCTCCAGCAAGATCGACTGTATTGTTAAATAAGCCAAAAATACGGAATCGTCTGGTGTAAAAAGCACCATCCACAAAATCGATGTCAGTTGGAAAGTAAGTTTTAGAATGCATCCAAATGACATTAAGATTTCTTTTTACATACCCCATAGAGCAAGATTGGCATGTTCCGCCATCATGTCTCCATCTAAACCATTTTTTCCCAATAAAACTTATCGTATCCAGCCAAGAAGCACTTATCTCACTGTCTCTTTCATCCCATATATATGAAAAGCCGGTCTTCAATGGGTCTTTGTTTGAAAAACTAAATTCATATGCCGAAGAAGCTCCACCCTGTTCTACCTGATAAGCAAGCCTCTCTGCCTCACTCATCTCATGCGTATAAAAAGTTAGCCTGTTTATGTGAGCAGGCCCAGCATTGGTTTCTGTGTTTTCAGCATTTAGTCTCAAATATGTACCGTAAAGTCTTGCACCATTCTCTCCTTTTGAAAAGGTCCTAAGCATTCCTGCCGTAGTCATATCCTCGAACCACACGTTAACATTGTTTCCATCACTCGAAGAAAAAATAAGCGTAACCCACTTGCCGCGAATAAACTCTGTTGTGTTAACCATAGTATCTCCACCATTACCCCATCTTAAGTAACCCGGAGAAAACAGTAGCTTTATGCCCTGTGAATTAAATATAACACCTTGCTGATTCATTATAGCTCTAAAATGAATAGCTACTGTCCACTGAAGATTGTTAGATCCGTCAAAAAATGCATTAGAATACGGAGTTCCAAGCCATGTGTATCCAACACCACCTGCTGGATACTGCTTATGAGACCTGTTCATTGATAAAAAAGATTTTTCTACTCCATTAACAATATCAAGTCCCCAGTTAAACGATTTTCCAGCAACCTCTGGGGTTAAAGTCTTGCTTGCTACTGTATCTGTGATTACATCACCAGATCCTTCTGTAAATTTTATATCACGAAAAAGGGCCATGATAGACCTCCAATATTCTTATTTTGATTGGCTTAACAAAAAAGACAAGCCAATAATTGCCAAAGACTCAATCACAAGGGCTATTGTCTGTATTGTTGATATTGTTTTTAAATTCGAGTATTTGCTTGATAACATCCTCAAATCCTCTATCAATTTCTTCTGCTCTGTTTTTAATACGAATAGAGAGTCCTTGTAATTCTTTAACATCAGACTTAAGTCCCGAATTGAGATATCCTTCCTTGATAATAATTCTCTCAAACTCGTCTCTATCTTTTCGCTCTCCATTGAGTTTTTCTTCAAATTGGATATTATTTGATTCAATTGATCCAAGTCCTTCTTGTATAACCTGTTCTCTTCTCTCAATGTCAACATCTGGGTTATTATTGAATCCACCTCCAAGCCAAAATCCGAAGGAAAAACCGGCAACAGGAAGAACAACAAGTAAAGAGAAAATAATAATTTTTTCATGCATCTTCATCCTTTTCTCCTTTTTGCAGTTGCGGGATGAAGTTTTTAGATTTTTGCCAAGCATGAGCCACATTCCCTGTGAAAAAAGTAGTGGCAACCGCGACCAATCCAGCAATTGAGGCTCCAGAGATAAAAGGCCATGCAGCTGGTGTCATAATGATAGTCATTCCTGATAATACAAAAAGCATAATAGCTACGATTAAAAATGCTTTAAATTTCCTATCCGTCATTTCTTTCTCCTTAGTTTTGCAAACATGGGTGGAGTCAAGTTTGTAACATCAAAAACGTCAGCCCTGTTCGATCTTCCACAAAATTCTCCGGCCTGAACTATCGGACACCCCTTACCCCTTACGTAAGGGGCTGTTTCTGGAGCTACGACAGCAACATGACCATGCCCTCCCGTAAGAGAAAAAGCAAGAACGAAAACAAGCTCTCCGCTGTTGGCCGCAGCTATTGCCTCGTGTTCTGTTATAGATTCTATGCTTCCCTTTAAAATTTCCACACGCGCATTTTTGAATATTTCGTTAGCACTTGTCCAACCAATTCCCTTCGGGTTCAAAACAGGCCTTGTGTCAAATCCAAGAGCCTCTGCAATTTCAACAGCAGCCTCAGCGCAATGTGTTGACGCCACCCCATGAGCATTTGGGTATCCAGGCTGGTACTCTTTTTTGGAAACAACTTCCAACATTATCTTCAAAATATCTTTATTGTTCACGGTGCTTTTCCACCTCCTATAAACTGGCTCAACCAAGCCAGTGCCCCAACAAGGCCGCCACTTCCTATCATCCCAAATATGGCCTTTCTTGTTTCAATCTTTCCGTTTCTGTTGTCCTCAATAACCCTAAGCCTATCTTCTATGTCGTATATTCTGCATTCTTGCTTTTCAAGCCTTTTTGAAATTCCAGGCCTTTCGCCATATCCCATTATTTCTTGGTGTATTTCTCCGATTTTTATATTATATGGCTGCTGCAGATCAAACAGTTCTTGCTTTATCGCCGACTCCATTTTGGATAACTTGAGATCGATAATTTCTTTGTCTTCTTCTGTCATTCCAGGCATCACCCTATCCTCTCCTGTATATTTGGCTTAATCCAGAATTGAAATAACTGAATATATGGCAAACTTAAATTATAAGTGTTCCCATCTTTGAAAAAATGGAAAGATAATTGGTCATAAAGCCAGTATCCAAATGGGGCAATAAGGAACCAGAAAAACATAAATGTAAAAGAAATGTGGCCGCCAGATACCTGGGCAAGTAAATCGTATTTTAAATGAGAATATCCCCAAATCTTTATTCCAAATTCCGAAAAAATGCATCCTGTAATAAATTCAATACAAGTTACGACCAGAGAAAACAGAACGCTCTGAAAGAATGCATTAAAATTTTCTCTTATAAAGTTAATTTTGTTTATATTTCCATTGACAACTCCAGCAATTCCTCCTATGAGAAGCATCCACAAAGATACTTCCGCAATCAAGGATGGCCAATTCTGGAATCCGCGCCAAAATCCTTCAATTAGGTAGTATATTGATCCTATTGAAAAGATCATAATTATTGTTCTTATTTTCTTTAAATCCATTATGCGAACTCCTTTATACTTATGTGCAAATGGATAACACTGGCCCCTTTTTGATATTGGAATTTACGATCAGCGCCTATGAGTATTTTTTTCTCAATTGGGCACCTAAGACCTGTGGCTGATGTTGGATGCGGGGTATACTCACATCGAGTAACGTCTGTTTCTGTAGACCCCGAAGGCCTAAAAAGGACATGCCTTGTTTCCTCTGTCGATGCTCCAGTTATTTCAGTATATCCATATATGGTAACAGCTGTAGTTCCTCTTGGAACCAACGATGTTAGGTCTACATCATTCCAATTGGTATCAGACTCACCACCGTCAACAAGCCATGTTGACGGCCTATCCTCTACTGTAATTATATGCCCAGGACTTAGGGCTGGATAATCCATATGGTCAAAAAAACGTATTTTACCTCCAGGAGAACACCATATACTATAATCGGACCAGGATATAGTCGTATCATAATTTTTATTATGATTATAATGCTGATAAATAAGATCCAAACTGCAAAGACCATCAGCTATTAGCGTTTCATCAAGATATGCTTTCCTATATGGATAGCTTCCTATGCTGGCCAATAGACCAAGATATATTTCGGGATCATTTTCCCATGAATATCCAGAACATGAAATCTCAAATGTTTCTAAATTTTTAATAAAGTAAAATTTTTCATTTATAGAATCATACACAAACGAAAGCAAATTCCACTCATCTAATGTCATTTTTATTCCACAATCACCATCAAATACCACATCATTGCCCATTTCCAAATGAACGCTTATTGAAAGATCGTCGTTTACTGTAATTGATGCAGAATTAGAATCATAAAATCCAAAAAACAAAAGAGTGTCTGATGATGGGTTAGAATAAGGACTACTAAGATTGATCCAAGATGATGAAGTAAACGAATTACCTATATTAACAAGGTCATTGAAAAAATACACATTAGCAACAACCCTTGCTGGGTCCATAGCAACAGAATGAGATCCAAATTTCTTAACAGTAGAATCAAATACTGTATTAGTGTACTCAACAAGTCTGGTTTCTGTTTCATCGTAATAGCTATTATTAAAATTAAACAAAGAAAAAGAATTAGCTGGGATATTTTCAATCAAAGATAAATCATATCCAGGATGACATGCACCAGCAGCGAAAACCATGCTGGCAATAAGGCCAACAATAGCCCCACCAATTCTCCATTTATCAACCCATGATCCATTAGTTCTTTCTACCACTTTTATTTCGTCTCCATCTATATATAAAAAACTATCACCCTCTTGAGGATTTTCAGGAGTACCACTCCCTCTATATCCTACACTAAGATATTCCTTTACTGCAAGAAGCAAAGAGTCAACAAGGTTTGTATTTAAGGAATTAAAGCCAGTTGGATCATATGATATTACTTGCTGATATACGCCACCGGCTCCCATGAAAAATTGACCGATATACCTGTATCCGTAAAGAGTAGGGTGGTAAAAAGCAAAATCTCTCTGATCGGCCACAGGATCAATAGAGTCCACTTTGTAATCAAGGGAATTGCTAACATAAACTGAATAAAAAAGGCCAGGAGGTATGCTTCCTTTTGCAACAAAGTCATCACCGGATATTATGTATTCAGTCTTTTGAACCGTTCTCTTGCTTCTTATATTGGCTATTCCGGACCCGACAACAAGCTGGCCTTTTATATTTTGAAGTATAAAACCCTTCATATATCCCGGTGGCAGAGCGTCAACAGACTGAGAAGCGTCAGCTATTGATCTTTTGGCTTTTGCGGACATTACACTTTCGATATCTCTCAATTTGATGCACCTTTCAATCTTTTAACCCTGGCCTCATTAGATTTTATATATTTATCAAGAATCTTCTTGTAGCCAGGCTGACTTTTTTTATACTCAGATCTTTTCTTTTCAGCCTTTTCGAGAGCTTTTCTGAATTTAAACCCTTCCTCCCTGTCAAGATCTATGTCCTTCTGCTTTATACCCAAATAATAAGACATTGACTGGAATAGCTTCTCTGTACCTTGGTATAAATCAGAATAACCTGTCGCGTTTTCAATTGCCTGTTCTACTGCTGGAAAAACAACAGAAATGCCCTGCCCTATTTGGTCCAATCTTTTCAAAAGCAAAAAATGAGTTTCCAGCAAATAAGCTATCTTTCCGTCGATTTCAAGCTGCCCTTTGTCATTTTTCTGGGCGTTTAGCCCATTTTCGTATCCAGCAGCTTTTATTGCAGAATCAATTATTTCCATTATCTTCGGGTTAGACCCAAGAAGCCTAAAAGCCCTTGGAGCAGGAGCGGTAGATTCAAGATCCCTCTTCCTGAAAGGGTCATATCCTTTTTCGGACGACAAAGCAGCTATTGTTTTGATTGCAGGGTCCGCCATCGATAGAAATTCATCGTAAGCGGCCCCAATTGACAGCTTGGGAATCGGTATCCCATTCACTATCTCAAATTTTACAGGAAGAGCGTTTACATCAGCATATGGAAGTCCGGGATCTAAAAATCTCTCAGATCCATCCTCGTTTTGTCCAACAGGTATATAAGCCTCCTGCCTAATCCATTCTGGAATATCATCCTTTTCTACACCCTCATCCCACAACATATTGTTTACTTTTGCAAACTGGCTGTACATATTTTTCTTTTCAGCTATTTGAGTCATCTGCAGCGCAATATTCTTTCTTATCCAGGTATAAAAGGGAATAATTTTCTTCATAGTTGTTTTCTCAAAGTCTGTCAGGTCTTCATAATCAAAAAACCATTTCTTGGCCTGGGCCACAGACCATTCCTGTGCCTGCTCTGAAACATCACCATATTTTGCCATATTCTCAATATCATTTAAGAATGAAGCAAATTTTGGTGAAGATTCCACCACAGCTCCAAATCTCTTTGAAAAATCAAAAACAGCATTATCGAGATTGAATGGGTTTATTTTCTCTGAAAGTTTTTTCTGCTGGGTATATGATTTTACTGTCTCATTAAAATCGAATCCCATAGTACTGCTTGAAATTATACCTTTTTTCCTGGCATATTCAGCCCACTCTTTTATAGTTTTACCGGCTATTGTCTTATTCAGAGTTGTATTTACCTTATTTTGAGGTAATTTCTTAAGGAATCCATCCTCACCAAGAGCGTACGCAGCGGCAATGGTGGAATCAACACCCCTTATCGGATCAAAAGCCTTAATTCCATCTTTAATATATAGCGTAAACAAATTGCTCTTAGCATTTCTGGCATGGAACCCGGGACTCAGTGTGGCAGTCGCTCTCCAAAAAGATGAAAGGTAAGATGTTAGTTCATTTATTTTACTCATACCAGCATCGCTTCCAAGAGCTGGGGATATTCGATCTATGATCTGAGCCACATCTTTATCGAACATGTACCCCTCAAAACCAGGAGACCGGACAGATGAGAGTCCTATTTCTGGTATAACATTGGGTTCCATTCTCATTGCGGTCATAAGTTCTTGTGATTTTTCAACATCAACATCTGCGAATTGATCAAAAACATTTGAGTTTTTTACAGCATTATTCTTGAAATTTATTCCAAATTCCCTAAATTCCTCTATGAAGTTGGCATGTGAAATGGCTTGGGCATGAGCAAGACCTCTATGCATGAGCATTTCTTCGAGATCCATATTGAGCGTTGACCAATTTTTTTCCTTAATGAGTATATCCACAGTCTCGTCATCCAAGCCTGTTATCATTTTTATCCTTGCTTTTTCTGCAGCATATCTTTCGCCCATATCCAGGGATTTCTGCTGTGTAAAACTCTGATTAAGAGTTTGCCCAGGCCTCGGCCTTCCATTCCCAGCTTTTACTTGCTGAATTGCTGGTAAATAATTATCTCTTGCTGTATAATTCGCCAACAGGCCTTTATCTATGAGTTCCTGCTCTCTTTTGTTTAATTTTTCAGTATAAGATCTAATATTATTAAACAGATTTCTTACCTGATCTGAACTTTCTTCTTTTATGCCAAATTTCTCAAAAACATCAGGTGTGAGTATATCTGATATATTTTTCCCTTCAAATTCTATCATTATATCTCTGACTTTTGATGTTATATCCTGGTCCACTCCCTGGAAAATGCCACTAACCTCATCAAGCTGGTTTTTGGCAATTTCCCGGAAAAGGTAATTATTGTTCATTTCTTTTATTCTTAGCATTTTCTGATATGGGTTCCTTATTCCAAAAGCTTTTCTTACCCATGCAACAGGTGACCAATCAGCATTAAGAATAGACCAAACGGTATCAGAAAATTTTTCACCAACTTTTGACCCCGCGATCTTGCTCATAAATTGATCATATGTTCTTGTTATTGCATTTGGCTTATATTGATATTTTCCTATTTCTGCCCCGAATATATTGGCAACAGATCTCTCTCCCATTCCTTTGAATTGCTGCATAAATTCATTGGAATACATTTTTTCAACTTCTTTAGCATAGTCAGTTACAGTGCTTATGGCTTTGCCAAGACTGCTCTCGGCCTTAAGGCCAGCAAGGCCTCCAGACTCAGCCTGGCCAAGAAGTCTTTCATAAACAGCTTTAGCCTGATCTGTTGTTATGTTTGGATCTTTTAAAATCCTGAGAGAATTTTCGTACTCACTTAAAGATCCTATTCCTTTTTTAGCCTCTTCGCTGCCAAGGACGTCTTCGAGGAACTTTATATTTTTATCATGTTTTCCTTTTGCCAAAGTCTCAGAAGCGCTCTTTAAAAATTCATCCTTATTTTGGATTATTCCTTTTACCAATTTTTGCTGGGCTTCCTCTGCAGTCATTTTCATAGCCTGGTTTTTCGCGTCTTTTACGACATTATCTAAAAACTTTGCCATGTTTTTTTTATCAGCGTGTTGAGATAGGTATTTAACTGCTGAATCTGCATTTTTTTCAAGAAGCTCTTTAAACCTACCAGTATCAAAAGTATCTCTGGCAAACTTGGCTATTTCTTCAATTTTTCCAGCCTGCTTCAAAGCTCCTTTAACGGCTATCTCAGAATACGCCTCAGCAGCTTTTCTTCCAGCCTTAGTGGCTCCAAATGATAAATAAGTGGTGGGGTCAAGAGCCACATCACCGATAAGCCCAAAAACATCCTGAGCGTTTATTTTACCAAGAAGAGGAACGTCCAGAGTGGCCTTTGTCCATTCTGGGGCATTTTCAATTATTCCAGAAAATTTTTCAGTATCTCCCTCGTCCTGACCTCCGAACAATGTACTTTTCCATGTTCCTTTTCTGGCTCCAGTAAGCCCAGATAATATGGATTCAAGAAGATTTACGTCTTTACCTCTTATGGCCTTGGTGATATCTTCTCCGAGATTAGCAGAAACATATTGGCCACGAGAAAGAATGTCAAATATAAGCTCAAGTGGAGTAAGAAGGCTAAATTCTTTTTCCTGTTTTGCCCTTTCTTGCTTGACGAATGGGACCAGCTCTTTTTCGGAATCTGTTAATTCCTTTGGCTTATTGAGAGAAGAAAATGAATTAAAACCTTGTGACCCGAACTGTGTGAATTTTCCCATTTATTCCCTTAATATATAAAAAGGCTTCCTTTGCCTGTCTTTGGAACATTTTTCTTATTTCCGAAGTTAAGTCCCCCATTTTCCATTTGTATATCTAAGCCTTTTTGGGCTTCAAGCATCTCTTTTCTGGCTTTTAAAGCTGCAGCCTCTTCATCTATTTTCTTTTTTAAGTCACTCGATTTTTTTAACTGGTCATCTTCTTTTAGATTTTTTGCGCCTTCTGACATATAGGTATCAATTAGTATTTTTATATCAGCTATCGCGCCATCAAGATATGCATCGGCCAGATCTTTGTTTTCCCAAAGGCCAGAAATGTCGGATTCTAACTTTTTAGCCCTGTCATATATAGCCTTTAAGCCTTCTGGATTATAAACAGGAACAGATGCATTTTTAACTAACTCGTTTAATGTATTTACTTTTTTCTTGGTTTGAGAATCTATTCTAAAGCCACCCAGGCCAGAAGCTCCCTCAAGAGGTCTTCCGTAAGTCGTTCCTGAGGTTGTTCCACGCTCTTCCGGTACAAGGCTGAATGAATTAGTCTTCGTAGCCCATTCCGAACTCACAGCGTCTTTACCACTTTCTGCACCAGAAGAAGCCTTGGCCCAATCCATAGTGTCTATAACTCTGGACAAGTCAGCCTTTGCCTCTTCCACTGTTTTATACCCAGCCTGAGCAAGAGCATCTCTATCCCTGAAAATCATATCAGAAAGGTGTGTCATGAGCTGATCTTTCTTTTCTGGATTATATCCAATGGGATTTCCAGCCTCATCTTTTATCATTAGGTCTGCCCATTCTGAGCTATAAGTGTTTACAGTTTTATATATCCAATCCTGTAAAGATCCTACTTTATCTTTTCGCTCTAAATTGAATTTGTCGCGCTGCAGATCGAAATCATATCCATGCTTCCACATCATGAATAAGTTCTCATTATCTTCCGGATTTATTCCAAAAGTATTTGAGAAAGCCCTTCTCTCCTCTTCGGTTGCTATGTCAGCACCAAGCTTCATGTTGCTCTGCTGGTATTCATTCTCCTTAGCCATGGTATCCATTTGTAAATTTCTCATTACGCCTTGATCGCCATAAAGCTTTTCCTGTGTTTTTATTTGGGCGTTTGCCTCAAGATCAGGCTTAATGAAAGATAATCCAGTATTAAGAACGTTCATTGCATCGCTTTTTTTTCTACTTCTGCTTTGAGATAAAGCTTCCAATCCCTGTGTTATATTTTGTGATCTTGAGGCGTTAGCCTTCCACCACTCAGCCATATTAAGCCTCCTTTAAAAGAAAAAATCTATTACTGCTCCGATAATCCCGACTCCAGCTCCAATAGCCGCCCCAATAGCAGTTCCTATCCCTGGAATCAGAGAACCAATAGAAGCCCCTGTGGCAGCAAGACCTCCTACATTGGCCAAGTTACCCATCCAGTCGTATGCCTTTGACTCATCAACCTGAGACTGCAAAACCTGTTTTTCCAATTCCGCGTATGTCGGAGCCATATACATTTCAAAATAATCCTGAGCTTGACTTAGCAGGCCCTCGTCAACTCCAAGTTGAGCCATTATTGTTTGATACATAACCTGTGCATGTGCTTCATATTCAGCTATATTTGTCTGGTTTTGCTGGGCCTGGGCAGTTATTTGCTGAGCATATCCTTGCAATGCCGCAAGTCTATTCTGGCTAAGAGCGTTTACATATTCGCCAACCGTGACTTGCTGCATTTGGTACATGGTATCGTACCTGGCCTTGAGAGCGTCATATTCAGCCTGTTTCACCATATTATCCTGAGTTGTAAGCTCTAACTGCCTTTGGGCTTGAAAATCAGCCATACTTCTCGATATGTTGAGCATAGTAGAATACCCTTGAACGCTTCTACCAGAAGCTCCAAGAGATTCCATGAGTTGAGCAGAGTCGTCCCTCATTTGCTGCAACTGCACCTGGGTTTGTCTGTTGTAAGTATCTATATACTGATCAGAAAAGCCTTGTCGATCAAAAACTCCCGAATTAAGATCTTGCCTCATGCCAGACATGGCATCCGACAACCCGCCAGGCCCAAGCCCGAGAAGCTCTTCAAAACGGCCTGTTCCTTCCTGGAAATCCTGTTGAGCAAGAGATCCATCCTCAAGTCCTGCTATCAATCTCGATAAAGCCTCATATTCAGGAGTCTGTGTTAGTTGAATAATTTCTGGAGACTGCAGAGTACTCATGTCATGAAGCTGTTTAGCGTATTCAAGGGCGCTTTTAACTTCAACCCATGCTCCATTTTGATCTGTATATCCAACAGAATAAGGAAGGCCAATATATGACTCATCAAGGCCTAAAGCCTGCAAATCTTCTCTTGTTATGTATTTAATATCATAATTCCTGGCAGCATTAGGGTCTTTTGTTGCAAGATCCTTGACTGATATATTATGTACACCAGGAGCGAAGTCAACCGCTGGCGAATCATTCTCTGCCGGCCTAGACGCGACTCCGGTATATGGCCTGTCATCAATCAAGCCAGGACCACCAAACATACTTTTGCTTGGTTTTGCTTGTGGCGCACTGAGCTTTGTTGTATTTTTTTTAGTTTTTGAATATTCAAACAGACTATTAAGTCCGTCACTACCTGCCGGTCCAAACGCCATTAGAACCTCCTATTTGCTAATTCAACAGCATATCCTATGAGTCCCGCAGAGGTAGGACCATCATGATACATTTCAAATGATATATTTTTGCCATCCATGCTATATGGAAGAGATATATCTCTGGAATAAAAACCACTTCCTGTCGTGACAGTAAGATACGTTGAAGCGGCTTTTATTCCATCCTCTGAGTAATAATTTAACACATGATACGAACCTGTGGAAGATGACACTTGCTTTACCTTCGGCTTAAATCTTCCCATAAATTTATGATACTGGAACCCAGTAAAACTATAAAATCTTGTCTTTATTGTCATTTGTATTGGAGTAGATCCGTCTTGAAGCCCATTATCACAACGGTCTATCCTTGGAGGATCTTCATCAACCAAGGCCAAAAGGTACCCATTGTCCCCTGCACCGCTCTGGTAAATGAATTTATTGCTCTTGTATCCAGTGAATTTGTAAAAACTAACAACGCCATTGCCTGCGCCATCGGTTCTGAATGTATCCGGATCAGCCGTGAGGGTTATGGCCTGATCTGGGAAGCCTACCCAATACTCTCCATCATAATGTATTCCAGCTGCCTTTGATAGCGTATATGTGTTTAGATCACTGCGGATGTGTTTGGATACATTTATTTCCCTTGAACCATCCCAAGCATAGATTCCATCCCTTGATACAAAAAAAAGCAAATCCCCAACTACTGCAGCAGACCTTTTTGAAACAGCCCCAACGCTAGTTAGTGGCCTCGATCTAACAGGATCAGTAAGAGACGATGTATTGAAAGTGTAAATTGTATTTTCTTTAAGAATTACCAGCATATCATTAAAACTTATCATTTGCTGGATAATCCTGCCGCCTTCTTCAAAAAAATCTGTCTGAAATTCTCTCCACCCTTTCAGGCTTTGATATGGAGAAAAATTAACTATCCACCTCTCGGCAAGAAACATAGTTCCGTTATGAACATAGACAGTATGAGGGTAAGCTCCGAACAAAATAAGTGTTAAATATTGGGTATTATGTATTGTTATGTAGTCACAATCAAACGCAGCTGATGGCGCAGTAGTAAATCTGACCCTTATTAAAAACCTGTTCGGGATACCATATGAATCATCTGCGCTTTCTTCTGTGTATGTCTTCCACAAAGAAACCCCATCAGAATCCAGGGGGATGTCAAATTCGAGAGTTTTATTCCCCTCAGCTCCAGTCCACGATGGAGAAGTATGAACTGTTAAAGAAGTCCATGCTGAACCATTCCAATAAGAATACTCAGCTACAGGAGATCCAGAAGCCTGCTCCGCTCCATAAAATACGACCTTGTTGAATATATAATCACAGGAAATATAAAAACCGTCATTATTTGTGTCTGTGGCAAGGTTGAAATCGCTTTCAGTAGAATCAAGAGCAGAAACGGAATCATCAACAAACTCAGGAGTCTCAGAAGCATCCCACTGCCCAGCATAACTATTTTCTTTTGGCCAATCCCTTGTATCATATGTTTCAAGATTCTCAACAACCCATCCAGAATCATAATAGATCACAGCAGGCTTACTTTGCCCATTAACTGCAACAACTTTCCCATCAAGCTCGGCAAACTCAACATCATATCCGGTCGGCCAATCAAAATCGTTATCTATTGCCGCGAATGTGGTTCCAGCACCTTGGTAAAAATTAACATTTGTGCCATTATCAAGAGCGACTATTGTGGTCCATGAGCTGTTTATATAAACTCTTATGGCACCTTTTATTCCCTCAAACGAGGACCAGTCAGACGTTGAATATGGAGAAATGCCATTTCTTTTTACAATGCCATTTCTCCATCTGCAGTTTTCTGCTTTGAGTAATTCATTATCCTTCATAAGTTCTGGTGGCGTATCAGTAAAATAACCGCCACGGAAATCCATCAAATTAACTACTTGCATCCGGATCAACTCTCCATAAGTTCCTACTAATCCTTTTCGGAAAAATAGAAGTATTCTGATTCGCTTTTTCCACATTATACTCAGAGCACCGAAGCTCAAATTGAGCATAATGACGATCTGATAATTTAACTTCAAAAGACTCTTCTAGGAGCTGGGCTGCTGTATGAGACACTATGGCCATGCAATAATCGTCATCAATCGGAATATCTGTTGTATATTGAGACAGGACTCCTGCTTCAAAATCAACAAATCCGGTAAGGGCTGCAAATAAATCGTCTCCAGTCGTACCCGCTGCCAGGTATATTTGAGAATCTTGGCTCTCTGAATCTGATGAGCATCTAAGATCACCATCGACTATCGAAAAAGTAGCACCTGATAATTCAGCATTTATAAGAGCCACAACCGCATTGTACGAGACATCAGTCCCGGTAGTTATGTCATATTCAGTAATGGCTCCACCATCTATAGCTGCTTTGAAATAATATTGAGTCTCAGTGGATAACCCAGTGTCAGACATGTTAGTTATACCGGCAAGCCCACATTCCTGATAACCCGAAACTCTCTCAAATTCAGCAGGGAAATACTTGTATATAATATGGAGCCTTCCCTGCCTCGTTGGAGACGGATACAACTTCATAGTGTCTCCCAATATATAATATCTTGTTGGTTCCCCAAAAACCTCTGGAGAAGTAAATATATTGACTGGAGACTCGTAAAGTTCGTCACCATCCCATTCCGGAGAACATTTTAATCCAACGAAATCAGAAGGCATTGAAACCACAACAGTGCAGTCCTGCGGGAATCCTCCCTGGAAAGATGTTGCAATCTTGGTTCCAGAAATTCCAATAATCTGACTTGCATCAGAATAAATGATAGCAGATGGGGCCGATACTGTTATATCGGTCCCATCAATACTATCAATTGTAAATTTCCACTCAGTGGTAGACCATGAGACAGTAAGATTAGCTCCGACTCCTATAGCTGCTCTTATTTGCGCTTGCAGGTATCCAGCCAAAACGGTTCCGGAAATTCCAAGCGCGTCTGCTGCAGTTATCGCTATATCGGTTGCCGCAATTGCGTTAGTTCCACCGGTTATGGCAATGTTGATTGCCATATTTTCATTAACATCAAATAATGGTACCACATCGAGATATGCATTTTTTATGAGATGCTTTGCTCTTTTGGCGAAAGCCTTCATTGCTTCATTTATGCAGTCCATAACTTCTGAGTCTAACTTTCCAGTAACATCCACCCTTGCGAGTCGACGAGATTTGTCTATAGCCTGTCCTAGAGTCATTTAGTATCCTATCACCAAGGCCTTTACAGCAGTTAAGGCGCTTAAGTCAGCCGCGTCAGTTACCTGTTCTCCGTCCGCATGAGTATATGCCAGAATCTTATTATTTGCGTAGTCATACACGAAATAATAAGTCCCAGTTCCTTCAATAAAGACATGTTCAAGAACATTCATCCCAGGAAAAGAGAATGCCTCTCCACCTGTAGGATAAGAACTATCAAACGCTATGCTGACAGAAACGGCCTTAAGCTGCACTTGTCGGTTTAAATAGTGGCTCAATGTGCCACGAGCATTTGAACTTTTAGTTATCGTTAAAGCCATATTTCACCTCGATTATATTAGGTAGTTCCGATGATTCGCTCATCGATCAGGAAAGCATTCTGGGTAGTTGAGGTTGTACTTTCAACAGTACAAACAGCAAACTGACCAGCAGCACCAGAATAGTCAGCACCAGCATCGGCAACTGCTCCATTAAGAATCGATAAAGCGTGACCGACTGAAACAGACAAAGATGGTGTCACCATGTCTTCAATTAAACCACCAATCTGCAACCAGCAAACGTCGCCCGAGGCTACAGCAGAAGCCGGGACTCCCACATAAAAATAGTTAGTGTCATCCGCCAAAGCAGCTGTAACTCGGCCATATTCATTTGCTATTACTTTGTATGGAGTTTTAGCTGTAAGTGCCGCATGGGCAACAGCCTGAATCCATACAGAACCATCAAGGTCATATCTTTTTAAAAGACCAGCCTTGAGTGAATCAGTTAATGTCTGTGCACCTTGACTCATATTATACCTCCATTATGCAACGACAGTTAAAGCTGAAAACAAGAAGTTTGATCTTCGGTGTTTGCAGATTAAGTTGCCTGTCCAGCTCATGTCTTTGCCCAGGGCATTGACATATCCTTCGCTTTCGAGTTCTTTCCAGTCGGTAGTCTTCATATTAAAATTCGGATCAACCTTAAGCTCGAAGGCGTTCATGTTCAAACCATAGAAATAGTTCGCAGTACAGCCGGGATCTTGAACAATAGTCATACCCTCGAACTGAACGTTTTTAAAACCGGCATCAATCATCATCTGATCAGCCATGGCGGTTTTGGTTCCTGTCATGTAGCCACGAATGTATCCATAAATGGATTTTGTGGTCAAACCAAGGGTAGGAGCCTCTTTCCCGAATGTTGCCTGGTTTATCATGTAATCCAAAGAAGTTGTCCCTCCGTAGAACTCAAGTCGAGTGGTGGTACTATCAACATTGGCAGCCCAGGTAGCAGCATCAGCGACAGCAATACCGGCATAAGCGCCAGAAGCGCTTACGATAACAGGAAGAGAGGTGATCCCATTTCCATTAGGATTTGTAGTATACAAATCCGTAGAAAGTCTTTCCTCGAAGTCCTGCTTCATTTCCTTGAACTTGTCGGTAATCAAGTTTACAGTCTGAAATTTCCCGGAATTTTCCTGTCGTTCTTTCCAGGAAATGAAAGTATCGACAAGGTAATATTTCCAGGTATCAACAGCCTGGGTTCTTGTTGGCTTTTTTGATCTGATTCTTTGCTGATCAGGATCTACAGCATCGGCTTTGTCGAGCTGCTGATATCTAATCTGCCATCGAATGTCAGATCCACCCACTTGGGTAATTTTTTTCCCATCTTTGAGTTTTTTGAAAAATGGGTGAGAGTCATAAGCTGTCTCAATCAGAACATTCTCGATGCCCTGCTTTGTTACAGCATTAGCCTCGGATACGGTTAAAGCCATAATTTATCTCCTATATAGTGTTGAGCATTTTTTCTCTCCATTCATCAAATGATTTTGGAGTTTTTGTCTTTCCATTTCCTGGCTGTCCATTTCCTGCAGGCAGTATTCCAGCTGAGCTTTTTATTTCTTCGGGGCTTGGGGCCTGGGAACCTTGCTGTGCGCCCTGGGCGTTCATAGATAAATGAATCAATTCATAAAGAGAATCAATTCCACCGCTCTTTGTTAATTCTTCAAATCTACTAAGAACTTTATCCTTATCAATATTCCCATATTTTTTTGACAGCGCACTAAACGCCGCCTCCCTTTGTTTCTCAGCTTCTACTTGAGCTTTGTAAGCCTTGAGTTCGTCAAGATCTTTACCGTATTGATCGGATATGGTTGTCTTAATTATTTCATTAAGGTCACTTCCTGATGGACCACGGTTCATTTCCTCTTTTATTTTTCTGTAAATATGAGGATTTGACTTAAGGAAACCATCCAGCTCGGATATTTCCTTAGATCTAGATTCTACTTCTTGCTGTCTGCGGATCAACTCGGCCCTATCGTTTTCGTAGGAGCGATTTCTTTCTGAATACTCCTGAGTCTTTTTGGTAAAAGTACTCCTAAGTTCATTGTAGCTCTTATGGTGATTGGCCAAGTAATTCGATAGCTCATCCTGGTCCTTGAAGTTTTTAACTTCTTTTTTATCTGGATCAGTCCAAGAATAAAAATAGCCTTGTCCGTCTGTTGCGGGGGCTGGATTAGGTTCGTTCCCTTGTCCGTCTGTTGCGGGGGGATTTAATTCAGGGGATTGTCCTCCATCCAAGCCTGTATCTGCTGAGAATAAGGGTCCACTAAATTCATAAAATTTTAACATTTCTTTCCTCCTGGAAAACTATTTCATTAAACCGGCTAATCCTGCTGGTTCTGGCATTGGAGGCTGCGCGCCTTGATTCGCTCCACCAGGACCTGGTCCTCCGGAAATTTTTTGCATTTTTGTTAAAGGATTCGCTTTTTCCGTCTGGCTTTTCACAAGATCTGATAATTGGGTCACTGGACCATCAACATCAATTCCCATCTTACCGAGAAAATCCCTAACTGTAGTTTCACGATCCATGCCGCCCATTGGCCCAGCTCCTACAGAAGCTTCTTTTTTCATGGATGCCATATCTACAGGATTAAACATACTCATATTATCTTTTACTGGATCACTCAATTTTGACTCCCTTCAAACTCTATTGGATAATCATCGCAAGCCCAAATAATGGTATCAATACCACATGGGCAAATTTCTACATCAGGAGAAACTCCCGACTCACACAATGGGCAAACCCACCCCTCCCTTATCGGTTCATCGTTATTTTCCATCACATCATACCTTGCTGGACTTGCTGCTGAGGTCCGGGTTGCTGCTGCGCCTGGGCAGCTGCCTGCTCTTTTTCATTCATTCTTGTGGCCACTTCTTCTCCCTTTGGAAGCCGTATAAACTCAAACAAAGCTTCCCTGTCAATGCCCTGTAACTCGAAAAGCCTTAAGGCGAGATTGGCCAGAGATTGCTTATCTATAGGCAAAGAAGAATTTGTCTGTATTTCTGGTTCTATTGGAATATAAACAGATTCTGAATTAACAAATTTTAGATCAAAAATCTCCAATGTCTCCTGGACGCTTTTTTCTATTTCCATGATGGCTTTTTCATCACCATCTTCCCGAGCTTCATCTATGGCCTTTTGGCCTGACTCTGCAATCATGTCTCTTACAAAGTTTTTACTACTCGACACTTCATGCCATTCATATCCATCATCAACCTTCTTTGAGTAGCTTCTAGGCTCTCCAACATAAAATTGCATCATTATCTCAAGCACTATTTTGAATATCTTTTTGATGAAGGATTCAAGGTTCCTCACTCTCTGCCTAGTTCTTGTGTAAGATGTTTCAATGAGAGATTGTATTTCACTTGCAGACTGTCGCTCTTTTTTTCCAACGCGACCTTTTGTAACCTCAGTCACTCCAGAGATTTCCTCTATCATGCCGAACAAGGAAGTGATCATCTCTAATGCGGTTCTATCCAATTGGGGAGGCATTATTGCTTGCGGAGGGACGGTACCCGGTTTTCGTATAAACAGGTTCCCACCACCAGGAGCTTCTTCTTTCCATTTATCCTCGTCTATCCCAGAACCTTCCTCTGCTGAAAAATTTGGGAAAGCCCAGGCGCGAACATGCCTGGAAACTTTCCTTAAGATATAGTTGGTCTCAAGGATAAGGCCTTCGAGCTGGTCAGCCTCGCAGATTCCCTCAAATTCATGAGGATTGACATAATCATACAAAGCCACAAATGGAGGCTTTCCATGATTATAGGGAAATGGCCGGTCATCAAGCACAACAGGCTGCCCCTTTTTCCCTTCTGTCAGGATGACATATCTTCCATTGGGATATTCCTTTTGCTTTTTTTCCTCTTCTTCGCCTTTTTCATTTTTGATCATTTTGGTTACAAGACTATTGTCTCTTATCCAAATCTCATAAACAGTTGTGAATTTATTACAAGCCTCTATGCTGGACATATTCCTTAAAGATCCATCCTGGTTAAGATCGTTATTGCCAACATTGTCAGGGTAAACTTCATCCTTTTTTTCAGGATAAACTTCCCATACCCAAGAAAGAGGCCTTGACGTTATTGTACCGGCCCATGGAGCGTCCCAGGGATCTGTATACCCTGGAGCCATAACGAAAGTTCTGGGATCAACACATTCTATGGTTATCTCACCCTCACCTTCCCTGGCTGTATTATCAAACCAGACCTTTGCCATGCCGAATCTCATTATAAGGGCATCCATGCAACACCTAAGCATAACCTGGTCCATATCGAGATCGGTCCACAATATATCAGTAACGGTCTTTAATTTCTCAGCAAAAGCCTGCAGCCACATGACTCTAGCTCTTGCATACCAAATAGGCCTATTGTCGGTGAGCAATGGGGCAATTGTGGTAACAGTTGAAAATAAAAGATTCACAGTAATCTCAGAATCTTTTCCATCGGAAATCCCAAGATCATCATCTTCCTTATTCCAATACTCGTTTCTGAAATAAGCAAGATATCTATCCATATCACTTCTGCTTTTCTTATTCTTTTCAGAATCGAAAACAGCCTTAACGGATTCTAACAGATCCTTTGCGAATTTATCTTCTTTCTTTTCTTTGTTTTTATTCGTCATACGGGTAGTCAACCAGCCCCTTTTCTTTCATTAAGCGTCTTCGCTCTGTTTTTGTACCAACGTACTGCCTCAGCCCAGGTTCGTATCGGCCATTATAAACTTCGGTAAATGTGCATTCGCTGAAAACCCTATCAGCTTTTTTCCCGCACTCGCAATTTGCCTCATGCTTGTCATTCATTCCCATCAATTTATCAAAAACAACATTGCACGATGGGCATCTAAATTCATAAATTGGCATTATGCCGCACCTCCCTGATTAAAAACGTCTCTCCATTTTTTTATATTTGTTGATTTTTTAAAAATATCAAAAAAGCTGCCCCTTGGTTTCATATTCAAAGCGCCCATATATTTATGGTTAAAATCTTCGATGATGTAAAATATCATGCTTGCAGCATCCACAAGGTTGTCTTTCTCTTTTCCTTTTCCGGTGAAAAAATCCATTTCATGTATGAGGTCAACCTGGTCATATCTTATTCTGACCTTACCTTCTCTGACAAAGCTTCCAAGAGTAAGATATACCCTATCTCCCTTTGATTGTTTTCTGGAAATTGGAATCGGGACAAAGTTAATGGGGACCCTTACATGATGTTCCCTTTCATAATCGCTGACCTTTGTCTCCAGGATATATTGTAAGTGGGTCTGCAGACCTAATTCGATCCCGACCCTAACAGGCTTATAAATCATTGCCAGCTTAATGATGTGATCTACCAGCTCACCTCCAGATACTTTAAGACCTATGGCCCGATCTATCCAAACTCTCTTCTGCTTATCAACAGCGGCAACCACTATTCCTGTCTCGTCCGAATAAGATTCAGTGGTGGGAGCCGGGTCAACCGCTATATACCATTCGTATTCACCTTGTGGCAATTCCTGGTAGATTGGCTGATTTCCCGGGAAAATCTTATCCTCTTCTGCAGTGGGGTCAAGAAGGTATTGACATGCAAAAATATATGGTCCTTGCCGTCTTTTAATCTTTGCAAGCTCAGCCTTGTTAAACCAGGAACTATAAAGAACTTTTCCGTCCTCTATTGCCTTTCTAACAACAACATGTTCGATTTGTTTCTCTTCGATCATGGTATTATAAAGGTCGAACCGGCCATACCTGGTGCCAGTAACAACATATTCAGCTCCAAGTTCCATGATTGACTGGATATATCCCCACCATTCCTCTGTCTTTTTAATGAGATCAGGTGTTTTTACAGAATCTTGGTCCACAATATCGTCCAGGTAAGCTTTGTCCATGTGCAGCCCGGCCATTCTGGCTCCTGAGCCAAGAACGGTTATTTGGGCTTCCTGTGGAATTTTATCTATTCCTGATCTATCTCGCCTCAATGTTAATTCATTGGCAGTGCATTTTTCCCATCCGCGATACTCTTTCCCGGGATCCTGGACTATATCTGGAAATAACTGCCTCAACTCTGGCTTTGAAAAAAGCTGCTTAATTTCAACAAGCTCTTTTTCAACAAGACGAGAAGCAACAGAAAACAAACCTATTCTCGTGTTCGGGTTCCTGAGGATGTCTTGGATTATGGCTAATTTTATCCATGTGGATTTTAAGTGAAGTCGAGGTACCAGGATGAGTTTATCTCCTGGCAATTGGATTTGGTCACACAACCATTTGTGAAAAACAATATCAACCCTTTTTCTTTTTGGGTTTTTCGGATCTACAGCATTTTTCCAGCCATAAAATTCATAACCAAACCAAAAAAGATCAGTAAGGCATTTCCAACGCATATATTGTTGGAAAGCCAAGTCTTCATTGCCAAACTCATCGAGAAACTGATAGTACTTATTACTCTCTTCTTTGGTTAGAGCTGACATAAATCCTTTCCATCAACAATGTGTATAATAAAGTATACACATTGTTGATGGAAAGTCAACAAGTATGTATGAAAAATCATACATTTTAAAGGAAATGCCTACTTAGATACTGGATTTCCTTTATTTTTTTTAAACAAAGAGCATTTTGGATCTCCTGGACAGTGTTTATACAAAGCAGAGCATCCAATAGATTTGCAAATTTTTAATATATCTTCTTTTTTCATTCCCATTCCAGCCTTTTAAACCTGTCGTAACATACGGCAAACTCAAGTATTGATTTTTCTGTCTCACTTTCAGGGATGCCTATTTTCTCAGAAATTCTGCCCTTGATCTTTTCGTGTTGTTTATATTTTTCTTCTCTCACCTTTTATTCTTCCATCCTTTAAATCTAATTGGAGCCTTTGTCGACTTTGATGTTTTCATGGGAAACAAAATATTTCCAAACGAACTTCTCTCAAATACTGACATATTTTTAAGAAATTCTTCTCTCTCTTTTTGGAAACGTATTGTGTTTGATCTGTAATAGTCTCCCTGGCCTCTCCTTGAGTGCTTATTTTCGATATAAAACATATCAAAGTAATTAGAATATGTTTCAGAAAAAACACACACAAGCCTACTTTGAAGAATATCATCTACGACATAGCAACAGAAATCTGTTGGCCCGGTATTATTTGTATTTGTCGCGGTGCAAATACGCTCACCATTTGCGATCAATGTATCTTTTTTTTAAAACCATAATCACTCCCAAGTGATGCTTTTCTTATTTCTTCTATGCTGATATTCCCCTTAAAACATGACTTAAAAGCAAAATAGAAAACCATGTACCACTTAAGCTTTGGAAGCTTTTCCAGAGTTCCAGACTTATTCACCTGCAAGTAACATTCATTTCCAATTATTTTGAACTGACCTACCAATATTCACCTCCTTCTTTTTCGGCTTGAAGCTTTTTATAACCTTCAAGGAAACTACGAATACGGAAATAACCATCAATATTATATCAAACCATTTCATATTTAATCCTTTCTACAACAAGACCTGTTGCTCATATTGTATTTTTTATCGCACCATTCAAGATTCGATATATGAGAATTTTCTCTGTCAAGATCTATGTGATTTACTTCCGGAAGCTTTTTAGGATTACTCAAAAAAGCCTGGGCTGCAATACGATGGACATAGACTTTCTTCTCTACACCATTTTTATATAAAGACACAGTGGGATAATTTCCACCGCGAGACCCTCTCATGTGTGATGATATTATTTTTTTGCTTTTGTTTCTAACCAGGCCGCAGTTTGAAACCTCATAGTCGAATCCCTTTACTTTAATCCAGATCATAGCACATCCTATGCCATAGGTGCTGAATACACCAATTTAATAAAATCATCTCGTTCAGGAGGTGTGCTTTTTTCTGGAAAAGAATAACGGCCAACGACAACAGAAGAAATAAACATTTCCTTTATTTCCATAAGCTCTTCCTGCGATAATTTCAATTCTTTACCTGTTGAAAGTTTTAGTGTAATTTCAATCATCATGTCTCCTGGTGGGCCGAGGGCTTGTTGGCAGAGTGCCGTTTTGAGAAAGGATTTCAACATTACCTCCGAGAGTAACTGCCTCAATCTTCATTTCAGGAATAGCAAACTCAAACCCTTTATAAATTATATCCTGGAAGTCGTCTATAAATAATTTTATTGGCACACGAGGTCTCATTCCTGACCAAAGTGCAGGCCTGTAAATTTCTTCATAAGTAGCAAACCGCTTATCATGGTATTTTGATTGAAAATGTTTTTTGGCATAAATGTTATTAACTACCACAACATCACTTTTTCTTTTTGCCAACTCTATTAGCCTTGTTGTTTTTCCGGACGCTCTTGGTCCGGTTATTATTTTAAAATTCATTTCTTTTTTGAACCTCCATTACAGCCTGTGCCATCAACATAACGTCCATCACAATAGCAGCATAGTTTACACCCAAACCCCATCATTATCCATGGGTATGTATTTTGGCATTTAACGCATTTGAAATTTTCCATCAATATCTCCTTTCAGGTTTAATATACCATGTTTATAAAAACATTGTCAATGGATTAAACATATTATTTTTAATAAGATTTTCCATGAAGCCTTGGTCTGATTTTATTGTATGCCATTTTTAGGGCTATGTGTTTTTCTATGTCGATTGATTCTTTTTCACAAAAAGCAACCAATCCAGCTAACATAAGAAAAACCTTCCAGTTTCATCGTTAGGCGGTTCGTTTTTATGGCAGAACTCAACAGCAGCGTCCCATACCTCTTCTGCGAAATTCTTTATGTCGAGTTTTCCATTCCACTTCTCGCCCTTGTCTCTCCAATATTTATCAAATGAAGACAGCTCGGCGAATCTTCTTGGAAAGAAATCGCACTTTGTATTTTCGGGCTTGCAGCCAAAGAGCGCCTTGCATCTCTTGATAAAGTCGCAATCGGCACAGGTCTTTCCTGCAGGAAGCACCATGCAGGTTTGTGGAGTACAATCACCGCAGTCACATTTTGGTTTTGTCATACATCATTCTCCTTCTTTTCAGAATCAAAAAACTTGCTTATATTTCCATTTTTGACTCGCAATTCCCAAGCAACCATTCCTCTGTAAACATTTATATGGTACCCGAGTCCATTGCACTCGCAGCTCTCGACCTTAGAGCCATTACACGCACTGCACTCTGTTTTTATTGCAACAAAATTGTCTCCATCCTTTCGTTCTATTTTTTTGTATTCTTCATAGGTCATAGATCATTCTCCTTTAATATCATCTTTTGATATTACCATCATAACATTCTCCCCATCTTCGCCATCATAACCTTCAATCTCAAGCGTGATATCATACTGAGTTTCTGTAAGCATTGCGCTATACTCAATACCGGATATATTCAAATATATTCTCCTGTTATTATTTTGGTACATGGCCTCATTTTCAGCCTGGGACCACTCTGATCCGCTAATTGCATCTCCGTTATATTCGCCACTCATATAATCATTCTCCTTTTCTCTTGTTCCAATTTTCAATAGCGCCATCTATATACAAGACAGACCTCTCTGACTCTAGAAGATAAGAGTCCGGAGCCTTAACAATAGATCTCGGTCCGTAGCAGTGGCAGTTGTTACAATACATTGCTATGTGTCGTTTTTTGCCATTAGCAGCAGTTTTGTCTGATAATTTTATATTAGATCTGCCGCAATATGGACATGGTTTTACTATCATAATCATCCTTTCATATAAAACAGTAACACAACTGCCAAACAATTACAATAGAAAACTAAAAGTTTTTTGAAAATTTATGGGGCGGTTTGGATTTATTCAAGGAGGTTAAGCTCTTCTTTTATTGTCTGTATATTTATAAGCCGCTCTATCCTGTGACACTTCTGCTTTGTCCATTTTCCAAAGCCACACCACCTCATAGGACGCTTGCTATCAAAGCCTTCCCAACCACCCCTGTCTGTTTTATGACTCGGCTGACCATTGGAGCCATGACCATAAGTTCTACTCATAAAAGACCTTTCTTTGAAAATTTTTATCGCGGTTTTGAGAGGGTCATACCCAATACCGGGCCTCGGGCTTCCCCCCCCTCCCCGGTATCCCTGCAGACCCCTGGACCCAAAACCCTGTAATGATAAGGATTCAATCAGTAATCAATCATAGATGAAGCGCGCTCTTGCTATGATAGCATAAGCGTGATGAATTAAATAATGTATACAAAAATATAACTTCCCCTACTGCTTGCCTGTTAAATACTGGTCTATATCTTCTGAGGATTGCTCAGGATCTATTTGTTCTTCATTTTCGACTACATCCTTGGATGTGCCCCTAATCGTGCGAATACGCTCATCCTCAAGTTGCTTGGTTAGTTTCTTTCTCATATCTGTCATAAGCTTTCTTTGAGCATCAACAATTGTCGATGCTTTCTTGTCTGTACCGTCCATTGTGTTTAAAACCTTAAGAGCATTAATGCGTTCTGTGAATGTAGGCTGTACTTTCTTACGTCTTATTGGCACCCATTCCTCTAATTCAGCGTTCCAGGCCTCTTCTGTGTCGAATCTGAGGCACTCTCCCTTGATTATATCGCGTAGGGTCTGGACACGGACCTGAAACCCAACTCCCGCCTCCTCAATAACCCTCTCGATCTCATTCATAACATATTTATCGTTCATGAGCCGTACGCCTTCATTAGCAGCTGATCCATCAGACATATTAGGGTGTATTGTTAAAGCTGCCTGTTTCCTATTCCCAAAGGTTTTAGGGTTATTATAATTAGTTATAGCAGCTACAAAGAGATCCTTTTCAAACTTACACCTAGTCTTAGGCTTTTCATCTAAGAACTTTCTCTCTTTATTCTTTGGTTTATCATTCTTCATAGGTAAGAGTATTATATATATAGGTCTGATCAGTCAAGAAGCGCCAGCCGTGACCCGGAACAATTTTGCGAAACCATTACAAAAAAGCCTTGAGAAATCAAAATTTCGCCAAATAAGAATCAAATAAATAAGAAATAAAAAAACTTAAAAAAAAACAAAAAAACCTATTGACAAGTGAATTTAGATGTTTTAAATTTGAATCATGATTTGCTGGCAAATTGCCAGACAAAATTTTCAAACCACAGGAGGCTAACATATGAGTTACACACAAGATACAGACCAGAGAAATTATGACCTTGAGCTTCTCTTGGAGATGCTACAGGAGGTAGGAGAGAAGGTTGATAAGATCAGCGCGCCTGAACAGGCCTATGCCAAGATGGCCAACTATGCCACAGCAACTCAAGAGTATTTCTTGGTATTGACCCTCAATGGCTCACACGGAGTAATCAAGCTACATGAAGTATCTAAAGGACTGGTTAATAAAACAATGGTTCATCCTCGGGAAGTATTCAGGCCGGCAATACTTGACAACTCCGTGGCCGTAATAGTCGCACACAATCATCCCTCTGGAGCTATGCAGCCCAGTACAGAAGATCGAGAAATCACAGGAATATTAAAAAGAGCCGGGGAGACTATCGGAATCCAGCTGTTAGATCATCTGATAATCACAAAGAACGGCTTTTACTCATTTCAAGATCACGGCTTGATTTAAAGAGGAGGGCAAGACATATGAAAACTATAACTATAACCCTGTACGAGTTTCAGGAATTAACCAAAGAACAGCAAGCTAAAGTGATAGATAAACACCGCTATGTTAACGTAGACCATGAAGGCTGGTATCTATGGCTTTTCGATGAATACACCACAAAGCTCGAAGCACTAGGGTTTTGTACTCCAAGCTTTTATTTTAGCCTATTCAGTCAGGGATCAGGAGCTTGTTTTGACTGTTACTATTTTGATCTTCAAACATATCTTAAGGCCACGAAACAGAAAACAAAATACAGAGCCCTTAAAAGCTATGATGTTGAATTTAGTATTTACCGCAACAACTACGCTAACCATTACTCACACGAGAAGACAAGGTATGTAGACCTTTCTGATTGCTCAGATTACCCATACAGGCTCGTCGAAACAGTAAGAGCTCTAATGGCAGACGTTGAAGCTGAAAGAATAGAGCTATGTAGACAGCTGTTTAAAGAACTTGAAACCCTTTACGAAGAGTTGATCAGCGACAGATCCATTATTGACACGATACTGGCTAATGATTGGATGTTTAACGGTGAGACGCTTGAGATTGAAAATTAAGTGCCAGACATAGCCCGGATAACGCCGGGCACCTTAATGCAGCCTTGGCCGGTCACAAGCCCGGGTAAATGCAGAGTGAGGAAGGACTAACACATGACAAAGTTAAAATGTGATATCTGCGGGAAAGATATTGACCAGAGAATTGATTGGTGGGGGTGTTGCGATGGATGCGGCGACAATCTGTGTCTACCTTGCGCGGGAGAGTGGAGAGAGGACAG
>CAYVPJ010000031.1:0-42669 GCA_964453505.1 uncultured Oscillospiraceae bacterium | reverse complement strand
TTGTAGCACACCTCTGGAGAGAGGCTAAACACTACATCTTTATAATACGAGGATAGCACCGTGAAGAGAGTCTGCATTTATCTGCTTATATGTGTCGCCATCGCTGCAAACGGTGTCAGCCTTGCGCAAGGCATCGATTTCGATGCCTTGTCGTTGGATGACGTGCTGGCGTTGAGCGAGGCTGCAAGCGACTACTACAACGACATGACGCGTATAGACAAAGCGTCCGAAGACGCCGTGGAGGCGCTACTGGTTGAAGCACTGGAAACGCATTTTGCAGGAAGCAACGTAACAAAACCGATGTTCGGCTTTTCGATGTCCCGTGCGCGAAACATATATACCGTCGAGGACAACGTAAAAATCAAGGGTGCTTCCGGGAAGCAAACATACGCCGTCAAAGGCATCTTCGTATTTGACGATGTCGGCAAGCTTCAGCTGACCGAACTGTATATCGACGACGTACTCACGATGCAGAACGTAACCGCTATGCCAACGCCCCAGCCGACAACCACGCCCTCACCCAGACCGACAAGCACCCCGAAAATGGCGAAATATGGAGAATTGCTACATGTAACAACGCTGGACGGTATCTGTGTCGTCAAATATAAGGTTACGTCACAGTTAACGAAAAAGCTAACCGTCCGGCAGAATTATGAGAACTTGATTGGACATGTAATCGATAACGACTGTTCACAGTACAAAGAAATCCAATACTGGGCTGTCGCCGACATGCGCGACGGATCGGAAGCGAAAATCATCAGCTTTACAGTGCCGGATTGGTTGATTGCAGAAATCGCAACGGGGTCAATCCTTGCACATGACCTACCTGACAACCTTACAGATCTTTGGATTCACCCTAGCTTGCGTTAGCGCGTGAGAATCTAGAATGCATCATCGTCCAAGCAGCGCTCCCTCAAGGGGCGCTTTTTGAGTACCAGAAAAAGAGAGGAGCTATAGCAAATGGATGAAACTCTGGAAAAAGGCACTGCGCAGAACGCGGAAACCCCGGAAGCAAACAGTACAACGGCAAAAACCACTGCCGAGGCTCACGAAGCGGTAACGAAGCAGTTCGCCGAAGCAGAACAGAAACCCGCCGAAGCAGAACAAAAGCCCGCCGAAGCAGAACAAAAGCCCGCCGAGGCGGAGCAGAAACCCGACTACAAGGCGCTGGCGAAGGCGCGCGCGGATGTGGCGGTCAAGGCGTTGTTTGGAGCGGCGGCAGCGCGCGCGGGTGTGCCGATGATCCGCACCTCATACGCGCTCAAGCTCGCCGATCTGTCTGCGATCGACCCGGACGCGCCGGACGCGGAAGCGAAGACAGCCGAGGCGGTCGAAAAGGTGCTATCCGACCTGCCGGAACTGCGCGGAACGTCTGGCACAACAGGGGCGGTTGGCGCGTTTCCGACAAAGAAAGCGCCCGAACTAACACCTTTCGAGCGCGGATTTAGGAATTAAGCGCGGACACCGACTGCCCGCGCTGACATAAAAGGAGCATATACATGGCTATCAACTACGTAACCAAACATGCACCGCTAGTGGACGAAGCGTTCACTCGCAGTTCAATCACGGACATCGCCGTGAATCACGATTACGAATGGGTCGGCGCAAAGACAATCAAGGTACACAGTGTGCCGGCTGTGGCGCAGACCGACTATGCGCGTAACGGTTCAAATCGTTACGGCAATCCCAGCGAACTTGAGGACACTGTTCAAGAAATGACGGTATCCAAAGACCGCGCGTTCACGTTCACGGTCGATAAAATGAACTCAGAAGAAGACCAAGCCCTCAACGCGGGCAAGGCGCTGAGGCGTCAAATCGACCAAGTCGTAATACCCGAGGTTGACAAGTACAGGCTCGCGGTTATGACTGCGGGAGCCGGAGTCGCCACATATGGCGATTATGCCACGCAAAAGCCTTACGAACGCCTCATAGACATATCCGGCGAAATGAGCGCCTCGAACGTGCCCGAGGTTGGACGAATTGCGTATGTGTCGAACGCGTTCTACAAAGGCTTGAAGCTCGACGACAACTTCATAGAATACGCCAAGCTCGACCAGCAAAAACTCGTAAACGGACAGATCGGCGACGTGGACGGCATGGCTGTCATACGCGCCGCCGGGCGTATGCCGGCGGGAGTTGATTGCATCATAGCGCACCCCATCGCTACGACCGCAGCATTTAAGCTGTCGGAGTACAAACAGCACTCAGACCCGCCGGGGTTGTCGGGCGTGCTCACCGAAGGCCGCAATGTTTTTGACGCATTCGTGCGCGAAAACAAGCGCATGGGCTTAGCCGTACACAGGAGCGCTCTCATGACGCTCACCGTGACCAATGCGGCCGGCGCGAGCGGCAAGACTAAATTTACCGCCGTAACGGGGCACACGGGCGAACTGGGCGTACCTTATGGTAAGCTCGTATACATCATAGCCGCGTCGCCTACCGCGCCGACTTTGGGCGCTGACATAAGCAACACCGGCACTTACCCCGAACTGGCGCTCGACGCCGACATCGCATGTACGGCAAACCACAAGTACATCATCGCGCTGAAGGACAGGCATGGCAAGTGCATAGCCACTAGCGGCGCGGCGGTAACATGCGAACGCGGCGCGTAAGCCGGGGAGGTATGTATGCTTGACGTAATAACAACAGCAAGCCGCACAATGCAGCGCGACGTTATGACCGACGGCAGGCAGGCCGTACTGATGAGGTCGCTGTGATAGCGTCACAAAAGCGCATGGCATTTTCTGAACCGCCGGCCGCTATAAAGACCGATCCGCTTCCGTAGGAGGGTACATGTTTGATATTGATGTCATAACAACGCCGCATGCCACAGACTGCGGAGCAACGTGTTTAGCTATGTTGTTAGCATATTACGACATACAGGTCTCTGTAGCAGATTTGATAGCCGCTGTCGGCGTGAGCTCGATCGGTTGCACAGCGCGGTCAATGCGCACAGTCGGTAATGCGTACGGGTTGAATTTGAACGCATACGGATGGGGAGGAGCAGTTGTCGCAAGCATGGACAGACCCTCTATCTGCTGGTGGCGATACAGGCATTTCGTCGTATGCTGCGGGAAAGATGAGAATGGAAAGGTGGTCATTATCGATCCCGACAAGGGGCGATACAGACTGAGCGTAGACAGTTTTGCAAAGCTGTTTACGAACGTATCGCTGTTCAATGGAATTCCGGAGGAATTAACGCCAACCGGCGACGACAGCGACGATGTTAATGCACTGCTCGCAATTATCGAGGGGGTGGAGTAAGTGGCACTTACACAAAATCAAATCGACCGCGCACGTGCATTGCGAACGGCAATGGATGCTGCCGCTGCGACATTACCGGACGATGTCGCACTCTCTGCGATTACTGTATATCGTGTTTGGACGGCTGGAATTACTGTAACTGCCGGTGACCGCATGAGACATGACGACAGCCTTTATAGGTGTATACAGTCACACACTACTCAATCGGGTTGGACGCCGGACGCGACACCGGCACTGTGGACGCGCGTATCAGTCGAAGCGTGGCCGGCATGGACTCAACCCACGGGCGCACAAGATGCGTACGCACAAGGCGCACATGTTAGCCACGACGGACAACGGTGGGAGTCTCAGGTTGCGGGCAACGTGTGGGAACCGGGGTCGGTAGGCACATCGGGATTATGGACAGAAGTCACATAATAGCTGCAGAAGGAGGACGTTATGGCGTACACATACGACACGGCGACGAACCGTATCATACTGCCTCGCGGCGATACCGCGTCGATAAATCTGAATATAAGCGGTTCTGCAGTTGTAGATGGTGATGCGGTTGTGTGGGGCCTATACAGCAGGATCGACGGTCGTTGGGTCTCGCGACGTACAGCAGTAATTACTGGCGGTAACGCGACTATACGAATCAGAAACTCAGATACGCGCAGTCTGCTATACGGCACTCCGTATGCTGACAAAGCTGCGTTCCGCGCGATATATTACACCGGGCATTTGAACGCTGTGGGCTATAAGTATCTGGCGACGCGTATTATGACGTACATCGACTGGGTGATTAGTCATGACACACAACGGTTTGGGCAGGCCGCGTTTATACAGACAGAGTACTCATATAACGTAACGCCCGTGATAACCATATCAGGACAGCCCAACGATATGACTGCGACTGAGGGCGCAATAACCGGCGGGCTTAACGTGACGGCGACCGTGACGAGCGGAAACATAGCATATCAGTGGTATTCGAACAATTCTGACTCGAACACGGGCGGCACGCTGATAAGCGGCGCGACGGGCGCTACGATGGCGCTTGATGATGCGCTCACCGAGGGTAGCTATTACTATTACTGCATTCTATCGTGCGAAGGCGCGACGAACGCTGTTTCAAACTGCGCTACAGTTAGCGTTGCGGCTTCCGGCGGCGGTACGCCCGGCGGCGGTACGCCCGCAAACACAGTGCTTGCATCGTATACGCTCAGTGGTACGGCGAACGGTGCAGCGCCCGCTACGCTTGCCGACGCGAGCGGCAACAGCAATACGCTTACCGTAAACGGAGTAACCGCCTACAATGCCGACGGATATCTGCCGTTCAATGCTTCAGGCGAAAGTCTATCCGCATCGAGCTTTTCCTTGGGTAATGCATCATCTGTCGCTCTACATATGGAGATGTACACGCCGTCAGGCATTACTCGACAACAGCGCTTCCTATATATCAACGGAATAGACCTGCATTTCATGTTCGCATCAACGATCGAGGGCGGCACACCGGTGAACTTGAGGATAGAGACGGGCGCGACAGCTCTGTTCGTGGCAGATGAGCGTATCGGCGGAACGGCAAATTCGCAGGGCTATGTTGCAGAATTCCGCGAGGCGACGCTCGATATTACGTTGACCGACGCGCAGATAACGGTCGTTGAAGCTGTGAAAGTATCGACAGGTGACGTGTTTACCGAGACGCACACGGTATCATACAGCGGCGCACTGACGGCGTTCAGGACGAACGGAGCGTACTTCATGAACAGACCAGACGGTGCGCGCCCAATGGGCATGGCGCTTAGTGGATTATCAATAAGCGCGGCATAATAACAATCAACGAATAAAGAGGTGATGATAGACATGACTGTGTACGTAGGCTCGGCGCGTATAGACGAAAACGGTAAAGCGCGCGGTGGAAAAGCGGGCGACCAAACGGGTCGCGAACTGTCGATCCAGAAGTGGTATAACCATGAGAAAGGCTGGCGGGTGTTTCGCGCTGTTGATGCCTCGAAACGAAAACTGATTGCCCAAGCTATACGCGACGCATGCGCTAATCCTCACATCGGATACGACCAAGGGCAGCGCGACACATTATACGCCATTGCGCAAACGATTAATTTTGATCTGTCGATGATCGAAAAGGACTGCGAGACAGATTGCTCCGCATTAGTGCGGACTGCGTGCGCATTCGCGGGTATAGTCTGTGGCGGCTTCAACACAAAAACCCAGCCGAGCGCACTGCTCAGCACGGGGCAGTTTACGGAGCTGACCGACTGTGTATACACGGACAAGCCCGATTATCTGCGTGAAGGCGATATACTCGTTACCCGTACTCAGGGGCATACGGTAGTCGTTTTGAATGACGGCGGTCTGGCGTATACTGACGGGGATATTTGCCATGAACCACCAATTGCCGCACTGGGAACGCGGACGCTGCGATATACGCCCGGCGCGGCTCAGCACATGCGCGGCGACGATGTGATTGAATTACAGCGGCACCTGCTCGCGCTTGGCTATTTTAAGGGTACTCCGCTGGGCAATTACAAGACGCTGACTACTCAAGCAGTGCGACAATTCCAAGCCGAGCAAGGGCTCGAGGTCGACGGCGTCTATGGAAAGAAAACACACGCGGCGCTGGTATCAGCAATCGCCGCCGATGTCGGCTCTGATGATATGAGTGCAACCGCGACGGTTGGAGATAACGGCGCAATTGTTTACAGCGGCATTGGAGTACAGGTAACAGTATTAGGACACGCTTCGGCAGGAGACACACTAACTATACGCGACTACGCATATATACCCATCATATATAACGGCGTTAACTGCTGGGTAGAAGCCAAACACGGAAGAGCAGCCGTGCCTTATGGCAATCCCGCGTTCGCGTTCCCGGCCATTCCCGGATACCGTTTTCCTGAGAGATCAAATACGGAAGCAGCGGGTTTATGCCCTCGTCCTGCCGGAACGATGATGGCGTTTTAGTGTAAGGCTTGCGCAAATCCGCGATCACAGCGAACCGATCGGAATTGTTAAGCAGATATTCCAGCGCAATACGCTCATCCGAAACTAAGCGCGTATAGTCAATGTTGAACCCATCAAACGTCGTATTCACACCAACCCATCCGATCCATTCTTGATTTCGAAACCGTCATCATCCCCAGAATCGCTTTGCTTTTTTCAGGATATCCTCATTGACAGTCATATCATGGGTCTCGAAAAGAATCGTATCTTTTCGGCATACCGGACAAACGGCTGAACCGCGGTCATAGCGAAGTTCGTCCGCGTCAAATTGTGCCATGCAGCTGTAACAGCCGCATCGGTTCGCTTGGATGTCCTCGTCATACAGGAAACCAATGTTGTGATCCGAGTAATCGAAGATCTGCATTAGCTCCGCGTCCGAAATATCATGATCGTCGATCTGAAGCGAATCAATCGCATATGCTAAATACGCGTCATAGATCTTACCAATCACGTGCGCCATAGATAGCGCGAAGGCAAGCGGCGCAAAAATACCGATCATCCAAAGCAAAAACGCTCTGGTTTCCTCCGGTGTGAACTGATAAATCTCTGAATCGCTGGCGAAGATCAATGTCAGCACAAACATGACGACACTTAAGCATATCAATATAACCGCGACGATCAATGCGCGCCTTTTGCGTATTTTGAACGGATATGCATCGTCTTCCGGCTGCGCCATCTCGAAATCGTTCATCATCGAAAACCGTGTACTTCTGCGCAATTTGACAAACGCTTTCCTGTACTCCCTGCTATTGGGCGTAAGAGCGTTTAATGCACGAACTTGAAAATACAAGGACTTCAACCTGTCTTGAATCATGAACAATGATCTCCTCTCATGGATAGCCCGGCGTTAATCGCGTAAACTGCACTACCGACAGTTCAAGTTTGTCCGCATTATACTACCACTGTATTTGTACTTCTTGCTCACCGGACGAGTATTCTATGAGCGTGGGAGTTCGAGTGTATAACACATTAGTACTTATTTAGAAACCGTCCACGCATATTCATCTTTATACTGTAGTTCGCACGCGGGGCACACCCAATTGACGCCATCTTCCGTGGCGTATCCTTCATGCAAATCATCGGGCGCGCTGGAGAACTTTGCGCCGCACATATTGCAATGCTCATGATCCATATTTTCGGAAGGCGTAAATGCGACTTTTCGCAGACGCTGACCGATCAGAAAACCTTGATACTTCATTCGGAACACCTCATTACGCTATGTTTTTGAGAACGCGAAAAAGGCGATCATGCATATGGGTCAGGCGCTCCGTCGCGTCGCCGGTATCCGCAGGCATGGCTTGAACGCACGATTTCAGATACGCTGCCGCTCGTCTGAGCGCGCCCAGAAAATCGCGCCACGACGCCTCGCATTCAAAGCCCGTGCGCATGGCCGTAGCACTGTCAACGCCCGAAAACACGAGAAGGTCGCCATTCACATGGACATCGAGTCTCCAACTTCCGTCCTCGAACAGCAACTCAAACGCTTCCCGATGTCCATTTAGCGCCGAACACGCCGCCTCCGTCCACCATTCCAGCACCGTCACGGAGAAATCCGTCCAGTCTTCAAATGGAAAGAACACTCCGTTCGCTTCCACCGCGAACGTGGAAAAAATCTGCCCCGAGATGGGATAGAAGACGATATCGTCTCCGCAATGGATTTGAATTGCTCTATTCACAGTTTTTCTTTCAATACATGAAAATGGTTTGCGTTTACCCGACGACTTCGCTAATCAAATACATCACAGGCGTTATCACGCTGGCGGCGGGCAGGAACGCAAGCGCGTATGCGATCACAACATGGATGATTCGCGCCGGAAGCCAGTCAGACATCCATAAAAGCGCGATCACCAGCGCTGCAAAGCATATGTACGCAAGCATTCCCTTACCCCAATTCCCGAGCGCCTTAGCGAACGTTTCCTTCGCCGCGCGTAAAAGCCAACATTGAGCTAAGATTGAAAGCAGACAGCCCAGTATTGCGATCCAAGCAATGGGCAGAAGATGAAATCCGTATGCAAGCGCACACGCAATTCCGAGTGCGCATCCCGCGCATACTTGCAGCGGCGTTTCTCGCCGCTCCAGCGCGGCGTCTTCCACTTTCTTGCTTTTTTCGAGTATTTTCTCCGCAGGCGTGCGATACATTTGATTCTCACGTTTTTTCATTTCATATCTCCTCAGACAACAAACACACGGCGTTCAATATCACCATACGCATTATATCAAATCGCCCATGAAGAATCAACGCGATCAGAAAACCTGTTCCGCGCGGGAGAGAAACCCTCGGCAACCAGGATCTCTTCCATTGAAACACCAAAGATAGCACAGAGCGCCAGCAAATTGTCCAGCGTCGGCAGGGAATCGCCGTGCTGCCATTTGTAGATCGCCTGTGGCGTGGAGAAGCCCAACATGCGCTGCAGATCCTTGACGGAGATGCCGCGCGCCTGACGGATGCGCGCGATGTTTGTGCCCGTCCGCTGCATGTCGATCACAGGAAGGTTCATCTGTTTTCCTTTCCGGCGACCGACAGCTTTGTCAGTCGGCCGCCTTGAAATTGTAGATGGGTTTCAAAACCTCGATCACGTCCACGCTGTCCCGTATGACGCCGATGATGTCGTCCAAGGCCTTATACGCCATGGGCGCTTCGTCGATGGTCGAGGGTACGACGGAGGTGGAGTAAACGCCCTCCATCGCCTTTTCGTAGTCCGCCATGGTGAGCGCTTCCCGCGCGGCAGTTCGGGACATCAGTCGCCCTGCGCCGTGGGGCGCGGAGTAATTCCATTCGGCGTTGCCTCGTCCAGCAGCCAGCACGCTTCCGTCACGCATGTTGATGGGGATCAGCACGCGCTCGCCCGCATGCGCCGCGATCGCGCCCTTTCGAAGGATCATCTCGTCCGTGTCGATGTAGTTGTGGATCGTGTGGAAGGCGTCTGTAGCATGTAGTCCGGCATTACCGAGCAAAATCTCCGCCATCAGTTCACGGTTTCTGCGTGCGAAGCGCTGGCAGGTGTTCACGTCCGCAAGGTAATCGTCCAGATGCCGCCCGTACACATAGCACAGATCGTCGGGAACCGTTCGCTCAATTTTTAGGGCTTGCAGCGTTTTCAGCGCAGCCTGAATCTCGCTGCGACGTCCCGCCGCCTTATACTCCGCGATCAACGCCTCGCGGCGCTGAAGATAATCGTCATAGCCTTCGTTCAACTGGATGGCGAGGCCTTGATAATGCTCTGCCACCTGCTTGCCAAGGTTGCGGCTGCCGGAGTGGATCACCAGATACAGCGTCCCGTCCGCCGCGCGGTCGATCTCGATGAAGTGGTTGCCGCCGCCCAGCGTGCCGAGGCTCCTTTGCAAGCGTCGGGTGTCCTTCAATTCCCGGTAACAACGCAGCTCCGTCAGGTCGAACGGCTCCTTGCGTCCCTCCCATACGTTCATGCCCGAGGGAATTGCGTGCGCGGCTTCGTCGAAGCGCGGCAGATCGATTTCCGTTTCGGCAAGCCGCACGGTATACATACCGCAGCCGATGTCTACGCCCACCACATTGGGCACGGCCTTATCCACAATCGTCATGGTCGTGCCGATGGTGCAGCCCTTGCCCGTATGGACGTCCGGCATGATGCGAATTCTGCTGTCTTTCGTAAAATCGTAATCGCACATCCTTTGAATCTGCTCGATGGCGGCGTCCTCGATGACGCGGGCATACGCAATCGCCGTTCCAACTTTTCCTTTGATCTCCATTTTGCACCTCCTATACAAAAACTCCACCCGTCGCGCATGGACGGGTGGAGTTGCTGCTCTGATACGCCTATTGATACGTTGTGTCAGGACTTCAGAACACTCTGCCTCGCCGGATACGCGCACGACAAACGATGATACTGTTCTTTTGGCAGTATCACACTTTGTTCCTTACGCAGATCCGACGCGGCGAAAATCATGAATCAAGTACTCCTGTCATTGTTCTTAGTAGACAGAATATCACAGGTAGAGGCGAATGTCAATCAACCGGTAGTATAAATTCAAAAAATTCGCTTGCGAAGCGCTTGCCCTGGCGTATCATCGCGACAAGCTTGACGTGTGTGGCGCGTTTATCGTATAATGAAAGCCTATGCTAAAGATGAAACTTGTCAGCTGTAGACATTCTGACCGAAACACCGGATGCACGGAATCCATTGTACTATCGTGGTCTTAATCGTCTTCTTTGGCGTATCTTTATAGTACTCTGAGAACGAAGCATTGCTATGAGGAATAGTTTATGAAAAAAATACTCCGCTGTATGATGGAAGTTTTTAGCCTATTTGCTGCAAGCCCAAGTGATGCATCATGGGGTGACATAGCAATTGGCGTATTTGGCTGGATTATTGCCATACTTGTTTTTATTGCTATAGTAGCATGTTTCGAAATGATACGAAAGAAATAGACGGATAGTTTAGTGTTACCTTTCACTCCGTCGTGCGGCGAGGTATTTCATTATCAGGATGGGGCAAATTTGCCGCCCATCGGAAAAACTTTCGAGAATTATTATGTGCCGCACGGCAAACCACGGACGTAATAATACGAACCGTTGAACGGAAATATTTCACAACAGCACGCTTAGACCGCTTGTCAGGGTCAACGACCCGCACGAGAATGCGACGTGGGTGTACAGTTACGACCGTAGCGGTAACATCACAAACAAGACGAAGTATGCCTATACGACCGGCACGCCCAGCGGCGAAATATAGCGCATGAGTTCAAAGCCGTCGATACCCGGAAGCATCACGTCGAGCAGTATAAGGTCATAGACTTCGCGGTCGATCATGTCCGCGGCGGAGAGTCTGTCATACGCGAAATCCGCCCGATACCCCGCGTCCGCGAGCCCGCGACCGATGAAATCAGAAATAGAGCGCTCGTCCTCGACAATCAGAAACCTCAGCATCCATATCACCTGCCTGCAATATAGACCCTGATTGTTTCCGATTTGTTTCCGGGCGAGCAAAAAATGAGTTTTCAGCGCGCCTATACGACACTTAAGCGAATATGTCTTGCGCCCTCGCCGAGACGACGATATACTATTAATGCAGATAACATCGCAAACGGGAGGTTATGAGATTTGAAAAGTATCAAGCCCGGCAGAGGGCCATCCTTTATGAGCGGCATAGGCGGCATAGCGGTCGGCGTCTTCGGGGTGATCTGGACGATTGCCGCGAGCAGCATGGGCGCGCCGGGGTTCTTTACGGCGTTCGGCGTCGTGTTTGTGCTACTGGCTATCGGCGGCGCGATCTACAATTTTTTGAACGCTACGGGCAAGAAGCGGTTTTCCGCGTTCGACATAACAGACGGCAGTGAGGAACCGGATCCGCTCAACGAACGGTTCGGAGTGAATGACAAAGATTTTCATTCTGCGGATGCTGACGGTGAAACTGAGTTCTGCCCATACTGCGGAGCGAAGGCGGAGGACGGGTATCGGTATTGCAGAAAGTGCGGCAAGGAACTACCGAAAGGCGCGTGAAGGGGAACTGTTATGACCGCACTCCACCGTTCGGCGAAAGAAATGACGAAGAGGACAAAATCACCTATCAACTTGCAAACCCTTTGCAAGCGGATAGGTGATTTTCGTTCTTCAGTTCAACACTGTTATCTTTTCTACACACACCATAGATAAGATGATCTGCTTATTCATCGCCGTCCAACTTCTTACGCCTACGCTTATATTGCCAGCGCATGATTTCAAGAAGGATAAAGCAACCGACGCCTGCAATTAGGATCGACATCGCAGCAACAAATTCTGTGTTCTCGGGGATGGTGTCAACGATCAACACCCGAATCAGGAATACCACACCTATTAATATGGCGGCGATAACGCTAAAAATGATGTCATTTTTGAGCGTCGGTGCGACGTTACTCTCCCAAATGCCGTTCTTCAAACAAGCGGTCGCAATATATGCGCTTATAATTAAAAGTGTGGCAGCTTCTCCAAGAACCGCTTTCAATCCCATTCCAAGGATAAGCTGTGTGACGATGGCAACAAATAGCCCACCAAATGATAGAAGCGCGGCAATCTCCTCGATTTTGTACAGTTTTTGCTCCTGCATTTCATCAAGAAACGGTTTACTCTTTTTGGCTTTCATGCACATCCTCCTCTCCAAATAGTTCGTCCAGCGTTTTACCCAGCGCCTTGCAGATGACGCGGCATAACCGTATCGTGGGGTTATAGTCGCCCTGTTCAATCGCATTCATGGTTTGCCGCGAGATGCCGACGATTTCCGCCAGTTGCTTCTGCGTGATGTCACGCTCGGCGCGCGCAACCTTGATTGGAATATTGCGTCCGATGACCATCACCTCCCGTAAGTTAAGTCTAGCATGTAGCCGCCCAAAAGTCTAGTATAAACGACATTAGTTATAAAAAAGCCGACTATTATACGCCGCATTATTCTGTTAACTATCGAGTTACCCCCTTGACAAAACCGGTCGGTAGTTGTAGACTATGAGCATGGTCTATAATTACAGACCGATTGGAGGGAACTTTTTATGGATACGTTGAAACTGTGCGAGAGCGATTATCGCTTCATGTTAGTGATATGGGACAACGAACCGCTGGCGTCGAGGAAGCTAGTGGAACTGTGCGCAGAGAAGCTTGGCTGGAAGAAGTCCACGACCTATACCACGCTCAAAAAGCTGTGCGAAAAGGGATTCGCGCGAAACGAAGACACCGTCGTCACCTCGCTCGTGCCGCGCGAGGATGTGCAGGCATATGAAAGCGAGCGGTTTGTGGAGCGCGCCTTTGAAGGATCGCTGCCGCGCTTCCTCGTCTCTTTCTTAGGCGGGAAGAAGATTTCCGAGGCGGAAGCGGCTGAACTCAAACGCCTGATAGACGCGCACAAGGAGGGATAGTGAATGGAAGCGTTGCATATTTCGAATCTGATATCCGCGAGAGATTCCCCGAAGGCATCGCTGATTCCGCCATGAACGCGCATCTATACACCGCCTCGCAGAAACAATCCAGCTACGCGCAGGCTGTCGAGTTCGCCAAACTGGACACGGGCGCGATCATCGCTTCACTGATCGACAGCATTATGTCGTCTCCTGAACAATTATCTAATCCCGGCGAATATATAAAGGCGCATATCGACCGTGCTACCAACTCAATATCCGACGCGTAGACTTCCATAAAGCATATCAGTAAGCGCGTAGCCGACGCGCTTTATGAAATGCGAGATCGGTTTTACGTGTGCTTCACCGACATACTGTACGACATGGAAATGCACCCTGCGTTCGACTCGCAAGTTATCGAAATTCTGATCCGGCTCGGATACTTCCGGGAATTTGGTTCAAGCGGCAAGCTGTAGAAGCTTTACCGCGAGTTTCGCGAAGGCGAGTTCAAATTTTCGAAATCATATATCCAGACCACCCAGCAGAATCGTCTTGCCATTCTACGTCGTCTTGAGATGGAAATGGCGGAGGAAACGATTCCGCCCTATGAACAGCTTCGGTTCGAGATCGAATGCTGCGGAACACCGCTGTCCACATTTGAGGCGCTAAAGAGCGAGTATGCTGTTCTGGAGGTTGACGACCGCTACAGTCCGAAGGTTCGGCTGTATGGTATTGCCAACGGCCGCACCGGAACCATGAAACTAAAGAAAGCGCTGTTCCGAGAACAGCCGCTTGAACCTGGCTCTATGATTCGTCTGCTTTCATGGGAGCGCAAACCGTCATATCGATTCATTGACGGTAAAGCGAAGGCCAGTCCCGATCTGCTCGATTTATGGATCACAAATTACGAAAAGATTTTTGTAACGAGTGAAAGATTTGGGCAAAACGGAACCGCCTTATAAGCAAAGGGGCAAAAGAGACAATCCCCCTTGCTTGCTCTCGTGGCGGAATCAGCATACGCGGCAGTCTCTAAAACTGCTGTCCTCATCGGGCTTGTCAGTGCAAATCTGACCGGGAGCACCATCGAGTTGCGACGTCGATGCTTGTCGACGTTGCAACCCTAAATAATCAAGGGAGGCACCTGTTTATGAATTTGACTACCTAGCGATTCGTTCACGTCGGGTTTGGCAGTATGATCTGCGCCAATCGCATGCCTGACCCCTTGGGATTGCCAGAGCAAGCGGGTATTCGGGTCAGACGGCGTATTCGCAACGCTGCCAGCAAACAGCCACGGCGGACAGAACGACCAAGCTGTGATGATTCCGACCGTTTGCAACGAAAGCGGTAAGGGCTACTGGATGCCGGGCTTCGGCTGTCTGCGCGCGGAAGGCGAAAATCGTCCCTCCCGTCCCGGTCATCTCGTCTGCTTCGCTCAAAATCAGCGCAACGAGGTTCGCGATTTGGGCGAGCACGCAGGTTCGCTCGCGGCGAATCCCGGCATGAAGCAGCAATCCTTTTTGACCTACGCGCTGCAGGGGAACGGGATCGATCGCGCCGATACTGCGGGATATGGATTTGGAGATGCTGTATGCAATACTCTTTGCCGGTATACATGAGGGGTGCGAAAGAAACGTTTTTGATTGATTACGGGGCGTGCGCTGATATGCGCCGCGCCGGGTTTGACGCGCTTTCCGGCTTTCCGCCCGAGATGCTTAACCGTTCCAGCTATCCCGCTATGCACGGTCGGTTCGTCAATATGACGCTGGAGGGCTACAGACGCTATTGCGGCGTGGTTCAACTCATCGAGCGCTTCGATTTCGATGCGAACGGTAAAAGCGCGCGTTCTCTCAATATCGATGTTCCCGAGCGCGCCGACGGGCATATCGTCCCTTATTTCGCCTATGGCTATCCGGTGGAGGTTTTCGACGCGCCCTGTTTTAATCTTCGAGATAGTGAACGCTTAACGTGGCGGGCGTACACGTACATAGTCGACCCGCCTTCGCGCCTTAGCGATTATCGCCTAGATTATTTCGCGGGCTACAGTTGGGGATACACCGAAGATAAAACCGGAGCGACCGACCTGCTTCCGTTCGAGTCGGCGTCGAAGGAACTGTTCGAAAGCCAGATAAGCGAACTATGCGCCGATGCGGACATCATATTGTGGTAGCTTTGCTGTGTTAGTATGTGAATCATTAATATGGAGATGCCTAACAAGAAAACTACAGTTCATTCTGATTTTAACTTTTCGAAGCGCAGCATTTGACGTCACTGTGAACGGAAACGTAGTGCTGCGCTGATCTGATTGACAAATAATCTTTTTGGAATCCAGATTCCTTTGAAGGAATATACCATTCACTATAAGCATTATTCTGCGTTTAGATCCCAGTACATACTTTTAAAAGCTTGATCATACCTTGTATGTATTACTTGTTCCAATATATTCGTAAACTGTTTAGAAGTATACTCGTTGTATAATTGATTAAAATATATCGCATTGTCGGCGTTGTTATTAGCTTTGATGTACTCTATACACGCTCGGAAGAAAAGTGACTCTATAGTATCTTCATCTATTAAGCAAATATCGTTACTAATTATCAATAATGTTTCGCTTAATTTAGGTTGCATAGCATCACTTTCGTTTTCTTTATATAGAAATGCTGCCTCTTTTAATTGTTCCTCTATTAGCATAATCAATATTTCTGTTGCATATTCATCCTCAATATCGTTATCAATACAGTAATTGTTGAGTTCGATGAGTTTACTCTTCATCCAATAAAATGTTTCATTTGGTTCAAAGAGCGAAATGTTATAGTATAAATCGTTAAGATAGTCGTTTCTATACTGATATTGTCTTAATTGTTGTATTACTTTAAATTTACTAGCATTGGTTCGATATTCGTCGTATGCGATCTTAAGAAAACTGAATATTGTTTCTTCATCATCAGTATTACACAATTTTACAAGTTGTGTGTATAAGTATGCTTTAGCTGCACCCGCATATTCTTCCTTCTCTATCTCACTGATTAATTCGCTGACATAGGTAGGGTACGAATATTTCTCTATATACTCTAATGCACTATCAATATACTTACTTAATCGCGAAGTTTCATCTATACCATTAATACTTAAACTTAAGCTATAGTCTTCAATTACACTACGAAAGATAAATCCTTCCAGTAAACTCTCATCTATCCTTTGTATATCATATTTTTCAAGTATACTATCATATAGTAAATACCTATCATCAAGAGAAACATACTCGTCTACGTTATTAAGTTCAAGTATGGTTGAACAAAGATTTTCGTCAGCGTAAACAGGATCTATCGCAAATATCAGTATAAGAATTACAACCATTAATCCCCTAAGCATTATGAACACCCTTTCATTCATCATAGTTTTTCCTTGATTACTCTGGCGGAAGATGATTCTGAATCTATAAAATGCCCATTCTGAAACATGTTGTAGATTCTGTAATAGTAGTGATAGGTGACACTTAACTTTTCGTCCACTTGAACGCCTGATTCTTTGCCAAAGCTCCAAACAATATCGGTAAATATTGCTGCTCACTCTTGGCGTCTTAAATGAATACTGTTTTTGTTCTGTCATTAGGCAATACTCATAGTTTGCATCTGGGAGATCAATATCATATATATTGAAGAATGAGAAAACATCATATAGAATAAGAATCTGGAATTTCACAATGTATATACGAATCAATACAACCCGATATGTTTATTCTGGTAACTGGGTTATTAGAACAATAAGTAAACATGTCATTACCTAGAATCCGATCAACATTGAGAATATGATCGCACGAAAAAAATGTATGACACTACGTACAATAGCACCTACTCCGCAGATAATACAACCCAGTCTCCTCGTCCCAGACATAACCGCGATATCTGAACGTGTTCAGTATTGCCAGCGGTTCATATTCAGTTTTCAAGATGCTGCAACCTGTGCGCTTGCCCCACGCCTCTTACTTGTATTCTACTGCCAGCGCTCCTGTGTTGTCAAGTATTTCCACGATGTCGCCTTGTAAATTATGAACGTATGAATAAGCAGTTCTGTTGAAGCTCACCATCGCCGAACGGCTCTACGCGTCGAAGTATAAATGCACAATGCTGTTACCCTTGGTCAGGTGGGCTATCAGCTTACCGTGGAGAGTGTACTCGGTGATTTCCGTGACTGCTCCGTTGACCTTCCTAACCTTTTGCGTGTGCAGACCGTTGTAGTCGTAAGCGTACTCCATCGTCACGCCCGTTGCGGAGTTCGCCATACTCTTGAGTTGCCTTCCGCACTGCCGCGCGTATGTCCGCGAACCGCCTGTTTTCGTTCGAGTTGGCGTCGAAAGAGCTGTTCGAAAACCAGATAAGCGAGCTATGTACCCATATTGTGGTAGCCTTGTGGTGTTAGCATGTGAATTTCGACGTTCAGCTAAAAGATTCGATTGATACAGAAATATCCCGCCGCATGATGCGACGGGAATGTTAAAAAGTAATAAGAAGATACCTAAAAAGAAAACTACAGTTCATTCTAATTGTTAGTTTGTATGGCGTAAACTTCTTTTTTCATAATGTATACCTATGATACACAGAGTTATGGATTTTTCTTATTGATCAGCTATACTATCAGCTTCGCTGAAATTGTTGCGTTCTTTAACTGAATCAGTAACTTTATTCAACAATTCATTGCCATCAAATCCCAAGTAATGATACGAACTGGTTGTGGAAATCTTAAGCGTTGTTCCAAACTCGTCCCATATGTATATCTGGTACTTGAACCCGAACTTTGTATATATTGTTAAGTATTCTTCTTCAGCATACTTCGGGAATGTCCAACCGTGCTTGACCATGCGCAAATATTGAATATGCTTCATAGTAAACAAGCGCCCGTGTAACAACTCATAGATTTGATTTTGTTCATCTTCGCTTAATGTAGCAGTTACGCCATTGAAAGTATAATCAATTCTGTCAGGCGTAAACAGCAACGAAAAGCAGGGTCTCACTAATAGTAGCAGCAGTATTATTATCATTGGTATCACAAACTTTAGCTTTAACCGTTTTCCTTTTTTCACATCTCTCACTCCTTTATTATGATTCTTCTGTAAATGCGTCGGTGTTGTCAAATACTCTCATTATGATGATTTATTATTCCTCTTAACACTTATCTTCGGCAACACAATGCAAACCCATCTCAAAATCTCGGACATACCCTCAATATCTGAACGAACTCAACTCTGCCATCTGCTCGTATTCAGTTTTCAAGATGAAACAAACTGTGGGCTTAATCCATGCGTCGTGCTTGCATTCTACTGCCAACGCATCGGTTTTGTCAAGTATTCCCACGACGTCGCCTTGTAAAATATGGGCGTATAAATAAGCAGTTCCGTTGAAGTGTGCTGTTTTCGGGCGGCGCTGTGGGTCGGAATTGAAAGGCATGATGCCGCTGCCATTGGTCATGCAGGTTATCGGTTTACCGTTTTGAGCGCGTTTGCGGCGTTAATTAAGTCGCCGTCGATTTATGGCGCTAAGGCGCAATTTTCTTTATTGACAGCGACACCGCGCAAGACTATAATAGCGCCGCTTCAATGGTTCAAATTGAAGACAACAGTGAATCCGGAGGGTAAAATCATGGAAACAGCTATCGACCCGGAGGTGCCTCTGTCATCTGCGGTCAAGCGAATCGCAATTCTGTATAACCTGAAGCACGGCGTATCGTCTGCCGCCAAAGACGCCGAGGCCGAGTATGATTCCATCGATACGGTTAATGCGCTGCGCGATGTATTTGAGCGGGGCGGATTGAGCGTGCTGACCCTCGAAGCCGACCGTATGCTGCCCGTGAAGCTCATGGAAGCGCGCTTCGATATTGCTTTCAACATTGCCGAAGGGCTTTCGGGGCGCGGACGCGAGGCGCAGGTTCCCGCGCTGCTTCACCTTATGGGGCTTCGCTGCACGGGTTCCGATGAAACGACCCTTGCCATTGCTCTGAATAAATCGCTGACTAATCGACTGCTTTCAACCTGCGGTGTACGCGTGCCGCGAAGCGTCGTGCTAACTCCGGATACGGCTTTTCGCGCGCCGCGCCTTTCATATCCCGTACTTATCAAACCCAACTGCGAAGGATCGAGCAAGGGTATAGCCGAAACCGCTATCGCGGGCGATCTTAAAGCGTTGCGGTCGCTTGCCGAAAAGAATTTTGCGTTATACGGCGAGGAAATGCTCGCGGAGGAATATATCGAAGGCCGCGAGTTCACCGTCGGACTTCTCGGTAACGGCGGGCATTTGCGCGTTTTTCCGCCCATGGAAATCGTGTTCGACCGCTTTACGGAAGGCGATTATCATGTTTACAGCTATCCTGTCAAGCAGGATTACAAGCGGTATGTCCACTACGAGTGCCCCGCTTCTCTGACCCCCGCGCAGGACACTGAAATGCGCGATATGGCAAGGCGCGCCTTTGAAGCGCTCGGCTGCCGCGATTTCGCGCGCGTTGATTTTCGTATGGATACAAACGGACGTCTTTACTTCATCGAAATCAATCCCCTGCCCGGGCTCGCGCCTGATTACAGCGATTTTCCCATTCTGGCGGGCTACAGCGGCGTGACTTATGATAATCTCGTCCGTGGCGTACTGGACGCGGCGGCGACGCGGCTTGGTCTGCGCGTCGAATGGGAGGCTTAAACCATGTTCGATAAGGTAAACCCCTCATGGAACGACTGGAAATGGCAGTATGCCCACCGCGTAAAAAGCGTTGACGCGCTTGCTAAAATACTACCTCTCAGCGATTGCGAGAAAAACGACATCGCGGGGTGTCTGCAGCATTTTCGCATGGCGATAACGCCATATTACGCATCTTTGATAGATCCCTCCGACCCTTGCGATCCTATCAGAATGCAAGCCGTTCCTTCTCCACTTGAGCTCGAGCCTTGCGAGAACGATTTGAGCGATCCGCTCAACGAGATAGGCGATAGCCCTGTCAGGCATATCGTGCATCGTTATCCCGATCGCGTCCTGATGCTCGTCACCTGCCAATGCGCCATGTACTGCCGCCATTGCACGCGGCGGCGCATTGTGGGCGAGGAAGACAGAACTATCACAGAGAAAGGGCTTGAGAACGCGCTCGCATATATCCGCGCGCACAAAGAGATACGGGACGTGCTAATATCGGGCGGCGATCCGCTCACCATGAGCACTGAAAAACTTGAGAAGATCATTTCTGCTTTGCGCGAGATTGCGCATGTCGACATTATTCGCATCGGCACCCGAACTCCCGTCGTGCTGCCCATGCGCATAACAAATGAACTCTGCGATATGCTTAAAAAATATCACCCGATCTGGATAAACACGCACTTCAATCACCCGAGGGAGATTACGCCGGAATCCGAAGCCGCGTGTCAGCGGATCGTGGACGCCGGCATACCGCTTGGAAATCAAAGCGTGCTGCTCCGAGGCGTGAATGATGCTCCCGACATTATGAAAGAATTGCTGCTCAAGCTCGTTCACATGCGCGTGCGCCCGTACTATCTCTATCAGTGCGACCTGAGCCGAGGGATCGCCCACTTCCGCACGCGTGTCGAGCGAGGCGTTGACATAATCCACGCCCTTACGGGCAGTATCTCGGGTTATGCCGTTCCGAAATTCGTTATAGACGCGCCGGGCGGCGGCGGAAAGATTCCCGTACAGTACGATTATGTATTGGACAAAAATGACAGCGAAGTCGTTCTGGAAAACTGGCAGGGGAGACGTTTTACCTATCCGCAGCCGAATTGAAGTTTTGTAATTCGCCTGCATATTCATGCCGACCGAATCAAATCGTGTAATTTCGCGTATAGCGCCTTTCTGCTTATTCGCGGACGGCGGGCAAATGCAAAGCCGACCGAAGATCGCGTCTTCGGTCGGCCGCGCGTTTGTTTCGATTGTTTATCAGCCTGCCAATGAATCCTTGATCTGCTTCGCGGCATCAAGCTCCGCCAAGCGGGCTGCTACTATGTCTTCTCCGCCGAGCGTCTTTATGTCGTTCATCATCTGATCCCATATGGCTTCGAACTCGGCTTCGTCCTCGCAGTACACCATTTTCCAGCTGCCGGCGACTATAACGTCTTTGATAGCGTCGAGCGTGAGCTGCGTCCATTCGTCGACGGGGTTGCAAAAGCTGGTGACATACTGCAGCGGACCGTTGATGTTGTAAGCGCCCTTTGACTCAAGCAGCTTGGTGAACGTCTGCGCTCCGAAGCGTTCGCGCCACGCGTTGTAATCTTCGGAGTTGTCGGTGACAGCCTTGACCTCAGGCCAAGCACCCATGCCGCGAGCGTGGCGCAGGCCTTCAGGGCCGTAGTACGTCGACGCGTATGTGGCTGACACGACCGGGCGGTCGAACCACGCCATGACCTTATCGCCGTCCGCGTACAACACATCGCCGCCGCTGGTCGCCGACTGTATGCTCTGCGTCAAGCCCGATTCGGTGGGCATCACGAGACCGTTTTCGTCCTTGTACCACAAGCCCTGGGATTCCGGGCCGTTATACAGCGTGAAGTAGAAGTCGTTGTCCGAGAAGCAGTCTATGAACTTGAGGCACGCGTCGAGGTGCTCCGTCTTCGGGTTAATGACGATATAGCTGTCGCCGCCGTAGGGGCTGCCCCACATTTCGGCGTAAAGCTCCTGACCGTCCAAGTGTATCGGGCGATAGCCGCCCCAGCCGGGAGTCGAGCCGGCGGGCACCATTATGGCGTGGCTGGTTTCGACTTTTGCCTTCTGCGTGTTGCGGTCGTTGTTGATCGAGTCGGGGTCGAGCACGCCTTCGAGATAGCACTCGTTGTAGAACTTGAGTCCTTTGTAATACATGCTGTCGCGGTCAAGCTCGAGTATGCTCGAATATTCGCTGTTCACCATGTCGGTCTCGATGAGGTAGGGCACGTTTTCGAGTCCCTCATAGCCGAACCAGCGATACCACATTTCGATAGAGCGCCAGTACGAGCCGTCTGTTCCGGAGTTGAGCACTGTGCCCCACGTCTTTGTGCCGTCGTCGGCGACGGGTTTGTATTCCATCATCTGCTTCATCAGCGGGATAAGGTCGTCTACAGAGTTGACTTCGGGCATACCTATGCCCATGTACACTTCCCAGTTCACCTTTATGGCGTTGCGGCCGGTGTCGTCCGCGGGGAGCGGGTTGTTTATAAGCGTGGGTATGCCGTAAATCTTGCCCGTTCCGTTGCTGCGATAAAGGCGGGTGTAGTTGAGCGCCGTCTGGATTTCAGCGCTGTCCCTGACGTGAGGAATATCGTCGAGATACGGTTCCAGATCGAGTATCATTTCGCTGTCGATCATCGTCTGGAAGTCTTTGTACGTTACGTACATTATGTCGGGCAGGTCGCCGCTTGCGAGTATGGCGTTTGTGCGCTCGGGCGAATATGCCCAGATTTGCAGCTCGATGCCGCGCTCTTTGAACAGATCAGCGCGGAATCCGGGCGCGCCGCCGCTTATGACGGTTGCGTCGGGCGGGTAGATTGTGACGACCACGGGCTCGCTTTCAGCCACGGAGACCGCGCCGAAGCCGAACGCCAGCACGAGCGCCAAGATGAGTGTAAGCGTCTTTTTCATGAGTTTTCCTCCCCTTATTTTGTTTGGGTCTCTATATTCACCCGCGCCTGTCAGCCTTTCACCGCGCCTATCATGATGCCCTTTACGTAATACCTTTGCACAAAGGGATACGCGAGCATTATGGGCACGATTACTATGGCCGTCAGCGTGAGCCGAATGCTTGTCGGACGGATAGACGAGCCTATCTGTCCCATCGAATCCGCTGCTTCCGCAACGGCGGATTGCGTGTTCTTGACCTGCGTCAGAAATTCATACAGCAGAAATTGCAGCGTGTACAGATTTGGGTCGGTGACGTAGAGCTGCGTCGTGAAGAAGTCGTTCCAGTGCCCCACCATCGAAAATAGCGACACGGTTGCGAGTATGGGCGTGCTCAGCGGCACCACGATGCGCAGCATACGGGTTATGTAGCCCGCGCCGTCGAGCACGGCGGATTCCTCAAGCTCCGCCGGCAGCGCCTCTATTGACGTCTTTATGAGTATCAGATTGTACACGCCTATCATGCCGGGAATGATGTATATCCAGAATGTGTTTATAAGCCCCAGCATACGGTTGTTGAGGTAGGTCGGAATCAGACCCGCCGAGAAATACATCGTCGCAACTATCAGCCTGTACCAGAACTTGCGCCCCCACATGTTTTGCTTTGTGAAGAAGTAGGCGAGATATGTAGTCAGGAATGTGCTCAAAAACGTGCCCAGCACGGAGCGCGCGACTGTCACGATCGCCGAGCCAAACAGGTTTTCAACCTTCAGGACTTCTTTGTAGTTGAGCAGCGTAAGCCCCTTTGGCAGAAACACGATCTGTCCCACCTCTACCAGATTCGGGTCGGAAATCGTGCATATGAACAGGTAATAGAACGGGACGATGCATATAAGCGCGATAAGCGCGAACGCGAAGCCGAACAGCGCGTTGTATGTATAGTCCGCCGGGGACAGTTTCTTTTTCTTGTGTGCAGACCGCGTATTCATCATATTGCTCATCTCCCGCACCGTCAAAATACGCTCACGCCGCGAATTTTCTTGCTCGCCGTGTTCGCTGTGGCGAACAACACGAGCGCCACGACCGATTTCATTATGCCCACGGCAACCGAGAACGAAATCTGCCCGCTGCCTATGCCCAGATTGTACACATACAGGTCGAGCACCTCTATGCGCTCTTTATTCAGGGCGTTCGCGAACGCCAGATACTGGTCTACGCCCGTGTTCAGGAAGTTGCCTATGCTCATTATGAGCAATACGAAATATGTGGGTATAAGCATCGGAAGCGTTATGTGCCAAATGCGCTGCATACGGCTCGCGCCGTCCACCATCGCCGCCTCGTACATCTCCTGACCGATGCCCGAGATCGCGGCGAAGTATATTATGGCGCTCCAACCGAGGCTCTTCCATTGCTGCAGCAACACCATTCTGAGCCACACGTTGTCGGATGACGTCATAAGGTTGAAGCTCTGCGACACAAGCCCCATGTTTTTGAGCAGCGACGTCACCACGCCGTTTGACGAAAACAGGTTGTTGACCAGCGAATAGATTATTACCCAGCCTATAAAGTTGGGCAGCGTCGTGAGCGACTGAACGAGCTTCTGGTATTTTTTGCTGTGCATTTCGCTGAGGAACACTGCGAACAGCATCGGGAGCGGCGAGAACACATAGCCCAGAAAATGTATGCCGAACGTGTTCCACAACACGCGTATAAGGTTGTTGAGCATCACGGGGTTGTTGAACAAGAATGTGAAGTTGCCCAGCCCCATGAACGCGCTTTCATACAGGCTCTTGCCGGGTCGGTACTGGAAGAGCGCGAACGACCAGCCCCACAGGGGCGCATAGCGGAACAGTATAATGAACGCTATGCCGGGCAGCGCGAACAGAAACACCTTGTAATCGTCCCACTTGCGCCGCTTGGGCGGAAGATGAATAATATCAGGATTGCGCATCGGGCCGTACTCCTTTGCGTTTACGTAAACCATAAAACGTTCCGTAAATCATTTTAGGCGTTCGAACACCCGGTGTCTATGCGAAAAATTTATCATTATGCGAATTATTAACAATACCTGCGCCAATAGATGGTCAATCAGGCGATTTTGCTTGCGAATCGAGCTTAAAATGTGATAAACTCACCACGATAAAACAATATTTAAGACAGTTAATTCACCTTTGCGCACGGCGATTTGTCATTTTTCGCCATGATATGCAAAATCTGGCGTTAGTCGGAGGAGGCGGTCGGGTGTTTACGGTTCTGCTTGTGGACGACGAAAGCATGGTGCTTGATTCTCTCAGGCGCGAGATTGACTGGGCTGAATTTGGCATCGACAAAGTGCTTACGGCGGTCGACGCGAACGCGGCGGCGGACATACTCGACTCGCAAAGGGTAGACTTGCTCATAACCGACATATGTATGCCTCACATGAGCGGACTGGATCTGATAGCCCTGGCGCGACGCAAAAACCCGTCGCCGCACTGCGTGCTGCTCACGGCGTATTCGCAGTTCGATTACGCCCGCGAAGCCATACGGCTGGGCGTGGAGAATTATCTGCTGAAACCCATAAACATAAGCGAGCTTGAGGAGACTATCGACAAAGCGCTCGACAACCTTTTCCTGAACCGCCAAAGCAGCGAGCGGCTGTTCAACGATAACATCGTTATGCGCTGGCTCAAAAACACGATAAGCGCGGAAGAGCTGAGCGAAAGGTCGGCGCTGTTGGGCATCAACCTGTATTTGCCGTGCTACAGGGTCGTATGCATCATGAAGAAAAGCCCGCGCGCGCCCGTGAACCCGTTCATGTTAGCCCTCAAAGACGCGCTCGGCAAACAGTGCGACGCATACGCGTGCTGGTCGCCCAACGAACCGCACATATTGGTGCTGGGCGGCGCGCAGCTCGACGCCGAGAACATCGCCCGCGCGGCTAAAAGCGTCGCGGAGGGTTTCCCGGAGGCTAAACACTTGGCTGTCGCGATAGGCCCCGCGGTGTTCAAAAGCGAGAGCGCGTCGGAAAGCTACAAGGCCGCGTTAAGGCGGCTCGACATGGAGGATGTGTCCTTGGAAGGCTTCCGCGTGTCATACGATTCGGCGGCGGTAGCGGACGACGAAAATGACGAGCTTATAAACATAATAGACCGCGCGTTCCAGATTTCGGACAACGCCGAGCGGCAAACCGAGATTTCAAAGGCATTGGACTTGGTCTGCGAAAGCGGGCGCGACACTTCATCGGGCATGGCGCGCATAAACAACGCCATATTGCAATGCTTCGACAGGCAGTTCCGGGGCAAAAATGATACTCGCAAACTTTTGCTCACGCGCATGTATCGCGCCGAACCTTCGGAAAATTCATGCGATCCGCGCGAAAACGCGGCTGAAATAATCGACTACAGCTATCTCATATATCAACATCTTATGAACGAGTTGAGCCCCGTGATACACTCGGCTATCGATTACGTTCACAGGCACTACTCCGAAATGATTTCGATAAAGGATTTCTGCGCGAAATACAAAATAAGTATGCCGTATTTCGGGCATATGTTCAAGACTGAGACGGGCGTGTTCTTCAACGCCTACGTCGCGCAGTACCGTATATGCATGGCGCTTGAGTTATTGCGCGCGACAGACATCAAAATAAACGAAATCGCCGAGCGGGTCGGCTTTTCTTCCGCCAGCTACTTCATAGCGTGTTTCAGAAAGCAGACGGGACAGACGCCCATCAAATACAGGTCGGGTTTGGCGCTCAAAAACGGCGCGGAAGCGGACGGCTGATAATGAGAGACAAAATTCGCAGGGTCAGGCAGAACAAAAGGCTGTCGCTGCTGCTCATAATGTACGCGGCGCTTTTGCTCGCAATATCCGTTATAGCGTGCTCGTTCGCCGTGAGGGAGCGCGAGGAATCGCTGTCCTCTCAGATAGAGCTGGTCATGGCGGGCATAGACCGCGAATACCGCCATATGACGGAGGGCTTCTATCAGGTATATATGCCCATATTCGAAAATCAGACTGTGTACGGCGCGCTGAGCAAATATTACGACAGAAGCGATTTGCAGATGTCGCCCGAGGACAGGCGCGACCTGTCGAGCGCCATATATCAAATGATGCTCAGGGACGATAACGTGGACTGGATAGCCCTGTACGCGCCCGAAAGAGACAAAAACTACATGATGGCGCGCCACAGCGGCACGCTGTACGAGCTTACGGACGATTTTCCTCATATTGAATACTTGAAGGCGCGGCGCTCGGGCATGGACGTGCTCGGCATGACCGACATCGGAAGCCCCGTGTCCGTTTCGAAAACATTCGCGATATGCGGCGGCGTGCCGCGCACGATGAACGGCGGGGCGGTGCTGGTTGGCTACAAGACGCTGCCGTTTGAGCATATAACCGACGGCTACCACTTTTTGATGGAGTCGATGCAGTGCTATATACTGGCGGGCGGGAACGCGGTGTACTCATATACGGGAGAGTATGACGCTGAAAAGCTGTGGCAACCGACAAAAGCCGTGCGGGGGCGCGTCGCCGCGCCCGACGGAAGCGAACTGTACGCCGTAGCGCAAACATGCGGCGCGTCCGACACGTTTCTTGTGTGCGCGGTCGACTATTCCGAGATGCGCGCGTACATACTCTACAACGCCGTTCAGATTCTGATGCTTGTGCTTCTGTTCGCGGCGATAAGCTACGCGGTCATGCTGCGCACTACGCAGCGCATAAATCGCGAAGTTTCGGCGGTTCAGGACGGCTTGCGCGAAATAGGCGCGAACAATCTCGACTACCGCATCACGGGCAAATTCACCCACAGCGGCATGGAGGAAATCGCTCAGTCGATAAACGAAACGGCGTTCCGCCTGAAAGAGAACGTGAACCGCGCGCACTATTGGCAGCTGCGCCGCAAGGAGGCGGAGCTGTCGGACCTGCAGAGCAAGTTCAACCCGCACTTTTTGTACAACACTCTCGAAATGCTGCGCAGTCGCTGCCAGCAGTCGGGAAACGCCGAGATAGCCGAGCTTATATCGAATCTGGCGATGATATTTCGGGGACTGATAGGCAAGACGGCGTTCATATCGATGTGGGAAGAGCTTTCGAACACGAAAAGGTATCTGGCATTGTTTTCGGCGCGCTACGAAGACCGTGTGGACGTAAGGTTCAACATAGACTCGTCCCTGCTGAAGTACGGCGTTATACGCAATCTATTCCAGCCGCTTATCGAAAACTACTTCCAATACGGTCTCGACACCTCGCACAGCGACAACTATATACTGTTCAAGGGCGAAAGCCTGTCGGACGAATATATGCGCCTTTCCGTAGAGGACAACGGAAGCGGCATGACCGAAGACGCCATGCGCGCGCTGAACGAAAAACTGCACCTGCCCATAACTGACGAAAAAGAGAGCTACGGGCTTAAAAATCTGCATCAGCGGCTGACGCTGTTCTACGGCGAGGGCTGCGGGCTGCAAATCACGCCTAACGGCGAAAGGGGCATACGCGTAGAAATGACCGTCAAAAAGCTCACGTGCGAGGAGTATGAAAAGAGCGGGCGCGAAATCAACGCGCCGTGACGGCGCGCTCATGCGTTTACTTATAATGATTTATATAATCGTTAATAACTGAGATTTACACGCGCGAAGCGCGCGGTGTATACTTATCGCAAAATATTAACTTATGCGGGGAGTGAATCGACATTAACACCATATTTTTCGATGAAAACGGTAAGCCTCTCTACGTGCTGGGTCTTCAGGCGCACAATTCGAGCGGGGACTGCGACGAGCTGCTTTCGCGGAGCATCGAAGCGGTCAGGCAGTATCACGGCAACACGCTCGAAGCGCCGGTCTATTGGTATCAGATAGAGCCGGAGGAGGGCAAGTTCGACTTTTCGGCGGTTGAAAGGTTGATACTCAAAACGCGCGAAGCGGGACTGCGCCTCATAATTCTCTGGTTCGGTTTCAGCAAGAACGCCGACTTGACGTATATGCCCGCGTGGGCGAAGGCCGATCCGGCGCGTTTCCGTCTGGCGGTAACGTCCGACGGCGGCCGCGTGCCCATGATGTCGCCGCACTGTCAGGAGACTGTTGAGGCCGACAGGCGCGCTTTTGTAAAGCTGATGACCGCGATACGCGCTTTCGACGAGTCCGTTCGCACCGTCATCGCCGTGCAGGTTGAAAACGAGGTGGGTCTGTATCACACAGACCGCTGCTATTCGAAATGCGCGCAGGCTGAGTTCGACATGGGCGTTCCCGACGAGCTTGTGGGCGTTGAGATTGACGATTCCGGCGCGACGGGCGGCGGAAACTCGTGGTTCGACAGGTTCGGCCGCTACGCGAACGAGGCGTTTTCCGCGTGGGCGTTCGCGCGGGCGATAGAGCGCATAGCGTCGGGCGGCAGGGAAGCGTATCCCGACATACCGCTGTATATGAACACAATGATAGGCGAGATTCGGCAGGAAGTCGCCGGACAGAGCTATTCGTCCGGCTCGCCCGTGGGTCGCGTGCTGGACATATGGAAGATAGGCGCAAAGAGCATAGCGCTTTTCGCGCCGGACATATATCTCAGTGCCAAGTCGGATTTTCTGCGCGTGTGCAAGGCTCATTCGCGGAGCGATAACCCGCTGTTCATACCTGAAACGGGCACGTCGGGCGACGGCTTCGCTATCGACTTCATACACGCCGCCGCCGATTACGCCGCCATAGGCATATGCGGTTTCGGCGCGGAGAGCACGCTTCAGCAGGGCGGAAAGATCGGCGATTCGCAGCGCAAGGTCGCCGAATCGATGGACATCATACGCGCCATGTCGCCTATTCTCTTGCAAAAGGGCGGCACCGACTCTGTTTTCTGCGTGACGCAGGAAGAGTTTCAGAACTACGCATACGTTAAGCGCAAGGAATACCACCTGACATTCAACTTCACCGACAAAAACGAAAAGGGCAGAACGATAGGCGGCAGCCTGCGTTCGGGCGCGATTTCGGCGGACGAAGCGCCGGCGTCCGCCAAGCGCGGTCGCGCGATTGTTTACGAGGCGAGCCCGTTCGAGTATTACATGAGCGGTGCGGGGATTGTGGCGCGCTTTTTGCGCAGGACCGACCCGCGCGACCCGCGCCCGATGCGCAACATGTTCACCCGCGCGGCGACCGAGATGACCGCCATAACCGTCGAAGAAGGACATTTTGACGAAAACGGCGGCTGGGTTTGCGAATTTGCGAGGCGCGGCGACGAACTGGACATGGGCGTGTTTTTATACCCCGGCACGGTGCTCAGGGTCGTGCTGAATCCGGCGGCGCTCGCCGAAATCGACTGGTGACGGGGGTTATCGCATGAAATTGGATTACGCGTGGAAACGCCCCGTTCTAAGGCCTTTACCCGAAGACAGCCAAAGCATACTCAGCTTAAACGGCGCATGGGAGTACGCGCCCGAAGCGCCCGCGGCGTTTGCGGGCGCGCCGTTTGAATCGGCCGACTGGCGCGAAACGGCGATTCCGTGTCAGATGAGCGTAAATCAGCGACCCTATGCGTACCGCAAAATCGTTGATATACCCGAAAAGTGGCGCGGTTCGCGGTTGTTTCTGCGCTTCGACGGCGCGAACTGCGTATGCGACGTTTACATAAACGGCGTATTCGCAAAAAGCCATTACGGCGGGTTCGTAAGCTGGGAAGTCGAAATTTCCGACCTTGCGAGCGCAGGCGTGAAATGCGAAATTGCGCTGCGCATGGAGGATCGCCCTCGCGAGGTGAACAGCTTCCACTTCGGCGGGCTTATACGCGACGTGACGCTGTACGCGCTTCCGCGCAGGCATGTTAGCAGGCTGCACGTAGAAACGGAGTTCGATTCCGACTTCGAAAACGCGCGCCTTAAAATCGACTTTTCGGCGGAGGGCGGCGGCGAGATAGCGTTTTCACTCATAAGTCCCGACGGCTTCGAACGCGCGCTGGGCGCGGCGGAGTGCGCTGACAAGCGCGACGAAACGCGTGAATACATCATAGAGTCGCCCAAAAAGTGGGACGCGGAGCACCCAAACCTGTACACGCTCAGGGCGAAGCTCGGCTCTGAAACGGTGGTCAAAAAGTTCGGGTTCAGGCAGATACTAATTGAAGGGCGCGAAATGTTCATAAACGGGCGGCGCGTAAAGCTGCGCGGCGTGAACCGCCACGACGTTCACCCCTTGAGCGGGCGCGCCATAACGCGCGAACTGTGCGAGGAGGATGTGCGGCTCTTTAAGGAAGCGAACGTCAATTTCATACGCACGAGCCACTACCCGCCGCGCCCCGATTTTCTGGATCTGTGCGACGAGTACGGCATGTACGTGGAGGACGAAACGTCGGTTGCGTTTCTGGGTTACGGCGTTGACAGCACTGAAAACGACCCGTCCAAAACAGCGTGTTTCATGGGACCGTTCGCCGACATGATAGAGCGCGACCGTTCGCACCCGTCCGTCATTATATGGTCGCTGGCGAACGAGAGCCATTGGGGCGACAACATTGAGAAAATGAACGCCTATGCGCATGAAACGGACAGAAGCCGACCCACGATATTCAGCTTTCCGTTCACGCAGCCCGACGACGCGCCGTTTACGGACATATGGAGCGTTCATTACGGCAAGTGGGACACCGACCTTTCAGCGCTCAGAGACGCTCACGGGCGCAGTCTGCCGGAGGAGCATATCTGCCCTGTATTGCACGACGAATCGACCCACATTCCGTGCTACGATTACGACGAGCTGGCTCGCGACCCCGGTTTACGCGATTTCTGGGGCGAAACGATATGCAGATTCTGGGATCGCATATGGCGAACGGACGGCGCTCTGGGCTGCGCGATATGGGCAGGCATAGACGACTCGCGCGCCGTGGGCGGCGCGCTTAAAGGCCCTGAATGGGGTTTGATAGACGGCTGGCGGCGCAAAAAACCCGAGTGGTGGCATACGCGCAAAGCGTTCAGTCCCGTGTATATTTGCGGTAAAGCGCGCAAGGGCGCGGCGGGCATAGAAATATGCGTCGAAAACCGCTTCAATCACTCAAATATGGACGAGATTACCGCGCGATACAAAATGGGCGACAGCGAGGGCGAAATGCGCTGTCCCTCGATCGCGCCGAACGAATCGGGCGTTATAACGCTTCCGACAGAGTGGCGCGAGGGCGAACGGCTTGAGGTCGGGTTCTTCGACGGGCAGGGTTATATTGTTCAAGAAATATGTGAAATACTCGGCGAGGAAAAAGCGGCGTTGCCGACTCTTTCAGGCAAAGCTCCCGAATTGAAGCGCGCGGCGGACGGCGGCTGCGAGGTTTCGGGCGACGGTTTTTCGCTGAAGTTCTGCGGCGAAACGGGTCTTATAACCTGCGGCCGCGCGCGCGGAAAGACGGTGTTGACGGGCGGTCCGCATCTGCAGCTCACGGGGCTGGATTTGGGCGCGTGGCAGCTTATAAGCTTTGACGCGCGAATAAACGGAAACGCCGCCGAAATCACGGTTGACGGCGCGTATGACGACGTGCGCGTGGAATTTTCGCTGAAAATTGACGATTCGGGGCTTATTGACACGACCGCTGACATAAAAGACATTCCTTATTCCAGCCCGCGCAAGGTGGCGATAAGCCCGAGCATATGCTCTCACGCGGGCGGGTATTCAGAGGTGGGCATTGCCTTCGACGTCGAAGGCGGGCTTGACGAGCTCGTTTGGCAAAAACGCGGCTTGTGGGACGCGTTTCCCGTATCTCACATTGGTCGGCTCTCGGGGGAGGCGCTAAAGCACAATCCGCGCGGTAAAAACGCGCCGCAGTCAAAACCCGACTGGGAATGGCGCGACGACGAGGTCGACCGCGCGTCATGGGGCGATCTTCTGCCCGTCGGTTTGGGCACAAACGACTTCCGCTCTATGAAAACGCGCGTAATTCGCGCAGGACTGCGCGGAAGCGGCGCGGCGTTCACTGTCATGTCGGACGGTCGGCACGCGGTTCGCGCCGAATCGATACAGCCCGCTGAAAACATACGCCTTAACACCGACCGCCGCATACTGTACGACGGCGGTTGGACAATCGTGCCGAACAAAAACCACACGCCGTCGGCGAGCGGGACATACTCCGACCGCGCGGGCGACAAATGCGCGATTGTGTTTTACGGCACGGGAATCGAGTGGTACGCGTCGCTCGATAAAATTGGCGGCAAGGCGCGGGCGACAGTAGACGGTTCTAACGCGGAGATCATCGACTTGGGCATAAGCAACAGAAAGAAGAACCCGCGCTGCTACCTGAGGAGCTTCGACAGGCTCGTATATCGCGCGAAGGATTTGCCGCTGGGCGAGCATGTGATCGAAATCACGGTTCTTGGCGAAAATGGCGAGGACTCGAACGCCGCATACGTGAACGTGAACCGCTTCCGCATAATCGACACAAACCCGCGCTCGGACACGCGCCTTATCATAAACGGGCAGTATAATTACCCGACGCTCTCGTGGGCGGACTATGAAAACCCGCCTGTCTTCGTGAAAAACGGGTATACGGCGCGCGCTCTTACGAAAATATCGACTGACGAGCGCAATAAACACAGGAGGAACGAGCAATGAGACGGTTGGACCTGTCGCGCGTCGCGCCCAGAAACGCTGACGTGCTGAACGCGGACTCTGACTCCGCCGAGGTGTTGATTCACTCAACGAGCGGCGGCGTTTCGCTGCCCGGCGGCTACGACGCCGAAAGCAAATATCTGATAGGCTATATAGAGATACTCGAAGACCACAGCCTGCCCATGATGCTGCGCTTCTACGGCGAAAACGACGAAAGCGAGCGCGTATACATAAGGTTCGTGCTGCTGCCGGGGGTCAAAACGCTTGCGTGCTTCGAACTTTCGTGCGTGGATATGAAAAACGGCACGCTCGACCGCGACGCGGGAATGCTCAAAAAGGTCGTGTACGGCACGCGCTGCGAGCGCGGCGACATTACGCGCGTCGAATTGGGCTGCAAGGAAGTTTTCCACGATGTGCGCGTCAGATTCGAGGGCTTTTACGTTTCCGACGAAAAGCCGCGCGAATTTCCGCTTCCGGACATTCGACTCGTCGACGAAATGGGTCAGTGGAGCATGAAGGACTGGCAAGGCAAGGCTGAAAGCGTCGACTCGATGGCGCGCGCGATTCGTGAAAACATGAAGCCCGCCGCGTTCCCCGTGCGCGAGTGGAATAGATGGGGCGGCGATTCGCGCCGCCGAATCAAAGAGGGCACGGGCTTTTTCTCACGCGCGAAAACCGAGGACGGCAGATGGCATCTTTGCGACCCCGACGGCTGTGATTATTTCTCGATGGGCGTCTGCTGTGTGCGCCCCGAGCAGTACGGCGATATAACATATACTGAAAAACAGATTGCGCTCAATATGCGCGCCCCCGAATACAAAGAGTTTTTCAGAGAGGCGAAGCACCCGTGGTTTGACAAAACGATGCGCGGCTTCGACTTTTGCGGCGCGAATCTGAAACGCGTTTTCGGAAGCGAATACAAAGAAAAATGGGTCGAGATGACATACGGCATACTGATGGGCTGCGGCGTGAACAGTCAGGGCAACGGCTCTAATCTCGACTACGGAAGCGACAAGTGCCGTCTTCCCTACGTGCGCCAGCTCCGCGATTTTCCAAAGACGAAAACGTATATATTCAGGGATTTTCCCGACGTGCTCTCGCCCGAATACGCGGAGAACAGTTCCGCTTACGCAAAACAGCTCGAAGCGTGGAAGGACGACGCTAATCTGATAGGCTATTTCCTGCAAAACGAGCCGAACTTCGGTTTCATACGCGACGCCGTGGTCGCGAACGAGGTTTTGAACAACCCCGAGGACACATACTGCCGACGCGGATTGATCGATTGGCTGCGCGGCAAGTATGAAAACGTAGAGGCGCTTAACTGCGCGTGGGGCGCGGGCTTCGAAGCGTTTTCCGACCTTAGCAACAGATATTCCGACATGACGGCGATATATCCGCGCTCGCTTGACGACCTGCGCGAGTTTTCGCGCTTCCTCGTTTCGGAGTTTTGCCGCGTGCCGTCAGACGCGTGTAAAAAGGTCGACCCTAACCACATGAACCTTGGAATGCGCTGGGCGAAAATGCAAAACCCCGATTTGCTGGCGGGCTGGGAGAACTTTGACGTTTTCTCGTTCAATTGCTATAATTTCGATGTGGCGGCGGATATGGATTTCATAACGGGCGCGGGCATAGATCTGCCGCTGTTAGTTGGCGAATATCACTGCGGCGCGCTCGACAGAGGGCTGCCCTCGACGGGTCTGAAGGGCGTTGAAAACCAGTTCGAGCGCGGCGTAATGTGGCGCGGATTCGTCGAAACCTGCGCGGCGCACCCGTTCGGCGTGGGCGCGCACTGGTTTCAGTATCAGGACGAGTTCTGTCTGGGCAGGTTCGACGGAGAGAACTATCAGATTGGGCTTATAGACATATGCATGAAGCCTTATTCCGAGATGACGGACGCCATACGCGAAACGGCGTATGTCTTGTACGATGTGCGAAACGGCTTCAGCGCGCCCTATGCGCGCAAGCCGAAAACAATACCCATGGTCGGCTGAACAAAATGAATATGTGGAGGTGCGGCGGCATGAGGCTTACGGTGTTTACGGACGAGCTTATGGCGGATATTGACCGTTCATTGGACATTGTGAAGGGTTGGGGCGGCGAGTACGTCGATTTCAGGGGGCTCGTCAACGGAAAGGCTATCGAATTTCAGACGGAGTCCGAATTGCGGGCGCTCAAGGCGCGTCTGGACGGCATGGGGTTGAAAACCGCCGCGATTGAGTCATCGCTGTGCAAACTCCACCTGCCGGACGAAGCCGCGCGCGCGAAAGAAGAAGAAAAGCTCGAAGGGCTCATACGGGCGGCGGATATACTCGACTGCCGTCTGATACGCGCGTTCAACTATTGGCAGCCGTATAACGACGCGTCGGCGGCAGGGCAGCTCGGAGTGCGCCCTGATTTGATGAGTCAGGTAATGACCATGTTCAAGCCCATAGCCGACAGGGCGAAGCGCGAAAACCTTATACTCGCGTTTGAAAACTGCGGACAGACCGCCGCGGAGGTATTCGCGCTGCTCGACGCGCTCGGCGTGCCGGAATGGGGTTTGGCGTGGGACCCGTACAACGAAATTAGCGCGTTCGAAGCCGGCTCCGACGCAGAATACAAATATCTGTCGGATTGCCTGTCCCGCTCGCTGCTATTGCACGTTAAGGCGGGCAGCGTGCTTACAAACGATCTGCCCGAAAAGGACGTGCATGGCGTGCCGTGGCGGCGCATACTGAACGCTCTGAAAGCGTCCGGGAAGGACGCGCCCGTGTCGATTGAGACGCATAACCCTCAGGGCAGCCCGTTTACGAACGAGGACGCGACGCGGCGATGCTTTGAATACATAAGATCGCTTATGTCGACAGGCTACGCCCATACCGTGGCGGAGGCGCTCAACGACCGCTGCTATTTCGAGCGAAGCTATAAAGACGACCCTGTGAGATTCGTGCAGGTCGGTCTGGGCGTGGGCGCGGGGCGCGCCCGTCAGATAATGAACACTGAAGGGTGTAAGCTTTACGGCGTGTGCGATACAGACGGCGATAAGGCGCGCCGAATAGGCGAGGAACTCGGCGTTCCGTACTCGACGGACATAAACGAGTTTTTGAAGGACGAAAACGTAGAAGTCATGTACACGACCGTGCCCACGGGGCTGCACGCGAGCGTGTCTGAACAATGCCTGCTCGCGGGAAAACATGTGCTCACCACAAAGCCTATGGACGCGAACGCCGACAACTGCCGCCGCCTCATAAACACGGCGCGCGCGACGGGCAAGATGCTCGGCGTCGATTTCGACCTGCGCGTTGATAACAACAATCTCGCGCTCAAAAAGGCCGTGGACGCGGGCTGGTTCGGACGCATACTCGCAGTGCATTCGTCTTTGTTCGTAAGGCGCACGCAGGACTACTACGACGAAAACGGCGCGTGGCGCGGCACATGGGCGCTCGACGGCGGCGGTGCGATGAGCAATCAGGGCATTCACGAGATCGACCGCCTGCAGTTTCTGTTCGGCGTGCCCAAGCGCGTGAGGAGCGTTATATACACACAGTGCCACGACATAGAGGCGGAGGACATAGGCTTCGCCGAATGGGATTACGGAAACGAACTGCTCGTTCGGTTCTTCTCGACGACTAACTATCCGCTCGACGCGTGGACGACCAAGCTCGAAATAATCGGCTCGGAAGGCGCTTACTCTGCAACCGGCGGCGGCCCTGACGGTTCGTCCGCATACTACGGAAAAGACGGAAAGTGGACGAAGGAAGCGCCGTACAAGACTGAACGCGAGTGGAAGCACGCCGCCGACTCGTTCGCGTCCGCCGTGCGCAAAGGCACGCCCTTCTCGGCGTATATGGACGAGGGTCTTCGCTCGCGCGCGATACTCGATTGCATGTATGTTTCTGCCAAAAACGGCGGCGAATGGGCGAACGTAATAATCTGAATGACGCGATGATGCGTTCTCTCGATTGGAGAGCGCTGAAACAGATATTGTCGTGAACACCCCTACGGCGCGCCTGCCATCATACCCGTCAACCAACGGCTTTCTGTCGTCTCGAACAGTCGACAGAAAGCCGTTTACCAATACTCATGAAATTCGTGTACTCTTTGTTGATTTATTTACTCTTTTATCGCGACATATCTCTTTACCAACATGAAACGCTTTTATTTTTTTTCGAAGCTCGAAGCGACGAAAGACGGTTTTCTGATACTCGCGGATAATAGCTTGTACGACTCAAACACCGGACTCTCTCTTGATATGGACGTAGGCGCGGCGCTGTGGGGATAGGGCGGCGGTTTTCACCGCCGCCCGACCAAAAACGCCTTCAAAGAACATATTTCAACCCGCGGATCTCTCCGACGAATGCCATTGTACAGTATGGCGAACGCAGTGTCAAACATATTTTCTTCAAATAACATGAAAAAATGAATTGACTTATGTTACTGTTAATGTTATACTATATTTATAGGATAATTCATTAAGAATAATCAAAGAAAGGAGTGACTGAATTTGGCGATAAAGGTGGAAGTGTGGGGAGACTACGCCTGCTTTTCACGACCTGAGATGAAGGTTGAGCGCGTGTCATATGAGGTTTCCACGCCCGGCGCGGCGCGCGGCATTATTGAAGCGATCTATTATCACCCGGGTCTCAGGTGGAAGATAGACAGGATTCACGTGTTGAACCCCATACGCTTTATGAATATTCGGCGAAACGAAGTCAGCGCCAAGGCGTTGGCATCGAGCGCTCACGCGGCGATGACGGGGGCGGGAAAACCCATCTACATAGTGACTTCGCAAAAAATCCAACAGCGCGCCGCGATGATTCTCAGAGACGTGCGCTATGTTATCGAAGCGCATTTCGAGCTGACGGAGCGCGCGAACGCGTCGGATAACGCGGGAAAATTCCAGGATATTGTCAAAAGACGGTTGGCGAAGGGCGCGTGCTATTCGCAGCCGTATCTGGGTACTCGCGAATGCACGGCGCATTTCGGGCTGTGGCAGGGCGGCGCGATTCCGGCAATACAGGAAACCCGCGATTTAGGCTGGATGCTCATGGATATGGATTACACCGATCCTCAGAACATACAGCCTATGTTTTTCTATGCGCGCATGGTGAACGGCGTTATCGAAACAGCCGACTGTGAGGTGGTTAGATGATACTTCAGGCTCTGGTTGACTATTTCGACCGTATGGTTGATAAGGGCGGGCTTGAACGCCCCGGCTGGCAGCCCGCGAAGGTCTCGTTCGGGCTTGAGGTTGATCAAAACGGCGTGATCGCGCGGGTCGTGCCCCTGCAGGTTCCCGTAAAGCGAGGCAATAAAGACGCGTTAGCTCCGCAGGAGATATACGTTCCGGCGCAGGTGAAGCGCGCGGTGAACATTGCGGCTAATTTCCTGTGCGATAACTCCTCATACATACTGGGCATAGACGGAAAGGGAAAGCCGGAGCGCGCTCGAAGCTGTTTTGAGGCTGCGCGTGAAATGCACGTAAGGCTTCTTGGCAACTCGCCGCTGCCCGAGGCGCGCGCGATAGTGAATTTCTTCAACAACTGGCGCATAGAAGACGCTGACAAATGCGAGGCTCTCAAAGAATACAAGGACGAAATAATCGCGGGCGGCAATCTGGCGTTCATGTTCGGAACAAAATACGCTAAGGATATTCCCGAGTTTAAGCGCATATGGGACGACGAGTACAATGCGGCCGAAGGCGAAATAATGCAGTGTCTGGTTACGGGCGAACGCGGTGTGATAGCCACGCTTCACCCGAACATTAAGGGGTTTCCGGGCGCGCAATCCTCAGGCGCGTCGCTTGTTTCGTTCAACGCCCCCGCCTACGAATCCTACGGGCGCGAGGGCGCTCAGGGCGCGAACGCACCCGTTGGAGCGCGCGCGGCATTCGCGTACACCGCCGCCATAAATTCGCTGCTGGGAGACGGGCGTCACAGGCAGCACCTGGGCGACACTATGGCGCTGTTCTGGGCTGAGGACGCTCAAGAGGTCTACTGCGCTGTGTTTATGGCGATGGCGGGAGATATTGTCACGGACAAAGACATGAATATCGTCATGAACAAATTGGCTCAGGGTCTCGACTGCGACTGGGACGGAATACCCCTTCACCCCGAAAACAAGTTCTTCATACTCGGTCTTTCCCCGAACGCAGCGCGGCTCTCAGTGCGGTTTTTCCTGCGGGACAGCTTCGGGCGATTCGCTGCCAACATGCGCGATCACCACGAGAGGCTCGAAATCGCGCGTCCTAAGTTCGACGAAAGGCGATTGCTTTCGTTCTGGCAGCTTCTCGACGAAACGGTGAACCAAAAATCGCGGGATAAAAAGCCGATCCCTAATCTCGTGGGCGAGCTCGAACGCGCTGTGCTGCTGGGCGAAAACTACCCCGCCACGCTTTACAACATGGTTCAAATGCGAATCCGCGCCGAGCGCGAGATCACGCGCGGACGCGCGGCGATTATAAAGGCATATCTGATGAAGAACACCTTATCGTCGCGGGAAGAAGCGAATACGAAATACGAGGGGGCTTTGTGCGTGAACTTAAACGAAAACTGCAACTACCCGGCATATGTGCTGGGACGGCTTTTCTCCGTGCTTGAGGAAGTGCAAAGCGCGGCGAATCCGAACATCAACACAACGATACGCGACAGATACTTCAACTCGGCCTGCGCGACTCCTGCCATCGTGTTCCCTCAGCTTATAAAGCTCGCGCAGGCACATCTGAAAAAGCTCAGCGAGGGCGGCAGCATATATTACAATAAGCGAATCACCGAACTGTTGGGGAGCTTGAACAGCGAGTATCCGCGCAGGCTGTCTCTTTACGATCAGGGAATTTTCCAGCTTGGCTACTATCAGCAAACTCAAAAGCGTTACGAAAAGAAGGAGGATAAACAGAATGTCTGAAGCTATCAAAAACAGGTATGATTTCGTGATATTGTTCGACGTGAAGAACGGCAACCCGAACGGCGACCCCGACGCGGGCAACATGCCGCGCATAGACCCCGAAACGGGCTGCGGACTGGTGACGGACGTGTGCATCAAACGCAAAATCCGCAACTATGTGGAGACTGTCAAGGCGGACGAGAAGGGCTTCGACATATACATAAAGGACAGCGTGCCCCTGAACCGCAGCGACGCCTCGGCGCTTGAGTATCTCGGCGTGAAGGATAAGGACATCAAAACCCTCAAAAAGAACGACCCCGACATAGACCGAAAGATACGCGACTTCATGTGCGAAAACTTCTACGACATACGCGCCTTCGGGGCTGTCATGACCACGTTTGTGAAAGCGGCGCTGAATTGCGGGCAGGTGCGCGGTCCGGTGCAAATGGGTTTCGCGCGCAGCGTCGAGCCTATCAACCCGCAAGACGTGACGATAACGCGAGTCGCGATTACGACCGAGGAGGACGCGCAGAAGAAGGGCACCGAGATGGGGCGCAAATCGATAGTTCCTTACGGACTGTACCGCATGGAGGGATTCGTTTCGGCAAACCTCGCGCGCAAATCCACTGGTTTCAGCGAATGCGATTTGCAGCTTCTGTGGAAGGCGATAATCAATATGTTCGAAAACGATCGCTCGGCCGCGAGAGGCATGATGGCTGTGCGCGAGCTCATTGTTTTCAGACATGACTCGGAGCTGGGCGAAGCTCCGGCGCACAAACTGTTCGAAGCTGTGACCGTGGAGCGCTCCGAAGACTCGGCGGGCGACATGCCGGCGCGGAATTACTCCGACTATGTCGTAAAAATTGACGAATCGGCGATCCCTGCGGGAGTCTCCTGCACGCGCATGATATAGCGCTGAAACTTAATATGATAAACGACAGAGAGCCGCTGCAGCTTTCAGGCATTCAGCACTTCGCGTTCTGCCGCCGGCAATGGGCGCTTATACACATAGAACAGCAATGGTCGGAAAATGTGCGCACGGCGGAGGGCGACCTGTTCCACCGTCGCGCGCACGACGGACCGGAGATAGAGTCAAGGGGCGACACGCTTATAATGCGAGGTCTGCGCGTCGCCTCGCGAAGTTTGAACGTTACGGGAATCTGCGACGTGGTGGAATTTACTAATTCACCGGACGGAATATCGCTGTACGGTCGCGACGGGCTTTGGCGCGCATATCCCGTTGAATACAAGCGCGGTGAACCGAAGGAGCACGACGCGGACGAGCTTCAGCTTTGCTGTCAGGCTATGTGCTTAGAGGAGATGCTGTTATGCGAAATTCCCGAGGGCAGCCTGTATTACGGCGAGACGAGGCGGCGCCTGCGCGTAGCGTTGACCGAAGATATGCGCTCGCGCGTGCGCGACATGCTGACCGAGATGCAGGGGTATTACGATAGGGGTTACACTCCCAAGGCAAACCCGACAAAAGCCTGCGCCGCGTGTTCTCTTAACGAAATTTGCCTGCCGCGACTTAAGAAACTGACGGGCGTGGGCGACTATATATCGCGGCACGCAAAGGAGGAATCGCAATGCGAAAGCTCCTGAACACGCTGTTCGTGACTACCGAAAACAGCTATCTTTCTCTCGAAAGCGAAAACGTTGTCATAACGTGCGGCGACGAAAAGCGCGGTCAGTTTCCGCTTTTGATGCTGGAGGGCATTATAACGTTTTCATATCGCGGCGCAAGCCCCGCTCTGATGGGCGAATGCGCGCGGCGCGGAATCCAGCTATGCTTCATGACCCCGAACGGCCGATTTCTGGCGCGGGTGTGCGGCGAGGATCGCGGCAACGTGCTTTTGAGAAAACAGCAGTATCGCGCGTCCTACGACGAGCGGGCAAGCTGCCTGCTGGCGCGCAATTTCATATTCGGAAAGGTGTATAACTGCCGGTGGGTGCTTGAAAGGGCGCTGCGCGATCATCAGCTGCGCCTCAACGCTGAGCGCGTGGGGAAGGCGTCGGCACAGTTGGCGGGCGGACTTCCGGCAATATCTTCGGCGGAATCGCTGGACGGACTGCGCGGACTTGAAGGCGAGACATCGGCGCGATACTTCGGCGCGTTCGATGAATTGATATTGCAGCAAAAATGCGATTTTCATTTTGAGGAGCGCAACCGCCGCCCGCCTATGGATAATGTAAACGCGCTGCTCTCGTTTGCGTATACGCTGTTGGCTAACGATTGCGCCGCGGCGCTCGAAAGCGTTGGACTCGATTCGTATGTGGGGTTTTTGCACAGAGACAGACCCGGACGTTCCTCTCTGGCTCTCGATTTGATGGAAGAGTTGCGCGGTCCGTTCGCCGACAGGTTTGCGCTCACCCAAATAAATACGCGAGCAATACAGGCCTGCCACTTCAAAAGGCAAGCGGACGGAGCGGTGCTGCTTAACGACGACGGGCGAAAGATATTCTTAAACGCGTGGCAGGCGCGTAAAAGAGAAACGCTCAAGCATCCGTATCTGAGCGAGACAATCTACTGGGGTCTCGTTCCCTACGTGCAGGCGCTGCTGCTGGCAAGGACGCTGCGGGGCGATTTGGCGGAGTACCCG
>CAYVPJ010000030.1:43103-43478 GCA_964453505.1 uncultured Oscillospiraceae bacterium | reverse complement strand
CGAACAAACTGCAAACGATGGTAGACGTGGGCTTGGGCTATGTCAAACTCGGTCAGCCGTCCACTCAGCTTTCGGGCGGCGAAGCGCAGCGCGTGAAGCTCGCGACTGAGCTCTCGCGCAGGGCGACCGGCCGCACGCTGTACGTGCTGGACGAGCCGACGACGGGTTTACACATGGCGGACGTCGAAAAGCTGAATGAAGTGCTGCACCGTTTGGCGGACGCTGGCAACACGCTGTGCATCATAGAGCACAATCTCGACGTCATCAAAACCGCCGACTACGTGATCGACATGGGCCCCGAGGGCGGCGATCGCGGCGGCGACGTCGTCGCCGAGGGAACGCCCGAGGAGATCGCGCGCTGCGACCACAGCCACA
>CAYVPJ010000030.1:4882-43093 GCA_964453505.1 uncultured Oscillospiraceae bacterium | reverse complement strand
GGCGGAGACAGGGGCGGCACGGTCGTCGCGGTCGGCACACCGGAGGAAGTCGCGAAAGTCGAAAACAGCTATACGGGTCAATACCTGTCAACCATTCTTGCGAACGAGGCATTGGGCGACGCCGGAAGCGAACGGCGGGCGATATAGCCGCCCGCCCCGGCGTACATGCCGCCGGGGTACGATTGAAGTCGAAGGGGGGCGCTCCCTTCGAGCATTCCCCGGGCTTTTCATAAGCGATAGCTTCAATATAATTCTTCTGTTATATTGCTTTATTGCGCGCCGTATGATAATATTGCGGTAAGCTATTATTTGATATTGCGAAACTTTCGAATAACGGCGAATCGTCCGAAGAATGTTCACGGGACATATCGGTTCGGGAGGGATTTACTTGAAGAAAAACTTGGATCGCAACATAATGCTTCTGGTGAGCGCGATACTGTGCGTGGTAGGGGTTTATATGCTGGTTTCGGATTCCGACGGCGGCGAATATAAGTTTTCCGACGCGGGAATCGAAAAGCTGACGCGCATGGCGCTGAACCGCGAGACTGGCGCGATTTCAAAAGCGGACATCATAAAAATAAAGCGGCTGCCGGCGGCGGACGACCTTGCCCTACCCGAAGACGCGGGCGAGACCGAGGATTGCGTGTACGCTTTTTATGCCGCGAACGAGATAAACATAAAGTCGCTCGAAGATTTGAGCGAGTTCGCCGCGCTTGAAGAACTGTATCTTCGCGCGGGTCCGCTCGAATTTACCGATCTCGCCGAACTGAACGATTCGACGTTCCAGAGCTACGTCGATATGTTGCGCCGATTCGCAAACACAAACGACGCGCCCTCGTCGAGCCTGTTAGACTTCATATTCAGGCGCGATGCGACCCCTGTTCAGCCTCAGCAGGAAACCGAGGAAGCGACGCTGGGCGAGCTTATGGTGAACTACGCTCAGCGCAACGGTAAGGACGTTGAGAGCGTCGAGAGGGATTTTATTGCGAGGTACGGAGAGCCGGAGTATTCCGAAGGTTACCTGTCACATATATTTATAAGCGATTTGTCACCGCTAAAGGGGCTAGCGAATCTGAAAACGCTGTGCATATACAATCTGAACGTCGAAACCCCGGCGCTTGCGGAGCTTGCGCACTTAAAAACGCTGCGCCTGTCGGGCATGGGCGACAATGTCGCGCACGCGTCGAAGATCGTAGATCTCACTGAGTTGAGCCTGAGATGCGATAAAATCGCCGACCTGAATTGGCTTTCGCCGATTTCGGGGCTTGCAAAAGTCGAAAAACTGTCGCTTTCGGGCGCGCGCGGAGCGGATCTTTCGGGCATCGCGGGCATGAAGAGCGTTTCGACCTTAACGCTTTCTGTTGACGGGCTCAGCGACGTTTCGGCGCTTGCGGGCATGACGGGCATAAGCGAGCTGAACATTAAAAGCGACGCTGTCAACGACATAAAAGTGCTCGACGCGCTACAGTCGCTCACCGAGTTCAGTCTGGATTTGCCGGCTCTCAATGACGCTTCCGTGCTGCGCGGTCTTTCGAACGTTACGCGTCTCAGCCTGTCAAATGTAAACGCGGCGGCGGACGCGGACGGCAAAGGGCTCGCATATCAAATCGGCGGTATGCGCGGTCTGGTCGGACTTACGATACATAACTGCAAAATGGGCGACATAGGGGGCATAGCCGAGCTTTCTTCGCTTGAAACGCTTTCGATAACCGACTGTTCGCTTTCGGATATATCGCCGCTCTCGGCGCTTACGGGCATAAAGAGCCTCGACCTGAGCGGAAACGAAATATCAGACGCAAGCCCGCTGTCCGCGCTTACGGCGCTCGAAATCGCGAACCTTTCCGGCAACAAGATAGAGCTCGCAAGCTCTTTCGCAAACCTCGCTAATGTAAAGACGCTCGACTTGAGCGACAATATGATAGTATACGCGACCGCGCTTTCAAGCCTTAAAAAGCTCGAGCGGCTGTCGCTTGCGAACAATCCCATAGCCGACGCAAGCCCGCTTGCGCAGATAACGAGCCTAAAATCCGTCGATTTGAGGGGCTGCTCAGCGCTCGACGAAGAAAGCGTGAGCGCTTTGAAATGCGAGGTTTTGATTGACGAAAAGCCCGAAACCGTCGCGACGGAAGCCGAGGCGGATTCATGACGCGCGCCGAAGCGTTTGAGATATGCGCTTCGGAAGCGCTCGAAAAGGCCGCTTCGCTGTACGGCCTTAACGACCGCGTTTTCGAGTCTATAGACGAGCACGAGGGCGGGCGCAACATAGCGTACCGCGTTTCGGGCGGGCTGATACTCAGATTTTCATACCTGCCCGACCGCTCGTATGAAGACATACTCGCCGAGGTCGAGTTCATAAGGTATCTTCACATAAACGGCGCGCGCGTCGCGAACGCGCGCGAATCGATATACGGGCGGCTGGCTGAGAAAATCTTAGCACGGGGACATGAGTTCATATGCTGCCTGTTCGACGAAGCGCGGGGCGACCAGATCGCGGCGCACGGCTACCGCTATCGCGATAACGCGCCGTTGAGCGAATATTTCTACAACTGCGGCGCGACCATTGGGCGGATACACGCGCTCGCGAAAGCGTATAAGCCCGTTCACAGGCGCTTCGATTTCTTCGACGTATATTCGGATTCCGCGCTCGATTCGCTGTTTCCGGCCGAATGGGAGACCATAAAAAACGACTGCAAAAGCATAGTGCGCGCTGTTTACGGGCTTGAGAAGACGAACGACAACTACGGGCTTTTACACTTCGATTTCTCCGACGGCAACTATATGATAGACTATCAAAACGGCGACATAACCGTTTTCGACTTCGACAACGCCATGTATGGCTTCTATATGTACGACTTGGCGAATCTATGGGTGCACGGCTCGGGCTGGGTAATGCGCGAGCGCGATTCATTGAAACGCCGCGCGTTCATGCGCGACTATTTCGCCGAAATCGTCAGGGGCTACCGTTCCGAAACCGACATATCCGATTCGGAGCTTGCAAACCTTCAGCTTTTTATTGACGCTGTGACGGTTGAGAACATCGTTGACAACCTGATGTGCGCGAGAGCGGAAGGCGAAGACCCTGAAATTGATGAGTATGTCGCCTTCCGCGCGGATTGCCTTAGGAACAAAAAGGAGTTTATGGGGCTATTTGACTAAGCCGAACGCGTAAACGGTCGACGAGCGCAGCGGTTTGTCGGCAGAGATTTCCATCACGTCGAAACCGAACTCACCAATGTGATGAATCGAGTCGGGCGCGCACTGAGTTTCCAAACACAGCGCCTGACGGCTCTTGTAATAGCGGCGTTCGCTCGCGTTGTAGCGGCTCAGGTGGTTGGCGGTGTAGAGCTGAACGCACGGCATGTCCGTGTATACGCTCATCTCTCTGCCCGAACGCGCGTCCGAAACCTTCGCCGCCAGACGCAAGCCCGTTTCGGGGTTCAAAGGCTCTGAGAGCACGAAATTCTGGTCGTAGCCGCAACCGATCTTCATTTGCTCATTTTCGTCAATCTTTTCAAAGCCGTCTTTCAGCTTTGTGGGAATGCGCAAATCGAAAGGCGTGCCGTCGACCTTTTCAGTGCCAAGCGATATGCTTTCGCAGTCTACCTTCGTGTAGTAGTCGGCGAATATCTGCACGCACTGGCGGTCGACGAGGCTGAGCCGTTTAGCGCCCGTGCCCGCGATGTTGAAGTAGACGTGGTTTGTGGGGCTTGCGAAGCTCGGCGTGTCGGACGCGATTTCGTAGTCTATGCGCAATTCATCGTTTTCGTTGAACGAATAGACGACCTTCGCCTTCAGATCGCCCGGGAAGCCCGTGTCGCTCTCGTTGAAGTCGGCTTCGAGCACCAATTTAGCGATCGACGCGTCGGCTGACGCGTATGAGCGCCACGCCTTTGTGTGAAACCCGAAATCTCCGGAGTGCAGCAGGTTTTTGCCGAACTCGTTCGGCTTGAATTTGTATGTCTTGCCTTTGTAATCGAACTCCGCGCCCGATATGCGGTTGCCGACAGGGCCAACAAGCGCGCCTAAAAAGCCCGGATTGCGCCTGTAATCCTTGACCGAAGGAAAGCCGGGCGCGACGTTTTCGATTTTTCCGCGCTTGTCCTTTACGTTAATGGATACGATCGCGCCCGAATAGTCTGTGATTTGAACGCTCGCGCCCGACGAATTTGCAAGCGTGTATAGAAGGCACTTTTCGCTCCCAGCCTGTCCGAACGGCGACACATGAATCATCATACACAATTCCCCCTATATGTTGTATATTGCCATGCATACATTATACATGCGCGCGCGCCGGAAAGCAAGTGAAATGCCTGCTCGGCCGTCGTTTTCGATAGTGCTTGACAGCCTGCATAAATACTGTTATTATACACACAGATATGCGGCGGAAGGGGTTTCCGATGGATAACGGCAGATTTGGGCCCGTGCAGCAGAACGAGCCGCCCAAAAAGAAATACAAGGTGAACTATAACCGCTTGATCACTTTCGTGATGCTGGCGATTGTGGTCGCGCTCTCCGTCGTCATAACGACCGACGTTTTCAAGGAACCGAAAAGCGGAGAACCCATAATCGAAGTGCCGGTTGGCTCGGGGCTTCTGCCCGCTGTCGACCTGCCGACCAACGCGCCCGTTTTGAACCTGCGCCCCACGCCCGCAGCCGATGGGCTGTTGCCCGTGTTCGACAGCGCGAACACCGATAAAATGCGCGTGTGCATAGTCGTTGTCGGCGGTGGCGGCGGCGAAAGCGAGCTAAGGTCGTTAGGCGCGCTGTGCGAGGCTAATTCCGCGAAGATCACGCTATTCCCGACGGGCGTTGAGCTCAATCAAAATCGTGATGATTGGAGCGCTATGGCGCTCGCGGGGCATCAGATAGAAAACCACACATACGACAACCAAACTCTCGTCGGAGCGTCCGCCGAGGACATGGCGGGGCAGATAGGCGCTCAAACAATTATACTTCGCGAAATGCTGGGCGACGACTATCAGCCGCATTTCCTCATGACTAACGATTTCGGCATAGAGCAAGACCCGACGCTCAATAAATACTTATCTGACAACGGTTATTTGGGCATCGTGCGCGGCACTTTCGCCGCGCAGGGCAGCTATGAATATGTCGAAGCAGGTCAGATCATGGTCTACTCGCTGAGCGCTGCGGGCATTAAGGAATTGCGCGACGCCCTGCCCGCGATAGGTCTGAAGGGCTATGAAATGGTGACTCTCAACGATATGTTCGAATACCCCGATAATATCGACTATGAATAGGCAAAAAACCGCGAAAATCGCCCAACTTGACACATATAGTGAAAAGTCGTATAATTACACTGAAAAAATATCGGAGGCATCGGAATGTATACCTATCGCACGAATGGAACCTGCTCCTCGCAGATAATAATAGAAACGGATGGCGATAAGGTCGCAAGCGTGCAATTTGTCGGCGGCTGCAGCGGCAACACTCAGGGCGTGGCGAAATTGGTCGTCGGGCGCAAAATCGACGACGTCATAGACATGCTAAAGGGCATACAGTGCCGCGGCGGCACGTCCTGCCCCGACCAGCTCGCCAGAGCGCTCATCGAAATTCGGGATAAAGCGTCATGAACCGATTTTCGTATACGCCGCTTCCGGCGGACGGCGCGCGCGTAAACATGTTCGAACGCCGCCACAGGCAGCAGGGGGGCAGCTCCCGCTCGTATTCCGAGCAGGTGTCCACGCCCTCTAACGTAATAGAGCGGCGCAAGCGGCTTATCATATTGACGGCGTTGACCGTGGCGCTTCCGCCCGTGGGCGCGTATTGCCTGTGGCGCGGCGGCTATCTGAATTTGCCGCTGCGCATCGGCGCGACGGCGGTCGCGTTCGCGCTTTTGACGCTGTATTTTTTGTGGATGATGCCGGCCGATACTCCCGAAAAGTATCAGCCGAACAAATACAGACCCGGCGCAGTCACGGAATACTCGCCGTCGTCGCAAACGTCCGAGGCGCAGGACGGCGGCGCGTCGAACGCGCAATGAGTTCGCCGCAAGGCACACTTAGCGAGGAGGAACGAGCATGTTCTGCTCAAACTGTGGTAAAACCCTGAAATCGGACGCCGCCGGCTGCCCGCATTGCGGCGCTGTCGTGGGCGAAAGCCGCTTTGACGGTCATCCCTACACCGGCGCGCAGATACGCACGCGGCCGGGCGAGGCGGTGCGCCTTCCGGGAAACCACACAAAAACCACTTTCATGGGTTCTGATCCCTCGGCGGAAAACGACGTCGACGCGCGCACGACATATCGCGCGACGGGCGAAAGCGTGCCTTCATACGAGCCGGAAAAACCGCGCGAGCCGTTGTACGACGAGTTCGGCGACAATGCCGACCCGTTCGACGAGCCTCAACAGGACGAAACGCCCGACAGCGATTTCGATTTGCCGGAAGATGACGAGCCGGAAGCCGAAAACGTCGATAACGCCGAAAACGCGGCCGACGAAAAGGCGGAAGCGTCCGACGACGACGGCGAGCTTGCCGAGCTGAGCGCCCGCGAAATTAAGATCGAGCGCCGCGCGGGCATATCCGCCGACGTGCGCCGCTATATGAGCGAGCTCAGAAGCGACGTCGGAAAGCAAAAGAGCGGCCGTAAACGCAAGCGCAAGGGCGAGGAGTTTACGCTCGACGAAGAAACCGACGAGTCGGACGCGTTCGACATATCCGACCTCCCGAACGAGGAGTTTTCGGAGGGCGAAGCGGAAGATACGGATTTCTCCGATCAGGATTTCGCTCCCGACGACGACGAGCTCGATCCTGAGCTTGAACTGACTCCTCGCAAGCCTATTGCGGGAGCAATAAAATACATCGTCGCGGCGCTTGTCGTCGTGTTGGTGTTGGTGGGCGTGATCGTCGGGCTATCCTATATCACCGACAAAACGAAGAAAGCGCCCATAGACGGCGTAAGCCTTGATCTGTACGACTCGGGCGTCGCCCTAATGCTCACTCGCGTAGGCGAAGACTATCAAAAGAGCGTGCTCGACATGTATTCGGGCGACGCGTCGATCGCAGGCATAGTCGCGAAGCTCTCCGCCGATTTGGACGGCATGAACGCTATGCTTCCCGAAAACCCGTCGGCGAACGACCCGATGTTCATAGAAACATTGAAAAGCATACAGCAGAGCATAAACAACGCGATATTCAACGAAGTGATGGCGCTTGCCGCCGCGAATCAAACAGACGAAGCCAAAGCGGCGGCGGCCGCCGCTTCCGCCGAGAACTGGAACACTGTGCGCGGGCTTGTGACAACATTGCAGCAGGCGACTTCGACCGCGCATCTCGACGCCATAATGAAGGGCGAACAGGTGCTCGTCATAGACAATTCCACGCCCGCGCCGTCTGACAGCCCCGTTCCGATATACACGACGCTGTCCAAAAACTCCGCAGGCGAAAACGTGACAAAACTGCAAACGCGCCTGACCGAGCTGGGTTATCTGAACGACACGATAGACGGCAAGTTCGGCAACAACACAAAGACCGCCGTGCAGCTGTTCCAGCAGGCGTCGGGGCTGACCGTAACGGGCATTGCCGACGAGCAGACGCAAACCGCGCTGTATTCACTGGACGCGGTTTCCGCAAAGTGATGAATCGGTCCGCCGAAACAAACGCGCCCCGCAGGCCGATAGCCGCGCTTATATACGATTTCGATAAAACGCTCTCGCCGAAGGACATGCAGGAGTACAGCTTCCTGCCGGGCATAAACGTCGAGCCCGCCGCCTTTTGGCGGGAGTGTCGCGTAGTTCAGCTCCAACAAAATATGGACAGCGTGCTCGCGTACATGCTGATGATGAAGCGCAGAAGCGCGGGCACGCGCCTTTTGACGCGCGAATCCCTCGAACGCTTGGGCGCGGAGGTCGAGTTTTTTCCGGGCGTCGAAACATGGTTCGACCGCGTGAACAAAATCGGCGACGGCATGGGGGTTTCGGTCGAGCACTACATAATATCGTCGGGGCTGCGCGAAATAATCGAAGGATCGCGCATAGCGCGCTATTTCAAGGCGGTGTTCGCCGCGTCGTTCGCCTACGGCGACGACGGCATAGCCGAATGGCCCGCCACCGCCGTCAATTATACCGAGAAGACGCAGCACCTGTTCCGCATAAACAAGGGCATACTCGATATAACCAACGACCGCGACTTAAACGGCTTCACGCCCGAATACAAGCGCCGCGTGCCGTTCGCTAATATGATATACATTGGCGACGGTCTGACCGACGTGCCGTGCATGAAAATGACGCGCACGCGCGGCGGAACGTCTATCGCGGTTCACCCGAAGGGCGACGCTTCGCTTTCCGACAATATGCTGCTTCAGGGGCGTTGCGATTACGCGGTGCTCGCCGACTACACCGAGAACAGCGAGATAGAGAGCGTCGTTACGCAGCTTCTGCGCCGCATATCAGCGAACAATGCGTGTCTCGGTCGGCATGAAAGGCAGATAGAGAGGGCGACGCGCCGCGGCGGCACGCCCGAATGGATATTGCAGCTTAACCGCGACACGACCGACCTTGAATCATAACTCAAATGAAAACGATGGTGTGTTTATGACCGAATATTTATACGAAACTCATCTGCATACTTGCCAAGCAAGCGCCTGCGGCAAATCGCGCGGGCGCGATTACGTTAGAAAATACTTGGATATGGGCTACGCGGGCATATTCGTGACCGACCACTTCTTTCAGGGAAACTGCGCTGTTCCGCGCAATATGCCGTGGCGCGAGCGCGTAGAGATGTACATGTCGGGTTACTACGACGCGAAGCGCGAGGGCGACAGGCTCGGCCTGCCCGTGTTTTTCGGAGTCGAACAAAACTTTGGCGGCGACGAGTATCTGCTGTACGGTATAGACGAAAAATTCCTGCTGGATAACCCCGAGATCGAGACATGGTCGCGCCCCGCGCTGTCCGCGTCTGTCCGACGTTACGGCGGCTGCGTAATACAGGCGCACCCGTTCCGCGAGCGTTTATACCTGAGCCGCATAACGCTGTCGCCCGCATATGTCGACGGCATAGAGGTCGTCAACATGGGAAACGGCTTCGCCGAGGACGCGCGCGCGTTCGCCTACGCGAAGCGCCTGAATCTGCCTATGACGGCGGGCAGCGATAACCACGACGCTGTCAAAACTAACGAGTTAACCGTGTGCGCGACTGCGCTCGCTGAGAAAATTACATGCGAACGCGACTACGCCAACATAATACTTGCGCGCGGAAGCGTCTCAATGAAATTCCCCGATGGACGCCTTTCGGAAAGCGCGGACATGTCTCCGTCGCTGCCCGTGGATATATTGAACGAGCGCGGCGAGATAATCGGGCACGACCCGCTAAAATGGCTGTGACCGCCGACCGGAGAAGCGAATGAGCACAAGTAAAACGCGCGCGATGGAAGCTCAAAAAGCCCGAACAATTAAGATATGCGTGTATTGCGCGCTCGCCGCTATATTCATAACGGGCGCGTATTTCGCAAACGCGTATTTCTATGATTCCGCCGCCGACAGTATATCATCGCAGACAGGCGTTCGAATCACCGAAGTCATGAGCGCGAATAACGGCGCGTGGCGCGGCGAAAGCGGCGGTTGGTTCGACTGGGCGGAGATAACGAATACGTCCGACCGCGATGTCGACTTGACCGGCTGGAAGCTCTCCGACAATCGTATAATGAACGGCGCGTTCGTATTCCGCGCGCTTACGCTCAAACCGGGCGAAAGCGTTCTCGTTTACTGCGCGGGTTCGTCCGCAAGCGCGTACAAGCCCGTCAATTACGCGCCCTTCACGATAAGCGCGGGCGGAGACTCGCTGTTTTTGTTCGATAAAACCGGTGCATTGGCGGGCGAAGTCTCAATACCCGAACTGCCAGACAACAAATCGTGGGCGCTACTTGACGAAACCGGCGAATGGAATACCGTTGAGTATTATACGCCCGGAAAACCGAACGCGGCTTATGAGCACGAGCTTTTGATTCACGCGGCGCACCCTGTCGAAAGCGATATAATCATAACGGAAGTCATGACTTCAAACGCGTCGCATATATCGGACGCGCACGGCGAGCGGCACGACTGGATCGAAATATGCAACGCGTCTGATAAGCCCGTAAGCCTTAACGGCATGGCGCTCACCGACGATAGCCACAACCGCGCTAAATGGCTGTTTCCGAACGTTACTCTCGAACCGGGCGAATACAGAATCGTTTTCGCGTCGGGCAAGAGCGGCGCCGACGGCGAGTTGCACGCGAACTTCAGGCTCTCCAAAGACGGCGAAACGTTGGAGCTTATAAACACAAACGGCGAGGTCGCCGACCGCGTCATAATCCCCGCGCTTCCAACAGACGGCTGTTACGCGCTCGTTGATGGCGAATGGACCGACGAAGCCCTGCCCACGCCCGCTAAAGAGAACACGCGCGGGAACGGGCTGGCTTACGAATCATTGTTGTCCGACGCGCTTGTGTCGACAAACGACACGGGCGTGACGCTCAACGAGTGCGTGCCCTCCACGCGAACTCTGAACTCCGACAGGCATTCTAACGACTGGGTCGAACTCTACAACGCGTCGAACGCCGCGGTCGATCTGTCGGGCTTCGGCTTGTCCGACGACGCGACCAAACCGCGCAAGTGGACGTTCCCCGACGGCGCTTCAATAAAAGCGGGCGGCTATTTGGTCGTGCACCTTTCGGGAACGGACGGTTACGACTCCGAAAATCGCGTGTTGACCGCGTCCTTTAGGCTGTCTCTCAAAGGCGACGCGGCGCTTTTGCTATCAAAGCCCGACGGCACTATAATCGACAGAATGCCCGTGGGCACGGTGCTCTCCGGCGAAATCTCAATAGGCAGAAAAATCGGCGAGCGCGCTTTTGCGTATTTTTTACAGACAACGCCCGGCAAGCCCAACACGGCGGAGGCTTATTCCGACATGCTGCCGCCTGTCAGCTTCAGCTTGGACGGCGGAGACTTCCCGTCGGGCGAGACTGTGACCGTGAGCCTTTCATGTGACGGCTGCGACGAAATATACTACACCACCGACATGACCGTTCCCACGCAGGCGTCGGCGCGCTACACAAATCCCATATCGATAACCGAGACGACCGTCATTCGCGCGGCGGCTTTCAAAAACGGCGCGATACGTTCGCAAAACGCCACGCGCACATACATAATGGGCGCGAACCACGATCTGCCCGTCGCGTCGCTCGTCGTAGAGCCTGATTCGCTGACGGGCGAAATAAACGGCATGTACGTAAACTACATGAAGGACATCGTGCACGAGGGCGCGATTGAAATATACGCATCCGACGGTTCTACTCTCGTCTCGCAGCCCGTAGACGTGAGTCTTTCGGGTCACGGCACGCGTAAATTCAAACAAAAGGCGTTCAAGATTGTCGCGCGAAGCAAATACGGAAGCAACCGAATCGAGGCGAAACTGTTCGAACACCGCGATTACGCGTCGTTTCAGTCGCTTGTGTTGCGCGCTTCGGGGCAGGACGCCGTCAGAACGCGAATGATCGACAGCGTGCTCACGTCGCTCATCGAGGGGCGCGGCATCATGTATCAGGATACGCTCGTATGTGTTCTATACGTAAACGGCCTATACTGCGGTTGGTATAACCTGCGCGAGCGCGTGACAACATATTCGATAGCCGATTGGATGGGCTGGGACGACCCCGAGAACGTGCAGATGTTTGAAAACAATCTGAATATCACGGTCGGAAAGCCTCTCGACGCATATAACGACCTTATGGCGTGGATAAAGGTCAACGATATGACAAACGATGAAAACGTCGAAACCGTCGCGAAATTCGTTGATATCGACAACTATCTGCAGTATGTCGCGTTCAACATATTCATTGCCAACACCGACTTGGGAAACGTCCGCGCCTACCGCAATTTGGAGCGCGACGGCAAGTGGCGCTGGATAGCGTTCGACAACGACCTGAGCTTTCAGGCAGACCTCGATATGGCGCGCCGATGGCTCGAGCCAGGCGGCGTGGGCACTGTGACTACGCAGGATAACACGCTTTTTATCGGGCTTATGCAAAACGCTGGCGTTCGCGACCGTTTCCTGAAACTCATGGGTGAACTGCTCGCGTCAGACTATTCGAGCGAAAACGTGCTGAAAGCGTTCAAAGCCCGCTACGACTTGGTGTATGACGAGATAAAGCCGACGCTCGCCGCGTGGAACATGTCGGAGGAGACTTACGGCTCATACATGCTGAAACTCTACGAATACGCCGAGACCCGCCCCGAAAAGCTGATGGGCTATATCAAAACGGCGTTTTCGCTGAGCGACGAACAGATGCAAACATATTTCGGAAAAGCGACCGAGGAAGTCGCGCGTTATAAATCGAATAAACAGGCGACATATCGGTAACAAACGCGCTTTTATACTGTTAATCACTGTTGACACGCGCGCCGCCGTTCGGTTATAATTATTGAAGTTTTGTCAAAGAGGGTTGTGCGTATGAAGATAGCGTTATTGACCGGCGCGTCGTCGGGATTGGGGCGCGCGCTGTGCGCGCATATTGGCGAGTTTTTTCCTGAGATAGAGGAGCTTTGGGTAGTGGCGCGGCGTGAGGAGAGGCTGAAAGCGCTGTCCGACGAAATAAGCAAGCCGCGCGTTGTGCCTATCGCCGCCGATATATCCGACGCCGAAGGATTATCGCGCCTTACCGATAAAATGCGCGATGAATACCCCGACATAATGCTGCTCGTGAACAACGCGGGCTGCGGCTATCTGGGCGATTTCGCCGTGTCGGACGAATCCGAGCAGATTCGCTCGATAGACCTAAACGTGCGCGCGCTTACAAAGCTCACCCGCGCCGCGCTTGAGTATATGCCTAAGGGCGCCCGCATACTGAACACGTCGTCCATAGCTTCGTTTTCACCCACGCCGAACATGGCGGTTTATTGCGCGACTAAGGCGTATGTCACGTTCTTTTCGCGGGCGTTGAGCGAAGAACTGCGCTCGGGCGGGCGCTCGTCAACCGCCGTCTGTCCCGCGCCTATGAACACCGAATTTCTGGCGGTCGGTCACGTCAAGGGCAACTCGAAGCTGTTCGAGCGTATGCCTTTTCTGGACGTGAACAAAGTCGCCGTCGGCGCTTTGAAGGCGGCGAGAAAGCGTAAAAGCGTATACACGCCGGGATTTTTGTATAAAGCATACAGGGTTCTCGCCCGCATACTGCCCGACTGCCTGCTCATAAGGCTCACAAAGGCGTGACAGGCATGAACATCGTCTTTGTTTGCCATGGAAACATATGCCGTTCTCCCATGGCTGAATGCATACTGAAATATATGTTGAAACGCGAGGGCATCACGGGCGTGACGGTCGAATCGCGCGCCACGAGCCGCAGGGAAGAGAGCAACGGCATTCACGCGAGCGCTCAGACGCAGCTTTTCAACCACCGCATACCGTATTATTTTCACAGGGCAAGGCGGCTCGTTCGCTCGGATTATGAAAAATACGACCTCATAATCGGAATGGACAACGACAATATTACACAGATAATGTCCATAATCGGCGCAGACAGAGAGCGCAAGGTGAAACTCATGCGCGATTTCACCACTCACCCCGGCGAAATTGCCGATCCTTGGGTGAGCGGCAATTTCGAAATAACATACAAACAGCTCTATGTGTGCTGCAAGGCGCTTATGGCGAGCATTAAGGAGAGTAATCGATGTTCGGGCTGATACGAGTGCTTTCGCCTATAGTGGCGGTGCTGTGCTCCGTAAATGTGTTCTTGCACTTATACCGTTTGAAATACTTCGACCGCGCCAAAGCGCGTTCGAAGGCGATTCCGTTGATCATATCGCTCGTGCCGGCACTTTTGAACCTGTATTTCATGCTGGACACATTTACAACTTCGTGGATGGCGCTTCTGCACCTGAGCTTAACGCTACTCGTATGCGATATAATTTCTTTGATTATAAAAGCGTTCGGCCGCAAGCGCAAAGCGTATACTCTGTGGCGCGGGCTTGTAAAGCGCGGCTTGGCGTTCGCTTTGGGGGCGGCGCTTGCGGCGTTCGGGCTTATACAGATAAACATTGTGCGCCGAACCGATTACGCCGTAAGCACCGATAAACCCGTGAGCGACTTGCAAATCGCGCTGATAGCCGATGTGCATCTGGGCGTTTCGATGGACGCGTCAGAGTTTGAGGGCGTGCTCACAAGGGCGCTTGCGTCGGGCGCGGATATGTTCATACTTGCGGGCGATCTGACTGACGAGAGCACCGAATTGAGAGACTTCGAAATGATGTGCGCGTCCCTCAAAAACGTGAGAGCGCCGCTGGGCGCTTACTTCGTGTTCGGAAACCACGACGGCGGGCGCTACGGCGGCGGCATCACCGACAAAATCATGGAAACGATGCTCACTGAATCGGGCGTGACGGTGCTTACAGACGAAAGCGTGCTGCTCAACGGCGCGATTCGCATCGTCGGCAGAAAGGACGCTAACGACAAAAACCGCAAATCGCCCGAAGCGCTGCTTGCGGGCGCGGGCGAAAACGAGTTTGTTATAATGGTTGATCATCAGCCGACCGATACGCGGAAAAACGCCGACGCGGGCGCGGATCTGCTATTGTCGGGTCACACTCACAACGGGCAGATATGGCCGCTTGGCATAATATCCGAATTGTTCAAGCTGAACGAAATCGAGTACGGATATGAGAAAATCGGCTCAATGGACGCGATCGTCACGTCGGGCGCATCGGGCTGGGGCTGCGCGTTCCGCACGTCCGGCGTGAGCGAGTTTTGCATAATATCGATAAACGGCGAAAATTAACAGAATATTGCACACACCGAAAGCCGATTGAGTGTATAATCCATTAATCCCATTATACTTTTACGAGAAGGAGGAGTCGCCGCATGGAGTCGACCGAAAGGCGCGCCGCAAACTTTATTGAAGAATTTATTGAGGACGATTTGAGGCAAGGCAGGTTCGACCATGTCAAGACGCGCTTCCCGCCCGAGCCGAACGGTTTTCTGCATATTGGGCATGTTAAGGCGCTGTGCATCAGCTTCGGCATTGCGCGTAAATACGGCGGCTCGTGCAATCTGCGCTTCGACGACACGAACCCCGCCAAGGAAGACGCCGTGTTCGTAGACGGAATACTCTCCGACATACGCTGGCTCGGCTTCGAATGGGCGGAATTGCACTTCGCGAGCGATTTCTTCCCTAAGCTATACGAAATAGCGCGCGGGCTTATCAAAAACGGTTTGGCATATGTCGACGACCAGACGCCTGAGGAAATGCGCAAAAACAGGGGCACGCTCACACAGGCGGGTGTGAACAGCCCGTACCGCGACAGAAGCGTCTCCGAAAACCTTGATCTTTTCGAGCGCATGAAGGCGGGCGAGTTCGCTGACGGAAGCCGCGTGCTGCGCGCCAAAATCGATATGTCGTCGCCCAACGTGCTTATGCGCGACCCGACGATATACAGAATCAAGCGTTGCCGCCATCACAGAACGGGCGACGACTGGTGCATATACCCGATGTACGATTTCCAGCACCCTATACAGGACGCGCTGGAGGGCATAACCCATTCATTGTGCTCGCTCGAATACGAGATACACCGCCCGCTGTACGACTGGATGGTCGTGAACGCGGGTTTCGAGAACCCGCCTCGCCAGATAGAGTTCGCGCGGCTCAACATTGAACGCACGGTAATGTCGAAACGCTATCTGCGCCGCCTCGTCGAGGAAGGCTATGTCAGCGGTTGGGACGACCCGCGTATGCCGACGCTCGTGGGCATGAGGCGCAGGGGCTATCCGGTCGAAGCTATACACGATTTTTTGGCGCGCGTAGGCGTCGCGAAGGCCGATTCGACCGTCGAAGGCGCGCTGCTTGAAGCGTGCGTCAGGGAAGCCTTGGCAAAGACCGCGGTTCGCGCGATGGCGGTTTTGAACCCGCTCAAGGTTACATTCACAAACTGGGGCGAGGACGAAGTCGACGAATTATCTATCGAAAACCACCCCGAGCGCCCCGAGCTGGGCGAGCGCACGCTGCGCTTTACGCGCACGGCATATATCGAGCGCGACGACTTCATGATTGACCCGCCCAAAAAGTTCTTCCGCTTGGCACCCGGGCGCGAAGCGCGGCTGAAGGGCGCGTATATAATACGCTGCGATTCATACCTGACCGACAGCGACGGAAACGTGACCGAGCTTTTGTGCACGGTAGATCGAGACACGAAATCGGGCAGCGAGGGCGCGAACCGCAAAGTGAAGGCGACCCTGCACTGGCTGAGCGACTTGGACGCGGTGAAGAGCGAAGCGAGACTGTACGAGCCAATACTCAAGGACGAAAGCGCGATAGCCGACGACATAGTTATCGACGAAGCCGATTCAGACGCGCCCGACGCGGCTAACGACTTCATAAGCAAGCTCAACCCGAACAGCATAACAGTCGTAAAAGACTGCCTCGTCGAGCCTATAATCGCCGACGCGAAAGCGGGCGACAGCTTCCAGTTCATACGCATAGGCTATTTCTGCAAAGATCCCGATTCCGCGAACGGCGTAAACGTGTTCAACCGCGTGGTTCCGCTGAAAGACAGTTGGGCGAAAATAGCGAAAGCATAAATTCTAAACCCTGACAAACGCGCGGCGAAAACCGCGCCTTTGTTATTTTTGGTAAAACGCGTTGACAAACACAGAAATATAGCATACAATTCTAATTGAAAATAAATATCAATAAGGACGTTGTGCAATTTGAGTCAGCGTAACACAATACAGCGGGTGCTGGTGCTGGACGCCGTAAACAGGCTGCGGAGTCACGCGACCGCGGACGAGATATACGCGCTTGTCGCGTCGGAGCACCCAACTGTGAGCCGGGCTACTGTGTACAGGAATCTGAACAGGCTGTCCGAAAGCGGCGATATACGCAAAATCGAAGTGCCGGGCGCTGCGGAGCGTTTCGACCACAGAAACGACGAGCACTGCCACGTCAGATGCTCTCGGTGCGGCTGTTTGTGCGATATAGACATGGACGAAGTTCCTAACTTGAGCGCGTTGGTCGTGAACTCGCACGGCTTCGACATATTGGGGCAGGACATCATGTTTACGGGCATCTGTTCGGGGTGCAAAGAATCGCTTGAACGAAAGAACTGAACAAAAAACGGGAGGGAATATCATGAGGAGTTTTACAACGCTGGATCTGCAATACGCGCATCGCTTCTACGGCTTTAAGGGCGAGGCGCAATACCTTCACGGACACACGGGCATACTGACTATAGAGGTCGGGGACACGATCGAAAACGGCGTGAACATGGTGTTCCCGTGCAACGAAATCAAGAAAACGGCGTGGGAGGTTTTGCAAAACTTCGACCACGCGCTCATACTGCGCGAGGACGACCCGCTGCTCCCCGCGATTCTCGGCGTATACGATGCGCAGGGCATCAGATACGGCGCTCCGACCAACAAGCAAAAAGGCCCCGCGTTCAAAACGGAGCTTGCTACGGCGTACCCCGAATGCCGGCTGGTAGTCACCAAAGAAACCATGACGGTCGAGGGCATGATAAAGATAGTCTACGACCTGTTGAAAGACAAACTCAACATAGTGAAGCTCACGTTCACAAGCGGCGTGAACGGAGCGACCGAGGAGTACACCGTAGACAAATCTGTCGACCGCTGCCCGCTGTGCGGCATAGCTCTCAACGAAAAAGGCGTTTGCACCAAGTGCGGTTACAGAAAGTAATAAACCTTGAAAAACACGGGCGGCGGAATCAAATCCGCCGCCCGCTTAGTATCACTCCCGCTTGCCCCGCGCTCTTTCGGGCGCTTGGGCTATCAATATAGCTGCCATCATGAGCGCGCAGCCGCAGATTTCGCGCACGGAAAGCGTTTGATGCAATATCAGGAAACCGAATATCGCCGAAAACACGCTCTCCAAACTCATTATGAGCGACGCGATAGCGGGCTTGCAGCTGCGCTGACCTATTATTTGAAGCGTATAAGCCGCGCCCGCCGAGAGTATGCCCGTATACAATATGGGAGCCCACGCGGACAGAAGTTCGCTTACGCTCGTCTTTTCAACGGCGAGCGCCACTATCAGCGTAAGCGTGCCGCAAACGATAAACTGCAAACACGAGAGCCGCACGCAGTCCACCTTAGGCGCGTATCTGTCGACCGCCATTATTTGCAGAGCGAACGCTGGCGCGCATAAAAGCACATACACGTCGCCTTTGTTTATTGAAAAGCCCTGTTTTATGCACAACAGATACATGCCCGCGAGCGCGACCAGCGTGCCCAGCCATATAAACGCGCCGACCCTGCGCCGCATGAATATGCCGAACAGCGGCACGAGCACTATGTACAGCGCCGTGAGGAAACCCGCCTTGCCGACGTTAGCTTTCGCCATGTCGGCGCTTTCGTCAACGAACGATATGCCCAAATGCTGCAAATTGATGGCGAACGCCAACAGCACGCCGCAAACGATGCCGCCAATAACGAGCGAGCGCCCGCCGCGCGTCTGCTTGTTGCTCAGCCCCAGCCTGTCGAACGTCAGAAACACGGGCACGAGCGCTATCGCGCCCACCAAAGAACGCGCCGCCGAAAACGTGAACGGCGGCACGACGTCGCTGCCCAGCGACTGCGCCACAAACGCGCCGCCCCATATAACCGCCGCTAGCAAAAGCAAAATCTGTCCTTTGTATTTAGTCATTCAACACACGTCTTTCACACAAACAAAATCGCCCCGACAAGCTTGCGCCGGAACGCATAACAGTATATACTGAACGCCCTGCTCAGGCAAGTTAAAACACGAAACCCGAAGAACCGTTCAGGGCAATCGCTTACGGAAACTCTGCGGAGTTTCCGTAAGCGATTGCGCGTGGAACGGGGACGGCGCCTGAAATTTTTGCGAAAATTTCCGGGCGGCGCCGGGACACGGGTTGTTTTCCTACGTAAACTTCGGAAAACCGCCCGCCCCGGCGTACATGCCGCCGGTACGATTGAAGTCGAAGGGGTGCGCCCCCTTCGAGCATCCCCGGGGTTTTTCGTAAGCGATTGCCCTGAAAGAACCGTTCCGCCCGTATTGACACTTAGTGCACGCGCGGATATACTCATATTGGATATGAAAGGGAGGGATTCGCTTGGATCTATTCACCGCAATCACCGAAAGGTACAGTTTTCGCGGCATGTACTCAGACGCGCCCGTCGCGCGCGAACACTTAAAGCTAATAATGGAGGCGGGCGCCGCCGCGCCGTCAGGGTGCAACATGCAGACGACGAGCTTCATAGCGATAGACGATCCCGATCTCTTGAAGCGCGTGTCGCGTCTGCTTGAGAAGCCCGCTTTCGAGTCCGCGCCCGCCGCGATATGCGTGCTTTCGCGCGAATTGATCGCCTACGGCGACCGCACGTTTTGCGTCGAGGACGCGGCCGCGTCAATAGAGAACATGCTGCTCGCCATAACCGCGCTGGGCTATGCGAGCTGCTGGATAGAGGGGCACATAACCGACAGGGACAGGATAGGCCGTCAGATGGCCGATATACTCGGCGTGCCCGAAGAGTACGAGCTTATGTGTTATCTGCCCGTGGGCGTGCCCGCCGAAGCGGGGAAGCGCGTCAAGAAGCAGCCCTTCTGCGAGAGAGCGTGGTTCAACGGGTTTAAGAACGGCGTTTCCGAATAACGGTTGAGATGCCTATTCCTCCGTCCCGTCCGCGCCCAAATACTCGCAGAAGCGCGTCATACACGCGCTTATTGCCTTCTCCGCCTGTTTCGTGCGCTTGAAGCCGTCTTCCCACCACCAGTTCAGTACGCGCAGTTTGCCGCCCCTGAAGTTGGCGGGCTCGAAGCGGGCGGCGAACTCGTCTCTGTACATCACCGGCAGCACGTAATAGCCGTATTTTCGCTTTTCACGCGGTGTGTACACTTCCCAGCTGTATTCGAAGCCGAATACGCGGTTTATGAGCTTTCTGTCCCACATGAAATTGTCGAGCGGACCTAAGAAGCGCGCCGAGGTCGGCGCTTCTTTCCCGTCTGATAACATCGGCAGATTTTCCGTCGGAACATAAAACGGCGAACCGTCGATTTTCACTTCGGTAATCGTTTTGTCGCCAAGCAGCGCTTCGAAAGCCGCGTTCCTGCTTTCCGCTTTGAAGCCGTCGAGCCCCAGAAACGCGTCGCTCGCGGCGTTTCTGAGCATTCCTATGCTGCGTATGCGGCGGCGTAGCTGCCACGCGAAATACTTTTCTATTGTGTCGTTCGGGTCGGGCGTGTTTAATATGTCGGCGGGAATGTGTCTTTCCGCCAAGTCGTAATAGCGGCGGTTGCCAACGCGGTGGTGTATTACCAGCCTGCCGTCCATCCACAGCGTTTCAAGCCCCGCCCGCGCGAGCGTCGCTTCGCCCCACGGCCAACGAACTTTGCCTTCCAAATCGATGTCGTCCGAACACAGCGCGCCCCGCTGCGTTATTTCCGAAATGACGCGCCCGACCGAGTTTTGCACTTCGGGATTCTGGCGGAAATACGCGCTCGTCGAGTCGCGCAGCCTGCCTAAGTATATATAGTCTGATTTCGGGAATATGCACAGCATTTTGTCGAAGCCTTCCAAAAGCGTGCGCTTATCGTACAGTTCCGCGTGCAGCATACTCGGCTTATAGTTTTTGACGCGGCTTTGCATAACCAAATCGGGATTGCGCCCCACGATGTTGAGCGGGTCGTATTGCACGCTTCCGAGCGCCGACACCGCCTCGAACACCGTTTTGTTCGAGCCGAAATGTAAGCGGGTCATATATCTGCGAGCCTGTTTGAGCGAAAATTCCATTGCCATTACGTCTGACACCCTTCCGTAAGCGCGTCCAGTATGCCTATTAGCGTCTTTTTGCTGCCCTCCGCGCCCGCGCCCACGCAGCCGGGGCAGCCGTTCTCGCACGGGCACGCGGCGAGCATACGCCGCGCCTCGGCGAACAAAGTCATGTTCATATCGTAAACCCTGTCCGAAAGCCCTATGCCGCCGGCAATATGGTCGTACAGATACAGCGTCGGTTCGTCTGAAAACGGGTCTTTGACGTGGTATACGACGCTTATGTCTGTTGTAGCGCACATCAGGTATATGGGCGCTATGTGCCTGAGCAGATATGCGAGCGCGACCATAGCGTTTTTTGTCTCGTCCTTACCGAATTTCGAGTCCATGCCGCTCGGGAGCGTCCACCAGCAAGCCGTGGTGTGCATTTCAAGCTCCGGCAGCGTGACGGGCCCCCAGCCCAAGTTTTCGTGCGTGTCGAAGCGGATTTTCTTAAACAGCGTGACGATTGAGCTCACGAGCACTTCGCCCTTGTGGCGGGTGACGAGACCCAAGTCTTCCGAATCGAACTCGTCGAGCACTTTCAGGCTCGTCGTGAGATCGGCGTCGGTGTAGTAGCCCACGTCCACCGCGCGTATATACGCCTTTTTGTCGTCGAAGTCGAGCTCTTCGACCTGATACTGTCGCCCCTCGTGCATATATATCGCGTATTTGTGTAAAAGCATAGGCACGGCGAAGCGATCCATTTCGCCTATCACCTTGTGCTTTTGAGGGTTTGTTATGTCGACTATCAGGAAATTCTGATCGCTTGCGGAGCGCAGACTGATGCCCGCCTGCGGAAACTCCTCAGCCATCCAGTGCCATTTGCCGCCGACCAAGCGCAATATGTTCTGACCTTCGAGATATTTTAGCAATTCCTGCGTGTCCGCGAAGCCGCCGAACAGTTCGCCGTCCGTGAACGGAAGCTCGTAAGATGCGCACTTCAAGTGGTTCATCAAAACATAGAAATTGTCGGGGTTTATATACGCGCGCTCCGGCGACTGCCCGAAGAAATAATCGGGGTGATTGATTATGTATTGATCGAGCGGGTTGGAGCTTGCGACCAATATCATCAAAGCGTCGTTCGAGCGCCTGCCCGCGCGCCCTGCCTGCTGCCACGTGCCCGCAATCGTGCCGGGATAGCCGCACATGACGCACGCGTCGAGCTGACCTATATCGATGCCCAGTTCGAGCGCGTTCGTCGACACTACCATATCTACTCGCCCCGCGCGCAGCTCTCGTTCTATTTCGCGCCTGAGCGTGGGCAGATACCCTCCGCGATAGCCGCGTACCCGCGCCGCGTTTCCGAGCGAATCGCGAACCATGTCTTTGGCGTAGCGTATCAGCACCTCGACCGCCAGACGCGCCCGCGCGAACACTATAGCCTGCACGCCTGAGAGTATCAGACTTTGCGATATGTCGCGCGTCGTCGGCAGGCTGCCCGCCCTGATGCCCAGTTGCTTGTTCACGACCGGAGGGTTGTAGAACACGACATGTTTTCGCCCGGCTGGCGCGCCGTTTTCGTCGATTATCTCTATAGGCTTGCCCGTCATCATTGTCGCGAGCTCTTTCGGATTCTGTATCGTCGCCGAGCAGCATATGAACGTCGGGTTCGCGCCGTAGAACGCGCATATGCGCTTCAGGCGGCGAATAACGTTCGCGAGATTCGAGCCGAATACGCCCCTGTAGGCGTGTATTTCGTCTATGACCACATATTTCAGGTTTTCAAACAGCTTCGTCCATTTGGTGTGGTGGGGGAGTATGCCCTGATGCAGCATGTCGGGGTTCGTGACGACCACATGCCCCGCCTGTCTGATGGCGGTGCGTGCGGACGCGGGCGTGTCGCCGTCGTATGTGAATGCCTTTATATCCACATTGAGCTGCTCTATCATGGAATACAGTTCCGCTACCTGATCGCTCGACAGCGCTTTTGTCGGAAACAGATATAATGCCCGCGACGCTTCGTCCTCCAGTATAGAGCTCAACACGGGCAGGTTATAGCACAGCGTCTTTCCCGAAGCCGTGGGAGTTACCACGACGAAATCGCGCCCTTCCGTCGCGAGCGCGAACGCGCGGCTCTGGTGGACGTACAGGCGCGATATGCCTCGGCTTACGAGCACTTCCTTTATGCGCGGATCGAGCGTTTCGGGAAAATCGGCGTACTTCGCTGCTCTCGGCTCGATCTCGCGCCAGCAGGTGACGTTTTGCATAAACGACTTGTCGTTTTTTAGCTCCGATATGAGTGCTTGCAGGCTCATGGTCTTATCCTTTTATAACGAGAGTCTCGGTCTTTGAAATCGCCTCTGACACGAGTGCGTCCACGTCCAGCCGCGCTTCCTCGCGCTCGACGCGGTCGGGTTTCGGGCGTGTGACCGGGTGGCGCGGCGTGAACACCGTGCAGCAGTCCTCATACGGCAGAATCGAGGTTTCATATGTGTCTATACGCTCGGCGATTCTGATTATTTCCAGCTTGTCAAGCCCTATCAGAGGGCGGAACACGGGCATCGATACCACCGAATCCGTGCATGCGAGCGCTTCCATCGTTTGCGAAGCGACCTGACCGATAGACTCGCCGGTTATGAGCGCGGAGCAGTCGTTGTTTTTTGCGATTTCGTTCGCTATGCGCATCATGAAGCGGCGGGTTATCAGCGTGCCCAACCCGTCCTCGCAGTTTTCGTGTATCTTCATTTGTATATCCGTAAACGGCACTATGTGTATCTTCATGCCGAACTGATACGCGCCCGTGATCTTGGCGAGCGAGAGCACCTTTTCGCGCGCCCTTTCGGACGTGTACGGCGGGCTGGCGAAGTGTATCGCCTGCACGCTCACGCCCCTGCGCATTATCTGATAGCCCGCGACCGGGCTGTCTATGCCGCCCGACAGCAACAGCATCGCCCTGCCTGACGTGCCCGTCGGCATACCGCCGACCGCCATTATCTCCTCGTTGTACAGATAGGCGTTGTCGCGTATCTCTATGCACATCTCTATTTGCGGTTTGTGCACGTCCACCGTCAGATTAGGGTTCGCTTCGAGTATGCGCCCGCCCGCCTCGGCGGCGAGCTCCTGAGAATCCAGCGGGAACGTCTTGTCGCTGCGCTTGCACAGCACTTTGAAAGTGCCCGTTTTTTCCTTCATAAGTTTCTGCGCGCATGCGAAAATCGCTTCCGCATCCTTTTCCATCTCTATTGCGGGGCTTACCGAGTGTATGCCGAACACGCGGCACACGCTTTTTACACAGTCGTCCAGCGACTTAAAATCGCTCACGTATATGCGCGAATCCGACAGCCACACCCTGCCGCCGTCGCGTGCGACGGCTTTCTTGACGTTCTCGACCAGCATTCGCATGAAATACGGACGGTTTTGTCCCTTCAAATGAACCTCGCCGAAGCGGGCGAGCAGTACGTTTCGCATAAATAAACTATCTCCTTCGGAAGCGTTTGTGTATATCGTATTTCTTTAGCGCCACTTCGGCGGCGTACTCAATTTCGGCTTCTTCCGTAAACGGCGACAGACTGAACCTGACCGCGCACTCGGCGCGCTCTACGCTTATGCCCATTGCCGTCAGCACGCGGCTGTAGTGCCGCTTCTTCGACGAGCACGCCGCGCCTGTAGACGCGTACACGTTCTCTTCCTCCATCGCGTGCAGCATCACTTCGCCACCCACGCCCATGAACGACACGTTCAAAATGTGACACGCGCCCGCGTCGGGGAGAGGTCCGTTCACCAGAATATCCTGCGAACCCTCTGTGAGCAGCCGACTCAGCAGCAATTTGTTTCTTAGCATTTTCGCCCGCGCGTCCCCGACGCCCGAAAAGTCGCTTATGGCGCGGCTCAAACCGCATATGCCGTATGTGTTTTCAGTGCCGCTGCGCATATCGCTTTCCTGCCCGCCGCCGTAGACCAAATTCGACGGGCGCGCCCGCGGCGATAAAACCAGCGCTCCCGCGCCCTTAGGCCCGCATATTTTGTGCGCCGAGAGCGAATACGAGTCGATATACGAAAAATCGACGTCTTCGTGTAGGAAGCCCTGCACGCCGTCCACGTGTATAAGCGTGTCGGGCGAAACGCGCCTGACCGTTTCTGAAATCGCGCGTATGTCTGCGACAGCGCCCGTTTCGTTGTTTACATGCATACAGCATAAAAGCGTAAGCCCTTTTTCAAGCTCATGTTTCAACTGCTCAGAATCGAGAGCGCCGGAAGCGTCCACGTTGAGTATTACCGCCTCGCAGCCCCTTGCGGCGAGCGCCTTCGCCGGTTCGAGCACGCTCGGGTGCTCGACGGACGTTACCGCCACCCTAACGGGCGCGCGTTTTACGGGCTTGTGCCCCAATATTGCTATGTTGTTCGATTCCGTGCCGCCCGACGTGAACACGACCCTCGCGTTTTTCGCGTTCAGCGAATCGAGTATCTTTTCGCGGCACTCGTTCATCATTTTTTCAGCCGATAAAGCGGGCGCGTACAACGCCGACGGATTGTAAAACCCGTCGCTCATCGCACGCGCCATATCGCCAATAACGCCGTCGGTCGGCCGCGTCGTGGCGCTGTTGTCTAAATATGCGCGCATATATCGCTCTCCCGTTTAGGCGCTATTACTTCTGCCAGACGCCGAAGCCCAGATAGTTGCGAGACTTTATCATTTCCTGCATTTCGGGGCTGGGCTCTATGACCACCAAGTGCCTTACGTTGTTCTTCGTGAAGAAAAAGTATATCAAATCGTTGTCGCGATTCAAGAACCAGTTATGCTTTTTGATGTTTTTGTCGTTCACATAGCGGTTGAACGACTGATGGGTCACGCTTCCGCAGCTTTCGACAGTTTTCAGCGGCAGTTCAGTCAGATAGCGGCGCTTCGAATTGTTCATTACCATCGAAACGTCGAGCACGCCGTTTGTGAACGTGTATTCGTATTCAACCCGCAGCGAGTCTTTCTTAAAGTATATAAGCGCCGCCAAGCCCAGAAACACGACCGCTATAACGAGCGCATACCAGTTGAACCCGCCTGTCGCCGACATAATGCCCGAAAAGTTGATAACGCCTATCAGCGCGAACACTACGAGCATCGTCCACGCCAAGTAGTAGGTAAAATTAGCGAAACCGTTGTGCCTTTTAACGACGATTTCCTCTCTGAAATTGTCCATAGCCATATAAAGAAAAACCTCCGTCTCACAATACTAGTGAATATAGTGTACATAGTATACCATATTTTTTGTCCGAATCAAAGCAAAACACAAATATTCATCGTTTCTTCACGCCGTGTTCGTTGTTGGCAATATTGTGCGCGTTAATTAACAAAACGACTCTAGCAAGGTGCGGCATATATGGTATAATCAAATGCGTATCACCTTTTCGATCGTTTGACATTCGCGGGGGCAGACCCGCGATTCGGAGGTAACCGCATTGCAAAAGAACGTCGCTCCGAGGAGGAGCGCGGGCGCTAAACCGCCCGTGAACGCCGTAAGAAAGCCTTCAGGCGCGCCCGTAAAAAGCGGCGGCGCTACAGGCAGCACTAAAATTTTGATAGCCGTCGCGGCGGCTGTGTTGTTTATCGTTGGCAGTTATTTCCTGCAAAAGAGCTTTCCCGACGGCTTGAAAGCGACCGCCGGCAGCCAGAAACTCACGGCTATTGACGCGGCGGATACTATCCGCATAACCGAAGTGATGTCGTCTAACTCGTCGGCGATTCAGGACGACAGGGGAGACTATGCCGACTGGATAGAAGTGACGAACGTTTCTTCCGAAAGCGTCAACCTGCACGGCTGGAAGATAGCGAAAGATTCGAGCGCCGTTCTGAAACTGTTCAAATTCCCGAACCACACGCTCGCGGCGGGCGAGACCGCCATCGTCTATTGCACCAGCACCACCGCCAACGCATACGGATATGCGTACCACGCGCCTTTCAAAATCTCGGCGGCAGGCGACACCCTCGTGCTCATGAACCCGCAGGACATAGTGCGCCAGACACTGAACATTCCCGAAATGTCGTCGAACCAGTCATACGCCGAAATAAACGGCGAATGGACCGTGACATACGAATACACGCCGCTTATGGCAAACACGAGCGAGAACCACGAATTGATGAAAAGCAGCCGCGCGCTCGTGGAGGACGCCATACAGATAACCGAAATAATGGCTAAAAACATAACATACGCGCCGGACGAGAACAACGAATACCACGACTGGATCGAGATCCACAACACAAGCGCCTACTCAGTGAGCCTGAACGGCTACGGCCTTTCGGATTCTGAGGACAGTTTGCAGAAATGGCGGTTTCCGAACATATCGCTGGGCGCGGGCGAGTATATGATCGTCTACGCATCGGGATATGACAGAAAAGACACTTCCGCGAGCCTGCACACGAATTTCAAGCTGAACACCGAAAAGGAACGGGTGATTCTCACAAACGCGAAGGGGCAGCAAGTCGACATTGTAGAATACGATCTGCTGAAAGCGGATCAAAGCTACTGCCGACAGGCTGACGACTCGTGGGCGATACTACCGTCTCCAACGCCCGGCATGGCAAACAACTACTCGAGCGCCGCGCTGATCGATGATCGGTTCGCGGCGCGAAATACAAGCGGGGTTTTCATAAACGAAGTCATGGCGTCGACCACCAAAGTTCTGGCGGGCGGCGCGTCTTACGACTGGGCGGAAATTCGCAATTCAACCAACTCCACCATTGATTTGAGCGGTTGGGGGCTTTCGGACGACGCCGAAACGCCGCGCAAATGGCAGTTTCCCGACGGCACGGTCATAGGTCCTAACGCGCTATTGGGCGTCATGCTGACGGGCGTTGAGAAGGGTCAAAGCAGCTATCTGCAAGCGAATTTCAAACTCTCTGCGACCTCCGGCGAAATGCTCACGCTTTCATACCCCGACGGCACTATTGTCGACAGGGTATATTTGGGCGTTCAGCGTGCAGACTTGTCATACGGCAGGGTAAGCGGCAAAAGCGGCTTTTATTTCATGGCGTCGACTCCGCTATCCTCGAATATCACCGACCCGCAATACTATAAATCGTCGCTGCTGCAGTCGCCGACGTTCTCCGTAAAAGGCGGGCTGTACCCGGCGGGCAGTTCCTTCACCGTGGAATTAAGCGCCGACGCGGGCGCTACAATATACTATACTCTCGACTCGTCCACACCTTCCGCAGACGCGCTCGGCGGCAAGAGCTTCACGCTCGACCCGAGACTCGAGGGCACGGGCAGGAGCAACCAATATATAACATACAAATACACAGGTCCCATACAGATTTCTCAAACTACCGTTTTGCGCGCGATAGCTGTGCGGGACGATTCTATCGACTCAATCGTCGCCACGCAGACGTATTTCGTGGGCGTGAATCACACGTTGGAAGTCGTGTCGCTGGTCATGAACCCGGCCGATCTGTGGGACTACAACACCGGCATATACGTCTACGGCCCGAACGCGCTCTCCGCGTCGCCCTACGGCTCTATCAACCGCGGCGCGAACTTCTGGATGACTTGGGAAAAGGACGCTAACGTCGAAGTTTTTGCGAATAACGGCTCGACCGTGCTTTCTCAGGGCTGCGGCGTGACGCTTCAAGGGCAGTTCAGCCGCAAGGAGGAGCAAAAGTCGTTCAAGGTCATAGCGCGCAGCAAGTACGGCGATAACCGCTTCCGCGCGAACCTGTTCGAAAACCGCGACTACACCGAGTATCAGTCGTTCGTATTGCGCTCGTCCGGGCAGGACTGGGATAAAACGCGCTTCCGCGATTCAATTCTCACTTCCCTCGCCGACGGCACGTCCGTCATGTATCAGGAGACGACGCTGACTATCGTATATCTAAACGGCGAGTATTGGGGTCACTACAACATGCGCGAGCGCATAAACACATACTCGATTTGCCAATGGGAGGGCTGGGACGAGAGCGTTAAGGACGACATCGACTTGGTCAAGGCGAACACCGAGCAGTGGAAGGGCTCTGTCGACGGTTGGAAGGAAATCCGCGCGTGGATAGAGAAAAACGGCATAGGCACGCAGGAAAAGCTCGATTACGTCGAGCAGTATATAGACGTTGACAACTATCTGGAATACATCGGCATACAGATGTTCATCGGAAACACCGATCTTTTGAACGTCAAGAAATACCGCTCCGATTCGACCGACGGTAAATGGCGCTGGATACTGTTCGATACCGACTGGGCGTTCGTAACCGACACCAACTCCGTGCGCCGCTGGCTCACTTCGGGCGGCGTGGGCACCGACAACAAAACCGACAACCTGCTGTTCGTGGAGCTGATGAAAAACCCGACGGCGCGCGACAAGTTCTTAAGAATGTTCGCGGAGCGCTTGGCGACCGATTGGTCGTCGGAGTCGATAATAAAGAAGGTAGAAGAGCGGTTCGCGCTGCTCGCGCCCGAGTTGGTAGAGCATCTCGCGAGATGGAACATATCGCAGACTAAGTATAAAAGAGAGTACGACTCGTTCGTCAGCTACGCGCAGACGCGCCCGGGAAGGCTTTTGTATTCGTTCGCGAACGTGCTCTCCAAGCAGGAAATGCAAACGTATTTCGGCGAACTGATGAAAACGGTCACGATGCTTGACGAAAAACAAAAGCCTTGGACTTACTAGACGACTTGAAAGATACCGACGGAGGGTATATAATTGCTAAGCGATAAAAGAGCTTCGTTTCCCGAAAGGCACGAGCTGAAATACTTCATAAACAGGGGCGACATGATCGCCTTGGGGCACAGGCTGGGCGGCGTGCTGCACACCGACGCGCACGCCGACGAAAACGGCGAGTATTTTATTCGCTCTCTGTACTTCGACGACGCGTATGATATGGCGTATTACGACAAGACATACGGCGTGCAGGCGAGAGACAAATACCGCATACGCATATACAACCTGTCCGACGAAGCGATATTCCTCGAGCGCAAGCGCAAGATGGGCGACCTTATACACAAGGAGACCGCGCGCATATCGCGCAAGCTGTGCGATCAGCTCATAGCGGGAAACCCCAAAAAGCTCGATTTAGTCGACAACGCGCTCCTGAACGACATGTTCCGCGAAATGCGCACCCGCCTTCTGCGTCCGCGCGTGTTGGTAGACTATACGCGCGAAACGTTTACGCACCCCGCCGAGAACGTGCGCATAACGTTCGACAAACGGCTTCGCACAGGCATGTATTCGCACGATCTGTTCGATTCTGACGTGCTCACAGTAAGCCCGATAGACACCGAACGCGAAATACTCGAGGTGAAGTACGACACATACCTGCCCGACTTCATATCGCTCATGCTGAACGGCGTGCCCGCCGAGCGCTGCGCCATATCGAAGTACGTTATGTGCCGCCGGTTCGAACCGCTGATGAGCTGATTTATTTATACGTCGTCCGCGCCGCGTATGTCGGCGATGACCATATTACACAATGTACGAAAGGGGTAAACCTCGTGAACAAAACTCAAGTCGCCGAAATATTCGCCTCCCAGTCGATCACTCCCGCGTCATGGCTGAACATACTGTTCCTGATAGCGATGGCGTTCGCCGTGGGTCTGTTCATATTTTGGGTATACAAGCAAAACTATCGCGGCGTTATGTTTTCAACCAATTTCGGGCTTACGCTGGTGCTCATGACCGTCATAACCGCGCCCGTGGTTATGTGTATACGCGATTCTCTCGAACTCTCAATGGGCATGGTCGGCGCTCTGTCGATCGTCAGATTCCGCACGGCGGTCAAAGACCCGCTCGACACAGCGTACATGTTCTGGGCGCTCACGATGGGTATATTGCTCGGCGCGGGTCAGTATTTCATGGCGGCGCTCGCGGTCGTTGGCATAGCGGCGCTCGTGTTTGTACTGCGCCGCCTGACGAGCAAGCCTGTGGACAGTTATTTACTCGTCATGCACCTGACTCAGGCGGGCGAGGCAAACACCGCGAAGCTCATGAATCAGCTTCGCTACCGCAAGCTCAAGAGCAAAACGCAGACCGTGAAGGGCACGGAAGTCACATACGAAGTGCGCGTCGAAAAGAGCGACGTGTTCTTAAACAAGCTCCTGTCGCTTGACGGCGTGAACGAGGCGAGCCTGATAGCATATCAGTCCGAAACCGTTTAATATCCGAAACCGTAAAAAGGGAGCGCCGTCCGCGCCCCCTTTTTGTTATTCCCATCCGATCTATTTGTAGCCGCGCGGGTTCTTGCTCTGCCAGTTCCACTGGTCGCGGCACATGTCTTCAATCGTTTTCTCGGCCTTCCAACCCAACACTTTTTCTGCTTTCGACGGGTCGGAATACACGGTCGCTATGTCGCCGGGGCGGCGAGGTCCAATAACATAGGGCACCTTTACGCCGTTCACTTCGGCGAAAGCCTTCACCATGTCGAGCACGCTGCAGCCTGCGCCCGTGCCCAAGTTGATTGCGTCGCAGCCCGTGAAGCTCTCGGCGCGGCGCGCCGCGGCGACGTGTCCACGAGCTAAGTCGCACACGTGAATGTAGTCGCGCACGCATGTGCCGTCGGGCGTGTTGTAATCGTTTCCGTGCACGGTCAGGCGCTCCCTGCGCCCTATGGCGGTTTGCGATATGAACGGCATCAGGTTGTTGGGCGTGCCGTTCGGGTCTTCGCCTATCATGCCGCTTTCGTGAGCGCCCACCGGGTTGAAATAGCGCAAAAGCACTACCGACCAGTCGGGTCGGGCGGCGGACACGTCGCGCAGTATTTGCTCGTTCATGTATTTCGTCCAGCCGTAGGGGTTTGTGCAGCCCCTCAGAGAGTCCTCCGTGAGCGGCATCTTGTTGTGTTCGGAATACACTGTCGCTGACGACGAGAAAATCAGGCGCTTGACGTTTTCGCGCTCCATAGCCTTTATAAGGCTCACCGTGCTTTGCAGGTTGTTATCGTAATACTCAACCGGGTGCGCGACGCTCTCGCCGACGGCTTTCAGGCCTGCGAAGTGTATCACGCAGTCTACGGAGTGCTTTTTCATGATGGCGCAAATGCCGTCAGTGTCGCGGCAGTCGATTTCATACGCCGGGAAATCGGCTTTAGTGATTTGCTTTACGCGCCTGATCGCTTCCGGGTCGGAATTGTCGTAGTTATCAATTACGACGATGTCATATCCGCTCTCCAACAGGCACACGCACGTGTGAGAGCCTATGTAGCCCGCGCCGCCGGTTATAAGTATGCTCATTTTTTCCAAGCCTCCTCGATAGCTTTATTCATGCTTCCCCATTTGCGTTCCATGTCGTAAACGAGCTTGAACTGCGTGCGGCATCTGTCGAGATTGTGGCGCTCTCTGTGTATGCGGAAGTATGTGTCGCCCATCAGGTAATCCGTCAGAAATCTGACGCCGCACTCGTATGTCATGAGCTTCGCGCCCATCGGAAGCGTCGATATTTCTGCGGGTTCCAAGCTCGAACCGCACGCCGAAAGGAAGCCTTCGGCATACGCCTTAAACAGCTCAAGCGACATTTCGACGGCGTCGAGGTTTTGTTCGTCCTCAGACGCGGTCGACGCGCCGAAACGTATCGAATCGCCGAAATCGTTCGCAGCCAATCCGGGCATCACTGTGTCTAAATCTATCACGCACACGGGCGCGTTTGTTTTCTCGTCGAACAGCACGTTGTTAAGCTTCGTGTCGTTGTGAGTCACGCGCAGTTTTATTTCGCCCGCCTTTAGCATGTCGAGCATAAGCCCCGCTTCGGATTGCCGCTCTATTGCGAAGTCAAATTCTCGCTTTACTTCATTGAGCCTGCCCATGCAGTCGTTCTTCGCGGCTTCTATCAGGTTTGCAACCCTGTTGCGCGTGTCGTGAAAGCGCGGTATAGTCTCCGAAAGCAGAGACGCGTCGAAATGCGCAAGCTGCCTTTGAAATGCCCCGAACGCCTCTGCGCTCTGCCTGAACATGCGAACGTTCTCGGCGCGCTCATAGCAAACGCTGTCCCCGACGTATTCGTACATGCGGTAATAGCCGCTGTCGTCCTTAAAGAAACTCTCTCCGGCGCGGGTGCTCACGAGCCTCAGCGAATGGCGCGGGTCGGGGTCGGCTTCCGAGAGGGCGCGGGTCACGAGCCGTATGTTTTGCATTAGCGCGGGCACGTCTTTGAATATGCGGTCGTTTATCTTCTGGAATGTATATTTGTTGCCCCTGTCGTCGGTCAGCAGGTACGTGCTGTTAATGTGACCGTTCCCCATCGGCTCAAGCTCTGCGGGAGCGCCCTTCGTTTGAAAATTCAGCGCGATGTTAAGCATATCTATTCCCCCCACAGGCGCGACGGGTATGCGCCGTTTTTCACCATTTCGGCTATGTTTTTCTGAGTTTCCTCAACGTCACGCATGTATGTTATGCCGAACCATCTGTCGCTTGTGTCGAGCACCCGTATGGTCGCCTTGCCCTCGTTCAGAAGCTGATTCGGTATGTCGGGAAGGAAGAACTCCTTTTTGAGCGGATTGTCGCCCAAGCCGCTTTTTACAAACGCGTGGAAGCGCTCTTCCGCCTCCGCGAATATGCCGCGTTTGAACACCCAGAAATTCAGAGAGACTATCGCGTCGCCCGAAAGGCTTTCGTATGTTTCGCCGTCCTCAGTGTACGCGGCGTCGTCTCCGCGCGGCACGATTTTTACGCGCTCGACGACGGTTTTCAAGCGACCATAAGCGTCAGTCTCGCACACGCCCCGCGCCACGGAGCCGTTAGGCGTCATCGTGTTGCGCAGCTTATATCCGACCATCGCGTGTTCGTTGTTGACATTGCTCTCTTTTATGAACTTCGCGGCGGACATGTACGCGTTCGCGCCGTAAAAGTCGTCAGCGTTTATGACGACGAACGAATCAGGCACGTAATCCTTCGCGCACAGGCACGCGTGACCCGTGCCCCACGGCTTTTCGCGCCCCTCCGGCGGGTTCACGCCGTCGGGCAGATAGCTCATAAGCGTCTGATGCGCGTATTTGACCTCTATGAACGGCTCGACGCGCTTGCCTATTGCGTCGTGAAACGCTCGCTCGCTCTCGGGCTTCACGACGAACACCACGCGTTCGAAGCCCGCGCGCACCGCGTCGTATATGGAATAATCAATGATAAGATGTCCGCGGTCGTCTATCGGCGTTACCTGTTTCTGACCCTTTCCTGAACCGAAGCGGCTGCCCAGACCCGCCGCCATTATGACAAGCGTCGGCATATATGTTCATCTCCGTCCAATCATTCATACCCACATGATATGCTATCACAAACAAACGGCGTGTAACAGCAATGTTTCATTAAAACGCTTTCAAAATCGCCGTGTTTATGGTATTATACGGTCGAACACAATATGCGGAGGGAAATGCTATGTACTGCGTCGACACTGAAAAATTCTGGAAGGACGACGAAATCGCGCATCGGGATAACTGTTTTTATAAGGCGGAGCAGGTGGCGCTCGGGATTCGCATGTCGGGCGAGTGCGTGTTCGCGGAATTGGGCGAGGAGGGTAATCCGTGGGGCTACACTCCGCGCGAGCGCAGAATAGAGCTTAACAAGCGCTACAACGACAAAGCCGAAAAAATAGTAGGCAAAAGACTTTTGGAGGAAGAGCTTCCGCCCGACGACTCGCGTCTTCCTTATGTAAAGCGCATAGGCGAAGTTTTCGGCGGCGAATACATAATGCATAACGAAACGGAGTGGCTCAAGGAAGCCATACCCGACGAGATCGCGCTCGAAAAGACGCTCGACAGAGTCGATAAAATGGATTTGCGCGAGTTCATGCTGCCCGAAAACTGGGAGAGCGAGAAGAAGCGCGTGTTCGAGCAATACGGCATACGCCCCGCGCCGACGCATCACATACGCGGTCCGGTCACGCTCGCGTGTTCGCTTATGGGCACTACCGAGTTTCTGTATTTCCTGCTTGACGAGCCGGAGCTTGCAAAGCGCTTTTCCGACACCATAGCCGACGTAATCATTAAGATGACCGACATAATGGACGCGGAGGCGGGCATACCCAAGGAGCAGTCGAGAGGCTTTTCGTTCGCGGACGACAACTGCTGCCTGCTCTCGCCCGAATTGTACGAAATGTTCGGCTATCCCGTTTTGAAAAAGGTGTTCGCGAGATTCAGCCCCGACAAAGACGACAAGCGCTATCAGCACTCGGACAGCGACATGGAACACCTGCTGCCTATACTCGGCAGGCTCGATTTGAACGGCGTGAACTTCGGCCCGACCGTCATGGCGCCCGCCATAAGGAAAGCCCTCCCGAACGCCCGCATAGACGGCTGCATAGCGCCGTTCACATTCATGCGCAACGAAACGGAAGAGCTTACCAGACAAACATTGAGAGACATTAAGGCGGGCTTCGAATGCGGCGGCGTCAATATAGGCTGCGCCGGTTCTATCAACAACGGTTCGTCGCTTGAGAGCTTGCGGCTTATTATGAGCCTTATACAGCAGAACCGCAGATAAAAATCAAATCACAGCTTTTTCACGGCGGCGCTGATTCTGTCAAGCGCCGTCTTTATGTTAGCGTGGCGCGTCGCGAAGTTTAAGCGCATGAAGCCCGAGCCGCATTGACCGAAGAACGTGCCGCCCGACAGTATTACGCCGCATTTTTCGGTCGTGAAGCGCGCGAGTTCGTCATCCGACATGCCGAGCTTACGCATGTCGAGCCACATCAGATACGTGCCCTCAGGCTTGGTCGCGTCTATGCCGTCGATTTTCGCGAAACCGTCTAGCAGTATGTCGCGCCCGTCTGTCAGATATTCGTTCAGCGCGTCCAGCCACTCGCCTCCGGTCTGATACGCGAATCTGGTCGCGAGCCTGCCGAAAAGGTTCACGTCCGCCATGACCTCGCCGAGCACGGCGCTTATCTTTTCGCGCGTCTTCGCGTTTTTGACGACTATCGCCGAATGCCTGAGCGCCGCAAGATTGAACGTTTTCGTGGCGGAAACGAGCATAACGGCGTTTTCGGCGCCCTCTATCGCGAGTATAGGAATGTGCCTGTGTCCTCTCAACTCGAAATCGGCGTGTATTTCGTCCGATATGAGCGCGATATTGTATTTGTTGCATAAAGAAACCAGCGTTTGAAGCTCTTCCCTGCGCCATATACGCCCGACGGGATTGTGAGGCGAGCAGAACACGAGCGCGTCCGCGCCCGACTTGAATAAGCTCTCTAACCCGTCGAAATCGATTTTCCATTCGCCGTTTAGGCATACGAGCGGATTTTCGACGACCTGCATATCGGCGCGTTCGGGCATCGAACGGAACGGTCCGTATACGGGAGGCTGTATGACGATTTTTGCGCCCTTGGGAAACATGGCGCGCAGCACGTGGTATATGCTGTCCACCACGCCCGGGCTGAACAGCGCGCATTCGGGCGCGACTTTACAGCCGTGGCGCGTGCTTAGCCACTCGGAAAGCGCCTGTCTGTCAGGCTCTGGGTCTGTCGGATAACCGAATATGCCGTGCTCTACGCGCTTTTTAAGCCCTTCGATAACACCTTTAGGCGTTACGAAATCCATGTCGGCGACCCACATGGGCAGCGCGTCCGCGTTGCCGAACGATTTGCGCGCGTCCCACTTGACGCTCTCTGTGTTTTCACGGTTGATTGCGGCGTCGAAGCCGCGGTAGAGTTCGGTGTTCATGTTTCAGACAGCCTCCGCTTACGTGATTAAGGGCAGAGCGCCCGGACGCTCTGCCCTATTCGTCAGTTTATATTATCCGATTATAAAAGGTTTGATTTCTTCCATAAGGTCGTCGCAGTTGTCGGCGTACACCTCTAATGTAATGGGCTTCGACAGGTCCAGCGAAAAAATGCCGAGTATCGATTTTCCGTCTACAACGTGTCTTCCGACGCGAAGGTCGATGTCGTAGGGGTGTCGGCCGGCGATGTTCACAAACTGCTTAACGTTCTCAGCCAGACTAAGCTTTATATTGACAGCTCTCATTCCATGATTCCCCTTGTCATCATATGCGCCGCGGCGCGTATTTCCGTTTCCGATAATCATATTACAGTGCGCAGATTAAGGTTTCAAGATGCTCGCCGCAGATATGCATTATTTAACGCAATCGCGATTAAGCCGTCTACCGAAAAAATGCCGCCCATTGTTAAGCCTGATTTAAGCACGACTGTTATAAAAGCGCGGTTTTAAGATAAATGAAGATTGCTCACCTTGATTTATTACATACAATGGAATATGATAGGACAGTATATTGCGGGCAGAGGAACAATATGAAGCTGAACGAGAAAACAACAAAACTGTCGGGACCGCTGTTCGTGCTCGCGTCCGCGGTCGTGTGGAGCTTTTCGGGCGTACTGTCAAAGGGACTTGCGTGGAGCGGCTTGAGCAAAGCCGGCCTGCGCGGCGTGATCGCCATATTCATATACGCGGCATTCAGGCGCTCGTTCAGGGTCAAACTGAACCTGCCGCTCGTCGTGGGCGCTCTGGGCGTGGCGCTTACGAGCGTTTTGTATATGACGGCGCTTTCATATACCACCAGCGGAAACGCCATCGTGCTGCAATACTCGATGCCGATATTCGTCGTGTTTTTGAGCTGGCTGATGTTCAAACAAAAGCCTCGCGCCAGAGACTTGGTCGCGACTCTGTGCGTGCTCGCGGGCGTTATAATGTGCTTCGCGCAGGGCGTGAACGGCGGAGCTATCGGCGGCGACCTTATCGCGCTGTGCTCAGGGCTTACATACGCGTGCGTGTTTCTGGCGTCCCGCATACCGAAAAACGACCCGCTTTCATATACGTATCTGGGCAACTGCTTCTCGGCGCTCATGGCTGTTTACATATTCTTCGACCCCGCCGTTCATTTCGCGGCGACGCCGGACATTCCCGCGAGCGCCGTTATCGCCGACTGGGTCAGAATATTGCTCATGGGACTCTCGCTGGGCTTCGGATACTTGCTGTTTGCATACGGCATGAGGCGCACTAGCCCCGTTACAGCGGCTATACTCTCAAACGCCGAGCCGGTCTTGAACCCGATATGGGTGTTCATATTCATAGGCGAAAACCCCGGCGTATTCGGCATAATCGGAGCGGCGGTAGTGCTCATAACCGTTACCGTATACTCGTGCATACCGAACAGGCGCGCGGTGGAGGTTTGACGTGGACGACTTGTTTTCGCAGGATATAAAGAAGCTAGCGCCGCTCGCGGACAGAATGCGCCCGCGCACGCTCGACGAATTTTTGGGTCAGGAGCAGATCGTCGGCGAAGGCCGCCTGCTCAGGCGCGCCATACTCGCCGACAGGCTCGTGAGCAGTATATTCTGGGGACCTCCGGGCACGGGCAAGACGACGCTTGCGCACATAATAGCCGAAACGTCGAAGGCGGCGTTCGAAAAGCTGAACGCCGTAAACAGCGGCGTGGCCGACGTGCGCGAGGTGCTTTCGAAAGCCGAGGACAGGCTCAAAATGTACGGCAGGGCGACATATCTGCTGCTCGACGAGTGCCACCGCTGGTCGAAAGCGCAGTCTGACTCCATATTGCCCGCCATAGAACGCGGCATAATACGCTTCATC
>CAYVPJ010000030.1:0-4872 GCA_964453505.1 uncultured Oscillospiraceae bacterium | reverse complement strand
ACGGCGACCACCGAGAACCCGATGATAGCTATGACCCCCGCCATAGTCAGCCGATGCAGGCTTTTCAGGTTCGAGGCGCTTTCCGACGACGACGTTCTGAAAGCGCTCAAAAACGCCGTTGCGGACGAAGAGCGCGGTTACGGCGCTCAGAGCGTCATACTAGATGAGGAAGCGGCGAAACGCATCGCGCAGTCGGCGAACGGGGACGTTCGCGTGGCGCTCAACGCGCTCGAGATAGCCGTTTTATCGACGCGCGTCAATCGAAAAGGCGAAATCGTGATAACTCCCGAGATCGCCGACGACTCCATACAGAAGCGCGCGCTGCGCATGGACGAGAGCATGTTTTACGATATGCTCAGCGCGTTTTGCAAATCGCTGCGCGGTTCTGACAGCGACGCGGCGCTGGCGTGGTTCGCCAGAATGGATTACGCGGGCGTAGACCCACGCATAATAGTGCGCAGGGTGATAGCTCACGCCAGCGAGGACGTGGGCATGGCGAATCCGAACGCGATGCTCGCGGCGGCGGCGGCGTGGCAGTCGCTCGGCGCTATCGGTATGCCGGAAGCGCGTTTGCCGATCGCGCAGGCAATAATCACAGTTTGCGAAAGCCCGAAATCGAACGCCGTCGCGGCCGCAATAGACAAAGCGTGGGCGGACTGCGATAAGGGCGGTTTCGCCGAAGTGCCCGTACACCTGCGCGACACGAGCTATAAGGGCGCGGAAACGCTCGGAAGCGGCGAAGGCTACCTGTATCCGCACAATTTTCCGGGGCACTATATAGAGCAACGGTACGCGCCCTTGGACGCGACGGGTATGCCGTATTACGAACCGTCCGACCAGGGGTATGAAATCGAAATATCAAAAATTAGGGAGTCCCGCTTAGGCGGAGGCAAACCGCGACAGCGCGATAGGGGAGCGACAGATGGCGAAAAAGCGGATTAAAGGCGCGAACAACAGAAAGCGCGGGCGCGAGGCTGAGAAACAGTGCTGGTGGGCGCTGCCCGTGTCCTGCCTCATGATAACGGTGCTTGCGATTGCCGCGTTCTTGTTCATACGCGAGTTCGGCGGCTACAGGCGCTTCCGCGTTATGCGGAGCGCTGTAGAGACCGAAACGTACTATACGGGCATCGTCGTCGAGGGTTACAATCTGGCGGGCGTGAACGCCGAGACCGCAATAGATTTCTGGGAGACGACGGTCGAGCCTTCGTACAGAAAACGCACGGTCACACTGAATTACAGCGGCTGGACTTATTCCAAAACCGCCGAGGAGCTCGGCTATAGAAGCAACTATTCCGAAGTCTTGACGTCCGCGTGGTCGCAGGGGCGCGGCGGCACGCTCGAGGAGAGGTACAGGTCGATAAGCCATATACGTTCGGACACCGAGCGGTACGACGTAAAGCGCACGCTGTTCGACGTGTCGCTTTTGCGCGAGTGGACGGACGGCATAGCCGCGTCTCTCACAAAGCAGCCCGTTGACGCGACCGTGTTTTCGTTCAACATGGACACCAAGGCGTTTGCTTTTTCTGAATCCGTCGTAGGTTATGGCGTGGACGCCGACGCGCTCTACGCAAAGGCGTTCGAGCTCATGTCGAACGGCGGCGGCAGCTATAATATCGCAGTAAACGAGATACAGCCCGACGTTAAGACGAGCGACCTTCAAAACAAATTCGGTCAGATAACATACGCCGTAACGAACGCGTCTACTTCAAACAGCAACAGGCTCACGAATCTGCGCCTTGCGTGCGCCGCAATAAACGGATATTGCGTCGAGCCGGGCGCAACGTTCTCATTCAACGGCGTGGTCGGCAGGCGCACGAAAGCGCGCGGCTATAAGATGGCGACGGTCTATCAGTCGGGCGAGGTCGCCGAAGACATAGGCGGCGGCGTGTGTCAGGTTTCGACAACGCTGTGGAACGCCGCGATGAAATCGAACTGCGAAATCGTAGAGCGTCACGAGCATTCGCGCCCCGTGGCATATGTGGACAGGGGCAAGGACGCGACCGTTAATTGGGATTCTCAGGATATGCGCTTCAAAAACACGTCGGATTATCCGATGTATCTCGTATGCTACGTTTCCGACAACAAACGCGTGTACTGCGAGGTATACGGCGAACTTTTCCCTGAGGGCGCCTATATAACGGTCGACGCTTCGACGACGCAAACGGTAAAGCCGAGCGATCCCGTCATGACGTATAACCCGCTGCTTTCGGCGGGCGAGCAGATCGTCATAACCGAAGCGAGAACGGGCTATTACGCGAAGGCGTACAGGGTGTATCACCTGTCGGACGGCACAGTGATAAGGCGCGACCTGTTGTGCGAATCGTATTACAGACCCGCCAGAGCCGAAATTGAGTACGGAGTATGATTATATGAACGGCGGCGACTTCAAAAACATAATATATGCCCATGCGCAAAAATACACGGGCATGAGGGCGCGTGATTACGTGAAGCTCGCCTATCAGCACGCAAACGGCTGCGAACATATGATTTTAGATGAAAACGCGGTCAGGGAGCGCATAGAGAGCGAGCTTTTAGAAAGCGCCGCGCGCGTTTGGTTCGAGGACATTGGCAACGGGCTTTCGCGGCTTCATTTGACGGGCGGCGATATTCCGCTCAGCAGCGAGACCATAGCGGGCATGTTTTCGTATACCGCGCGGACGTTCGAAAACCGACTGCCGCTCGACGGCGCGCTCTCCGAATTGCTCGACTGCGTTAAGGACTGCCGCGAGCTTAACGGATTTATTGAGGAATACAAACGCGCGGGAATGCCGCCCGTCAGTCATTCCGAAGAGTACAGGCAACTGTATTCGCCCAAATACCGCGTGGTTTTGAGCGAGTTTGGAAAATATGCCGCGCTGTTTACACGCTTGGAGTCGCTGATGCGCGAAAAACCGCGCGTTATAATCGCAGTGGACGGCATGAGTGCGTCGGGGAAAACGCGCTTTGCTGATATGCTGTCTCAGGTTTTCAATGCCTGTGTGTTCCATATGGACGATTTTTTCCTGCCCGAAAACATGCGAACGGCCGAAAGACTTTCGGAAACCGGCGGAAACGTGCACAGAGAGCGCTTCAAGAGCGAAGTGCTCGATTCGCTTGTTCGCGGTCTCGCCGTTTCGTACAGGGCTTACGACTGCCGGACGGGCGAATACATGCCCGCCGTCGAAATAAAGCCCGCGGTATTGAGCGTTGTAGAGGGCGCGTATTCGTGCCACCCCGCGCTTTCGGAGCATTACGACATGAAGGTATATATGTCAATATCGCCCGATACGCAGTCAGCCCGCATATTGAGGCGCAACGGCTCGGAAATGCTTGAGCGCTTCGAAAACGTGTGGATACCCATGGAGAATAAATACATAACCCAATTCAAAATCGCGGAAAACGCAGATTTTTCATATCGGGCATAAAATGACGGGCGCGCCTGTGAGCGCGCCCGCCGCTTATATCAGCTTATCTCAGCGCCGGCTTCGATTTCACCGTCAACCGTCAACAGTTTCAAGCCGTTTTCGTCCGACGCGCACAGAAGCATTCCCTCGGAATCGACGCCGCGCATTTTACGCGGGGGAAGGTTTTTCACGAGTATAACGGTTCTTCCGACCATCGATTCGGGCGTATAGTGCTTCGCTATGCCCGAAAGCACCGTGCGAATCTCGCCGCCTCCGATGTCGACCTTCGACTTGAGCAGTTTATCGCTCTTTTCGACGCGCTCGCACTCAATTATCTTGGCGGCGACAAGCTCGACCTTCGCGAAATCGTCTATCGTGACTGGCGGCTTCGCTTCCTTGGGGGCTTTTGCGGGTTTCGCCTGCGCTTGTTTTTCAGCCTCCAGAGCCTCTATTTCTTTGCGAATATCCACGCGCGGGAACAGCGCTTCTCCCTTTTTGACGCGCGTCCCGGCGGGCAGGCTGCCGAACTTTTTGACGGATTCCCACGTTTTCAGGCTCTCGTCGGTCACGCCGAGCTGCGCGTATATACGCTCGGGAGTAGACTGCATTACGGGATATATATGCACGGCTACGGCCCTCACGGACTCCGCCAGACAGTACATAACCGTTTTGAGGCGCGGTATGCCATCTTCGGACTTGCCGAGTATCCACGGCTGCGTTATGTCTATATAGCGGTTAAGCTCGCCCACCAGTTTCCAAATTGCCGAAAGCGCCAGCGAGAATTGCAGGTCGTTCATGTGTTTCTCGACCGTATCGGGAAGCGCCTCGAACAATTCGACAATGTGAGCGTCTTCCGCTTCGAGCGCGCCGCGCTCCGGCACTATTCCGTCGAAGTATTTTTCTATCATGGCGACCGTGCGGCTCACGAGGTTGCCCAGATCGTTGCACAGATCGCTGTTCATGCGCGTGAGCATCGCTTCATTTGTATAGTTGCCGTCCGCGCCGAAAGGCATTTCGCGCATGAGGTAATACCTCAAAGCGTCGTTTCCGTATCGCTTCACGATAGGCTGCGGATATTCGACATTGCCCTTCGATTTGCTCATTCTGTCGCCGCCGAACAAGAGCCAGCCGTGCCCGAACACCTGCTTGGGCAGCGGCAGACCCAGCGCCTTAAGCATTATTGGCCAGTAAATCGTGTGGAAGCGCACGATTTCTTTTCCCACCAAATGCACGTCGGCGGGCCAGTATTTTTGCATAAGCGAATCGTCCCCGGACAAATAGCCGAGCGCGGTTATATAGTTTGAAAGCGCGTCTATCCACACGTACACGACGTGTCCCTCGTCGAAATCGACCGGCACGCCCCACTTGAAGCTGGTGCGGCTCACGCACAGGTCCTGAAGGCCGGGGCGCAAAAAGTTGTTGAGCATCTCGTTCGCGCGCGACGGCGGCTGTATGAAATCGGGGTGCGTCTCGATGTAGTCTATAAGCC
>CAYVPJ010000029.1:0-44166 GCA_964453505.1 uncultured Oscillospiraceae bacterium | reverse complement strand
TGTACGCGGAAGCGTAGCCGCGGTCGAACTGCATACCCTCGACGATGTTGAGCTCGGTCTTCATCGTCTTGCTTTCCTCGACGGTTATAACGCCGTCCTTGCCAACCTTCTCCATAGCGTCCGCGATCAGTTCGCCTATAGCCTCGTCGCTTGACGATATGGCGGCGACCTGAGCTATAGCCTGACGGGACTCGATGGGCTTAGAAATCTCGGTGAGCTTCTCAACAGCCTTTTCGGTCGCGAGCAGTATGCCCTTTTTGATGCCCATCGGGTTCGCGCCCGCGGCGACGTTCTTCAAGCCTTCGCGCACGACGGCCTGCGCCAACAGCGTGGCGGTGGTCGTGCCGTCGCCGGCTATGTCGTTCGTCTTCGTGGCGACTTCTTTTACGAGCTGAGCGCCCATGTTTTCGAAAGCGTCCTCAAGCTCTATGTCCTTGGCGATGGTCACGCCGTCGTTGGTGATGAGGGGAGAACCGAATTTCTTGTCGAGCACAACGTTGCGACCCTTCGGGCCGAGCGTGATTTTAACGGTATCCGCGAGGGCGTTGATGCCCTTTTCGAGTGAGCGGCGGGCTTCCTCGCCGTATTTGAGCTGCTTAGCCATTTTGCAAATTCCTCCCGCTTATTCTACTATTGCCAATATGTCGCTCTGGCGGACGATGATATACTCTTCGCCTTCGTGCTTGACTTCAGTGCCCGCGTATTTGGAGTAGAACACTTTCTGTCCCGCTTCAACATACATCTTTATTTCTTTGCCGTCGACGTTTCCGCCGGGGCCGACCGCCAGCACTTCCGCAAGCTGCGGTTTTTCTTTCGCGCCGCTGGTAAGCAATATGCCGCCCTTCGTCGTCTCTTCCGCGTCCATGTTTTTGATAACGACTCGATCGCCCAAAGGCTTGATCTTCATAGAACTGTGCCTCCCGTATTGTTTTGATTGTTAGCACTCACTCTGTATGAGTGCTAACCGAACGATGATAGTTTAACCAAATTCCGACCAAAACGCAATACCCCAACGCGGAAAAACCTGAGAATTTTCTGTTAATCTTGTATGCCGAGAGAAATGGTGATATAATCTTGAAAACTGCGTTTCGGAGGGCTGATATGGATAAATGGGACGCCCGTTTTATGGAAATGGCTAAGCTCATATCGAGCTGGGCGAGCTGTTATAAGCAAAACCGCAAAATCGGCTGCGTGATAGTCAAGAACAAGCGCATAATGACTACGGGCTACAACGGCGCGCCCGCCGGAGTCAAAACGTGCGTCGAGCGCGGCGAGTGCCTGCGCGAAAAACTGAACATACCGTCGGGCACGAAGCAGGAAATGTGTTTCGCGACCCACGCAGAGCAGAACGCCATTATACAGGCGGCGAAGCTGGGCGTGTCAATAGACGGCGCCGTTTTATATTGTACCCATCAGCCGTGCGTCATATGCGCTAAAATGATAGTCAACGCCGGAATCAAGCGCGTCGTATACCTAGAGGGATACCCCGATGAATTTGCGGCGCAAATGCTAAAAGAGGGCGGCGTCGCCCTCGAACGTTTTGAATTTAACTAAGTTGAATAATCAGCCGTAGGCGCGCTTTTGCAATATGCCTTTTAAGCGTGAAAACACCTTGCCGCGCGAAATCAACGAATCGGCATTTTCAAGCGCGAGCGTGTATTTCACGTTTTCGGGGTCTTGCCTGTGGGCTATAGAAAAATAGACGGACGCTTTTTCGAAATCGTGCCTTTCATACAGCAAAAGCCCGAAATGGAAGTTCCATTCGGCGTCTCTTTCGGTCATATCGCGCATAACTCGCCGCGCCTGCGAAAGCTGACGCGCGTCTATCAACATGCGCACTTCAGCGAACCTGCCGTCTGAAGACGCGTTCGGGTTCGCAGCGCAATGCACCGTGCATTCGTTATATGCGCGGTTGATGTCTATCATTTTTTGCTCCGCCCACGCGCGCTCAGGTCCTTCTGGAAACCTGTCGGGGTGCCACTTGCGCGCCAGTGCGCGGTATGCTTTGCGAATCTCCGGTAAGCTCGCGCCCTCGTCGACTCCAAGCACCGAGCGTGAATCGTCCAATCAAGGCATCTCCAAACCAATCAATTCCATTCATATTATATCATCCGTGTCAATACTTTTATTCATGATTCCATTTCGCCGCTGTTATTTTGTCATGAAAACGGTCGCTCACAATATGTTTGACAAGGAAATCTTTTCATGCGCGCGTATGTGTTCGAGATTCTCAAAGAACAGCGACATGGCCTTCTCGAAGTCGTCCATATCGTCTATCGAAAGGCTGACCTTCGCGTCTGTCAGCTGCATGACCATATCGTGCAGGTCGTTGTGCTGTATGAGCATCTCAAGCACTTTCGAACGCGAGCTTATAAGCGTTAGCATGTTCGAGACGACAGCCTCCGCGTCTTCTCTGTTTCCGTTCTCAGTGTGGTTCATCGCTTCTATGCGCATCTTTTCCATTTCGTCCATTGTGCCGTTTACGAATAAAAGCGAACACACGCACACCGCCGACGAGGCTATCAGGAGCGCCAAAACGAATATCAAACGGGTTTTCATGCGCTCACCACTCTATCGCGCCCGCGTCTAGCGCTTCCGTTCGCGCCACGCCGCCGCCCTTAATTTGAACCGTCAGCACGCCCTGCGTATTGAGCGTCGCGAGATACACGCCCTTTGCGTCGCACCCGAGCTTCGCTAGCGTGGTTTTGAGCCATTCCGTCGAAACGTGCGCGCTCTTTATGTTGTTGTCCTGAATCCTGCCGTCCATCACGAGCGCCATGGGCACGCCCTCGTAACCGGCGTCTATGCCCATCTCCGAATTATTCGGCGGGCGCTTTGTCGAGCGCGGGAACGCGGTGATAGTGCCGTCGGCTTCGATTATGGCGCATCCAACGTCGGCGGGGTCGAGTATGCCCGATTCACGCACGCCTTCCAACAAATCGGAAAGCGACAGGCACAGTTTGTCAAGCTCCTTTTCGTTTACAACGCCCTTTGACATAATGACCGACGGTTTTCCCGAAATGAACGCGCGCGCCTTATCAGACTTCATGCATATCAGCGCTATCGCGCCGTTCGCTATCAACAGAGCGGCTATGGGCAACAGCCCGTGCAAAAGCGGCGTGCTAACGTCCGATATGGGCGCGGCGATCAGGTCGGCGATAATCAGCGCCACGACCAATTCGTATGGCTGAAACTGCCCCAACTGCCTTTTTCCCATCGCGCGCATCGCCAGTATGGTAATCATATACAACAGAAAAGCGCGAACTATAATCGTAGTCACATATCCGCCCCCCAATTTGCGCAAATCTCAACTTTATAACTTGCATTTTGCCCCGTTTGTTTGTTATAATGTATCGATAATGGGCGTTCTCATATTTTTTCCTCGGAAGTGAAATGCTGATGATACATAATATCTGGAATCCCGAAATAGAATGTATGCCCCGCGACGAGCTTGTAAAGCTCCAAAACGCGCGCTTGCGCGATGTCGTCCGACGCGTATACGATAACGTGCCGCTCTACCGCGAGCGCATGATCGCGGCGAACGTCAAACCCGACGACATACAAACCGTGAAAGACTTGAAATATCTGCCTTTTACAGACAAAACCGACCTGCGCGACACGTTTCCGTTCGGACTGTTCGCATCCCCTCAGAGCGAAATCGTGCGCATACAGGGTTCGTCGGGCACGACGGGCAAGCCCATCGTTTCGGGCTACACCCAAAACGACATTGACGTTTGGACTGAAATGATGGCGCGCACGCTCACCGCCGCGGGCGTAACAAAAGACAGCGTCGTTCAGGTGTGCTACGGCTACGGCCTGTTCACGGGCGGCTTGGGCGCGCATCAGGGCGCGAGCAAAATCGGCGCGATGACGCTGCCCATGTCGAGCGGCAACACGCAAAGGCAGATAATGATGATGCTAGAGCTCGGCACGACGCATCTGTGCTGCACGCCCAGCTACGCATTATACTTGGGCGAAACCCTCAGGGAAATGCGCGTGGACAGGTCGCAGCTCAAACTACGCGCCGGCTGTCTGGGCGCCGAACCGTGGACTGAGGAAATGCGCGCGCAAATCGAAGAACTGCTGGGCTTGGACGCGCTGGACATATACGGGCTTACCGAAATCGCGGGGCCTGGCGTGTCGTTCGAGTGTATGGAAAAACACGGTATGCACGTAAACGAAGACCATGTCATACCCGAAATTATCAACCCGAAGACGGGCGAACCGCTCGAATACGGCGAGAAGGGAGAGCTTGTGTTCTCCACCATCACCAAGCAGGGAATGCCGCTGCTCAGGTACAGAACGCACGACATATGCCGTCTGAACGCCGAAAAATGCGAATGCGGCCGCACGCTCATACGCATGGAAAGGCTCATGGGGCGCACTGACGACATGCTCGTCATACGCGGCGTGAACGTGTTCCCGAGCCAGATAGAGGGCGTGCTGGTCGGAATACAGGGCGTCGCCCCGCACTATATGTTGGTTGTGGACAGGAAAAATTCTACCGACACCCTCGAAGTGCAGGTCGAGGTTACAGACGACATGTTCGCCGATTCGCTGGGCAAGCTGTCCGAGATAAGCGCGCTCATAGGCGAGCGCATAAAGTCGGTCGTAGGCATCAAGGCGCAGATTACGCTGGTCGGGCCTCACACCATACCGCGCTCCGAGGGCAAGGCGCGCCGCGTGACAGACAATCGAAAGATGTAGGAGGGCGCATATGAACAGAGTTAAACAGCTTTCCGTATTTCTCGAAAACCGCAAGGGCGCTTTGGCGGCTATCGCCCAACTGCTGGGCGGGGCGGGGCTTAACATGCTCGCGCTGTCGATAGCCGAGTCAGACAACTTCGGCATCTGCCGAATGATACTCTCCGACGCGGACGAGGGCGCTCGCGTGCTAAAAAGCGCGGGTTACACCGTGCGCACGACCGAAGTGCTCGTCGTGTGCGTTCCCGACCGCCCCAGCGGCTTGGGCGACATTCTGCGCTTGCTCGAAATGGAAGATATATCGGTCGAATACATGTATTCGTTCGTCAGAAACTCCGGCTTCACCGCGCTTTTGATAATTCGCGTGTCCAACACTGATAAAGCCGAGCGCGTGCTCGCGGACAATCGCGTCGACACGCTCACTCGCGCGCAGGTGGAAGCGCTGTGAAAAGGCTGGAACTGGTCGTATCGCTTTCGGACATACTTAATAACTGCAACGCGATACGCGCGCGCGTAGCGCCCGGCTGTAAACTGTGCGCCGTCGTGAAGGCAGACGCATACGGTCACGGCGCTAAGGAAGTCGCCGCTCACCTGCTCAAAAACGGCGTATGCGACGCGTTCGCCGTCGCGACGGCGCGCGAGGGCGCGGAACTGCGCGATTCGGGCGTGTCCGGCGCTCAAATCATCGTGCTGGGGCTTACAGACGAGCGCGATTTCGACCTGAGCGTCAAATACGGACTTTCGCAGACCGTGTTCGACATACAGGGTCTTGCAAAACTCTCTCAGGCGGCGAAAGCCGCGAACCGGCTCGCGAGCGCTCAGCTAAAAATCGACACGGGCATGACCCGCGTGGGCGCGAGGGGAGAAGACGAGCTTTCGGCGCTCCTGACGGAGTTGAAGAGCATTAAGAACGTGGCGCTCGACGGATTGTTCACGCATTTCTGCTGCGCCGACTCCGACGCCGATTTCACTCGTTCGCAGTTTTCGCGCTTCAAAGCCGCCGAAAAGACTGTCAGCGATTTCGGCTTCTCGCCCGCTCGCCACATAAGCGCCAGCACCGCTCTGCACATGCCCGAATACGCGCTCGACATGGTTCGTGCGGGTATAGCGCTGTACGGCGCGGGCGCGCCCGCGTTCGCAAACGACATTCGCCCCGCGCAGACGCTCATATCGCACCCCGTCCGCGTCGCGTGGGCGGAGGCGGGGGAGACCGTCGGCTACGGCAGGACGTTTACATGCGGGCGCAGAACGCGCGTCATAACTGTGCCCTGCGGTTACGGCGACGGATACCCGCGCGCGCTCGGCAACCGCGCCCGCGCGCTAGTGAACGGCCGGAGCGCGAAAGTCATAGGAAACGTGTGTATGGACATGCTCATGCTAGACGCGACTGATGCGGGCGACGTCGGCTTGGAAACGCCCGTCGTGCTGTTGGGTTCTCAGGGCGGCGAGCGCATAACGCCCGACGAACTGGCGATGCTTACGGGCACTATACCGTATGAAATAATGCTCGGCTTTTCGGCGCGCGTCGAAAGGCGACATACAATCGATAGTATTTGGGAGGACGCTCATGAATAACGCTGCGGGAATGGTCAAGAAAAACTATCTGATTCACATCACAATGGCGATACTCTGCGCGCTCGTTACGTTTGTTGGGAACGAATATGTTGGCAGCGCCTTGGGCGCTGTGATATTCATAACATTCATCATAATGCAATACGGCGACGGCTGCGATCGCGGCGAACGCGCCTGCACGCTCACTTCAACTATGGAGCGCCTTACAAGCGAAGGTAAACAGCCCGACGCGCATATGCTCGCGCAGTCATATAAGCCGAAACGCGCCGTAGTCGCGCTCTTGTGGTCGTCAGTGCCGCTCGCGTTGCTCGCTCTGGCGAATCTTATACTCGCCGATCCCAATTCAGTCGCCGAAAGCCTGCTCGGCTTTATAACGCGCATAGCGTTCTTGCCGGCGGCGTGGCTCTCGCGGCTCATGACGACGCTCGTCGGCGCCGACTATACGGGCGCTATGACGGCGGGCGCGTCGGTCGTGTCGACCATGGACATACAGGGCGGCATCGACATAATCGCCGCCGCGAACGGTGTGAAAGGCGTTTCCGAATACTGCTTCGCCTACGACCTGCATTACCTTACGTGGCTGCGCGTGTTGTTCATACCGATAGCGTTCGCGTCGCCCGTAGCCATGATGATAGGCTATCTGCAAGGGCCGAAACTCCGCCTAAAGAAGCTCGCCGAAATCGAAAAGGGCACTCGCCGCAAGCGCAAAAAGCTGAAGGTGTTCGGAAAGCCTAAGCAGCCCAAATCCCAGCGCCCTGAGGTGTAAAAACCCGCGCTGAATGTTTAATAACGCTTGCACTTATTTCTCTTTCGTGTTATAATGGTTACGGAGTGATGACATTTTGCGTATAATAGGCGGCGAGGCGCGCGGGCGCAGGCTGTTCGCGCCCTCGGGCGACGACACGCGACCCACCTCCGACCGCACGCGCGAAAGTGTTTTCAACATATTGCGAAACGACGTGCCCGATTCGGTCGTGCTCGACCTGTTCGGCGGCACGGGCGCTCTGGCGCTCGAAGCGCTGAGCCGGGGCGCGCGCAAGGCGGCGATTTGCGATATATCGCCCGTCGCCGTGAGCGTCATAAACCGCAACGCCGAAAGCGTGCTTGGGGAAGACGCGCCCTTGCGCGTAAAGATCATACGGGGCGACTATAAGCGGGCGATAAGCGCGCTCGAGGGCTGGAAGTTCACGATGGCGTTCATAGACCCGCCGTACCGCATGAGAGAATGCTATTTCGACGCGCTGTCGCGCCTTGTAAAAGGCGACATGCTCGAAAATGGCGCTATAATCGTTATAGAGCGCGAACGCGGAAGCGAAATAGCGCTTCCTGAAGAAATTGATATATACGATTCCCGCGACTACCGCGACACCGTCGTGGATTTCGCGCGTCGGAGGTAGATTGGCATAATCGCACTGTATGCGGGCAGTTTTCACCCGCCCACGCTCGGTCATCTGGATGTTATAACGCGCGCGAGCGACATGTTCGAGCACGTATATGTCGCCATTATGTCGAACGCCGCGAAGCAATACATAATGTCCGCTTCTCTGCGAGCGTCGATGCTGCGCAAGATAACGGGTGGCATACCGAACGTCGACATACTCACAAGCGACGGCCTTACGTCGTCCTTAGCCGCCGATTTGGGCGCGGGCGTGCTCGTGCGCGGCGTGCGCAGCGCGTTCGACTTTGAATACGAAAACCAGATCGCGCAGGCGAACCGCGCGCTTACAGGCATCGACACCGTTTTCCTGCCGGCGTGCCCGGAACACGCGTACATTTCGTCGAGCTTGGTTATGGACATACTCAAGCATTCGGGCGATATTGGCGCGTTAGTCCCCAAGCAGATCATTCAGGATATTTTTAGCGCTGTCGGGCGCGAGTCATAAAGGAGTGTAACAAATGGATAAGGAACGCGATTCGCTGTACGATGACGAGTTGAACGCCGCGGACGACGCCCAAGAGGAAACCGCCGACGCTTTCGATGACTACGACTCAAATTCAGAGGAAGCCTATTCCGACGACGAGCCGGACGAGGGCTATGACGACGCGTTTGACGGAGACGAAGCTGATTCGGGCGCTGACGCGACCGATGCGGAGGAAGCCGAAGGTGCGGACGACGAAGACGACATGAACGACACCACATACTTCATGCGTCTATTCGACTTTCTCACAAAAGCGCTGCAAAGCGGCACGAACGTGCCCCTCACGACCAAAAAGCTGGTCGACACCGAGGAATGCTTCAAAATATTGGACGATATGCAGCGCAATCTTCCCGACGCCATACAGTACGGCTGGAAGATATACGCCGAGAAGGATCGCATACTCGATAAAGCCGAAAACGTCGCCAAGGCGAAGGTTACGTCGACCAACGTGCGCGCGAAGTCCATCATCGACGACGCGACCGCCAAAGCTGACGGCATCGTCGAGTCGGCGCAGCGCCGCGCCCGCGCCACCGTCGCCGACGCCGAGGAGCGCGCCAACGCAATGCTGGACGACGCCGCGCAGCGCGCCAAGCGCATGGTGAACGAAAGCGAGATAATGCAGCGCGCCAAGAGCGAGGCGGCGATCATAATAGAGAACGCCCGCGCCGAGGCTCACGAGCGCCGCCTGAAGGCAGTAAACGACGCGTACAGGCTGCTGGAAGCGCTCGAAAAGCAGGCGAACGGCATATCCGACGCGCTCAACAGAAAGAAGAACGAGCTTGTCGGCGGCAACCGCTGATAGAGCCACCCGTGCCATATGCGCGTTCCGCGCTCCCGCGAAAGTGCGGGCGCGCGCACGCGCATTTGTTGTAAGCGGAGGTTTACATAAACAATGTATAAAATACTGTTGGTAGAGGACGAGCCTTCCATCGCCGAGTCGATCAAAGCGGCTGTCGGAACGTGGGGCTTGGACGCGAAAATCACATCGGATTTTTCAGACGTGACCGCCGAGTTTTCAGCGTATCAGCCGCATCTGGTGCTTATGGACATCACGCTTCCATACCGCAACGGCTTTTACTGGTGTTCCGAGATACGCAAGATTTCAACAGTGCCCATCGTGTTCATATCGTCCGCAAACGACAACATGAACATAGTCATGGCGATGAATTTGGGCGGAGACGACTTCATATGCAAACCGTTCGATTTGAGCGTGCTCACCGCCAAAATAAACGCCGTATTGCGCCGCACATACGACTTCGTGCCTCAAAAACCCGTGATAGCGCATCGGGGCTGTATGCTATCCACGTCAGACTCCGTGTTCATATACGAGGGCGAGAGATACGAGCTTACCAAAAACGAATACCGCATACTTCTGTCCCTGATGGAAGCGCGCGGGAGTGTCGTATCGCGCGATTCGCTTATGGAACGCCTGTGGGAATCAGATAGCTTCGTAGATGAAAACACGCTCAACGTAAACGTCGCCCGCCTGCGCAAAAAGCTCGAAGCGGCGGGGCTGAGCGACTTTGTGTCAACGCGGAAAGGTCTGGGATACGTCGTTGAATGAGTTTTCGAAATTATTCGCCTACATAAAAACAAAAGCGCGCCGCGTAGCGTTTTCGGCGTTCCTGCTCGCGCTGTTCGCGCTGATTATTCGCCTCTACGGGCTGCCGCTCAACCCGGTGCTGTACGCGTCTTTGGTGTGCTCGCTTTTCATCGCGATTTACGCGGCGGTCAGCTATTCGTCTTTCCGCAAGAAATACACGCTTCTTAAAAGGCTTTCGGACATTGGGCTTATATCGGGCGAACAGCTTCCCGCGCCTTCCGGCGAGATAGAAAAGGCATACGCCGCCTTGACGGAGCGCGTGTTGCGCGACCAAACCGCCGCCAAACGCGAGAGCGCCGAAAAACTTGCTGAGAACGCGGCGTACTACGCCACATGGGCGCATCAAGTCAAAACGCCGATAGCCGCCATGCGGCTGATGCTGCAATCGGGCGCTTCGCCCGACCCCGGCGCAATGCGCGAGGAGCTTATATCGGTCGAAAGATACGTCGATATGGCGATGGCGTATGTCAGGCTCGACGGCGAAGGCGGCGATTTTGTAATACGCGAATACGATCTGGACGAAATAATCAAGCCCATACTGCGTCGGTTTTCTCGTGTGTTCATACGCAAGAAGCTGAAATTGAACTATGAACCGCTGTCAGTCCGCGCGCTCACCGACAAGAAATGGCTGTCGTTCCTGTTGGAACAGCTTTTATCAAACGCCGTGAAATATACTCCCGACGGTTCGGTTTCCGTCTTTCTTGAGGACGGCTCTCTCGTCATATCCGACACCGGCATAGGCATCAGCCCCTCCGACATGCCGCGCATATACGAAATGGGCTATACCGGCCTGAACGGCAGAATAGACGAGCACGCGTCGGGCATAGGCCTTTACCTGTGCCGCCGCATAGCCGACATGCTCGGTCACAAGCTGACCATAGAATCAAAGCTGAACGCGGGCACTCGCGCGGTAGTCTCGCTCTCGCGCGATCACGTTTATTCTGAATAGCTTACCGAATTGTAAGGTATATCAGCGCATTTGTAATGAAAACGAATGGCGGGCGCGCCCCGTTGCGCGTTATAATTCCTCCGTAATACGGAATTGGAGGAAACAATCATGCCCATACTCGAAGTCGCAAGCATCAAAAAAATATACACGTCCCGCTTCGGAATGAGCCACGTACAGGCGCTCTCCGACGTGTCGTTCACAATGGAATCGGGCGAATACGCCGCCATAATGGGCGAATCCGGCTCGGGCAAGACGACGCTTCTGAACATACTCGCGTCTTTGGACAAGCCGACCTCCGGCGAAATAACTCTCGACGGTATGCGCCTTTCCAAAGTCAAAGAGAACGACGCGGCGCAGTTCCGCCGCGAGCATCTGGGATTCGTGTTTCAGGATTTCAACCTGTTGGACACGTTCACCATTCGCGATAACATTTATCTGCCGCTGGTGCTTGCGGGCAAAAAGCATCAGGAATTGCAATCGCGCATAAAGCCGATAGCCGAAAAGCTCAACATAACCGACATACTCGACCACTACCCCTACGAAGCGTCGGGCGGGCAGAAACAGCGCGCCGCCGTAGCCAGAGCGCTCATAACGAACCCCAAAATCGTGCTCGCCGACGAACCGACGGGCGCGCTCGACTCGCGCGCGACCGACGAGCTTTTGCGCCTGTTCACCGAAATCAACGACGACGGTCAGACGATCCTCATGGTCACTCACTCCGTGAAAGCCGCCAGCCACGCCGGGCGCGTGTTGTTCATAAAGGACGGCCGCCTGTTCCATCAGATATACAGGGGCGACTCGACGAACGAAGAAATGTATCAGAAAATATCCGACACGCTCACAATGCTCGCGACCGGTGGTGACGACAGATGAACGCGGCTCTCTATATACGGCTGGCATTCGCCAACCTTAAAAACAACCGCAAGCTGTATCTGCCTTACCTGCTGACAGGCACTTGCATGGTCATGGTGACATACCTTTTGACCGCGCTCACGTTCTCTGAAACTGTGCGCAAGATAAATGGCGGCGTGTCGCTTCAGATGATACTCTACTTAGGCATATTCGTTATAGGGCTGTTCTCCGTGCTTTTCCTGTTCTACATAAGCGGTTTTCTCATGAAGCGCCGCAAGCGCGAGTTTGGGCTTTACAACGTGCTGGGCATGGGCAAAAAGCACATAGCGAAGGTCATGCTCTCCGAAAACCTGTTCATATCCGTCACCTGTATAAGCGTGGGTCTGCTGTTGGGCGCGGTGTTCCTGAAGGCGACCGAATTGTGCCTTATAAACCTTATGAAGTCGGACGTGAGCTACGATTTCAGCATAGACACGCGCAGCATGGCGATAACCGCCACAGTGTTCGCCATCGCTTTCGCGCTGGTGCACATAAAGACTCGCTTTCAGATGCACATCGCGACGCCCGTCGAGCTGATGCGCGAAAGCGCCGCAGGCGAAAAACAGCCGCGCGCCAACTATGTTATGGCGATACTCGGCATATTGCTGTTAGGCGCGGGCTACTATCTGGCGCTCAATGTGACGAGCGCGTTGGGCGCGCTCACAATGTTCTTTGTTGCCGTGATACTGGTCATACTCGGCACATACTGCTGCTTTATGTCGCTGAGCGTCGCGGTCGTTAAGCTGCTCAAAAAGAACAAGGCGTATTACTATCGCGCCAAGCACTTCATATCGGTTTCGGGCATGGCGTACAGAATGCGCAGAAACGGCGCGGGATTAGCGACCATATGCGTGCTTTCAACGATAGTGCTCGTCATGCTATCGTCGGTCACGTGCCTGTATATAGGCTCTGAAGATACGCTCAAAGAGTCATACCCGCGCGACATCGAGGTGAGGGCGTATTGCGACAGCGTAGAAAGCCTGAACCACGCCCAAAAGCGCATACTCGAAGAGATCGAAGCGTCGGGCATCGAGGTGAGCGACATTATGGAGTGCGCGTATGTTCCGTTCGCCGCCATATACAATAACGGCGTCATGGAAATGAGAAGGCAAGAGGTCGAAATGTCTATTTCCGACGTAGCCACCGTGTACGCGCTGACGCTCAAAGACTATTGCGCAATGACGGGCGACGCCCTCGATCTTAACGATGGCGAAGCGTTCATATACGACGAACTTAGGCGTCCGCTGCCCGATAAAATCGTCATAGGCGACATGGAACTCGACTGCGCGGGCGCAGTCAACGCGAACGTGTGGCTCGCGGGCGGCGCGATAATCAGCGAAAGGTTGTACGTGGTCGTAAAAGATCAGGCGACCCTGATTAAAGTATTCGACGCTCAGGCGGCCGCCTACGGCGAGAACAAGTCAAACATACAGTATTTCCGCCTGTTCAATGTCTCGGACGAAAACGAGGGCAAAATATACAGGTATGTCAGGGACAACCTGCCCGACGTGCCGTCATACGTTCAGTCAGTTACGGAAGCCCGCGACGAGTTTTTCGCGATATACGCGGGGCTGTTCTTCTTGGGTATCGTGCTGGGGCTTACGTTCGTCGCGGCGACCGTTCTGATCATGTATTACAAGCAGGTCACAGAGGGCTATGAAGACCAGTCGCGGTTTGTGATAATGCAAAACGTGGGCATGACTGACAGGGAGATAAAGAAAGCCATAAATTCGCAAATACTCACTGTGTTCTTCCTGCCGCTGTTGGCAGCCGTCATGCACCTCATATTCGCGTTCCCGATGGTGAATTACCTGCTCAGGCTGTTCGCGCTCGACGACACTCAGCTTTTCATGCTCGTAACAGGCGCGTCCATACTGGTTTTCTCGCTGATGTACGCGCTTACGTACAAAATCACTTCATACGCGTATCTCAGAATAATCCGCGCGAGGGGAGAAGCGCGCATATACAGCGCGTAAATGACAAACTTTTCGGTAAAGGCGGGAGCGGCTCGGGCTGCTCCCGCCTTTGTTTTTATGTGTATGCGCATTATTTTCGGAATTTGTGCGCATAATGTACCCGCTCTAATAACGATAGCGGAGGCAGGCATGACAGCGTTCAATCGCCCGATCCATATAGATTTCGACACCTTCAAGCGCGCGTATCCCTACGGCGCGGTTCTGTCGCGCATACAGGCAAAGGCAGAAGCGCTGAAACGCGAATGCGCGTTCACTACGGACGCGCTCGACTTTTTACTCTCAAATGTCGGGGGTATGCAACTGTACGCCCAAAGCGCGCGGTCCGGCGCTTTCATGAAAAAATATTCGCGCACAGACGCGTGGGCTGACGAGCTTATACGCTCCGGTGACGCGCGCGTGGAGCTTGCCGACATAATCGAGTCGCTCGGCGCTTTGGACGAAGCGTATATGCTCAGAGCCGATGAAATATGGAACGCGCCCGACGCGGCGAGACTCGCGGCGGCGCGCGCTTTCATAGCGTGCGCGAAAGCGGTCTTGCGCATACAGCGCGAGTGGCTCATCGCCGAAAGATGGGCGGCGGGCGCGTCGGGAGTGCCCGCGGACGAATCCAGCCCCGCGTTCTTCGAGCACGCGCTGAAGCTCGCGGCGGACTCCGACGACTGCGAGAAGCGCGCCCGCCTGACGCGCCGGCTCGCGCTTGTCGGGCGCACCGAGGAGGACTGCTGCCGCATATCTCGCCGTATGCAGAGCGAGGAGCTTATGCGGCTCGAAAACACAATGCACTTGTGCCGGACGCTCGAGCAGGCCGACTGGGAGCGCGTGTTCAACCGCGTCAGCTTCACGGAGCGCACGCTGAACGGCGATCCGTCGGGCGTGTACGGCTTAATGGACGATTCGTCGCGCAACGCGGTCAGGCGCGAAGCGGCTTATATCGCGTCGCGCACGGGATTTTCTGAGCGCGCCATAGCGTCACTCGCGGTCGAGGCGGCTAAGGCAAACGAGGGGACGGGCGTATGCGACTATCTGTATACCGACGCGGGGCGAACAGCGCTTCTCGACAGGCTCGACGTGAACGCGCCTCAAATTCGCAGAATCACGCCCGACCCGAACGGGCGCGGGCTTATAGGCGCGTATATGCTTGCGTTCATCGTGGCGCTGCTGCTTGCGTGCGCCGCTTTGCCGAACTTTTTTACACTTCTTATCGCCGTTCCCGCTCTGTGGTTTATATCTATGCATGCCGCGCGACCCGTTATATCGCATTTCATAACGCCGCGGCCGCTTTTGAAGCTCGACATGGAGCGAGTACCCGACGACGCGCGCACGCTTGTCGTGATTCCGGCGCTCATACCTAACCCAGGTCGCGCGGCGGAGCTCGCCGACCAGCTTGAGGCGCTCGGCGCGCTCGATAAAAACGTAAACGTAGACTTTTTGCTGCTCGGCGATTTTCCGGATTCGCCGAACGAAACTGAAGCGCTTGACGAAAGCATAGTAAAGCGCGCGTCGGCTTCCGTGCGCCTTATGAACGACCGCGCCGAACGCCGCAAATACTTCTATTTACACAGAAACCGCGTTTACAACCCGCGCGACGGCATATGGTTGGGGCGCGAACGCAAGCGCGGCGCGCTTAACGACCTGAACGCGCTTTTGAACGGCGGCGATAACCGCTTCACCGCCGAGAGCGCGAACGCCGACGCTCTCAAAAACAGATATAAGTATGTTTTGACGATTGACGCGGACACGCGTCTGATACCCGGAAGCGTCGAAAAACTCATAGGCGCGATACATCACCCGCTCAACCGCCCGAACGCGAACGGCGGCGGCTATTGCATCATACAGCCGCGCATGGAAATATCCGCTTCGTCCGTCAAAAACCGATTCGCGTTGATGTTTGCGGGCACGGGCGGCGCGGACACGTATCAGTGCTTAGCTCCCGACATATATCAGGACGCGTGCGGCATGGGCGTTTTCGGCGGAAAGGGAATATACGACGTTAAGCTGTTTGCAGAAAGAACGCGCGGCGCTTTCGACGACAACACCATACTGAGCCACGACTTGCTGGAAGGCGTTATAGCGTCCGCCGCCTACGCGGGCGACATCGTGCTGTTCGAGGGTTTTCCGTTGTCGCCTTCTTCATATCTGAAGCGGCTGGAAAGGTGGACGCGCGGCGACTGGCAGCTTCTTCGCTATATGTTCGGAAGGGTCAGGCTGAAGGCGCTCGACAGGTTCAAGATGGCTGATAATATGCTGCGCAGCCTGTCATATCCGTCCTCGTGCGCTCTGTTCGTGCTGTCGGTGTGGTTCGGCTCGTGGTGGACGGCGTTCGCGGGCTTATTGTGCGCTTTCGCGCCGTGCGTGTTCTCGCGCTTTCGCGGCTTCAACGCCGCGTTCGGGCGCTTTCTGTTGCTTCCGTCAGTAGCGTGCGCGTGCGCTTGCGGCGCTGCCCGTGCCCTGTACAGGAGCTTCGTATCTCACAAAAAGCTGCTCGAATGGACTACCGCCGCCGATGCGGAAACACAACCCGGCGGCAAAAACACCTGCGGCATCGCGCTTTCAATACTGCTCGTGCCCGCGCTCGCGCGCTTTTCGTTTTTACCGTATGCCATTATTATGGCGTGCGCGTTCGCTTTCGGAAGGAGTGCGCTCGACCGCCTGAGCCGCGAAAGCGACGAGGCGGCTTTCACGTCGCGCGAGTTCGGCTTGCTGATGGAGCTCGCCCGCGACACATGGCGCTATTTCGAAAAATACGTGCCCGTCAGTTCGAACGGTCTGCCGCCCGACAACGTGCAACTGGACCCGCCTCTCGGTTCGGCCGAGCGCACGTCCCCGACGAACATAGGCATGTATATGGTTTCATGCGTCTCGGCGCTGGAGCTCGGTCTGATAGATGCGGGCGAAATGCACGCGCGCCTGCGCGAGACTGTAAAAACGCTTGAAAAGCTCGACAAATGGAACGGTCTCATATACAACTGGTACGACACAAAAACGCTTTCGCCGCTCAGACCGAGATATGTGTCGAGCGTAGACTGCGGAAACCTGCTCGCGTGCCTTATACTCGCAAAAAACGCCGTAAACGAACGCGAAGAGCGCCTGCACGCTTCGCTATCGAAGCTCATATCCGAAATGGATTTGTATACGCTATACGACCCAAAGCGCAAGCTGTTCCGCGTCGGATTCGACGTCGAACGCGAGCGTCCGAGCGAATCGCATTACGACCTGCTCGCGTCCGAAGCGCGTATATTGAGTTATGTCGCGATAGCCGAAAAGGGCGTGCCCGTAAAGCACTGGTCGCGCTTGGGCAGGCCGTGCGTGCGCGTGAAGGGCAAGAGCGCGCTCGTGTCGTGGAGCGGCACGATGTTCGAATATATGATGCCTTTCATATTCATGCCTTCCGCCGCGGGCTCGCTGCTCGGCGTGAGCGCCCGAAGCGCCGTTCTAGCTCAAATTCGCGGCGGCGGCTTAGAAGGTCGCCCGTGGGGCGTGTCCGAGTGCGCCTATCGCGCCTTCGACGCGTCGCTCAACTATCAGTACCGCGCTTTCGGCGTGCCGGAGCTGGCAATATCGCGCTCATACGCGGGGAACGTAGTCGCGCCTTACGCGACTTTGCTGGCGCTTTCCGTAAGCCCGTCCCGCGCGTTTGAGAACATACCCGCGCTTTCGCAATCGGGGCTGCGCGGCGAATTTGGTATGTATGAGTCAATCGATTACTCGCGCTCCGATTCGGGTGAAATCGTGTTCAGCTATATGACCCACCATCAGGGCATGGCTCTATGCGCCATGTGTAACGCGCTCACCGGCGACAGGCTGCATTCGTATTTCATGAAGGGCGCGCGCGAAAAAGCGCTCGAAACGCTGCTTAACGAAAAACCGTTCGCCGCGCCGCGCTTGTTCAGGCGATCCCGCGTTTCTGATTCGTCGCCCGCGTCGGGCGACAAGCAGCGGGCGAGGCGCGCGGCGCAGGGCACGTCGCGCTCGGCGAACCCGAAAATCGCATACGACGGGCATCTGTTGTTCGGCGCGGAAGCGTGCGCTTTCATATCCGCCGACGGGCGCGGTTTTTATCGCCGGCGCGGAGTTTACGCTAACATGTGGAGACACGATTTTGTCAGATATGACGACGTCATACTGCCCGAAGTACACGACGAGACGGGCGCTGTCGCGCTTTCGAAAGTCGTTTTCGACGCTGGCTACGCGATGTATTCCGGAAAGAGCATAAACGCCGCCTATGAAATCGGCGTATGCATATCGCCCGAAACGGGCGCGCTCGTCTTCCGCGTTCGCGCGACCGCCAACGCGGGAGTGCCCGTCCGCGCCCGCGCAAAACAGGCGTTTTTGGTGGCGCTCGCGGGCGAGGACATGATGCGCGCGCACCCTGTTTTCTCAAACCTGTTCATATCGGGCGAAAGGTACTCGCACGGCTCGTGGCGGTTCACGCGCCGAAAGAGGGACGACGGAGACACGGACATGGCGTTTTCGCACACTGTGAGCGGCGGTTCTCTGCTCGATTCGCCCGCGTCGCCCGAAAACCGCTCCGACGTACCGCTGCGCCCCGAAAGCTCGCTCGAGGTCGAATGGGAAATACCCGCGGGCGATACGAAAAGCGTATACTTCACAATGGCGCTTATAAAGCGCGGTTCAGACGCGGAGAGCGCCGTAGCGGACGATTCCGCGTTCGAGCGCGCGCTCACGCTGTCTGGCGCTCAGGCGCGCACGATGCTCGCATTCACAGACATAATGGGCGCGACATACCGACTGCTCGACCGCGCCTCCGCCCGCGTCGTATATTCGCGGCCTCCTTTCGATAACGCCGCGAACCCGATTAAGCTGCGCCCCGACGCGCTGTGGCAGTTCGGCATAGCGGGCGACGAGCCTGTTTTGCTCGTATACGCCGACGACTCGCACAAGCTCGACAATCTGCGCCGCATGATACGCGTTCACGAGTTTTTCAAAAACGCGGGGCTTACTGTATCGCTCGTTATACTCGTTGACGGCGTGAACGACTACCTGCGCCCGAACCGCGACATGATAAATTCGATGCTCGCTGCGAGTCATCTGTCAGGTCGAATCGGCGAGCGCGGACATGCATATGTGATAGACGTGCGCAAGCTCGAAAGCGATCAGCTCGCGCTGCTTAATGCGCTCGCCGCGATTTGCGTGCGCGGCGATTTCGCGCAGGATCTTCGCGCGCCTTATATCGCTCCGCCGCCCCCCGCGAAACGCATAGGCGCGCGGGACATGCGCAAATCGAACCCCGCGCTGGAGCTTATAGAGTACAACGGCTTCGGAGGTTTCGCTCCCGACGGACGCTCGTATATCATCGACCTGCTTCCTAAGCGCAACACGCCCGCCGCGTGGTCGAACATACTCGCCAATAAGAATTTCGGCTCTCTCGTAACCGAACGCGGCGGCGGTTTTATATGGCATGAAAACAGCCGTTCGGGCAGGCTCACGCCGTTCGACAACGACCCCGAATGCGAGGGCTGGGGCGCGCGCTTCTACGCCATAGACGACGCGGGCTATGTGCCCCTCATACCGACAGATAACGTGCGCGGCGCGTACACAGTCAGGCATTCGCAGGGCGAGACGGCATTCGAGTGCGGCTGCGGGGACGCGAGATACAGCCTGCGAATGCATGTTGACTGTTCAAACTCCATAATGTGCGCGACGTTAGGAGTTGAAAACCCGTCCGACTCGGAGCTGCGCATACGCGCGCTCGCTTCAGTCGACTGGCTTATGGGCGTAGACGCGCGCGACATGCGGCTTACGCGCTCATATGCGCGCGACGACATGTGCTTCGCCGTCGGGAGCATGGACGGCGTGGGGTGTCTCGCCGTAAAGGGCGCGTCCGCCGCGACGTGCGATATTACCGAAATGGTGTTGCCGGACGATTTGAAACCGGCGCAGGCGCGTCCCGGAAACTGTGTTTCGGCAGTTTTGCGCGTGCCGCCGCGCGGCTACGCCGAGTGCGCGTTCGCGCTGGGCTGGGCTGAGGATGAGGCGGGTGCGCGCCGAATGATGGGCGCGTTCTCGCCCGAAAACTCGCTCGCCGATTCGCGCGCGTACTGGGATTCGAAGCTCACGAAAATCACGGTTTCAACGGGCGATTTCACGCGAGACGCGCTCGTGAACCGATTTTTCAAATATCAGGCGCTCGCTTGCCGCGTGTTCGCGCGAACGGGTCTGTATCAGCCGGGCGGCGCGTTCGGGCTGCGCGATCAGCTTCAGGACATGTTGTGCGTAATGTATATGGACACTGAAATCGTCCGCTCGCATATACTCTACGCCGCCGCCCACCAGTTCGAGAGCGGCGACGGTATGCACTGGTGGCATGCGCCGAACAGCGGCGTGCGCACGCGCATAACCGACGACATATTGTTTTTGCCGTTTGTCTGCGCCAAGTACGCGCTCGAAACGGGCGATTACGGCATACTCTCAGAACGCGTTCCGTATCTCGCCGATGAACCCATACCCGACGGGCAGGACGACTGGTACGGTTCGGCGCGCGTTTCGGACGTGTGCGAAACGCTGAACGAGCATTGCATGAGGGCTTTCAGGCGCGCCGACAACGCGGGCGCGCACGGTCTGTGTAAAATCGGCGCGGGAGACTGGAACGACGGCATGAACCGCGTGGGGCATAGGGGAATTGGCGAAAGCGTGTGGCTGAGCGAATTTCTGTCATATACGGCGCGCCTGTACAGCTCGGTCTGCCCTGAAGGCGACAAGGCGTATCTTACGGAGCTGTCCGACAGAATGCGCAAAGCCGTTGACGAAAGCGCGTGGGACGGGGATTGGTATATACGCGCGATTGACGATAACGGCTCGCCCATTGGCTCAAGCCGCAGCGAGGAATGCCGCATAGACCTGATTTCTCAGGCGTGGGCAGCTCTGAACGGGCAAGACCCGACGCGCGTCAAGGCGGCGCTGAACGCCGCCGACGCGCTGCTCACCGACCGCGACGCGGGTTTGATTCGCCTGCTCGACCCGCCGTTCACTGGCAAGGGCGGCGACCCGGGCTATATCGCCGCGTACCCGCCGGGCGTGCGCGAAAACGGCGGGCAGTACACTCACGCCGCGTGCTGGTTAGTCGCCGCATACGCTCGTTTGGGCGACGCGAAGCGCGCGTGGGACTCATTCCGCGCATTGCTGCCGTCCGTCAGGGCGCGCACCCGCGAAGCCGCCGCGCGCTATCGCGGCGAACCGTATGCCGCCGCCGCCGATATATGCTCAGTCGCGCCCAAAACCGGCGTGGCGGGCTGGACGTGGTACACCGGCGCGGCGGGCTGGGCTGTGCGCGTGATGATAGAAGAATTGCTGGGTCTGCAGATTCGCGCCGGGCGCGTCAAAATGGAGGCGCTGCTCGACACGGGCATGGAACAGGCTGAAATAACTCTGCGCGCAGGCGCGTCAGAATACCGCCTCATAAGCTCCGCGAGCGTGAAAACCCCGACGCTCGACGGCGAACCGCTGGCGGACGAATTTGTCGAACTGAAGGACGACGGAAACGCCCATACCGTGCTTTTTCAAAGCCGCCGATTGTAAAACGCGATATGATGTGTTATAGTCTGCTAAGCTATATATGAAGGGCTGTGATGTTTCGTGCGCTCCGGCATTCAGATTTCGAGCTTGGCGAAATTCCTGACGACCCGCGAATCGGTCGCCGACACCGTTTCGCGCCTGTCGGAAATGGGCTGTAAAATCGTTCAGTCTCAGTGGATTGCGCAGACTGTTGACGTTCGCTTCGTTGCCGATATGTACCTGTCTCATGGCATAACGTCGCTTGGTACGCAGGATAAATTCGACGCGTGCATACAAAACCTCGACTACTTCGTTCGCCTGAACCATGCCTGCCGCTCAAGCGATATATGCTTGAGCGGCATACCTGAACGCTATATGAGCGAAGACGGCATCAAAGTCTATATCCTCGATTTCAGATCCATCGGACAAAAGCTGTCGGATTTCGGCATTAAAACGTCATATCACCCTGTCCGCTCAGATTTTCGTTTGATAGGCGGCGTCGCCGCCGCCGACATACTGACGGGCGAGCTGAATGATATAAAGGTCGTGCCCGACACATGCCAGCTTCTGCGCGCGAATGTGAACGCCCGCGAATGGATAGAAAACCTCGCGGGACGTATCGACATCATACACTTCAAAGACACTTCGGGTTTCTCCGACGATTTCGCGCTCGTCCCGGTGGGGGAGGGCGTGACCGATTTTGACAGTATAATGCCCGCGCTTAAAAACGCGGGCGTGAAGTACATACTTGCGGAGCAGGAAACGTTCGAAAAAGACCCGTTTATGTGTATGCGCGCAAGCCTTCAAAACATAAACGCGCTGATCGATTCTTACGACTGACGCCTAAACGTCGTTTTCGTCGAGCACGCCGCTCTTGTATTGGCTGTTCAGCAGATTCGCGTAGAAGCCGCCTTTCTCTAGCAGTTCTTCATGCGTGCCGCGCTCTATTATCTCGCCCGCGTTTATAACCAGTATGCAGTTCGCGTTGCGGATCGTCGAGAGCCTGTGAGCGATCACGAAACTTGTGCGTCCGCGCATAAGCGCGAGCATAGCCTGTTGTATGTTCATCTCGGTGCGCGTGTCAACGGAGCTTGTCGCCTCGTCGAGTATGAGCACCGACGGATTCGCGAGTATAGCCCTTGCAATCGACAAAAGCTGTCTCTGTCCCTGCGATATGTTAGCGCCCGCTTCCGAAAGCTCCGTCTTGTAGCCGTTGGGCAACCGCTCTATGAAGTCGTGGCAGTTTGCCATCTTCGCCGCCGCGACTATTTCGTCGTCCGTCGCGTCGAGCCGCCCGTAGGCAATGTTCTCGCGCACAGTGCCCGCGAACAGGTATACGTCCTGCAGCACCATGCCTAAACTTGAGCGCAGCTTCTGGCGCTCTATGTCCTTTATTTCAACGCCGTCTATATATATGCTGCCGCTGTCAATATCGTAAAACCGCATCAGTAGGTTCACAACCGTCGTCTTGCCTGCGCCCGTCGGACCTACCAGCGCAATCGTCTCGCCGGGTTTCGCCTCGAACGATATGTTTTTGAGTATCGGCTGTTCCGCGCTGTACCCGAATGTGACTTCCTCGAACACGACGTGTCCGCGCGGGGACGGCATTTTACTCGCGTTTTGAGCGTCCTCAGGCTCGGGAGACACGTCCATCACTTCGAAAACGCGCTCCGCGCCCGCCAAAGCCGACTGTATCGCGGTGATTTGGTTTGCGATCTGATTGAACGGGTTCGCGAACTGCCGCGAGTATTGTAAAAACGACTGTATCATGCCTATGTTCGCGACATTTCCGTTGACGACCAGAAAACCGCCGATGCCGCTCATCAGCGCGTAGGCTATGTTGTTTACGACGTTCATCATAGGCCCAATGACAGATGAATATATCGTTGCCTTCACGCCGGCGTGCGTAAGCTCCTCGTTCGCCGCGTCGAAATCGGCGATAACGTTAGCCTCACGGCAGAACACCTTGACGACCCTCGCGCCCGTGACCGTCTCCTCGACGATGCCGTTCAATTCGCCCAAACACTCCTGCTGACGCTTGAACAGTTTGCGCGTGCGCTTCGTTATAAAGCGCATTATCAACATGCTGAACGGTATTGTTATGAAGCTCACGAGCGTTAAAAGCCAGCTCAGCGTTATCATCATATACAGACACATGGTTAGCGTGATTATAGATGAAAGTATCTGCGTTATCGAGTTCGACAGCATGTTCGACACGTTGTCGACGTCGTTTGTAAGCCTGCTCATAAGCTCGCCGTGCGGCGTGGCGTCGAAATATCGCAGGGGCAGGTTTTGCAGCTTGTCGAACAGGTCCGTCCTCAAAACCCTCACCGTGTGCTGAGCGACCTTAACGAGCAATAACTGCTGCAGCAGAGAGCACGCCGTGCTGACGAGGTACAGCCCGCCCATCATGAACATAAGCTCTTTAAGGCGCGCGCCCGCCTCGCCGAGCGACACGTATAGCACCGCCCCCGCGCCCGCGCTCGCGACCGCATAGCTCGCGATTGTGAATATGAAACCCTCGGTTATGACCTGTTTCGCATTCGCCGCCGCCGACTGTTTATTGAGCCTTGAGTTTACGAAGAAGCCCGTCACCGCGTATATTCCGAACACCGAAGCCGCCGTCACGGCGGGCGGCAGGTTCGTAGACTTGTCGAGCGCGTCTATCAGCCAGCCCGAAACTCTCGGCGTAATAAGCGTGGCTATGGTCGAACCGAGCAGTGCCAGCAGCGCGCCAATGAGCGGTATTTTGACCTTTGAGAGATATTTCAAAAGCCGCAGCACTGTGCCCTTGGCGTTCTTTATTTTGGGTTTCTCCATGCCCATCGCTCCGCGCGGACCGTGACCCATGCCGCCCTGCGCCGCGTTGAACCTGCGCTTGCGCGCGCCTTCCGTTTTTGCAGCGTTCATTCGACCGCCTCCTCGCCAAGCTGCGACACCACGATTTCGCGGTATACTTCGCAGCGCGATTTAAGCTCGCCGTGCGTGCCCGAATCAATTATAGCTCCGTTTTCCATTACCAGTATTTTGTCGGCGTCCATGACGCTTGATATGCGCTGCGCGATTATGAACACCGTCATGTCCTTGAACACTTCGCGCAAACCTGTCTGTATGCGCGATTCGGTCGTCAAATCCACCGCGCTCGTCGAGTCGTCCAGTATCAGTATTTTCGGATTTCGCGCAAGCGCCCTCGCTATGCACAGCCTCTGCTTCTGTCCGCCCGACAGGTTGACGCCGCGCTGTCCTAGCGTCGTCTCATATTTTTCGGGCAGCTTTTCAATGAACGCGTTCGCCTGCGCTATTTCCGCCGCCTGCCTGAGCCTCTCCTCGGGCGCGTTCTCGTCGCCCCAAGAAAGGTTCTCGTCTATCGTCCCCGAAAACAGCACGCTTTCCTGAAGCGCCACGCCTACGGCGCCCCTGAGCGCGTTCAGCTTATACTCGCGCACGTCTCTGCCGTCAACGAGCACGCGTCCCTCGGTTACGTCGTAAAGCCGCGGAATGAGCGATATGAGCGTCGTCTTGCCCGAGCCGGTCGAGCCGAGTATGGCGACCGTCTCGCCCGGTTTCGCTGTGAAGTTTATGTTCTTGAGCACCGGTTCGCCCGCCTGCCCCGGATAGCGGAAGCATACGTTCGAAAACTCGACCCCGCCTTCAGACACGCAAGCGTTTTCGTCAGCCCCGTCGGCTATGTCGGACTGCGCCGCCAGCACCTCGTTTACGCGGCGAATCGACACGCCCGCTCGCGACAGAAACATAAGCATGAACGACGACATCGTAAGCGACATCAATATCTGCATTATATAGTTTGAAAACGCCATTATCTCGCCCGGCATCAGCTCGTTTGAAAACACCATGTTTCCGCCGAACCAGTACATGCATATCATCGTCGCGTTCATTATAAGGTTTATGAGCGGAAACGCGAGCGCCATCATGCGCATGGCCTTCATTGTGGCGTCGGTCAGTTCGTCGTTAGATTTTTTGAACTTTTTGCGCTCGTAGTCGGATCTGCCGAACGCCTTTATTACGCGCACGCCCGCAAGGTTTTCCTGCATCACAGTGTTCACGCGGTCGAGCTTTTCCTGCATTGACATGAACAGCGGCCTGCCGTTTTTAAGCAGCACCGCGATTATCACCGCCAGAAACGGAAGCGCCGTCAAAACGACCAGCGACAGTCTCATGTTTATGGCGAGCACCGCAACCACGCCGCCTATGCACAGAAACGGCGAACGCACCAGCATTCGAATGCACGACACGAACGCGTTCTGTATCTGCGTCACGTCGTTCGTGGTGCGCGTGACCAGCGACCCGGTCTTGAATTCGTCTATGTTCGTAAACGAAAACGACTGTATTTTTCCGTATACGGCGCTTCTGAGGTCTTTCGCGAAGCCGTAGCCGGCTTTCGTTGAGAAATACATGTTGCCCGCGCCGCCCACGATTCCCGCCAGAGCGCACAGGCACATCGAGACGCACATTCTGACTATGTACGCCTTGTCGGAGTTTTTGATGCCCACGTCGATTATCTTGCTCATGAGCGTCGGCTGCAACAGATCCATAAAGACTTCGAGCAGCATGAACAGCGGAGCGATTACCGTCCACAGCATATATGGTTTCAGGTATTTATACAAACGCTTCAATAAACACGCACTTCCCTCTCGCGCAAAATAAACCCGCAATAAATTTGATTGTGCCATATGAATGTGGCGTTGTCTATATGAAGCGCGTTAATTTATGCGGCGGCGAATGGTATATCCAATCGCCGCCTTAAAGAATCGCTTTCTTCAGAAAAAATATCGCTGTATTCGTTCTTTACGAATTGTAATTTTCCAGTATGACGCGCGTGATCTCGTTCAGCATGACTTCGTTCTTGGTCGATTTTTCTTCCGTGCTAGCAGCACGCCTCGCGAAAGAGAATCCTGCAAAAGCGACGACGGCGAAATCAGGAGCACATTGCATATGCCGACAATCGTTTCGAGACTGGCTTTGCGTGTGCCGCGCTCAATATGGCCTATAAACGACAGCGAAACGCCGACCTTTTCGGAAAGTTGTTCCTGCGTCAGTTTACACGACCGTCTCTTGGCGCGAATACGTTTTCCGAGTGCCACATAATCCATACAACACGCCCCACATATCAATGCTCTGCATTGATTATACATTATTCTAATTTTTAGATGAATAGACCCATAGTAGAAAATGATGCTTATGGGCTACAATCAAACAGACTTGCCTGTTTATGCGCCGCGTGATATAATCACTTGACGGCTATCGGCTTCGACCGCCGTCTAAGGAGTGTATATGAAACCGAAAACGCGTTACACGCTTATGCTCTCGCTTCAATTTGCGGCTATGTTTTTACTGGCGCTGATCACAGTTTTCACGAGACCGCTGCCGATTTTATACGGCATATTGTGCTGGTTCGCGCTGCCCGCTCTGGGAGCGTTTTCCACATATATATGCGTGACGCGCGGCGTGAACGCGTACATCGCGTGGATAATGCCGCCGTTGGGTGCGACAGCCGCCGGATTTCTGGCGTCGATGGGCATCGCTCCCGACGCGGGGCGCGTGCTCCTGCTGGCTTTCGCCTCGCTCGTCGGCGCGGCGGCGGGAGACGTGCGCGTGAAGGCGCGCGCCAAAGGAGAAAAACATAAATGAACGTTAAAAACGGCGGCACGCTTAAGCGCATGACCGAGGAATACAGGGAAATATACAACGAGTTGTTCTATATCGCATACGCGGTCACGGGAAACGACCGCGCCGCCGAGGAAGCGCTTATAAGCGTCATGCTCGACCCAAGTTCCGTATCAGACCCGCGCGGGCGCGTGACTGAACGCGCGCTCTCCATCAGAAGCAGTGCCGCCGCCGAGCAGAATTTCCTGTGTTTTCTGGATTCGCCCACAGACACGCCCAACGCGCTTGCCGACTGGCTTTCGGGCGAGAGCGACGAAACGCGCCGCTGCGTCATGCTCAAATACGGTTGTTCGCTGTCCGTGTCCGACATCGCGACTGCGACGGACATGCCCTCGGCGCTCGTCAGGCGCGCGCTTCTTAACGCGCGCAAGTCGGCTGAGCGCTTTTCGCGCGGCGCGGAAAAAGCGCTTATTGCTCTCTGCGCGCGTGAAATAAGCAAAAATTCGTTCGCGCCCGACTTTAACTCGCTTTTGCGCGCCGCCGAGGCGCATGGCGAAGCGTTCGGCAAAAACGCCGCGCGCAAGCCCGTGAAGAGCGCCGCTTCGTGGATTCTGGCGGCTGTGATGCTTATAGCGCTCGGCATAGTAATATGGATGAGCGCCGTGATGCTCGACTACTACCGCGAAAAGAACAAAGAGCTTACGCCTCAGACGGTCGGACATGTCATAATCGCTAGGGAGGTGCGCGATGCCCGCGTTTGAAGGTCTGGTAGAGGACATCGTTTTTCGCAATGAAGATAACGGCTGGACGGTTTTGAGCCTGAAGCCCGACAAGGGCAAGCCCGTGAGCGTTGTCGGCGTGATACCTTTTCTGAGCGTGGGGGAGCGCGCCCGCATAGAGGGCGAGTGGGTGGAGCACCGCGATTACGGTATGCAGATTCGCTGCGAGAGATTCGAGTCCGTTACGCCCACCACGAAGAGCGGCGTCGAGCGCTATCTCGCATCGGGCATTATTCGCGGCATAGGTCCCGCCACCGCGAAGCTGCTCGTCAAGCAGTTCGGCTCGCGCGCTCTTGACATAATTGAGACGCAGCCCGAGCGCCTGCTCGAGATCGACGGCATAGGCGCGAAGCGCGCCTCAATGATAGCCGAATCATACGAACTAAACCGTCAGGCGCGCGTCACGATGGTTTATCTTTCAGGGCTGGGACTGCCCGCCGGCATTTCGATGAAAGTATATAAGCGCTACGGCGACAGCGCCCGCGACATACTCGCCAGTGACCCTTACAGGCTTTCAGACGATATACAGGGCATAGGCTTTCAGACGGCGGACGAAATCGCTTCCCAAAACGGTATGGCGCGCGACGACGAACGCCGCCTGCGCGCGGGGGTGAAATATGTTCTGAGCGAAGCCGTGTCGTCGGCGGGTCACACATATCTCCCCAGGGAGGAACTGGCGCGCGCTTCCGCTAAGCTACTGAGCGTCGACCGCGCGTTGATAGACAGAGCCGTTATGCAGCTTATGCTGAAAGGCGACGTTATCGCCGAGCGCGCGTCGGGCGACGAAAGCGTGTATCTGCGCGGGCTGTACGACGCGGAAGCCGACGTCGCGGCGCGGCTTACCAAGCTTCTCAAAACCGAGCCTAAGCGACCCGACCGCGAATACGACGCCGACTCTGAAATCCGCAAATTTGAGTCTGCCGAGGGCATTCAGCTGAGCGATATGCAGCGTCAGGCGCTCATAACCGCGTCGAGCGCGCGTGTGACTGTAATAACCGGCGGTCCGGGCACGGGCAAGACGACGCTTATCAACTGCCTGATACGCCTGTTATCCGGGAACGGCAAAATCGAACTGTGCGCGCCCACCGGCCGCGCCGCCAAGCGCATGACGGAAGCGACCGGGCGCGAGGCGCGCACGATACACCGACTGCTCGAATACGGCGGCGACGCGGAGGCGTTCAAAAAGAACGAGGACGACCCGCTCGACGCGAAAACCGTAATAGTCGACGAAATGTCCATGGTCGACATTTTCCTGATGCGCAGTCTGTTGAAGGCAGTGCGCCCCGGTTCGCGCGTCGTATTGTGCGGAGACGCTGATCAGCTGCCGTCCGTCGGCGCGGGCAACGTGCTCGGCGACTTAATCGCGTCGGGCGTTTTACCCGTTGTAAAACTCACCGAGGTTTTCAGACAGGCGGCGATGAGCGCCATCGTTCAAAACGCGCACCTTATAAACAGCGGCAAAAACCCGATTGCGAACGCGCCGGGCACAGATTTCTTCATTGAACGTATGCCGAGCGCCGAACAGGCGGCCGAGAACGTTATAAAGCTGGTGAGCACGCGACTGCCCAAATATCTTAATATCGATCCTTTACGCGATATACAGGTTATGTCGCCCATGAAGAAGGGCGACGCGGGCGTTTACGCGATGAATCGCAAGCTGCAGGCTGCGCTCAACCCCGCCGGTTCTATGCCCGAGATTGCGAAGGGCGACACTCTGTTCCGTTTGGGCGACAAAGTGATGCAGATAAAGAACGACTACTCGATAGAATGGCGCAGGGGCGACGAGACGGGCGTGGGCGCGTTCAACGGAGATATAGGCTTCATAACAGGCGTTGATACCGAGGAGCGCGGGATACGCGTAACGTTCGACGATTCAAGGGTTGTCGAATACTACGACGATTTGCTCGAGGAACTGGAGCTTGCGTACTGCATGTCCGTGCATAAAAGTCAGGGCAGCGAGTTTGAGGCCGTGGTGCTGCCGCTCGTGTCCGGTCCCAGGCAGCTAATGACGCGCAATCTGCTCTATACCGCCGTCACTCGCGCGAAACGGCTGGTCGTAATAACAGGCCGCGCCGAATGCGTTTACGCCATGGTATCAAACGACCACGTCGCCAAGAGATACACGTCTCTCAAAGAGCGTCTGCGCGAAATGGGGGGCGCGGTCAAATGAAGCTCATTGATACGATGACCGATTTTCTGTTTTCGCCCAAGTCGAAGTGCCTGTTCTGCGGAGACCTGCACGGCTGCGACGTCGGTTGGCTGTGCGCCGAATGTCACTCGAAGCTCCAGCCGTACTACGCTAGCGGAAGGTCGCGCGTAGAAATATGCGATTCGTGCGGTTCTGTCGTGACCGACACAAAGTGCCCTCGCTGCGCCTCGCGCCCCGCCGCGACTATAACCGCGTGTTCGGCGCACCCATACGCGCCTCCCGTGAACAAATTGATTTTGAAGTTCAAATATCACGGCGTGTACAAAATTGCGGACTGGCTGGCGGGCGAAATGGTTTTGGCGCTCGGCGACGCGAGAATATCGGACGCGACGATCATAACCCACGTGCCCATGCACTTTTTGCGATATGTGAACAGGTTCTATAACCAGTCGGCCGTACTCGCGCGTTCGCTTGCGAAGAAGCTCGGAAAACCTGAAAGTGCTCTTCTTCGCAGAGTTAAATACACGCGCAGGCAAACGCTTCTGTCGGCCGAAAAGCGCCGCAAGAACCTGAATAACGCGTTTCGCGCGCTCAGAAAGCTCGAGGGCGAGCGCGTGTTGCTCATAGACGACGTGCGCACCACAGGCACGACCGTGTTAATGTGCGCCCGCGAACTGTTGAAAGCGGGAGCTGAGCGCGTGTACATATGCACGTTCGCATCGACTGAGCATCGTAAAGGATAACGCTCGAGCTTACGTTTTATGCTTGACAATACGATTGCACGAACTGTATAATCTATACCGTCGCGCGGGTATGGCGGAATTGGCAGACGCGAAGGATTTAGGTTCCTTTACCTCACAGGCGTGCAGGTTCAAGTCCTGTTACCCGCATATGCAAAAACAGCCGAAAGGCTGTTTTTGCAATAAAAATTCTCTCTGCGTTCACTAGTTTGTTCTAATTATCCGCCGAAAGCGGCGACGCATACGCGCGGTTACAGACTCTCTACATATGGAGGCACACATGCAAAAGCCGTATTACAACGCTTACGAGCAGAGATACAAAAAAGTGTACGAGGCGGGCGTCGACCGCTGGGGGCACTCTCCTTCGGACGCGGTTCTCAATGAAACGCTCGCCGAATGGGTCAAAAACAACGACCTCTCCGGAAAGAAGGTAATCGACTTCGCGTGCGGCGAAGGCGCGTGCGGGGCAATACTTACGCGCTTAGGCTGCCTGTATCACGGCGTCGACATATCCGAAACCGCTATTGCGAAAGCGGGTGAAACGCTCGTCGGCAACCCGAACGCGCGACTTAGCGTGCTCGACTGCGTAAAGAGGACGACGGGCGAAACATATGCTGCCGCCGTGGACTGCATGGGCTATCATATGCTCGTAACGACGTCCGACAGGCGAGATTACCTCAAAAACGCGTGCGCGTGTCTTGACGTCGGCGCGCCGATGCTTTTCTTCCGCGAATTGTACAGAGAAAACGCTTTCGAGGGCGAGATTCCCGATTTCGAGCGCTGGTTAGCCGTCAGCGGTTCAGACTATACAACGCCCGAACCGCGCACTGATGAAAGCGGAATCGAAGTCAGCATACCTCTCGTGCCCGCGCGTGCAATGACGAAGGACGGATACTCAAGAGAGCTTGCGGAAGCGGGATTTTCCGTCGAACGCTTCATTGAAATGGACATAAACCGCGAAAATCCGTACTCGATAACTATATTCGCTCGCAAAAACTAATACTCTGAGTCGTCTTCAAGCACCGAATCGAGCGCCGCTGAAATGTCTTCCCACCGAAATCCGCGTCTGGCGAGCGCCTGCGACATTTTCGCGCGCGCTTCCCGCGCGGGCAGACCTTCATAGCGCCTCATTAGCGCGCGCGCCGTTTCCTTCGCAGCCCGCGCCTGATGTTCGTCGTCTATGCCCTCGAGCGCGCTTTCAACGTCGGCTTCCGATATGCCCTTCGCCCGCAGTCGGCGTTTGACGGCGTAAACGCCCCTGTCGCTCGCGTTCGCGTGCTCGACAAGTCTCTCGGCGAGCGCCGAATCGTCTATCAACTTAGCGTTTTTGAGCTTCGATACGACCGAATCACACACCGAATCCAGATAGCCCTTGAACTTGAGCTTGCGCCTGACGCCTGATTCCGTGCACGCCGCGTAATCGAGCAGCGTGAGCGCAGCCTCGTATGCGTCCGCAAACTGACGCATACAGATTTTTCCCTCGTATGCGTCCGCGTCCACATATTCGCCCTCGCCTATCGGGAACATGTCAAAATCAGATTTGCGCAGTCTCAGCGCGCTCCTGTCGTCAAACGAAAGCGTTACAATATTTTTGTTAACTGTGATCGCTCTTAAAACGGGCATTTTCGCCACCCCCGTTATATTTTATTGAAAAAACGGCGAGATTTCAAGCGCGTTTATTGACGTTGCGGCATTGTTTGTGTTATCATAGCAAGAGACATAATTCCTCAAGGGGGCTATACGATGTCCGGACATAATAAATGGTCGACAATCAAGCACAAGAAAGAAAAGACAGACGCGGCGCGCGGAAAGATATTCACCAAAATCGGCCGCGAGATAGCGATCGCCGTGCGCGAGGGCGGCAGCGCCGACCCCGCTGTGAACGGCAAGCTCAAAGACGTCGTCGCCAAGGCGAAGGCGAACAACATGCCCAACGACAACATACTGCGCTCTATCAAAAAAGCGGCGGGCGACGGCGAGGGCGCGAACTATAAAGAAGTGACATACGAGGGCTACGCTCCCGGCGGCGTGGCGGTTATAGTCGAAGTCGTCACAGACAACTTAAACCGCACCGCCAGCGAAGTGCGCCATATATTCGACAAGTGCGGCGGCTCTCTCGGCTCTACCGGCTGCGTTTCGTACAAATTCACCCGCAAGGGCGTCATCGAAATCGACAACGAAAAGGGTCTGGATGAAGACGAGTGGATGATGATAGCCATCGACGCGGGCGCTGACGACGTCGAAGTCGGCGAAGGCGAAGCCGTGATATACACCGACCCGAACGAGTTAAGCGCCGTGCGCGACAACCTTGAAAAGGCGGGCTGCACATTCCTGTCGGTCGAGCGTTCGATGGTTCCCAACATGACCACCGAGATAACCGACCCGGAGCTTGCCCAGAAAATATCGCGCCTCATAGACTGGCTCGACGATTACGACGACACTCAGAACGTATATCACGACGCCGACCTGCCCGACGAGGAAGAAGAGGAATAACCTATTTTACACGCGCTTCGCCGCTTCGCAATAACGCGGAGCGGCGTTTTCGCGGGAGCGATCATGGATATTTGCAATAGACCCATAGGAGTTTTCGACTCGGGCATAGGCGGCGTCAGCGTTTTGCGCAATATGGCGCGACTGATGCCACACGAGAAATTCATATACTATGGCGACGACAAGAACGCGCCCTACGGCACGCGCCCGGAGAGCGAGATACTCAGCCTCGCCCGCGCGGACGTTCGCTTTCTTATGGATAAAAATGTAAAAGCGGTCGTCATAGCGTGCAATACCGCAACCTCCGCCGCCGCCGCATATTTGCGCGCGGCGCTCGACATTCCCGTAATAGGCATGGAACCCGCATTGAAGCCTGCCGCGCTCAATACAAAGCGGGGCGAGATCGCCGTGCTCGCGACCCCCGCCACTCTCAAACAGGATAAGTTTCAAAGGCTCATGTTAGCTTACGGCTCGCACGCCGTGCCCGTGCCGTGTCCGGGGCTTATGGAGTTTGTCGAACGCGGCGAGCTATCGGGCGCGAGACTGGACGAATGCGTAAAAAGCCTTATATCTCCGTTTGCGCATCATGACTTCACATCCGCCGTGCTCGGCTGCACGCATTACGTGTTCATTGCCCCGGCTATCGCCCGCGCGCTTCCGAACGCGGAGCTGTTCGACGGAAACGAGGGAACATCGCGCCAGCTGATGCGCGTGCTCGGCGAACGCTCATGGCTGAACCCGGCGGGCGAAGGCGGCTGCGAATTTTACACGTCCGGCGACCCCGTAAGGCTAATCCCGCTCATGAAAACGCTTTTCTCCGCTACAATATATTAAGAAAGTGTGACGCTATCAACAATATATTATAATGGGCGCGTATAATTTGACAGCATTTTTATCGCGTGTTATTATTTATATTGATTTAATCTGTATACATACAGGAGGCGTCGCGTTCTATGGCAGCGATTCCGGATTATAGCGATTCCACAATTTTCATGTGCCCGAAATGCGGCGGAAATATCGTTCAGATAAGCAAAAATATAGGAAAATGCCAATACTGTGATTCGCTGAAACCGTTGCCGTCTTTCGACAGCGACGCGAATAAACGTCTTTTCGAGCAAGCGGAAGCCCACCGCAAGCATAACGAGTTCGGCGACGCTATAAGCGTTCTACGTCAGCTGATAACCGACGAGCCTGAAAACGCGGAAGCGTGCTGGCTTATGGCTATATGCCGCTATGGAATCGAATACATAAAAGATCCGCGTTCAAAAAAGTCTCTGCCCACGATGCACCGATACGAACACAAGCCGTTCAAGACCGACATATACTACGAAAAAGCGTTGTCTCTGGCTACCCCCGAAGAAAAAGAGATATACAGAGAAGACGCGGAGCGCATAACCAAAATACAATCGTCCATACGCGATCTCGTCGAAAAAGAGGAAAGCTTCGACGTTTTCATTTGCTATAAAGAAACAGACGAGAACGGCCACCGCACGAAAGACAGCCAAATCGCGCATGAGATATACAACCGACTTACGCGCGTTGACAATCTGAAGGTGTTTTTCTCGCATATAACGCTCGAAAGCAGAGGAGGCGACCAGTTCGAGCCGCTGATATTCCGCGCGCTTGAGACCGCCAAGGTCATGCTGCTTGTCGCGACAAAGAAAGAATATGTCAACTCCGCGTGGGTAAAGAACGAGTGGAATCGCTATCTCGACTTTATACAGCGCGAAAAGGATTCCGCCGTAAAGAACATGAAGAGCCTTTACCCGGTGCTGTGCGATATGTCCCCGTCAGAGCTGCCTCCGGAATTGTCTCTGCATATGCTTCAAGCCGTCGATTACAGACGTATGGGCGCGCTTGAAGACATCGAGCACGGCGTTTTGAAGAAGCTCGAAACAAGAAGCGCGAAAGCGCCCGTGTTCGACCCTTCCAGCGACGCCGAATACATAAAAGCCCGCGAGATTGCCGTTAAGGCGGACGCGCAAACGCCGCTGATTGCCGCGCAAAGCTATCTGACGGCTGCGCGCATAATGGGAGGGCTCGGCGGATACCGCGACAGCGCCGGGCTGTCCACGCAATACTTCGAAAAGTCAGACGAGTGTCTGCGCAAGATAAAAGAAAAAGAGCTAAAACAAAAGTACGATTCGGCGCTCGGGGCGGCGGCGACCGCCGCGCGCGAGTCTCCCGAGGCCGCTATAGCTGGATATACAAAAGCGTCGTCCATGTTCGAATCGCTTGATAACTATCGCGACAGCCATGAACTCGCGAAGAAATTTGCCGATAAAGCTAAGCAAATCGCTCTTGACATAGACGAACGCAAGCAAAAAGTTAAGTCCAAAGAGCTGAAAGATAAGTACGCGTCAGCCGAAGAACTTGCGCATTCTTCTAAAAACAAAGAGCCCGATAGGGCGGCGGACATGATGCGGCGCGCTTCCGACATAATGAGGGAGCTTGGCAGTTTCTCCGACAGTAAATCGAAGGCTGACAAATACGAAAAAGCCGCCGACCGCCTTGAAGCGCTGGGCAAGAAACAGAAGATCGAAAAGACGAAGGAAGCCCGCGAGAACGAATACGACAACGCGAAGGATATGTTCAGGGAAGCGGGCAAGTACACGGGCAATGCCGCCATTGCCGCCTATCGCACCGCCGCCAACGCGTTTTCAAAGCTCGGCGGTTATAAAGACTGCGCGAAAATGCAAAAACTGTGTCAGCACAGAATCGAAAAGTTGACTTCCGGCGGCAATCTGTTCAGTTTTATACTCTCGTTGTCCCTGTCCGCGTCGCTCGTATTCGCGGTCTACGCGCTCGACTTGTTCAGCTCTGTTAAAAGCCTTTTATACGATTTCGACACTCCCTATCAGGTGGCGTTTACGATAGCTTTCGCGTTCGTATACGGCGGCATACAGGGTCTGCTAAGGCGGTGGGGGAGGCACAAGGCGTTTTCGGCATTCGTATTTTTGTTGAGCGTGGCGGCTGTGCCCGCCTATTCGATGATGTTCGATAAAAGATTGTTCGTATATTCGTTCATGTCCGAACACTTAAAGTATATAGCATACTATGATCCGCATATGCTGATTGCCGCCATGTTTCCGGCCTTGGTTTCGTACAGCCAAATGTCCGCGCGCGGAATCATTATTAAGTTCGCGGGGCTGTGCGCTGTGATGGCTTTGCTCGCGGCGCTTCTGTACGCGGCCGTCAACATCAACATAATCGACAAATGCATCGAGTTCAAAAACGCGTTGCGCTCTCCTTTGAACGTGCTGCTGTTGCCCGCATTCGCCGCCTTATCGGCGCTCGCCGTCGGCTGTATATGCAGGCTTTTGAAGCTGACGCGGCTTACGGACTTCGCGTATATCGCGGCGGTGTACTACGCCGTGCTCTCGAACTCCTATATATTTGTGCGTGAGATCGAGTTTATGCAGGCGTGGCAAAGCACGGAGTACGCGAAGTTATCCATAATGCTGTTGCCGTCGATGCTTGTTTTCATTGTCCATTCAAATAATGTCAAACACAAGAGAAAAATTACGGGGGAGGCGCTGTAATGGGTATTTTCGCTAAGAGGGAAGGTAACGCTTCTGCGACCGTCGAGTGCGTTTTTGATAAGGACGTGCTCGTAAAGAAAAGCGACGTTGAAAATTTCTCGGCGGGCATGAGCTTAATCGTGCGCGAGTCGCAGGAAGCGCTGTTTTTCTTAAACGGCAGGGCGCTCGACTTATTCGCCGCGGGTTCGCACTCGCTCAGGGCTGAAAAGCTGCCGCTTTTGTCGCGCATACTCAAGCTGCCCTCGGGCGCCAAAACGCCGTTTCGTTCCGAACTCTATTTCATAAACGTCGCCGAGCAAATGGGCGTGACATGGGGGACGGATACGCAGATAACATATACCGACCCAAAGTTCAACGACACGCCGTTTGAATTGGGCGCTCGCGGAGAGGCGAGCCTGCATATTGCCGATTCACGCCGATTCCTAACAAAGCTGGTCGGCACGCAAAACGGTATAGACAGGGAGCAGACCATTAAATATTTCAAGGCGCTCTTGCTTTCAAACGTCATGAATCATCTGCCCAACGTGCTGCACGCGCTCGACGCGAGCATATACGATATAGATTCGCATATAACCGCGTGTTCGCATGAAATCAAGAAGCGCTTAAACGACGATCTGTCCTCATACGGCGTTGAAGTGCCGATGTTCAAAATAATCGCGTTTCAGAAGCCCGTATCCGACCCAAACTATATCGCGCTCAAGAACCTGCGCTCCGCGAAGGTCGTCGATATCGGGTTCGAGAGCGTAGCGATCGACAAGGAAATGATGAGGCAGGATTTGAACGCGCGCGGAGTGATCGTTGATTCGGAAGCGCAGGCAAAAAAGCGCGAGAACGAAAAATATACATATCAGGAGGAACAAGCGTTCAAGGCCGCGGGTGCTACTGACCCGACGGCGGCGTTCGCGTCGAAAGTCGAACAGCTTAAAATCATGCTCGATAAAGGCGTTCTTACAAACGATGAGTTTAACGCCATGAAGCAGAAATTGCTCGACGAAGTGTTTGGAACGAAGTAACGGCGGTGACTGTGCGTGAATAGAAAAGCAAAGTTTGTTGTTGTGTCGATAATGGCGGCGCTCGCGATCGCATTCATACTCGCGTTTGTGTTGATTCCAAAGGCGAATCGTTCCTGTGCGTTCTGCATATGCCTGTCGGCGCTCGCTTTCGCCGCCGCGTCGGCGATAGTTATAACGATCATAAAAGCGAGCGCCGCGCGCTCGGCCGAAAGGAGCGCGTCAGACAGCGTAATGCGCAAGGTGTCGTTCCTGCGCGAGCTTGAAGTCGGCGTGCGCGCCTCCATATCAGCCGAATTGCCTGAGAACCTGAAAACCGCGCTTATCGGTTTGGCAGACGATATACACTTCAGCGACCCGATGAGCGACGCATCGCTTACCGAAATCGAACAAAAAATCGGCGACGCGTGCGAGAGGCTGAGCGTAGATACGCTCATAAATATCGACGGCAGCATTTCAAAATGCGAAAACATAAGGCGGCTTTTGCGCGAGCGGAACGCCATGTGTAAAATTCTGAAGAAATAGCGTGCCCGGAACGCCGCGCTTTTCCGTTCAAAATAACCGTTAAATATGGTATCTCGATATAAAAACACTTTTCAAAGCGTTCGTTTCATGTTACAATAAACGATAGCGTATTGTGTTATCGTATGCCACATGATTCATGTTACCGGAAAGGACAGGGTGATTGACTGAAATGAAGGATTATCAAGCGAAGAACATCCGCAATATCGCCGTGCTTGGGCATGGCAGCGAGGGCAAGACAACGCTGGTAGAGGCGCTTTTGTTTACAACCGGCGTCGTGGATCGGCAGGGGCGCGTCGAAAACGGTACGGCCACCACTGATTACGATTCCGAAGAAATTCGCCGTCAAATATCCATTTCCGCGGCGCTCGCCCCGTTGGAATATAAGGATACGAAAATAAACCTGATTGACATACCCGGTTACTTCGATTTCGCCGGAGAAATGATGGGGCCGCTTCGCGTTTGCGAAGGCGCTCTGATCGCGGTGGGCGCCGTTAGCGGCCTGAGCGTCGGCGCGGAAAAAGCGTGGGCGCAGTGCGACAAGAGCCATACGCCGCGCATGATGGTCATAAACAATATGAGCCGCGAGAACGCCAACTTCGATAAGGCGCTCGGCACTATTACCGCCAAGTACGGAAGCCACGTAGCGCCGATAGTCGTTCCGATAGTCGAGAACGGTCAGTTCACCGGCGTCGTGTGCGTGCTTGAAAACAAGGCGTATGTCGGCGAAGGCAAAACGCTCAAAGAGATACCGATTCCCGATTTCGTGTCCGACGAAGTCGAGTCCGCCCGCGAGGCAATCATGGAAGCCGCCGCCGGAGCCGACGAGGAATTGATGGAGAAATATTTCGAAGAAATGTCCCTGTCGCCTGAGGACACGATGCACGGTCTGCGCAAGGGCATAGCCGACGGAAGCGTCGTGCCCGTAGTGTGCTGCGATTCTCTCACGCGCGTGGGCTTAGGTAAATTGCTCGACAACATAATCGAGCTCATGCCGTCGCCCGCAGGTCGTTCGTTCGAGGGCGTGAACCCGAAGACCGGCGAGAAAGAAACCCGCGAGTGCATAGACGATCAGCCTTTCTCCGCCCAGGTGTTCAAGACGCTGGCGGATAAGTTCGTCGGAAAGCTGAGTCTCATAAAAGTCAATTCGGGCGCTATCACGAGCGACATTTCGCTCTATAACGCGAACGCTGAGAAGACCGAGAAACCCGGCACTATATACTTCATGCTGGGCGGCAAGACCAATGCCACCAACCGCGTCGTGGCGGGCGACATTTGCGCTCTCGCGAAGCTCACCACCGTTTCCACCGGAAACACGCTGTGCGACCCCGCGAAACCCATTCGTTACGCGGATATTGAGTTCCCCGCGCCGTGCATCTCGATGGCGGTCTACGCGAAGAAAGCGGGCGAGGAAGACAAAATATTCTCCGGTCTCAACCGCTTGATGGAAGAAGACCCGACCATCTCGCTCGTCAAGGACGCAGAGACCACCGAGTCGCTCATTAACGGCTTGGGCGAACTGCACATAGAGGTCGTCGCCCGCAAACTTGCCGACAAATTCGGCGCTGAGTGCGTGCTGCAAGACCCGAAAATACCGTACCGCGAGACTATTCGCAAGAAGATCGACGTGCGCGGCCGCCATAAGAAGCAGTCGGGCGGTCACGGTCAGTTCGGCGACGTCGTAATCGAGTTCCGCCCGAACGACGACCCGTCCGTCACCGACTTCATATTTGAAGACGCGGTCGTCGGCGGCGTCGTGCCGCGTAACTTCATACCCGCCGTCGAAAAGGGCCTGCGCGACAACATCAAAAAGGGCGTGCTCGCGGGCTTCCCCGTCGTGGGTCTGACCGCGAAACTGCACGACGGTTCGTATCACCCCGTCGATTCGTCGGAAATGGCGTTCAAAACCGCCGCGCGCTTGGCATTCAAACAGCTTGACCAGGCTTCGCCCGCGCTGCTCGAACCCATATACCACGTCGAAGTCATGATACCCGACGAGTACATGGGTGACATAATCGGCGACCTGAACAAGCGCCGCGGCAGAATCATGGGCATGGATCAGAAGGACGGAATGCAGTGCGTGTCCGCCGAAGTGCCCCAGAGCGAAATGTTCAAATACGCGACCGACCTGCGCTCGCTCACGCAGTCGCGCGGCTCGTTCACGATGTCGTTCGAACGCTACGAGGAAGTGCCCGCCGGAGACGCGAAGAAGATTATCGAATCCGCCAAGAAGGACGAAGAAGAGGAAGAGTAATATCATTATGCCTACGGAGCGGCTCGCGCGGGCGGGTCGCTCCGTTTTTATGGGGAGGATTATGTCGATTCGAAACCAGGCGCGTATCGCGCTTTTCGCCGCGCTCATCGCCGTGTGCGCGTGGATCACCGTGCCGTTTGCGGTCCCTTTCACTTTGCAGACATTCGCTATATTTCTGTGCGTGCTGACGCTCGGCGGAAAGCGCGGCACTGTTGCGATTCTTATATACATCGCTCTCGGCGCGGCGGGCGCGCCCGTGTTTTCGGGCTTTCGCGGCGGCGTGGGCGTGCTCGTCGGCGCGACGGGCGGCTATATATGGGGCTTCGCGCTTATAGGCGCGTGCGGAATAATATCCGACATCGCGCGTGAAGGCGACGCGCGGGCGCGCCTGATCGCCGTGGCGATAGGCGCTCTGTCGTGCGACGTGCTCGGCGCTTTGTGGTATGCGCTCGCGTTCTCGGAAGGTTCGTCATTCATATCCGCGTTCTGCATGTATTCGCTGCCGTTTATGCCGTTGGACCTTATAAAACTCGTTCTCGCGCACATCGTAGCGAAGCGTCTGCGCCCGATTCTGATGAAGTGAAACCCGCAAACGGAGGTATCGCGACATGAACGGAACAGTTATAGACTGGTTGCTCGAAAACGACAATCCCGCCGTCGCGTACCGAACCCGCGTCGAGTTACTCTCGGAAAACGCCGACAATTCAGGCGCGAAAGCGTGGGCGCTCTCGTTTATGCCAAGCGACTGGCATGAAAACAACGGTCTTTGGTATGTATACCACCTGACCGCCCTAGCCGAATGCGGCTTGCGCGAACGCGACATCGACCCGAATCACATTAGAAAAGCGTTCGGCAGGCTGGATTCGTCGTTCGAATGCGGCTGCGCCGACTTCATGATGCTGCGCGCCCTCGTGAAAATGGGCTTCGGCGGCGAAGCGTCGGTGCTACGCGCCATAGCGTCAGCGTGCGAACTCGCGCTGCCCGACGGAGGCTTTCTGTGCCAAAACAAGCTGAGGAAACTGAAATACACTCCGAAAAGCTGCTACAAAGCGAATCTTCACGCACTTATGCTAGCGTCGGAATGCCGAAAGCGTGGCGTGGAGTGCGGCTTCACGGGCGAATTGGTTGAGTATTTCAGGAAACGCAATGTGTTTTACAGAACCGACGCCCCAAGCGCGCTCGTCCTCGACGCGCGCGAAGGCTGGCGAACGGTCGACGTGTTCTTCCCTTTTGAAGTCATGCGCGTCGGCATACAAAACGTGCTGGAAGCGCTCTGCGCTCTGGATTGCGGAGGCGAGCGCCGGCCTGAGAGCGCTATAGACATAATGAACTCTCGAAAAGATGCGGACGGCAGGCTCATACTAGCGGGCACATTCTCAAGATCGTACCTGCCCAAGGAACGCATCGGCAGGCCGAGCAAATGGGCGACGTTTTACGCTCTGCTCGCCGAAAAACACGCAAAAATCGTAAACATATAAGGCAAAACGACATGAACGCAGACGAAAAGCGCGCCGCCGTGTTTGGCGACGCGCTTTTCGTTTATAAGAGTTATTTTTTTCTGATCGCCGCCTGAGCCGCCGCCAAGCGCGCTATCGGCACGCGGAAGGGCGAGCAGGAGACGTAATTCAGGCCGACCTTTTGGCAGAACTCTATCGACGACGGGTCTCCGCCGTGTTCGCCGCAGATACCGAGCTTTATGTCGGGGCGGGTTTTTCTGCCTGCGCTTGCGGCGATTTCGATCATCTTGCCCACGCCGTTTTTGTCCAAGCGCGTAAACGGGTCGTTCTCGAACACCTTTTTATCGTAATACGATTGCAGGAACTTGCCGGCGTCGTCGCGGCTGAAGCCGAACGTGAGCTGTGTCAAATCGTTCGTGCCGAACGAGAAGAACTCGGCTTCCTTAGCGATTTCTTCGGCCGTCAATGCGGCGCGCGGTATTTCAATCATCGTGCCTATCTTGATGTCGATTTGCGTGCCCATTTCGGACATGACCTTTTCGGCTGTATCCACGACGATCTTTTTAACGAACGCGAGCTCTTTGACTTCGCCCACCAGCGGTATCATGATTTCGGGGTGTATGTCGTAGCCGTCCTCTTTCTTGACTTCGATCGCGGCTTCGACTACGGCGCGGGTCTGCATCTCGGCGATTTCGGGATATGTGACCGCTAGACGGCAGCCGCGGTGTCCCATCATCGGGTTGAACTCGTGCAGCTCGTCGATTTTGCGAATGATCTGCTCTTCGGTCGTGTTAAGCTCCTGCGCTATCGCCAAAATCTCTTCATGCATGTCCTTCGTAGGCAGGAACTCATGCAGCGGCGGGTCGAGATAGCGAACAGTCATCGGATACTCTTTAAGCGCCTTATACATCGCTTTGAAGTCGCTCTTCTGCATGGGCAGCAACTTCTCAAGCGCGCTCCTGCGCTGGGTTTCGTTGTTCGAGAGTATCATTTCGCGCATGGCAGAAATGCGGTCGGCGTTAAAGAACATGTGCTCTGTTCTGCAAAGTCCGATGCCCTCCGCGCCAAATTTGACGGCGGTTTGCGTGTCGCGCGGGTTGTCGGCGTTAGCGCGCACCTGCAGCTTGCGGAACGAATCCGCCCACTCCATGAGGGTCGCGAAATTGCCCGAAAGCGTCGCTTCGACGGTTTTGATTGCGCCCGCGTACACATAGCCGGTAGAGCCGTTTATGCTCATCCAGTCGCCCTCTTTGAACTCGAAGTCTCCGACATGGGCGACCTTTTCCGCTTCGCATACTTCCAGCGTCGAGCAGCCAGCCACGCAGCAAGTGCCCATGCCGCGCGCGACGACCGCCGCGTGAGATGTCATTCCGCCTCTGGCGGTCAATATGCCCTGCGCGTATACCATGCCCTCGATGTCCTCGGGCGACGTCTCGAGGCGCACAAGCACGACCTTCTGCCCGCTCTGCGCTGCGAGCACCGCGTCGGCTGCGGTGAAGTACACCTGTCCGCACGCCGCTCCGGGCGACGCGGCGAGGCCTTCGCCCACAAAGGACGCATTTTTGAGGGCTTCTTTGTCGAACTGCTGATGCAAGAGCGCGTCCAGGGAGCGCGGGTCGACCATATCGACCGCTTCTTCCTTCGTGCGCATACCCTCGTTGACCAAATCGACGGCTATCTTCAGGGCCGCGGCGGGCGTGCGCTTGCCGTTTCGGGTTTGCAGCATGTACAGCTTGCCGCGCTCTATCGTGTATTCCATATCCTGCATGTCGCGGTAATGTTTTTCCAGTTTGTCGGCAATATCAACGAACTGCGCGTACACTTCGGGCATAACGTCCTTCAATGTTGCGATCAGAGAAGGCGTGCGAATGCCCGCGACCACGTCCTCGCCCTGCGCGTTTATCAGATATTCGCCGTACAGCTTCTTCTCGCCCGTCGAGGGGTCTCGCGTGAACGCCACGCCCGTGCCGGACGTGTTGCCCATGTTGCCGAAAACCATGCTTTGCACGTTGACGGCCGTGCCCCAATCCGACGGAATGTCGTTCAGACGGCGATATATTATGGCCCTCGGGTTATCCCAGCTTCTGAAAACGGCTTTGATCGCCGACATGAGCTGATCCTTCGGGTTTTGCGGGAACTCTTCGCCTTTGCGCTCTGAATATATCTTCTTGAACCGCTCGACCACGCCCTTCATGTCGTCCGCGGTAAGGTCAGTATCGTATTTTACGCCCTTCGATTCCTTTATATCGTCCAGTACGCGCTCGAAATGGCTCTTGGGGATCTCCATAACCACGTCCGAGAACATCTGTATGAAGCGGCGGTATGAATCGTATGCGAATCTCTCGTTTCCGGTAAGAGCGGCCAGACCCTCGACGGTGACGTCGTTCAGGCCCAGGTTCAGGATGGTGTCCATCATGCCGGGCATGGAAGCTCTGGCGCCCGAGCGTACCGACACCAGGAAGGGGTTCTTCG
>CAYVPJ010000028.1:0-44341 GCA_964453505.1 uncultured Oscillospiraceae bacterium | reverse complement strand
TCTCCAGTTTCAGCATCGACACAGGCACGCCGTGCTTGCGCGTGATCGCCTTTATCGTATCGGTAAGCGACGGATTGTTCATATCCTTGCGCGATATATTCACTGAAACCGATATGTTTTCGCGCTTGTCAAGCCCATTAAGCCACCCGCCCAGATACTCGCAGCTCTTATCCCATATGTACTCGTCGAGTTTTGTTATGAAACCGTTGCGTTCGAACATAGGCACAAACTCGCCGGGCGGAATCAGGCCGTATTCGGGGTGTATCCAGCGGGCGAGCGCTTCAGCGCCTATAAGAGTGTTGTCCTCATAGTTGAACTGCGGCTGAAAATAGACCTTGAACTGTTCCTCGTGCAGAGCGTTTTCCATATCCGCCGCCAGCTCCTGTTCGCGAAGCAGCGTGCTGCGCATAGCGTCGTCGTAATACGCGACGCGCTTTGTGAAGTCGCCCTTTATGGAGCGCAGAGCCAACAGCGCTCTGTCGCACATCGCGGAAACCTCCATGCGCGAATCTTCGATTATGTATACGCCCATGTGAGACGTGGCGGCGAAATCTATGGGATAACTCTGTATCCAACCTACGAGATCGTCCATAAGTCTTTCGGCGTCCGGCCCGTCGTCGGGGCGCAAGCTGACGAAGTGGTCGGCGTCCACGCGCGCGAAGCATATGTCGTCGCTTTCGCCACCGGAGCGCCGGCGCAGTCCCGCGCCCAAGTCGCGCAGAAACGCGTCGCCCGCCGTATAACCCAGCGTCTCGTTCAGCAGCTTGAAATTGTCTATGTCGAAGCGCTGAATGCGATAGCGCGTGTCAGGGTTTTGGGATAACACTTCCGAAACTCGCCTGTAAAAACCCTGTTGGTTATATAGTCCTGTAAGAGCGTCGCGCTCGCCCGAAACTGCGTCGGTAACGTCGGTCCGAGAAATCATTATCGTACAGTTCTGACCGTCGAGATAGCAGTGCCGCCATCTCTTGAAGCCCGCGGGTCTGCCCGCGTGAGCGACGACGGGGAACACGCATGTATATTCTTTCTTTTCGCAAAGCTCGGCCTTTACCCGCTCCAGCTTCAGCGCGTTAAGACTTTCATCGTAATAGCTCTCCGGCACGGCGGTTTTGAGCGCGAGCGCGAGCCCCGTGTCGTAGTCCTCGACATTCTCGAGCGTCTCTCCCCAGTTTTTCGCGACCTCGCCCCTGAATATGATCATCTTGCCCGTTGCCGCGTCCACCTGTGATATAAATTCATAATCCGCGTCCACAAGCCGCCTTATCATGCTTTCCAGTCTGATTTCCCTGTCAACGTCGAGTATGGCAATTTTCGCTTCCACGTCGTTTGTATTCGGGTTCTGCGCCAGTCGCGCGCATACGCGCCGCCAGCGCGTTTCGCCGCCGGAGGACGCGAACAGCAGGGTCAACTCGAGCAGCGTTTCGCCGCGCTCGAAACGTGACAGCAGCGCTTCGTTCGAAAAAATCGAATCGAACATATTAAAATCGGTATGCGTGTCAAGCCTTGCGCGTATGAGCTTAAGCAGCTCGCGCGCGCTTTCGCATGTCCAATCGCGCAGGTTTTCGCCGTCGCCGTCCTCGTAACGGTCTTTTGATATATTGAGCCGGAAGGACGCGAGCGCGCCCGAAGAGCGCAAAAACTCTTCCTCTCGGAAATGGCGGTATCTGTCCTCCAGCCGCGACCTGTCGCGCAGCGTCTGTTCGGCGTCTGAATATATGACGTAAACGTCAAAGCTCGAATCGTCGAAAAACACGTAGTTGATAAACGCGGTCACGCTGTAGTATTCCCCACCCGCGCCGAGCAGCCTGTATGTATGCCTCCACGACGTTTTCGAGCATTTCGCCTGCTCGAGTATTTTTGTCAGTTCTCCGATGTCGTCGGGGTGCACGCCGGCTAACGCGTCTGTACCGTATATATCAAAAAACTCTTCTTCCGAAAGTCCGCCCAGCAGCTTCAAAAAGCTCTGATTGCAAAACACCGGCGCGACTGAACCGTCCGCAGAGCCGTGATATATCTCGATGCCACTGCCTAAATTGTTGAGCAGCCCGCGCAGGCTCAGAGCGACCGCTCCGCGTTTCGTGTCGGCGGGAGATATTTCGGCGATCTTCTCCAAATCGTCCGCGTAGGCATAGCGGTTTTTACCGAGCGATTTCGCCTTGTAGAGCGCCGCATCAGCTTCGGCGTAGAGCTGATTCACGGTTTTTGATGGTTTCAAGTCGCCGTGATACATTGTAATTCCCACGCTGCCCGACACGCCTATATGCTTATCTCCGACTGCGATGACGTGCTGCAATTCGTCCAGCAGTTTTTTGACGCGCGTCTCTATCATGCCGACAGTCACTATGTTTTTCATGAGCACGAGAAACTCGTCGCCGCCTATGCGCCCCACGATGTCGCTGTCTCTGAAAGAACTTTTGATAGCGGTTGACATATTTATAAGCGCCCTGTCGCCGAGCTGATGCCCCATAGTGTCGTTTATCTGCTTGAAATCGTCTATATCTATCATGAAAAGCGCGTGATTGCCCGCCGAACCCTCGCGAATCAGGAAGCGATTTATCTCGTCGAACGTCGCGACATGGTTGAAAAGCCCGGTCAGCGAATCGCGCGACGCCTGGTCGATAAGCGTGTCTTTCTCGCGGCGCTCGCTCTGTATGTTTTTGAATATTATGTACAGCCGAACGTCGCGGCTGCCGGGGTACTGAGCCATTTGGATGGTGGCTCTGAACCAGCAAAGACTGCCCGTGAGCAGAGTCCTGTATTCGAGCGAATCCTCGTACACGCCGCGCGCGTTTAGCGATATTAGCCTGTTTTTATCGAAAAACTCTTTGAACAGCTCGGTGTCCTGCGGATAAATATTGTTAGCAATATCCCACTCGACAAGCGTGTACAGGTCGCTGTTTGTGATGTCTCCGTTTCCGTAATGGGTTTCTCCGTTCGCGTTGACTACGTTACCGCTCATTAAGTCGGCTTCCAGATAATAGTTGCAATCCAGTAAAAGAGTTTCGCGTTCGCTCAGGCGAAGCTCATACGCGAGCTCCATTTCGCGCATGTCGGTGTTGTCGTAAAACGAAACGACCGCGCCCGTCAGTCTGCCGCGACTGTCGGGCAGAAGCGTGTAGTCGGCGTGATACCACCTGAGCGCTCCGTTCAACGCGTAAACCCTGAAATCGACGCTTCCGCTCGGCGCGCCGCTGCTCATCGAAGCGTAGAAACGCGCAATATCCTCGCGGCTGTCAGAGTGCAAAAACGGTTTATTCAATATGGATTCGGGATAATCGGAAACGACTCTATCCAGCCCGAACAGGCTGTACGAGCCGTTCAGAAAGCTCGCGGTTCTGGTCGGAATGTCGTAGCGTTGCAGATATTTTCCGCTCTGACTGATCACCGTTTCGTTTTCGGCGTTTTGCCTATTCAACTCGCTCTGCCTGCGGGCAAGCATTCGCATGAAAGAAACGACCAATATCAGAAACAGCGCCGCCGAGCCTATGAGCGCGCAGAGAACGAGGCGCGCGTTCGAGACGAGCGGCGCGTTTATGTGGCTCTCTGAAAGCGAACAGACTATGTTCCAGCCGTTGAACCCAAGCGGCTTTGCTATAGAATACATGATTTCGCCTCGGCTGTCGGTGTAGCCGAAAACGCTGCCGTCGCCCTTAAGCGCGTTCGCCAGATCGTTTCTGCCTTTTTCGGAGAAATCTCCCAAATCGTCAATCGACAGCGCATCGCTTGAAACAAGCGGGTTATTGCTGCGAATAACGAAAGTGCCGGAACTGTCTGTGATGTTCGCGTATCCGTAACCGCTCCATTTTGCCAAGTCGATTATGTAGGAAAACACCGACGCGCTGTGGTTTGCGACGAGCGCGCCTATGACCGTACCGTTCTTGATTACGGGCGTTGCGTATCGCACTATCCAGCCATCCGAATGCGGGTCGGGAACCGTGTCCTGCAAAGCGCTCTTTCCCGAAAGCGCCGAAATAAAGAACGGTTCCTCGGAAAAATCCATCGGGTATACGCTTCCGTTCAGGTCGAGCATATCAGCCTTGCCGTCCAAACCGGCAAGCCCCATTCGCGTGAACTCGTTCGATTGATTTATCTTATTCAGCGAAGGCATCAATTCGTCAAAATCCATGTCGGACATTGCCGATATGCAGACGGCGATGCTGTCTAACGCGCCGAAATCGCTCGTCAGGCGAGTTATTAGCGTCGTCTGCACGGCGGCGGCGTAATCCTCGAGGTCCGAAAGCGCGTTTTCGTGATTAACTTTCCTGATGTTGTTGACAAACAATAAGCATATTGTGAAGACTATTATAATGAACGCGATCGAAACAAAACCGATTCTCCACAGCCCGGAGCTGCGTTCGCCTTTATACCCGATTACGCGCGGCTTTTCCTTGGCTTTTTCGACCATACGCTCACTCCTGCGCCCTATATTGAACGCGGACGTTATGAAATAACGCCGCCGTAATCCGATAACGCGAAATATTCGCCGTTGATTACATAATTATACAACAAAAGTTTCGCAATATCAAGGTAATTAACGCGAACTCGCGATTAAAGACTATATGTTTTGCGGCTACTGAATTATGCCGTTTCGATAAAATGCGCGTTGCGATTGACAATAACCGGAATATGTTATATAATTATGTTAAACAAATCATTTATGTGTAACGTGGTTCGTTTTAGAGTTAATCAGGTTAACGCGTCGTATATTATCGGAATGGAATGGCGATATACATGAAAACTCACGGTCAAAACCTGCCGCGAAGCATGGATTCGCGAAAATTATCCGCCGGAACGAAAGCCCTAACAATAAAGAATATAATTATGGGGTTGCTTGTCGCGCTGTTTTTGACGGCGTTCGCTCCGCCCGGCGCGTCGCTCGCGCAGGAAGTGAAGACGGTTCGGGTGGGGTTTTTCGCCTTCGATGGTTATCACATGCTCGACGAAAGCGGAGCTCCGTCAGGCTACGGTTACGAGTTGTTGCAGCGCCTTATCGGTTATACAAACTGGCGTTATGAATATACGGGTTACGAAAAAAGTTGGAACGAAATGCAGGACATGCTCGAAAGAGGCGAGATAGACCTGCTCACCAGCGCTCAGATGACGCCCGAAAGACTGGAACGGTTTGATTTTTCGAAAGAACCCGTCGGCACTTCCGCCGCGATGCTCACGGCCGACGCGGGAGACTGCGCATATGCGTCAGGCGATTACGGCAACTGGGACGGCATTCGCATAGGCATGATAGAGGGCAACAGCCGCAACGGCGGGCTCGCCGCGTTCGCCGAAGCGAACGGTTTTTCATATAAGCCCGTATACTACGCAAGCGCGGTCGAGCTTGTCGCGGCGTTGAAATCCTCCGACAATATAGACGCTATTCTCACAAGCAATCTGCGCGCGGCGCACGGCGAACGTGTGCTGGCGCAGTTCGATCCGTCCCCGTTTTACATTATTGTGAGAAAGGGAAATACGGAATTGCTCGCTGAAATCGACGCGGCGCTTTCTAAGCTGATAAGCGACGCGCCGGGTCTGCGAACGCGCCTCATGGACAAATATTACTCTCCTGACAGCGGCGTTGAGATTGCGTTCACCGCAGAGGAGCGCGCGTATATGAAGTCTATGAAAGACACCGTCATACGGGCGTTGATATGTCCCGACCTCGCCCCCTACGCGTACTTCGAGAACGGAGAGGCTAAGGGCATCATAAGCGATATAGCGCGGCTTATGGCGGAGCGCAGCGGGCTAAACATCGAAATAGTCGAATCCCGCGATCGCGATGAAAGCACCAATCACATTGAATCCGGCATACCGATTTGGTTCGACGCGTGGTATAACTACCCGGAGGCCGAGTCGAAGGGCTACAGGATCACGCCGCCCTATTACTCTATGACAGTTTCGCGTCTATACAGAAAAGGTCAGGAATCATTTTCAAAGCTCGCTCTTTTGACTGGCACCGATCCGCGTATGCTGGGCATAGACACAGCCGGTTTCACTGAAACGGTATATTACGATACCTGTGCGGAAATATCCGAAGCGATATTGAACGGAAAACAGGACTTGGCTTATATATACGGTAAAATGGCGGCGCTCGCCGCTTATGACGACATTACGAACAAACTCGTGACTGAGACGGTTTATTCGGCGACGCTTCCGCTTTCGGTGGGAGTTTATGAAAATCAGAACCCGTTGCTCTATTCGATTATGAACCGCGTTGTCGGAAGCATAACCGAAAAAGATTTGGAATGCGCGGTCGACAAAAACAGCCGCTTTGAGAAACTGCCATTTTCTCTTATGGGGTTCATATATGACAACCCGCTCATTATTCTGCTCGTAATGCTTTTACTGCTCATAGCGGTCGTCGTTTCCATACTCTTGTATGTGACTTCGAAGCGGCGCAGGCAGACCGCCGCGCAGCTCGCTCTCGAAAAACAGCGCGCCGCGGAGCTTTCAGACGCGCTGAGGAACGCCGAACGCGCGAGCGGGGCAAAAAGCAGTTTTCTGTCGCGAGTGTCTCACGAAATGCGCACGCCGCTTAACGCCATAATCGGCTTCATAACGCTCTCGAAAGACGCGGAGCTTGAACGGTGCAGGGAGTATCTGAACGATTCCGAAATCGCGGCAAAACAGCTTCTGGCGGTCATAAACGACGTGCTCGACATGTCGGCGATAGAATCCGGGAAAATGCAGCTGGCGAACAAGCCTTTCGATTTCAAGCAGCTTATTTACTCCGTGACGAACCTGTTCGTGCCTCAGTGCGCGCAAAAGGGCATACGCTTCGACACGCGGCTTGTCACGCCCCTGAACGACCGTCTTGTGGGCGACGCGCTCAGGCTGAACCAGATACTCATCAACATACTTGGAAACGCCGTTAAGTCTCGCCATAAGCAAGACGACGCAGTCGGACGATAAGGCGTTCATACGATTTGAAATATCCGACACGGGCTGCGGCATGACTGACGATATGAAATCGCGCCTGTTCAAACCCTTCGAGCAGGAGAACGCCGCCACGGCGCAAAAATACGGCGGCAGCGGACTGGGGCTTTCAATAGTCAAGAACCTGGTTTCGATGATGGACGGCGCTATACGCGTCGAGAGCGAGCCGGACATTGGCACGACGTTCACGCTCGACCTTCCGTTTGGGCTGACCGACGACGCCGAGCCGGAGCGCTTGGGTCACTCCGTAGACGCTATGCGCGTGCTCGCGGTTGACGACGAGCCTGTCGAACGCGAATATTTCGCTACGGTGCTTACGCGCATAGGAGTGCGCTTCAAATGCGTCGATAACGGAGCGTCGGCGTTGACAGAAATCGAAAGCGCGGCCTCTGCGGGCGATATGTATAACATATGCATAATCGATTGGAAAATGCCCGATATGGACGGCATCGAGCTTACGAGACGGATAAGGGACAAGTACGGCAAAAACGTGATCGTCATAATCGCGTCGGCTTACGAGCACTATCAGGCCGACGAAAGCGCGCGCAAGGCGGGCGCTGACATGTTTATCTCAAAGCCGCTGTTTCAGTCCTCGCTGTTCGACCTGTTCATGTCGCTCACGGGCGGCAAGGCCGGCGGGATAGATAGTGTTGCGTTTGTCAAGCGCGATCTGACGGGCAGGCGCGTGCTGCTCGCCGAAGATAACGTAATGAACCGCATCGTGGCTAAAGGGCTCACCGCGAAATTCGGCGTTATGTGCGACGAGGCCGAAAACGGCAAAATCGCGTTCGAAAAGTTCGTAAACTCAGAGCTCGGTCATTACGACGCGATACTTATGGATATACAGATGCCCGAAATGGACGGTTACGAAACCGCAGCGGCGATTCGCGCGTCTTCCCACCCCGAAGCGAAAACCGTGCAGATCATCGCGCTTACGGCGAACGCCATGAACGAGGACATCGCTCGAACTATGTCCGCGGGAATGAACAGCCACGTGTCAAAGCCGATAGACCCCGACGCGCTCTACGACGCGCTTTCGGCCGCTTTCAGGAGAAATGACAGCGGAACAGCATAAACAAAAAGCCAAGCAAACCGCTTGACTTTTCTGTGAACAATGGAGCATAGGAGACTCGAACTCCTGACCCCAACACTGCCAGTGTTGTGCGCTACCAACTGCGCTAATGCCCCTCGCTTTCGAACGAGACAGATTATATCATTTTATGTCACGCAAGTAAATACATTTCATGTAAAATCTGCAGAATTTCGCGGGCGGGTCAACGCGACCCGCCCTATGTTTCAGAGAAATCGCGTCAAACCATTTCGAGCATGAACTGCATTATTCTGTCTTTCGAGCCCTTTGGATCTTCATGCGCGTAATCGGGATATATGAGCATTTGCTTTTCGGAAGTTATGGCGTTGTACGCGGCGAATTGCGTGCTGGGCGGGCATACGGAATCCAAAAGACCCGTTATGTGCAATACCTTCGCGCGGATTCGCGGCGCGAGGTTCAGGTTGTCTATGTATCCGAGCTTTGTGAACACTTCGTTCTCGCGCTCGTGCAGCGGGTCGAAGCGTCTGAAATACGCGCGCAGTTCGTCGTATGCGGCGACGTCCAAGTCCATATCCCACACGCGTTTGAAATCGCACAGGAAGCTCACGCACGGCGCGCAGCGGTTGAGTTTCGGCGTGAGCGCGGCGCACGCCAGCGTGAGTCCGCCGCCCTGCGAGCCGCCCGTCGCGCCAACGCGCGTTTCGTCGACTTCGTCAAGCGCCATCACTATGCGCGCCAACTGCGCGGTGTCGAGATATGCGTTTCTGTAGTACAGTTTGTCGGGGTTTTCCTCGTCAAGGCCTCGGATTATGTGACCGTTGAGCGTGTTTCCGCGTATATGGGCGCTGTCTTCGCTCTTGCCGCCCTGACCGCGCGAGTCCAGCGAGGCGACGCAGAAGCCCGCGCAGACGTAGCTCAACTTGCCAACGAAATCGCCGCTGTAACCGCTGTATCCGTGAAACTCGAGCAGCGCGGGGCATTTCTTCGCGCGTTTCGCCGGGCGCAGGTATTTGGCGTATATTTGAGCGCCGCCCACGCCTGTAAAAGTCATATGAAAGCATTCCGCGCCAGGAGCTTGAAATTCCGCAGGCGTTAGAGTGCATGAAGTGCCGAGCGCTTCCATTTCGCGCAACGCGCGCTCCCAATACTCGTCGAAATCGGCGGGCTTGGGCGATACTCCCCTGTATTCCTTCAGTTGCTCAAGCGGCATGTCCAATGCGGGCATAAGTTCTCCTCCAATAATGTGTTATTTATTCGACGGCGTTCTCGGCCAACGGGAATTGGCTTATGCGCAGAGACGTAAACCCGTAAGGCACGAGCTCGACCGTTTTGACCGTGGATTTGTCTATTGTCGGCTGAATGGGCGTGCTCGCGCAGTTTTCGCCGTCCGTCGTCCATTCCTGAGCTTTGCCCATCTTCGCGAGCACCTTGACGGGCGGTTCGCCGTTTTTGAAAGCGCCGGCCTTTTCGCCTGAAAACACGGCTTTCATAGGTTCCGAGCGAATTATCGCCCAGTTCCATTCGTCGTCAGTCGTCACGCGCCACGTAGGCGACGCGTCGCTTCCGCCCTCTCGCCGCCAGTCCTCTTTCGGGTTGAATGCCATAAGCAAAGGCCCGAGCTCGACCGCCGCTGACTGATGATTCCAGCGCGTTATGCGCGCTTCCATAGGCATTTCGAGTTTGATAACGTCACCGGCTATCCAGCGGCGGCGCACGCACGTCGTTTCACCCGCGCGCACGGACATTATTTCGCCTTCCGGCAGATGAATGCTCGGTTGCTTTGCCCAGAAAGGCACGCGCAAATACAGCGGGAACTCTATGGGACGTTTCACTGAAACCTCTATCTCGACGGTTTCGGTGTATGGATAATCACCCGAAACGCTCAAATGCACGGGCACGCCGTCGATAACGGTGCGCACCTTGCACGGTGCGTATGAAATCGCCGCAAGCCCGCCGTCGTTCGTCGCGTACCAGAGCGACTGACAGAATTTTGGGAAACCCTGATGTATGTTCGCGGTACAGCAGCCGAAATTCTCGTCGAATGCGAACACGTTCGCGCTGTCGGAATTGTTGTACCACGGGCGCTTCGCGCGCGTCGCGGAGATCTGGTTGGCCTGCTGGTCGTACTGATGCCCCATAGTGTCCTTCGTAAACAGCGCTGGCAGCGCGTTGAACGCGATTTTTTCGAGTATGTCGGGCAGTTCCTGTCCGAAATCGCCGCAGCCTATAAGCGTTTCGAGCGTGAACATCGTTTCGACAATAGCGCAGCTTTCGGTGCCCTGCGTGGGCGCAGAGCCGTTTAGGTGTTCGTCGCAGGTGTACATGCCGTATGCCACGCCGTGATGCTTCATCAGCTTCTGCCAGCCGAATTTGAAGCCGCCCTGCTCTTTGAAGCCGCTTTTGAACATGTTTATGACGCCCGGCGTTTTAAGCGCCATGGCTATGTTGACACCGTGCGACTGGTGATAGTATGTGTGGAAATACGGGTGCTCCGAGCCGACTAAGCCTTCGCCGTCGTCATTCATGGCTTCTTTCAGGCGCGACCACGCGAGAGATTTCGACATAGGCTGTATATTCGGGAACGTATGGAATATGTTCGGCCAGTCAAGCGTTTGCGAGCGCAGCTTTTTGCACAGTTCCGGCAGATAGCTCTGTCCCGTTATGTTGTACAGCCATAAAGCCGCCAGCATGTTCTCGCCGCCGCGCGCGCACGCCCAGCCCTTGAGCGGCTGCGAATCCAAGTGCCTGTATTCATACTTGAAAAACTTGTCCATGAACGCGAGCACTCGTTTATCCAGCGTCGCGGTGAAATAGTTATACAGCGCCTTTAGGCATATCATGAGCGGCCAGTAGTCGTTGTTTTTTGAAGGACCGAACCAGCCGTCGGGGCGCTGACTGTTCAATATCCACTCGATATAGTCCATGGCGCTCGCCTTGAGCTGTTCGTCCTCAAGTCCCCACGCGAGGGACACCAGTCCGTCCAAGTAGTATGGCGCGCGCTCCCACGCGTCGCCGTCGCCGCCCAGCCAGCCGCAGCCGTCGCCAACGTCCGGCCATATATCCCGCAATCTGCCCGTTATGCCGTCTTTCTGCGCTTCCATTTGTTCGCGCAGCCAACCCTCGGGTCGAATAGAACCGAGAGAGAGCGGGGCGTATGTGTTCGGGGTCAACGGTTGGCGGTTAAATACCGATTTCATTTGCTACCTCCGGGCGTTTTCGCGCTTTTTGCTGTGGGCGCGGTCGGGTTGAACATATGGTATTCGCATTCAATTCTGCCGTTGAAGAAGCGACGTCTGCGAGCGGCGGGGCGGCCGAACTCGCGTTCGAAGCCCATGTCGGCAGAAAACGCGCACAGACTCCACGCGGGCGCGCGGCGCGACAACTCGCCTAACTGCTTGGCGACAGCGTGCGCGGCGCGTATGTTCGCTATGCGCTCGCCGTAAGGCGGATTGGCTATAATGACGCCCGGTTCGCCCTTTAAGTTAAGGTCGCGCAGATCCATGGTCGAAACTTCGATTCTCGAGCCCAAGCCCGCCTGACGGACGTGTCTGCGCGCCAGCTCGCACGCCTCGGGGTCTATGTCAGAGCCGGCAATCTTTATCTCGCGCGACGCGCACTCGTCATATTTGCTCTGCGCCTCGCGGCGCGCGCGTTCGAAAGCCGCTTTATCGGCGAATCCCCACGAATCCATGGCGAACTGTCTGCGCAGACCGGGCGCGCGGTTGAGCGCGATAAACGCCGCCTCAATTAAAATCGTGCCAGTTCCGCAGCATGGGTCGTACAGCGGCTGCCACGGGTGCCAGCCGCTGTTTAACACGAGCGCGGCGGCGAGCGTTTCGCGCAAAGGCGCTTCGCCGTTCCACGTGCGATAGCCGCGCTTCGAAAGCGGCTCGCCCGACGCGTCGAGCGACACTGTCACGACGTCGTTGCGTATGCTTATATCTATTTGTATTTGAGCGCCCGTCTCGGGCAGCCATTCGCCGCCGTATGCGCTTTTCAGCTTCTCGACGACGGCTTTTTTTGTGATTTTCTGAACATCCGACATGCTCATCAGCGTGCTCTTGACGCATTTCGCGCGCACCGGGAAAGCCGCTTCCCTGCTTATGAAATCAGCCCAGTTTATGCTTCGGATGCCCTCGAACAGCTCGTCGAATGTCGTAGCCGTAAACTCCGACAGAAAAAGCGACACGCGGTCGGCTGTGCGCAGCCACAGGCACGCTTTCATTGCCTGATAGAAGTCTCCCGAAAACGTAGCGCCGCCGACGTTCATAACCGAAACGTCCTCCGCTTCCAGGCGTTTAAGGTCTTTGCCTGTCGAACCTTCCATGCCGAACGCTGCCGACGCGATCCATTTCATTTAGTTTCCACCTGTTCCCAAAATCTTTTCATGTTATTATACCCAAAAAATAAGCGCTCGGCAATATCAGCCGACGCGCTTACGCGGTATTGAGCGAAATTTAATATGAGTTTTCGTCCCTTTTCGTCATTTTTCGCCGAATTTCTTCGATAAATCGTCAAGCTCCGCAATCATCTTATCAATCGACGCGACGCCGGACGACGCCTGAGCGCTGTCGGCGTTCACGAACGCGCGGGCGGCGGGACTGTAGACAGCCGGTGGCGCTTGGAACAGGCCGGGGTTGTTTATGGCGCTATTGATGTATTTCTCAACGTCCTCGTCGGTGATGTTGTAATCGTCGAACTGCGAATCCATGTTCATTTCGTTGAATTGCTCGATCTTATCGGCGATATTGCTTATAGGGGCAAGCGCCTGATTATACAGAACGTCTAAGCGGGACACGTCTATCGTGGGGTTCGCCTGTGTAAGCTCGCCCGCTTTTTCAAACGACTTCTGCATATCCTCCGCCATTTTCGAAAATTCAAGATTGCTCTTGAGCCTGTTTATAGCGCTCGACATGCCCATAGCCAACGCCTTCATGCGCATAGCCATGCGTATGTCGATATACGATTGTTTCAAAGCCGCCGTATCGCCCATCGATTTCGCGGTTATGGCTTTATTCACGCTCGCGCGCAGGCGCGTGTCCATTTTTACCTCGAAGCCCGTAATCGCGATCGCCGTGCGCGAAATCTCGGCGAGCACGCTGCGCTTTTTAGCTTCAAGCTCGCGCTCCTTTGCGTGTCTTCTCTCTTTAATCTTTGATATGAAAGACATACGCACGCCTCCTAAATCGTCATTGCATGGATTTTATCCACGCTTCCATTTCTCTGACCTCGGCGGGGTTGGTAGACGAGCGCACCGCCTCATGCGCCGCCGCCACGTCGCAGACGTCGAGAGGTAAGAGCGCGTTGGGCGAAGTCTCGATGCACCTGCGCATAAAGTTTTTCTTTATGGCGGCGCACAGTCCGTTTATATCGCGGTGATTGTAGCCCTCGGTCTCCTCGGCCAAAGACTCTATGCTCACGGTTTCGTTCATCTGTAGATGCCCCAGCTGCCGCCTGAACGTAAACTCGCGCGCGGCTTTATCGGGCAGCGGAATGTAAAAGCGGTTGCCCGTGCGCGAAAGCATTGCGGTGTCAATGCGCCACGGGTAGTTTGTCGCCATTATGAGCATTGTGTTGTTCGCCTTGCCGCCGATGCCGTCGGTGCGCGCCAAAAGCTCTGCGACGATGCGGTTGTTGACCTGATTTTCGCCCTCGCTGCGCTTTGGGCACAGAGCGTCGAACTCGTCCAGGAATATGACCGCGCGCTCCTGTTTCGCCGCCTGCTCGAACAGCTCCTTTATGTTCTTTTCGGAGTCGCCGACATATTTCGAAATGAGGTTCGAGCACTGAACCGCGTAGAACCGCGAGTTTTCTTTCATCATGAAGTTGGCTATCGCCTTGGCAATCATTGTCTTTCCCGTGCCGGGAGGGCCGTAAAGCAGATAGCGGTTGTTCATTTCGAGCTTTATCGATTTCATAAGCTCTCTGTGTTCGATAGGCCACGAAAGCGTCTCCATTATGTCGCGCTTAACGTCTTCTAAGCCGACGATGTCGTCGAACGTCACGTCGGGCGCGCTTTCGAGCACCCAATCGTCCGATTCGGATTTCTCGCCGCTCTCTTTTTGCTTATTCACTTTTTCAGGCGCGGGTTTCGGTTTTTCGGCGGCTTTCTGCTGCGCTTTCTTCGCTTCCAGTTTCGCCACGACTTCGGGCTTTACCTTGCGCAATTCTTCGCGTATCACTGGCATATAGCCCGCCGCGACGCGCATGTGCGCTTCGGCTTCCACGCCCGAATATTGTTTGGACAGCTTAAGCTGAACTGCCGTCGCCTGTATGAGGTCGGGCAGGCTCTTCACGCTTTGAGTGCCGTCGGGGTTTGTCGTAAGCCCCGCAAGCTCAAAATGGCGTTTATATTGCTCCATAAGCTGCGCGATTTGCTCGTAATCCATTTACTACGCCTCCACTGGCATTTTTGAGTATATCAGCTTAACCCGTTCGACAGATCCATCAGCTCTTGTATCATATCGTCTACTGACTTCGACGTGTTCTCGGGCTGCGCGGTCTGCTCGACGGGCGCGGGCTTGGGCGTCGCGACATTCTGCACGACCGGCTGAACGGCGGGCTTTACGAAATCCATCTGAGGCGCGACGACCACGCCTCCGTTAATGACCTGCTGTATGACGCGCTCGACGTCCTCGTCAGATATGTTCAAACCGTCGTTTACGTCGGAGTTGTTCATTTCATTGAAGCGTTCCATCTGATTTACGATGTTACTCAGCGGCTGCATAGCCTTCTGATACAGGCTGTCGAGCTTGCTCACGTTTATCGTGGGATTCATTTTGGTCAGCTCGCCCGTTCTTTCGAGCGTATCCGCCATATCGCTCGCCACGGCAGCGAAATTGACGTTGCTCTCCATGCGCGTCATGGCGGTGTTCATGCCGCCCGCGAGTGCTTTGAAGCGCATAGCCATGCGAATGTCTATGTATGCGTTCTTAAGCGCCGATTTGTCGCCTGTGTTCTTCGCCATTATCGCGCGGTTCACGCCAGCGCGGAGCTTTTGATTCATGTTCTCTTCGAACGTGCTCATCTTTATTTTTGTGCGCGATATTTCCTGCAAGAGCTGTCTTTGCTTTTGTTCGCCCTCGCGTTTGAGCGCGAGCTTCGCCGCCTCTTTCTCGGCTTCCCTGACTTTTTTACTCTTGAACATAATCGTTCCTCCAATCGTCTTTTACGCGAGCTGCATGTCCGCTTCGTCTTTTTTCTCTTCAGCTTTTATGGGTGCTTTCGCCTGATCGCTGTTTAAGACCGTGTCGGCGACGGGCTCTACAATTTTATAGAGCGACGGGTCTATCGTTTCAGAGAAGAACTTTTCGTTTATCTCCGCCTTGCGCTTGTCAATCGCGGTGGACGTGCCTCTGATTTTACTGTATTCGTTGACAATTTCCTCGTAGGCAACGGTGCTCTCGGTTTCCAGATTTTCTATCAGGTTTCCGATTTCAGTAAGCTCCTGCTGCGTAAGCGAGTCGCCCGCGCCGTCGACCTGCGTTTTGAGCCTGATCAACAGCGACTTACTGCCCAGCAGGCGAATTTCTTCCTGCTCGATGTTGCTCTGGATTTTATTTATTAGAGATTTATATTCGGACAATTTGGCGAACTCTACGCTGAGCTCGGTGATGTCTTTCGTCGCCTGGAGCTTCCGTATTTTCTCTGTCAGAGCCTGATGATCTTTGATGACCTCCTCCATTGTGGCTTCATAGTGACTCTTTGACTTTATGTGGCTCACGTAATCGAGCGACACGCGCGTGCGCTCGACGTATATATGAATAATTTCGACGTCGTGCTTATTCGCTGCCGGGCGCAATTCGCTCGCTTTTCTGATGCACTCCATGCAATATGAAAGCGTCTGAATATCTTTGTCGTCGATGCAGCGCAGCATAACGCCCAAACACTTTATGACTTCCTGATCCATCAGTTTGGCGTTTTCGTTTTTCGCGGGGCTCGTTCTCAGATTGTTATTTATCGCGGTGATTTCTTTTATATACGGCTCAAGTATTTCCTGATCGCCCTGTCCCTGCACATCGAGCAGTTTTTGGCGCACCACGTCGATTTCCTGGCATATATTCTTATCCGGAGTGGCCTCAACTTCCGTTCCTTTCAACATTTCCTTGATTTTATCAATCAGACCCATAACAATATCCTCCTTCGGTTAATTACTCTGTTCTTAGGGGAACACATAACCTGTAATAACCAAATCGCTGACCCACAGCCCTATTTGCGTGAACACCGGGCGTATTCGCAATTCGGCGCTATCCGATATTTCGCGAAGCTTTGTCGGAATCATACGGAAGTCTAAATTGTTCTCTTCGATAAAGTACTTTAGCGCGGGACTCAACGCGTTTATGAACGCGGGCGCGCGGTCTTTGATTATGTCGCGCAGCGTGATTTTTTTGATGTTGCCCGAGCTTATGTACTTAATGAACGGTTCGCTCAAGTCGACCCGCACGTTGAGAGAGCCTGAAAACGCGACCGTCACTGTGTGTTCCAGCGTTTTGTCGAAGTATGACACGGGGCGACCCGTGCCCCACTCTATAAGCTCCGATATTGATTTATTTATGTAGGCGACCTTGCCCGCCAGATACGACCTGCCGATTACTTTCTTTACGCGCTGCATTCTATCGCCCAGCTCGTAGTCGCCCGGCATTAAAATTTCGTAATTGTGCATATCCTTCCAGACAATGCCCTCGTAGCCGTGCGGCACGTGCAGCTGCGCGCCGAGATTGTATATTTCTTCCGGCTCGTACTGCGCGTAAGCGCTTTTTTCGCACTCCGGCCACGGGGCAATTTTCAATATGTCCATATAAGTCACCTCAGAAAATATTCTCGTTTATAATAACACATATTAACATATTATGCAATCATTAATTCGATAAAAATTGCGGCATTCGCCAAACCTTTATACGAACATATCTGCGATATATGAATATTAACAAAGTATATCATTACTGTGTATTTTTTATACGAGGTCTTTCCTGCTTGCCCATACGGAGAAAAATATGGTATAATGATTAGGCAACCGCGAAGCGGTTGCCTGACAATCAAGGTACAGTGAGTAACAGGTAAAATTCATTGCACGCTCGCATGTTATGGAGGGATACGATGTCGGATATACAATTCACGCGCATAAGATGCACATGCTGCGGCGCTGAATTTGAGAACATTGCGCCGGATCAAACGATATTCGTATGCCGCCGAATAGGCTGCGGCGCGAAGTTTTTTGTATCCCGCGGCGAACAGTTCGCGCATATCGAGGAAGAACGCGCTCAACATATCGAGACGCACAGACGCGCGCTGAAATCCGCGCTGCGCGAATTTCAGACTGAACAGATACGCTATTGCGCGTCCGTCATAACGGGCATGATACCCGACGATTTCTCGGCGAGAGTCGCCCAGTGCGTGTACGGCATGACCGTGTCGGGCGGCGACCCGCGCCCGTTTCGCGAATATATGTCGTCGGTCAAGGACGTTACGGAGGAAGAGTTCATCGAATCTATTGAGCTCGCGCTCCCCTATGTGCAATACAGCGACCTAAAAACGATCGACGACGCGCTCAAGCGGATCGTCGTTTCTCCGCGCAAACGCTATTTGAACGAATTGATAAAGAAACGCCGAGCCGAGATCGCGCGCCAGATAGACGATACGGCCGACATAGAGCGCGACGTGTTCGTCTGCGCGTCGAGCGCCGACAAAAAAGACTCCGAAACGCTGTACTCTCTGCTTATCTCAAAGGGCTTGAAGCCGTGGTCGGCGCTGCACAACATAAACCCGCATTCGGTCGACTATTGGCTCGATATTGAACGCGCGATAGACAGATGCAAATCGTTCCTGCTGATATGCTCCGACGACGCAATGCTGAGCCCCAACGTGCTTCGCGAGATAAATCGCGCGAAGGATAAGCGCAAACCGTTTGTCGGAATAAGGATCGACGAAAGCAAACTGTCGAACGCGTTTTTGAGCGTCATATCCGAGTCGGATTTCATAATGGCGTATTCGGACGTTGTTTCGGCGTTCGACACTGTTTTTTCACGATTGGAGGCGGCTCTTGCTTCCGTCGCAGTTAAGCCCAAGCTAAAAATGCGCGATAAACGCGCGCGCCGAACCGAAGTCAAGCCGGAGACGGATTCTCCCGCTAAAATTCCGACGGGCGAGCTGACCCCCGCCGCCCCGTTCCCTAAGCTGCGCAAGGCGAAAATGACATTTACCGCGATCGCGGAGGGCGAGCCCGACGTGGGCGTTAAGAACATCATAATCGACAAAAAAGCCTATGCCGATAAAGCGACCGAGCCGGAAATACTAACGGCTCCGAAATTCCCCGCGCCGCGCGGGCTGAAAAAGCCCGAAATCACACTCGCGCCCGCAAAGATAAGCGAAGAACCGCTGCTTACAGCGCCCGCTCTCACAGTTCCGCGCAGGAAAACCGAAGCGGACGCGCGCGGCTGCTGTTGCGCGTGCGGCGGATACTTATACTATATCTCCGGCGGCCGTCTGCGCTGTATGCGCCCGGACGGAAGCATGAATTTCGATATTACGGGTTTATGCGCGGACACGCTGTGCCTGACGGGCGGCAGGCTGTACGCCATAAAATACGGCGAAAACGTATATGTAATTGACGATTCGGGCGCGAACGCGCGGCCGCGCGCCTTGGGCATATCGCCCGACGGCGGCATCTGCGCATACGGCGGCAAACTGTATTATTCAAAAGGCGAACGGGTGTGCTCGTACAGCGTCGATACCAACCTTTCGGAAACGCTCGTAAAGGGCGCGGTCGCTTCGTCGTTCGTATCCACGCCGCGCGGAGCGGTGTACTTGGATTCGTCGCGCGCAAACGACGCGAGACTGTGCCTGATTGCCGACGGCGAACCCATCACACTCGATTCGGGCGACATCGTTCCCGATTCGCCGTCGCCGTTCGGCTCGAAAATAGCCTACATAAAGCGCGAAGGGAAGACGTGTCTGTACACATTGAGCGTCAAGGATTTCAATCCGCGCAGGCGTTTGGACGCGAACGACGGCGAATGGGCGGCGGAACGCGCGTTCGCGGACGGCTCGCGCACATATCTGTTAATGAGCAATAAATCCGAGCGCAAGCTGCTCGGTTATGAGCTGACGTCGCGCTCGCCTACCTCCGAAACCATGCTCGGGCGCGCTAAAGAGACGGCAGTCATAAACGGATTCGCGTACTTCGCGGTTTCACCCTCGCGCACGGCGCGCATAAATATACAAAGCGGCGTAATCGAAACGCTGCCATAGCGCAAAACATTATTCTTCGGAGGCAGTCTCATGTCGGAATTACAGCTAAAGCGCATACGCTGCACGTGCTGCGGCGCGGAATTTGAGAATGTACAGCCGGGGCAGACGGTGTTCGTCTGTACGAGGCTGGGCTGCGGCGCGACGTTTTCGCTCAGGCAGGGCGAGGATTTCGCGCGCGTCGATAAGGAGAAAGCCGAAAGAATATCGCTGCACCGCGCCGCGCTCAAAGACGCGCTCGACAATTTCCAAATCGAACAGATAAAGCAGTACGCGTCTGTCATAATCGGCATGATACCCGACGATTACCGCGCGCAGATCGCCCAATACCTGTATATTCTCAAATCGCCTCTGTCCGACTCGCGCCCGCTGCGCGATTATCTGCAAAAGCTGCCGTCGGCAACGAGAAGCGAATACATCGAGATGTTCCAATACATACTCAAATACGGCAAATACAACGAAATTCGCGCGCTCGAGCGCACGATACCGCATTACACCGACGGCGAGATATGCGACCGGCTGCACGAGATAGTCAACACGCGCTATCGCGAACTTGAACGCGAAATACAGGACACTTCAAAGATTCGCCGCGACGTGTTCATATGCCATTCGAGCCAGAACATCGACGCGGCGGAGCGAGTTTATAACGAACTTATAAACGAAGGTTGGAAAGTTTGGATAAGCAACCATAACCTCGACCCGCACACGCTGTATTACTGGGATGATATATACGACGCTATAGAGCGCTGCGACATATTTTTAGTGCTGTGCACGTGGGAATCGATGATGTCGGACGACGTGCGCAAGGAGATTGTCAAAGCCCGCGAGCTTAATAAAAAGCGGCTCGAACTGAAACTCGACGAAAAGCCGCATACCGAGCTTTTCAAAGACTTTTTCGACGGTGTGACGTGGATAGACGCGTACTCAGGCCTTGAGAACGCGCTCCCGGCGCTAAAAAAGCTGGTCGTGACGCTCAGATACCCGACTCCGACCGCGCCCGCCGAAAACCCGAATGAGCGTAAGGCGCTGTATTCGCGCTTCGTAAGCGCCCTGTCCGCCCGCATGTCGGCGATACCGGCGTCTCCCCCGAAGCCAGAAAAACCCGCGCCCAAGCCGCAACTGCTTCACAATCCCGTGATTTCGGACGATGTCGAAAAAACGCGCGAGTACCGCGAACCCGCCCCCGCAGTCGAGCGTCCGACCATCGCGAGCGCGCTCACGGCGCAGTACAATCCGAACAGGCAGGGCAGCTGCGTATATCTTAACGGCTATCTATACTATGTATCCAAAGGACTTTTGCGCCGTATGCGCCCGAACGGCGAGGATAACGAGATATACGCTCGCAGCGTCGGGCAGTCGCTTTACGCTGCGAAACACACGGTTTATATGCTGGTGCACGGCCTGCTGTCAACGTCGATATTCAGAATAAGCGATGAATTATACCCAAGCCGCAAAAACAAGTCGCTCAGAATGCAGATCGGCGGCGCGGTGGGTCAGATCCGCGTGATGGACGACCTGCTCTATTACAACACGCCCAAGAGCCTGTTTACATACGATTTGGACGCGGGCACGTCCTTAGCCATAAACAACGATTCGGGCATTGAAACTCTTTATGCGACCCACGGCGGCTTATTCTACTTCAAAAAAGGCGGTCTGTTCGGAAACGCCGCCATAAAGTACGTGCCGGGCACGGGCGCTTGCAGCGCGCGCAATCCATTATACGAAGGCGCGATGAAGGTCGGCGACGTGTCGTATTTCAATCAGACACTGTATATCGCCGAGAGCTACGGAAGCATGATTTCGCTTATAACAATGGGCTCGAACGGAAAGATCGACGCGGAAAGCCCGTTCAAGGCAAACCTGCCCCAACAGGGACGTGTGCGCAGCATCATAATCGCGAGGGGCACGCTGTTCGTTTTGATGCAGTCGTCGGGCGGGTTCACGCTATGCCGCTACGACCTTAACACACGCAAGCTGATTTTCTCATACGTACTGCCCGAATACAAAGACGGGCTCACTGTAATAGGCGAGGACATATACTATAACACGATTAAGCAAATGACAATGCGCGCGACGAACATCTCAGGGCGCTTAAAACTCGAGCGGTTGCCCTAACACATAACTTCTCTGATAGTCTCGACGCATACGCGCGTGCGCGCCTCTATCGTGCCCGCGACGACATATTCGCGGCGCGTATGCGCTGCGCCGCCCTCCGCGCCCATGCCGTCGAGCACGGGCACGCCCGCTAAAGACGCGAACGCGCCGTCGCTGCCGCCGCCGCGCGGCGCTCGGTTCAACGCAAGTCCCTCGCGTTCCGCGTGCTTCTTGGCAATTTCATAGATTCTAACAGATTCGGCGTTTTCAGACATTGGCGGGCGCTCCCCTATTACTTTCAGTTCGGCGCTTGCTCCGTTGTTTTGACTTTCGCATATCTCAAGCGCCCTATTTTTTGCGTATATAAGCGCTTCGCTGGAATATGAACGCATTTCGATGAGCGCTTCGGCTCTGCCCGCGATTATGTTAGCCCTGCCCTCCGCCTTAATCATGCCGACGTTGACGCTCAGGCCGTCGATTTCGTTTTCGAGCGAATATATGCGCGCAAGTATATCCACAAGCGCCCGCGCTGCGCCGCGTTTGTGAACATCGCCGCGGCTTGCGTGTTTCGAAACGCCGCGAACGGTAAGCTTGTACGATGTTATTCCCTTGCGCTCGAGCGCGCAAAAGCCCTCGGGCGAGGCTTCGAAGCACAGGCAGAGCTTCGCGCCTTCGCATAAACCGATTATGTGAGCTTTGCTTTCGGGCGATCCGCGCTCCTCGTCGGAATTGATAAGCGCTTCCAAGCGCCAGCCTGCGGGCGGGCAGCGCCTGAAGCTTTTGAACACTTCGAGCATCATGACAAGCCCAGTTTTCATGTCCGAAACGCCCGCGCCGTACAGCCTGCCGTTCTCTGTGTCGAATTTTTCGGCTTTGCCGTATTCGAATACGGTGTCGGCGTGTCCCAACAGAACCGCCTTATCGCCGCCCGAACCGAGCGTCGCGCGCAGCATGTCGCCGCCTTGTAGTCTTATTCTTTCGACTGAAGCGCCGGTTTCCGAAAACTCGCGCGATAGCGCGTCAATAAACGCGTTCAGGCGCGCTTCGTCGCCCGTAGGCGTCTCGAAGTTCACCCACTCGCGTATTCTGTCAATCATTTGTGCAGCCTTTAGCCAGAGTGTGCCACGCCGATGCGTCCGTTTCCGCCGCTCTGACGGGTTGCGAAAGGTTCGATATGCGCTTCTGTACGAACGCTCCGGTTCTCATAGCTGCCAGATAGCGATCCGCGCCTTCGAGTATCACGATTTCCGAACCCGTGAAACCCGCCTCAACTCTCGCGAGCGACGCGCCCGAACGCGCTTCGGCGGACAGCGCGTCAACGCTCTCCTCGCTCGGAATCTGACAGCCGTAAGCCGGCATATATATCGCGCCCGATGTTTCCGCGCGGATTATGGCGTCTACGGCCTTGGCGGTCAATTCGCGGTTATTGTTGTTTATAAGGTAATCCGCCGATATGGACAGCGCCATCTCCATGTCGAACCGGCGCTGCCTGACAACTATATCGTCCTCCGCGTCACCGCGGTCGCGTAGGCGCTTTATAAGCACTTCGCTGTCCTCGACGTACAGAAACACGCTCAGCACGCGTATGTCGTTTTTCAGGCTTTGTTTGAGCTTGTTAGCGCCGAGTATGTCGATGTCTTTGAGCAGCGTCTTGCCTTCCGCGCGCTTTTTATCGAGCACGTCACGGCTGCCGCCGTAGAGACTGCCGTGTATGCGCTCGTGCTCGTACATGCGGCCGTCGTCAATCTGCGCCTGAAACTCCTCCGGCGATACGAAATAGTACGGGTCGCCCTGACTTTCGCCCGCCCGCATCGCGCGCGTGGTCAGGGTTTGCAATATGTCGTACTCGTCGGAGTGTTTACTCAGCAAATCTTTTATTATCGTGTTTTTGCCAACTCCCGAACAGCCCACAAAAGCAACAAGCATCTCACTCAGTCCTCCCGCTCACTTGGTCACAAATTATATACGATTCCGGCTGTTTTGTCAATTTTTGACCTGTAGCGCGTTGACATACAAGCGCCTTGGGTAATATAATGAACAAAACGTATACACGGGAGTGAATTGCCGCATTGAAACAAAGGGTTATATTCGGAGCGCTGTTCGCCGCGATTGCGGCGACGACGGTTATACTGTGCCCGGAAACGCGCATCTTGTTTTTGCTGGCTTGCGGCTTTTTCGGCTGCCGCGAGATGTGCAAAGCCCTTGAGAAGCTGGACTGCCGCCCGCAATTATGGACGCCGCTTGTATTGCTCGCGCTAGGCGCGCTCGCTTACTATTTCGAAAAAACGCAGCTAATCTTCCCCGTATGTGTGTTGACCGTTATCGCGCTGTACGGTCAGATGATACTCGCGGGAAAACCGCACGCTAAGGACGTGCCCGCTACGTTCGTTGTGTGCGTATATCCGTGCGCGTTCGTGCTGCTGTTGTTGCGCATAGCCGTAAACGAAGAGCTTTGGGCGCCCGTGTTTTTGAACGCGCTCTTGCCGACTATCGTTTCGGACACGTTCGCCATGCTGGGCGGAAAAAAATTCGGTCGCCGCAAGCTCTCGCCGCACATAAGCCCGAATAAAACTGTCGAGGGGCTGTTTTGCGGGCTTGCGTCGGGCGCGCTGGTCGGCTTCGCAGTATATTACATTCTGGAAGCGTTCGGCTTGAACGCCGTTAGCCTGTTGGTGGTGCTGCTGTCGGCGCTCATGGCTTCGCTTACGGGCGTGCTGGGCGATTTGGCGGCTTCGTCAATAAAGCGCGAGGCCGGCATAAAGGATTTCAGCAACCTTATACCGGGGCATGGCGGTATGCTCGACCGCGTTGACAGCGCGCTCTTCGCCATTCCGACCGTATACTTGATATATTCCGTCATATTGAACGTCGCTTAACTAATATATAATGATAATTTCGCTTGCTATGCAAGCCTGTTTCGTGTTATAATCGCGGTTGTGATGTCGGGCGGTCCGCTGGCGAAAAGTTACCGTTAATGAACGCCCTAATGTGAAAGGAGGATATCGCAATGAATGAAATCATCCGTTCCATCGAGGCCGCTCAGGTTCGAGCCGATCTGCCTAAATTCAGCATCGGAGACACAGTCAAGGTGCAGGTTAAGGTAGTCGAAGGCACTCGCGAGCGCCTTCAGGCGTTCGAAGGCGTGGTTATTGCCCGCCGCAACGGTTCCTGCCGCGAAACGTTCACCGTTCGCCGCACGTCTTACGGCGTAGGCGTAGAGCGCACGTTCCCGCTGCATTCCCCCCGCGTAGACAGCATAACCGTTACCCGCAGAGGTAAGGTTCGCCGCGCGAAACTGTACTATTTGCGTGAGCGCAGTGGCAAAGCCGCAAAGGTCAAGGAAGCGTAACACGAATAAAACAGAGGCCGCACACGCGGCCTTTTGTTATAACTTTCTCCGAATAATCAGATAATAAAGGGACGCATTATGCCTGACATCAACTGGTATCCGGGACATATGGCAAAAACGCGCAGGCTGCTAACGGAACAGATGCGCGCGGTCGACGCGGTGATCGAATTGTGCGATTCACGCGCGCCTGCGGCGACGCGAAACCCCGATTTGGACGCCCTCGCCCGGCAGAAAGAGCGCATACTTGTGCTCAACAAATGCGATTTGGCGAACGAAAGCGTCACACAGGCATGGGTCGCGCTTTTTCGCGCGCGCGGGCTGACCTGCGTGCGGTTTCAGGCGACCGGCGGCAGGGCGAGCGATATTATGCGCCTCATTGAGAGGGCGACGAAACCAGTCGTAGACAAAATGCGCGCGCGAGGCGCTATGAAAACGGTGCGCGTGATGGTCGTTGGCATCCCTAACGTCGGGAAGTCTACGTTCATAAACAAACTGCGCGGTTCGGCGATAACAAAGGTCGCCGACAGACCCGGCGTCACGCGCTCGAATCAGTGGGTCAAGGTCGGCGATTTCCTTGAACTGTTGGATACGCCCGGTATGCTGTGGCCGAAACTGTCCGACGTCGAGGGCGCTAAAACGCTCGCGTTTTTAGGCTCTATAAAGGACGACGTTACGGACACCGAAGAACTTGCCGGCGAATTGCTCGCAAAACTCGTTAAAATCGCGCCTGACGATGCGATTAGGCGTTTTAAGCTGCCTGAAAACGCGGCGCTGCTAACCGCGCCCGAACTGATTGAACGCGCTTGCGAGGGGCGCGGCTGGCTGCTTTCGGGCGGACGCGCGAACACGGAACGCGCGGCTTATGTAATACTCGACGAATTTCGCGCGGGCAAGGTCGGCAGAATATCGCTGCAAGCCCCGGGAGGCATTTAGATGCTGCGCGAGACAGCCGAAGAGAAACTAATAAGGCTTACGACGTATGAGCGCGGCATAATCGCTGAGCGCGGCGACACTGTTTTCGCGGGCATAGACGAAGTCGGCAGAGGTCCGCTCGCGGGGCCCGTCGTGGCTGCGTGCGTGAGCCTGCCGCTCGACAGCCTGATCGCGGGAGTCGACGACTCGAAAAAGCTCTCCGAGAAAAAACGCGAGGAGTTGTATCCGCTCATAATCGAGAGGGCGACATACGCTAAAACGGCGTGGATAGACCCGCTCACGATAGACGATATAAACATACTGAACGCGACAAAACGCGCGATGGAGCAATGCGCCGCAGGCTTTACGGGCGACATAATACTGATCGACGCGGTCTCAGGCATTTCGCTTCCGCGAAAATCGGTTTCGCTCATACACGGCGACGCGCTAAGCTATATGATAGCCGCGGCTTCGATAGTCGCTAAGGTCGAGCGCGACAGGTATATGGCGGAGCTGGACAAGAAATATCCGCAGTACGCGTTCGCGCGAAACAAGGGTTACGGAACTGCCGAGCATATATGCGCGCTGAAAAAATTCGGTGCGTGTCCCGAGCACAGGCTGTCTTTCATAAGCAAATTCATTAACGGTGATAATACATGAGCAGGAAAGAGCTTGGCATAATCGGCGAAGCGACGGCCTATAAAGCGTTGACCGACGCGGGGCTAAAGGTCATCGCGAAGAATTATCGCTGTTCGTTGGGCGAGATAGACATTATCGCGCTAGACGGAGAGCGCGTCGTGTTTGTGGAAGTAAAAACGCGCACCACAATTCGCCGGGGATTGCCTGAGGAAGCCGTGACATATTCAAAGCGCAGGGCTATGATACGCACGGCGCTTGTGTTTCTGAAGGAGCGCGGATTGCTCGAAGCGAAAACGCGCTTCGATGTTATAGCCATAGAGGGCGATACTGTGCGCTATATCAAGTCGGCTTTCGACGCGTCGGACGCGTTTTGAACATTTGTAAGGTATATTTCGTCAATATTACAGGCAGGATTTTGATGTTCGGATATTGAATTATGACCCAAAATGTATGCGTGAGGATTCATAATGCGTTCAAAATTTATTTATTTCATTTTAGCATTGTCTCTGACGCTGACGTTAGCGGCGGAGGCGGAAAATAACTTAATCGTCAATCCAATGAGCGCAGACGCGACTATGGATTGGTTCGAGGATTACTATCAGTCTGACAATTCGCAGTTCGACATAGAAACCGACGAAAACGGAGACGCGTGCCTTACCGTTCAGAACTTTATGCCGAACGACGCGCGCTGGATTCAAACAATACCCGTCGAGCCTTTGACGACATACGTCTTTCGCTGTAAAATCAAAACCGAAAATTGCGAATACAATTCCGACAGCCAGAGCTACCCGTCCCAGGGCGCGACGCTCGGCGTGCTCAACACGAACGCGCGAACCGAAAGCATATACGCGACGACCGATTGGGTTGAAGTTGAGTTTTACGGAACGACAGTAGCCGAGCAACGGCAAATAACGATAGCCGCGCGATTGGGCGGCAATTCCGCGATGGGCGTGGGCAAAGCGTGGTTCAAAGACATCGTCGTTATGAAGGCGGTCGCGCCCGACGACGCTATTCCCGTGTCATTGGCGACGTTCGCGCCGTATGTGCCGCCGTCTTTCAGTTTCCTAAACTCAAACGGCGAACCCAAACGCTATACTCAGGTGCTGGCGCTCGCCGCGTTTGCAATGGCTCTCGCGGGGCTGGCGCTCATAACACACGCGCGCCGGCTCAAGAGGCAGGCGGAACTGAAACAGGAATCCGACTCTTTGGCTGCCGGATTCAGAAAATATCTGCCCGTTTCCTGCCTTACGCTCATACTATTGCTGGGTTTCACAGTCCGCGCGTATATCGCCCTTAACATACGCGGCTATGTGTATGACATGAACTGCTTCATGGCGTGGGGCGAGGGTCTTAAAAACGACGGCTGGGCGTTCTATGAAAAAATCAGTTTCTGCGATTACCCTCCTCTCTACATTATATTCTTGGCAATGCTCGACGCGGTGCGCTCGGCGCTCGGATTCGCCGCCAACTCCCCCGCTCATATACTTTTCATTAAACTGGCGCCGATATTCGCCGATTTGGCGTTCGCCGCGTTCGCTTACGCGATGTTCAGGCGCGTCGCGGGATATAAACGCGCGCTCCTGCTCGCGCTCGCGATCGCGTTCAACCCCGCTTATATCGCCGACGGTTCGGCATGGGGACAAATGGACAGCGTGCTCGCGTTCATGCTCGCCTTGTGCGTATACTTCGCCGTGAAAGGCAAGTGGCATATCGCGCTGCCTTTGTTCGCGCTTTCGGTGCTCACAAAGCCGCAGGCGCTGCTGTTCGGGCCGGTGGGTCTTGCGTACCTCTTGGTGGATTGTGTAAGAAACCGCGAAAACTGCAAATATCTGCTGCGCGCCCTGTACGGCGCGATAGGCGCGCTGGCGCTTATGTACGCCGTGGCGGCGCCGTTCGCGATTTATTCATATCTGCAAAGCGAGTCTTCCACGCTCGGAGTTATATTGTCGCCCGTCAAATGGCTCATAAAGCTGTACGGAGACACGTTCGGCGGTTACAGATATATTTCGCTCAACGCGTGCAATTTGTATACGCTGCTCGCGAAAAACCTCGTGCCGCTTGAACAGACGCCGACGCTCGAGACGATCTCGTGGGTGCTTTTCTGGCTTTCGTATGCTTACGCGGCGGCTCTCGCCGTTTTCTCAAAGGACAGGCGTTCGCTTTCGCTGATCGGCGCGACTTTGATATGTCTTCTATACTCGTTCGCGCCTATGATGCACGAGCGCTATCTGTTCCCGGTCATCGCGCTTGCGCTGCTTGCGTATATTGAATATCGCGACTGGCGCTTGCTCTGCGTCATCGTGAGCGCGTCGGTTACTTCGTTTTTGAACATGGGGCTCATATTACAGGGCGCGCAGACGGCGGATTTTTCGTACCTGGCGCACTTGCAGTCAAGTGAATACCCTCTCATAGCGGTTATTTCGGCGATCAACGTTATAACGGCGCTCTTCCTCGCTTGGACGGCTATCGATATAGCTGTGTTCAAGAGAACGCATGAACTTAAAAGCGCGCAATCTTTGCCCGACGCTCCCGCCGAACGTCTCAGACGGCGGAGCGACTGGCGCTTGCACATGCGCCTGAAGGATTACGCGCTTATGGGCGCGGTCACTCTTATATACGCCGCAGTCGCGTTTGCGAATCTGGGCGACACGCAAGCGCCGCAGACGTATTACACGAGCAGCGAATATCTTGAGACGATAACATACGATCTCGGGTCGGAGCGCGATTTCAGGTTCACGTATTACGCGGGCATAACTTCCGGCAATTTCACGGTCGCGCTTTCAAACGACGGCGAGCGCTGGACCGACGAAGTGAGCGTGAATCATACCGAAGGCAAGCTCTATCAGTGGCAATGGTTTTCGCCGACGCGGCCTATCGAGAACATCGTGGGCGACTGGAGCGGTTCGGGCAGTTTCGATTTCAGCGGAGGCACAGGCGGCGAAGCGAGAGCGGAAGAAACCGTCGTCGAAAATCTGCCCGAATACCGCTTCGCCAACGCGAGCAGCGCTTACCCGCTGCAAAACGCGCGGTATATAAGGCTTTCGATGCGGGGCTTGAGGATTCCGCTGTACGAGGTCGGCTTTATCGACGTCGCGAACAACGTTCTATTGCCCGTGGAGAGCGTGTACGGAAGCGTTGAAGGCGCGGACTATCAAAAGACAGTTGACGAGCAGGAGTTCGTCGCGTTCACGCCGAGCTACATGAACGGCATGTATTTCGACGAAATATACCACGCCCGCACCGCGTTTGAATTTCAGAACGGGCTGTCGGTGCTCGAGTGGTCGCACCCGCATCTGGGAAAGATATTCATAATGTTCGGCATACGCCTGTTCGGCATGACGCCGTTCGGCTGGCGCTGCATGGGCGCGCTTATGGGCGTTCTGATGCTGCCCGCGATGTATCTTATAATCAAACAGCTCACCAAGAAAACGAATCTCGCGTTTTTGGGCATGTTTTTACTGAGCGTCGATTCGATGCACTTCACTCAGACGCGCATCGCGACGGTGGACTCTTACGCCGTTCTGTTCATAATGCTCATGTATTTCTTCATGTTCAGATATTTGCAGATGAACATTCACAAAGATTCGTTCGCGCGCTCGCTCGTGCCGCTCGGGCTGTCGGGGTTGTGCTTCGGCTTGGGCTGCGCGTCAAAATGGATAGGCATATACGCGGGCGCGGGGCTTGCAGTGTTGTTCTTCATAAGCATGTGCCTGCGCGCGAAAGAGTATGTCCAAATGAGGAAAACGCTCAAGGCGTCTCAAGGCGACGATTCGGACAGCGCAGAGCTTGCGCGCTCCGTGCGCATGTATCCGTTCAGGCTGATAATGACGCTTCTGTTCTGCGTGCTCGTGTTCGTAGTCATTCCCGTCGTCATATACTATTTCAGCTATTACTGGCATATGAAACCGGACGGCGGCATAACTGTCAAAAAAGTCTGGGATATGCAGGTGCAGATGTACAACTACCACAAGGGTCAGGCGAACGACACGCATATGTTCCGCTCTCCGTGGTACGAGTGGCCGACTATAGTGCGCCCGATGTGGTATTACTCGGCCGACATCAATTTTGTCGGAAGGGGTTATATTTCGTCAATATCGTGCATGGGCAATCCCGCCGTGTGGTGGACGGGCTGCGCTGCGTTTATTTCAATGCTTTTACTGCTTGTCGGAACGACGCGACCCAAAAAGGCTTATCTGTGGATAGCGATAGGCCTCGCGTCGCAATTCGTACCGTGGCTGTTCGTCGGGCGCTCGACGTTCATATATCACTACTTCGCGAGCGTGCCGTTCATCATAATCGCGACGGTTTTAATGATTCACGAGCTTCGGAGGGCGGACAGGCGCTTGGCATCGGTGGTTGCGTACACGCTCATGTTCGCGGCGCTTGCGCTTTTCATAATGTTCTATCCGCTCGAATCGGGTTTCACGTGCGCGTATGAATACGCTCAGAAATTAAGATGGTTCAACTGGACGAACTATATGCCGCAGTAGCCGTTACGAAAGAAGGCGAATCACACAAATGCTCGCGACGACGCTCTGCTATGGCTTGGGCGGTATCGACGGTATACAGGTGACGGTCGAAGTCAATCTGTCAAACGGTCTGCCCATGTTCGAGATTGTCGGCTTGCCTGACGCGTCCGTAAAGGAGGCGCGGGAGCGCATACGCGCCGCTATCAAAAACAGCGGCTATTCGTTTCCCGGCGACAGAATAACGGTGAATTTAGCTCCCGCCGACATCAAGAAAGAAGGTCCGGCGTTCGATTTGCCAATTGCCGTAGGGATTCTGGCTTGCACGCGCAGAGTGAATCCCGCGACGATTCGCGGAGTGGCGATACTGGGCGAATTGTCGCTTGACGGCACGCTCAGAGCCGTGCGCGGCGCGCTTCCGATGGCTATCTCGGCACGGGCGGGCGGCGTTAAGCGAATGTTCCTGCCAAGCACGAACGCCGGCGAAGTCAAATGCGTAAGCGACATCGAACTCATACCCGTAAACACGCTGACAGAAATTGTAAACTGCCTGTCGGGCAGCGAACCTATCGACCCCATAAAACCGGTGTCATACGCTCAGATGCTGGGCGTTCGCGAATACGCGTCCGATTTCAGATTTGTGAAAGGACAGAAGAGCGCGAAGCGCGCGCTCGAAATAGCCGCCGCGGGCGGTCATAACGTTTTGATGGTCGGCGCGCCCGGCTCGGGCAAAACGCTTATGGCGCGGTGCGTGCCATCGATATTGCCCGATATGACGTTCGATGAAGCGTTGGTTTCGACGCGCATACACTCGGTCGCGGGCTGCGCGCCCGAAACCGGGCTATTGACGGAGCGGCCTTTCCGCTCGCCACACCACACCGCGTCGCACGTATCGCTCGTGGGCGGCGGCATACACGCCATACCCGGCGAAATAAGCAAGGCGCATAACGGCGTATTGTTCTTGGACGAACTGCCCGAATACAGACGCGACGTGCTCGAAGCGCTCAGGCAGCCCATGGAGGACGGATTCGTAACAATAACGCGAGTGAGCGCGCAGAGCACGTATCCTTCCGAGTTTATGCTGATATGCTCTATGAACCCGTGCCCGTGCGGGCATTTCGGCTCAAAGACGCACGAATGCCGCTGCACGCCGAACGACATTCGCCGATATTTGAGCCGCGTGTCTGGGCCGCTGCTCGACCGAATCGACATGCATATCGAGGTCGAGTCCATACCGGCAGAGCGGCTTTCGAATGCGGGCGACGAAGAATGCTCGGATTCTATAAGGTCGCGCGTCGAGGCGGCGCGGCTTATACAGCGCAAGCGATACGACGGCATGAAGACGGCGTGCAACTCGCGGCTCAACGCGCAGAACACTAATAAATACTGCGTCATGACATCGGGCGCGCAGGAGATGCTCAACATGGCGAGCAAGGCTATGGGGCTTTCGAACCGCGCGTTCACGCGCATATCAAAGGTCGCAAGAACGATAGCCGACCTTGAAAACTCGGACGGTATACGCGAGGAACACATCGCCGAAGCGCTGCAATACCGTGCCATAGACGATAAATACTGGCGTTAAGGAGCGTGCGAATGGACTACGAACTTATAGACCAATATTGGATATGGCTGTCGTCCGTTCGCGGCATGTCTCACCGCAGATTTTTTGGGCTGATGTCGCAGTTTGAATCGCCGCGCGACGTGTGGGAAAACCCCAAAGAAACAAAACCCCTGCTTGATCCCGAAATATACGCGGCTCTTGTCGATGCGCGGACGGAAGAGCGGTTTTACAGGCTGTTCTATGATATGGAAAAACGCGGCGCGGTCGCTCTTACGTCGCGCAGCCCGAAATATCCGAAAGCGCTGCTGGAAACCGAGGACTATCCGCCGACAATATACGTTCTGGGCAATACGGATTTCGACTATGAGCGCGTTTACGCGATCGTAGGAACGCGCCGTCCCACATACGACGGCAAGAAAGCGGCGGGCGAGTTCTCGGCGGCGTTTGCGAAGAACGGAATATGCGTCGTGAGCGGTTTGGCGCGCGGCATAGACACCTGCGCGCATAAGGGCTGCCTAGAGGCGGGCGGACGCACGATCGCCGTGCTTGGCAGCGGGCTAAACGTCATATACCCTGCCGAAAACGCCGATTTGGCGAAGCGCATAATCGATTCGGGCGGCGCGGTCATATCGGAAATGCAGCTAAACGACGAACCTCAAAAGTGGTCGTTTCCCGCGCGAAACCGAATCATATCGGGGCTGTCGAAGGGCGTGCTCGTCATAGAGGGGCGCAAAAACTCGGGCGGGTTGATCACCGCCGAACGCGCAGACGAGCAGTCGCGCGACGTGTTCACGCTGCCCGGTTCGATATACTCGCCAATGTCAGAAGGCACTAACATACTGATGCAGTTCGGAGCGAACATAGCGCTTTCGCCGTGGGACATAATCGAACACAGCGGTTGGGGCGAACGCCCGCAAACCGCGTCGGCTAAGAAAGCCGCTTATAGTTTGAGCGCGGAACAACAAAAAATCGCTGACTGCATCGCAAACGAGCCGCTGTCTTTCGATGAAATCGCGCAAAAAACGGGTTTTTCTGCGGCGGCGCTAAATTCGCACTTGACAATGCTTATCCTTCGGGGAATAATATTAAAGACTCCCGGCAACCATTACCGAACGCGTTGAAACAAATTATCTCGGAGGTATTTAGATGACCTACAAGCTGATCATCGTCGAGTCGCCCGCCAAGGCGCGCACGATAGCCAAATATCTGGGCAGGGGCTATAAAGTGGAAGCGTCGCAGGGACACGTCCGCGATTTACCTAAATCACAGCTCGGCGTTGACGTAGATAACGGCTTCGAGCCTAAGTATATCACGATTCGCGGTCGCGGCGATATACTCACGCGAATACGCAAGGAAGCGAAGGGCGCGTCGTCTGTGCTGCTCGCGACAGACCCTGACCGCGAGGGCGAGGCAATATCGTGGCACTTGGCGAACTTATTGAATATAGACCCGACGCGGTCGTGCCGCATTGAGTTTCACGAAGTGACGAGCAAGGCGGTCAAAGCGGCGGTCAAAAACCCGAGGGCTGTCGATTTGAAACTCGTGGACGCTCAGCAGGCGCGGCGGGTGCTCGACAGACTTGTGGGCTATAAGATAAGCCCGATACTCTGGAACAAGGTGCGCAAGGGCTTGTCCGCCGGGCGCGTGCAATCCGTCGCCACGGCAATGATTTGCGAACGCGAGAGCGAGATCGACGCGTTTGTGCCTGAGGAATACTGGCTTATAAACGGCGAGTTCGTAAGCGGCGGATCGCGCTTCAACGCGCGTTATTACGGCACTTTATCCGAAAAACGCGAGCCGCGCTCCGAGAGCGAAGCTCTCGAAATCGTCGGGAACGCAAAAAATACCGAGTTCATAATATCGTCGGTCAAAAAAGGTGAGCGCAAAAAGAACCCTGCCGCGCCTTTCACAACGTCCAACATGCAGCAGGAAGCCTCGCGCAAGCTGAATTTTGCGACGGGAAAAACTATGCAGATAGCCCAACAGCTCTACGAGGGCGTGGACATACAGGGCTTGGGCACGATGGGCTTGGTGACATATATACGTACCGACAGCACGCGAATATCGGACGACGCGCTTCAAGACCTACGCGCAGCTATCATGGAGCGCTTCGGAGGCGAGTATCTGCCCGAAACGCCTAACATATACAAAAGCCGCTCGAACGCTCAGGACGCGCACGAGGCTATCAGGCCGACCGACATATCGCTGCGCCCGGATTCCGTAAAGCCGTCGCTTTCAAACGACCAATACAAGCTGTACAAGCTGGTGTACGACCGCTTCTTCGCGAGCCAGATGACCCCCGCGATATACGATACGCAAACCGCAGACATCGTGTCGGGCGATATTGTGTTCAGGCATTCGAGCCAGAAACTCAGGTTCGCGGGATTCACCGCAGTTTACGAGGAAAGCGTTGACGACGCGGGCGAAGCGGAAGACACGCGTATGCCTGCGCTTAAAGAGGGCGCGAAAGCGCAGCCCAAAACTATCGAGCCCGAACAGCGGTTCACGCAGCCGCCCGCGCGGTATACAGAGGCGTCGCTCGTCAGAGCGCTCGAGGAAAAGGGCATCGGCAGGCCGTCGACATACGCGCCCACGATTTCTACGATAATAACGCGCGGCTATGTCGCCCGCGAAAAGAAGCGCCTCTACCCCACCGAGCTTGGAAATGTCGTAAACGATTTGATGCAAAAATCGTTCCCGAATATTGTCGACATACAGTTCACAGCCGACATGGAAAGCAAGCTAGACTCCGTCGAAGCCGGCAGCACCGACTGGCACAGCGTTATAAGCGATTTTTACGGGCCGTTCAAACAAACGCTCGACGCGGCGGAAGCGACTATTGAAAAGGTCAAGGTCGAGGACGAAGTCTCCGACGTGCCCTGCGAAAAATGCGGGGCTATGATGGTTTACAAAAACGGGCGGTTCGGGCGCTTTCTGGCGTGCCCGCGCTTCCCTGAATGCAGATATACACAGGCGCTTTTGAAAGCTATCGAAGCGCCGTGCCCGGTGTGCGGAGCGCGGCTCATAGAACGCGTATCCCGCAAAGGCCGCAAATTCTATGGCTGCGAGCGCTATCCTGAGTGCGAATTCGTGTCGTGGGACTTGCCCGTTACCGATTTATGCCCGAACTGCGGCGGCAGAATGGTTCAGAAGCGCGGTCACAAGGGCGAAGTCGTGCACGTATGCGTAGAACCGACGTGCCAGACGCGCGTTACGGTCGAAAACGCCTCCAAGGACGACGAGAATGAATGACGAAGTAAGCGTAGTCGGCGCGGGTCTCGCGGGCTGCGAGGCTGCGTGGCAGCTCGCGAAGCGGGGCGCGCGCGTAAGGCTTTTCGAAATGAAGCCCGCCGAGTTTTCGCCGGCGCACTCTATGGCGGGTTTCGCGGAGTTGGTGTGCTCAAATTCGCTGAAAGCTGAACACCTAACGAACGCGTCTGGACTTCTGAAAGCCGAAATGGGTATGCTCGATTCGCTCATACTCAAAGCGGCGCAGGAGTCGAGAGTACCCGCGGGCGGCGCGCTGGCGGTCGACAGAGACGCGTTTTCAGAGAGGGTCACGCGCGCGATATGCGATAACGCCAACATAACAGTTGTGCGCGACCGCGTTGACGAGATTCCCGCGCCGCCCTCCGTCATCGCGACTGGGCCGCTCACGCACGATGTGCTCGCGCAATCGATTAGACGTATGCCCGGCTTTCGGGAGCTTCATTTTTTCGACGCGGCGGCGCCTATAGTCACGCTCGAGTCGCTCAATCAGGACAAGGTTTTTCGCGCGTCGCGGTATGATAAAGGCGCGGATTACATAAACTGCCCGATGACGCGCGAGGAATACGACGCGTTCTACGACGCTCTGATTTCGGCCGAGCTCGCCCCGGTGCACGATTTCGACGAAAAACAGGTTTTCGAGGGCTGTTTGGCTGTCGAGATACTCGCGTCTCGCGGGCGGCAGACGCTCGCTTTCGGGCCTTTGAAGCCCGTGGGGCTAACAGACCCGCGCACGGGCAGAATGCCCTACGCGAACGTGCAGCTGCGGCAGGACGACGCGTCGGCAGGGCTTTACAATATGGTCGGCTTTCAGACGCGGCTCAAATTCGGCGAACAGAAGCGCGTGTTCTCGATGATACCAGGGCTTGAGAACGCGGAGTTCGCGAGATACGGCGTCATGCACAGGAACACATACTTAAACAGCCCCGACGTCCTTGGCGAGAACTTTCGCGTGAAGGACGAGCCTTTTTTAAGGTTCGCGGGTCAGATCACGGGCGTCGAGGGATATATGGAGTCGGCCGCGAGCGGCTTGGTGGCGGGCGTGTCGCTGTATAAGGCGCTAAACGATCTGCCAGAGCCGGATTTCGGCGCTCGCACGCTGCTGGGCGCGCTTGCGAAACACGTCTGCACGAAAACGAATGATTTTCAGCCCATGAACGCGAATTTCGGCATACTCGAACCGCCGCTTGCGCGTATCAGGGGCAAAAGAGAAAGATATCAGCATCTGTCCGACCGCGCGCTGCGCGAGCTTGCGGACATCATTTCAAAATACGAACTGTGACGGAGGTCGACATGACGGAATTCAGGGGCACGACGATTTGCGCCGTATCGCGTAACGGCGAAATCGCGATCGCGGGCGACGGACAGGTGACTATGGGCGACAATGTCGTTATGAAAAACGGCGCAAAAAAAGTGCGGCGCATATTTGACGACAAGGTCGTAATAGGCTTCGCGGGCGGAGTGGCAGACGCGTTCGCGCTGAGCGAACGGTTTGAAAAAAAGCTGACGCAGTTTTCCGGCAATCTTCAGCGCGCGGCGGTGGAGCTTGCGCAGGACTGGCGCATGAATAAGGAAATGCGCCAGCTTCAGGCGCTAATGCTGGTGGCTGACAAACAGAATCTGCTGCTCGTTTCGGGAACGGGCGAAGTTATTGAACCCGACGACGGCGTGCTCGCCATTGGCAGCGGCGGCAACTTCGCGCTCGCGGCGGCGCGGGCGCTTATCGGGAACACCGACCTGTCGGCTAAGGAAATCGCCGAAAAAGCCCTTAAAATCGCGTCCACGATATGCGTGTACACGAACGACAATATCAGAGTCGAGGTGGTATGATATGAACACGCTCACGCCAACTCAAATAGTGCGCGAACTGAATAGGCACATTATCGGTCAGGACGAAGCGAAGCGCGCGGTCGCCGTGGCGTTGCGAAACAGGTACCGCCGAATGCTGCTGCCCGACGATATACGCGAGGAAGTCACGCCTAAGAACATATTGATGGTTGGGCCGACGGGCGTCGGCAAAACCGAAATCGCGCGCAGGCTCGCGAAGCTGGTCGACGCTCCGTTCGTAAAAGTTGAGGCGACGAAATTCACGGAGGTCGGATATGTCGGCCGCGACGTGGAATCGATTATACGCGACTTGACCGAAGCCGCCATTCGCCTAGTGAAACAGCAGCAAACGCAGCTCGTTCACGACATGGCGACGCAGGCGGCTGAAAACAGACTGGTCGAGCTTATCGTGAAACCGAATAAGCGCAAGCCAAACCCGATAGACGTCATACTCGGAAACCGCCCGAAAGAACCCGAGCCGCCCGCCGAGGAAAAGCAAAAGCTGGCGATGCGGCGCGAGGACGTGCGCGCGGCGCTCATGAGGGGCGAGCTAGAGGATACGATAGTCGAAGTCGAGGTCGAGGAAGTCACGCCGAGAAACGACATACCCGGCATGGACGTAAACATGAACGACGTGCTCGGAAGCGTGCTTCCGAAGAAAACGAAACTGCGCAAAGTGCCCGTGCGCGAAGCGCGCCGTATATTGACGGCCGAAGAAGAAAACACGATGGTTGACATGGACAACGTGTATTCCGAGGCTATCGCGCGCGCCGAGCAGAACGGCATCGTGTTCATCGACGAGCTGGACAAGGTCGCGGGTCGCGGGTCTGTGGGGCACGGGCCGGACGTGTCGCGCGAAGGCGTGCAAAGGGATATACTGCCCATTGTCGAAGGCTCGACCGTCAACACAAAATACGGGCCTGTGCGCACAGACCACATACTTTTCATCGCGGCGGGCGCGTTTCACGTGTCGAAGGTCACCGATTTGATTCCAGAATTGCAGGGGCGCTTCCCCGTGCGCGTGAACCTTAAACCTTTGACGGTGGACGACTATAAAAACATACTGACGCAGCCGGAGAACGCGCTTATACGGCAGTATCAGGCGCTTTTGAAGGTCGACGGCGTGGAGCTTGTTTTCGACGATTCCGCAATCGGCGCAATCGCCGAGTACGCGTGGCGCGCAAACGAGAACAGTGAAAACATAGGCGCGCGCAGGCTGCACACGGTGCTGGAGCAGATATTGAACGACATAGCTTTCAACGCGGGCGGCGGCGACGCGCCCGAAATAAAGGTGCTCGTAAACGCGGATTACGTGAAACGGCAGATTTCCGGCGAAGTCAAAGACGCAGATTTGCACAAGTATATTCTGTAATTAAGCATAAACCCGTGCCTCCCCGCACAAACTAATCAAACCACTAAACGCGGGGAGGTTTTTTTGTGCTCGCGATAATAATGGCGGGCGGCGAAGGCGAAAGGCTGCGTCCGCTGACATGCGCAATACCCAAACCAATGGTTTTATTGTTGGACAGACCCATACTCTCATATTCTTTAGAGCTTCTGAAAAAGCACGATATAGACAAGGCGGCGCTCACGCTCGGTTATCTGCCGGAGCGCATAATAGACGAGTTCGGCGACGGCGGTGATTACGGCATAGAGCTTAAATACTACACCGAACAGAAGCCCATGGGCACTGCCGGAGGCGTGCTGAAAGCCCGCGATTTTTTGACGGAGACTTTCTGCGTGCTGTCGGGCGACGGGGTTACGGATATCGACATTACTGAAGCGTATCGATACCATAAATCAAAAGGCGCGCTCGCCACTCTGGTTTTGAAACGCGTGAGCAACCCGACCGAATACGGGCTGGTGTCTTTGGACGATAACGGGCGCGTCGTGGGTTTTTCTGAAAAACCTTCGTGGAGCGGCGTTACGACGGACACGGCGAACACGGGCGTGTATATACTCGAACCCGAAATACTGAACGAAATTCCCGAAAACAGCGCTTACGACTTCGGACGCGAACTTTTCCCGTCGCTCATACAGCGTTCATGCGACGTATACGGCTATGTGACTGACGGTTACTGGTGCGATATAGGCGACATACACGCGTATATGAAGGCTCAGGCGGACGCGCTCGACGGGAAAATATCGTTCATTCAACCGCCCGAAAACGGCATATTCCGCATGGGCGGCGCTGTTGTTGACGAGAGCGCGCGGATCGAAGCGCCCGCGTATATCGGCGCGGGAGCCAGAGTTGAGCGCGGCGCGTATATAGGCGCGTACACGGTGCTGGGCGCGAATACGGTCGTCGGCGAAACGGCGAGCATAAAGCGGAGCGTGCTCTACCCCTACGCTTTCGCGGGCGCGGGCGCTTCGCTGCGCGGCTGTGCGATGGCTGCCAGAAGCGTAATCGGCTTAAACGCGAGCGCGTTTGAAGAATGCGTTATAGCCGACGACACATATGTCGGCGAACGCGCGTGTCTTAAGCCGGGCGTTAAAGTTTGGCCTTCCAAGCGCGTGCCCGACGGCATGACCGTCAGTGAAAACATCGTATGGGGTCAGCGCGCGGACAGAGCATTCGACGGTTATTCTATCCGAACCCGAACGCCGGAAGAGGCGGTGCGAGCCGGCCGCGCGATTGCGTGGAAACAGAAGATAAAAACGGCGCTCACGGGCAGAAGCGCGTCGAGCGTGTCAGACGCGCAGGAACGAGCGCTGTGCGCGGGGCTCGCCGCTCAGGGCGTTAAAGTTTACAGCATGGGAGAATGCACGCTTCCGCAGCTCAGATATACGCTGGGCGCGACAGGCATGAACGCGGCGGTTTACGCGCTCGGAGACGCCGTCACGCCTATACGCGAGGAGCTGACATATCTGTCGTCGTCCGAGAAGCGCGCTATAGAGGCGGCGCTTTTCAGGCAGGACATGCCGAACGCATACACCGGCATAACTCGCCCGATAGAGCGCGCGGGTCGGAGCGACCTTCCCTACCTCGGCTTCCTGACGGGCGCGGCGTTCGGAAACATTCGACGCATACGCGCAGCGATATATGCGCAGCGCGAACAGCTTCTCTATTTGGCTGATCAGGCGTTCTCTCGCGCGGGGTTCACGGCGCGCGTCGAATGGGAAGAAGAAATGATGGAATTATCTCACGACGAGCTCGGCATATACCTGTCTCCGGACGGCGAAAACGCTCGGTTTGCGGACGCGGACGGCGTGTTCGACGACGCGCTCAACGAAATGTTCATATCGTGGGCAATGCTTGAAAACGGCGAGAAAACCCTGTTCGCGCCGCCCGCGGCGACGCGTTCGCTCGACGCGCTCGGCGCGGATTACGCGGCAAACATCGTCTACGCGCGCGGCGATAAAAGCGAATGGGCGCGCGAGCTAAAGCAAAAATCGATGTTTCAGTTCAACATGCGCTTCGACGGGCTGTTCGCTGCCCTGAACGTGCTGTCGCGCGTCAACGAAAGCGAGATTTCATTAAGCGCCTTCCGCGAGCGAATGCCTAAGGTCGAAAGAGTTTCGCGCGACATTCGTATCGATTTCGAGAAGCGCGGCGAAGCCCTCAGGCGGTTCTCAAACTCGTCTTACGAAAACTTCGAGCGCGACGAATTGTTTTTCAGAAACGAAAACGGGTGCGCGTGGATACGCCCCGACGACGACCGCCCCGTATGCACGGTGACGGCGGAGTCGCGGGACGTAGAAACGGCCGACGAAATATGCGGCTTCATGCTGGACGCTTTGAAACGCGCGGCTGAAAGCGATAACGCCTAGAGCGTTATCCAATACCTTTCGATGTTTCTTAAGTCCTCCTCGCTGTACAGCGTGTTTTCGTAAACGCCGCCGTTTGAGAGTATCGTGCGCCTGCTGGCCGTGTTCGTATCGGAACACGTCACCAGCGCCCTGTCGAGCCGCAGCCATCTGCAATAATCGAGCGCCGCAGCGAGCATACGCTTGCCGTATCCTTTACGGCGCTCGTCCGGTCTGATAGAGTAACCTATATTACCTCCCGAAACGAGCAAGTCTTCGTTGAGCCTGCGGCGCACTTGAATTGTGCCGATGATCTTCCTGTCCGAGTCGCGCACGTATATGAACTCGGTCGATTCGACATACGGCTCTTTGACATACTCCGCTTTCATCATGTTTCGCGAGTGCTCGACCCACGCCTGCGCGTCCTCGTATTTGTTCAGACCGCCGCCGCCGTTAATATAACCATCGGCGTTAAGCGTTTCGAGCCTGTACGCCATAATCTCGTTAAGAAAGCGCTCGTCGGGCAGAGTCAGCGCGCAATCGCTCTGTTCGTCCCTGAACGCGACGCGGGGCAGCGTTTTCGCAGTGGCTATCGTAGTTTCGATTTCTTTGGGAAGCGGCGGGGCTAATTCGAGCGCGTTGTCTGCTATATGCTTCAACACTTGTTCGAGCATATGTTCCTTATCGTCGAGCGCGATATCCAAAAGGTTTCTGTAGCCCGCGTCAATGTACAGGCGCGAACGGGTGTGCTTTATGCCCGCCACGCGCATTATATCGCACAGTCCGAGCAACTCCCGCGCCGCCTTTTCGGAAACTCCGTATTTTCCGCACAGTTCGCTTGCGCTCAAGCTCTCGCATAGCGTAATATAGCCGTCGCCTGTCTTTACGCCGTCCGCCGCCAAGCGCTCGAGGAAGCCCGCGTCGACGCTCGTAAGCTCGCGGAGTTTGCGCTCGGCGCAGCCGCGCTTAATAAAGTATACGTTCAGAAGCGCCCACATTTCTGGTTCGCCGCTCGCGAAGCGCCTAAAATCGCTCCCTAAATCAGCGTATTCGCGGAAGAAATCGTACTGGTCGCGTATGCCGTACTCGCCGAGCGTTTCGATTATTTGATCTACGCGCGGTATGAGCGAGTGATACCTGTGCAGCGACGTGTTTTCAGTCAGCAATATACGCAAGTCCGCGATGTTCAGTCTGTCATGCTTTTGCATAATGTCCTCCGATTGCAAAGCGCGCCGCGTGATGAACACGGCGGCGCGCGGTTTGTTGTTGTTTGCGTCAGCCAACCGACTGCGAAATCTGAGAAAGCAGCGCCGAGAAGCCGGGTACGCCGTACTGGAGTATGATTATAGTCTGCGTGAGCAGGTTATTGAAGTCAACTGAAAGCTGCGCGTTCTGTTCGGGCGTTATGCCGTCCAAATTGACGACAGGCACGGTGTCGGTCGACGGGATAATGCTTTTCGCATCGAACGGAGCTGTGCCGAACTCGATTACAGCCTTCGCGGCTATGCCCATATTAGTAGTGACTGATAAGTTAGCTCTCTCGTTTTGCGAGTCGGCAGCGGTTGTTATAACGCCTGCGTAGTCCATCTCGATCATTATGCCGTTAATGTTGCCGCTCAGCCATAGGTTGCGCTTTGTCTTTTCGTCGCATGAATATTTCGCCGAAAGCTCAAAGAAATCAGTGTCCTTGGCGACGCCGAAGTACACATCATAATCGATGCCCTTGTGATCTATCAGCATGAGCAGCATGGGCGTTTCGCCGTCCGTGGCTCCCAGCTCGAAGCGTTCGCCGTCGTCTCCGTTTTTGTTCACTTCGGCCGTAATATACAGAGTCGTCGTTTTGCCCTCTACGTCGACGATAGGCATGTTGAGGTACAGGGCAGACGCATCGCCGTTTATCACTTCTGCGTATGCGGTCGTTATAAGCTGATCGAGCATATATATATCGCAAACGATGTATATGTTATCGCTGCCGACGTATGATCTGCCTTTGAGGGATATGTTGAGCGGTTTTATGTTCGTTTCATACAATTCCGCATACGAACCGGTCGCAGGCATTATTTCGCCGACTTGTTCGGAAGCGAAATTTTCACTTGTCTTGAGCACAACGTCCAATTCCTGAAGCATGGGCAGAATCCACTCTTCGATTTGAGAGGGCGTTATCTCAAAATCGACGACTTTCGCTTCCAGACCCGTGTATGCGAACGTGTCTACCGTCTCCGTGGGCGCGTTCTCCATCATTTCCCATACATTCGTAAGGGCAAAGAGGTATATATCGTCAATAGCGTCTTTGAGAGATAACGAAGGCATTTCGGCGTCGAGGATTACTGTGTCATCGTCGAATGTGTCGTCCGCAATTCCTTCAAAATCAATCTCATTACCCAGGTATTCCGACAGTATCTGAAACATATACTCGGGCGTCATTGTGTACGAAGCGGAGAAGCCGTCGCCGTATATCGACACGGATTCGGGCGCCGCTTCTATCGCGGCTCTCGCCGTACCCTTCGCCGTAATGACAGACAGCAGCAGTTGTTCAAAAGTAGTGCTTTGAGAAAGCTGCAACTCGACCTTCATGCCGGAGAGGTCGTATTCTGTCTCGCCGTCGGTAAAGTACGGGTCTTCCAGCCTCAGGTAATATTTCTCGCTTCCGCCCTCGGCGAACGCGAAAACCGAGAGAAGCATCACAGCGGCGAGCGCCAGCGCCGTCAGTCCGGTCTTTTTGAACATGAACACACCCTCCCTTACACACTAAGCCATATAGTTAATCAATTCGCATTTTGATTATAACATACGCGGCAAGACCGCATTGTTACCAAACTGTGAATTATTGGCGATTCGCGCTCCTGTCTTTTTTTATCTCTTTCAAGCGCTTCATCACGTTGCTGCCGCCGCGCCCGAAGTAGTCGTGCAGGCGGCGGTATTCGGCGTAGAGTTTGTCGTATACGCAGCTGTTGGCGGGGTTCGGCTTGTATACGGTTGGCAGAGTGCCGCCCATAACGCCTGCCGCTTCCTCTATAGAGTCAAAGCCGCCGTTATCCTTGCCCGCGGCGACCGCGCCGAACATCGCGCTGCCGAGCGCAGGTGTTTGCGCGGAGCGGGCTATGCGGATCTCGCGCTTCAAAACGTCTGAATACACCTGCATGAGGAACGGGTTCTTCTGAGCTATGCCGCCGCAAGCGTAGAGTTCGCGTATCTCGACGCCGCTCTTTTCGAACGTGTCGATTATGACGCGCGTGCCGTAAGCGGTCGACTCTATC
>CAYVPJ010000027.1:2363-45689 GCA_964453505.1 uncultured Oscillospiraceae bacterium | reverse complement strand
CCGGATCGTTAACCCCAATCGCCGATTGGCGGTTATGTCACTCAAGGCGTGATCGCGCTGGCGTAGCTCAATCGGTAGAGCAGCTGATTTGTAATCAGCAGGTTGGGGGTTCGAGTCCCTTCGCCAGCTTGCGAAAGAGCGTGGCACATCATCGTGGGTAGGTTCCCGAGTGGCCAAAGGGAGCAGACTGTAAATCTGCCGTCGCAGACTTCGGTGGTTCGAATCCACCCCTGCCCATACCTAAGAGATCATCGCGAAAGCGACGATCTCTTTTATTTATCTGAACAAAAAATCGCAAATGAACCGTTTAGGGAAGAACTCGTATACGCTTATGCCCTCAACGCGCGCCGTAAAAGGCGCGAAGCGAGTCGCGACTTCGGGTATCGCGGCGCGAATGGTTTCGGGATCGTCTATCAATATGGTCGTGTGAGCGACCCAAGTATTCTGAGAGATTGGATCGGCGATCGCCGAATGCAGATCAAAAAGCTCGGCGCTAGCGGCGGGAGCTATGAACAACACGTTAAGCCCGAACAGCCCTATGTTCGATAGGCATATGCCGAACGCGGTTCTCTCTGAACACGCAGAGCGCGCCCTTTCAATCGCTTCGCTCTCGCGCGTAATGCAAAAGCTCCCCAGCGTAATATGGTATGGAATGTCCCTCGTCTGCCGCCCGGTAAAGCCCATGTCCGCAAGCGCGTCATATATCTGCGCAAGTTTCTTGTTGGCGCTGTTATCGAGCCGCGCCAGCAGGTATATCATTTTATCTTCCATTGTATTGCCCCCGTTCAGACATTTTACATATTATCTCACGATTGCTTTACGCTTGCAAGGTATAAAAATCGGGAGCGACATCGCCCCCGCTGAATCAACCCGAGAAACCCAATGAGATTCTGAGCGCTTCGCTCACTTTGTCCATTTGTTCCGGGGTCAGGCTGCCGATGCGTTCCTTTAGGCGGCGTTTGTCGAGTGTTCTTATTTGTTCGGCGAGCACCACGGAATCTTTTTGCAGCCCGTTGCCCTCGGCCGGTACGGCGACGTGCGTGGGCAGCTTCGCTTTATTGAGCTGCCCCGTCACCGCGAGCACAATGACCGTGGGGCTGTATTTGTTGCCAACGTCGTTTTGTATAACAAGCACGGGGCGCACGCCGCCCTGCTCGGAGCCTACGACCGGATCGAGGCAAGCGCTGTAGAGTTCGCCTCTTGCGATCATGGGATCACGCTCCGCATACATTGTCTGCCGTATCATATGCCTGTCGTCGTCGTAAGGTGAGAAAATGTCGAAATCGCGCGTCATAACCACCTCACTGCGTGAGCGTGCCTTCATCGGTAGACACGACCTGATACAGGGTCAGTTCTTCACCGCTGAACGCGTCAATATACACCAGATACTCGTCGTCACCGCTGAACGCGCGCACCTGATAGCAAAGCCTCTCCGTATCGCGCAAGGGGATAATGCACAACTGCGCGCTCTCGCACTGCAGATCGGCGCCCGCCAAGCTCAGCGCCTGCGCTTCCGAAAGCGCGGGCGGGTCAAAATCGCGCGGCACGTGGTTCTGATAGTAATTCCGCGCCTCCAAGCCGATAACGCTTCCGTCCTTCATCGAAACCTGAACCTTTATAAGGTCGGGATAGAGTATGACTCCGCCGGTCACGGGAGCTAAGTTTACGGTTATCACGCCCTGATAGCGCCTGTGATAGCTCGCGACCGTCGCGCCGTGACCTCTGTCGCGTAAAAATCCGATCGCGTTGGCAACGCATTCGTCGTCAGAAACGACCGCCGAGTATTCGTTGGCTTCGGGCAGCATATACAGTATGTGTCCGCCTACCTTAGTGACGCCCGCGCTCACAGCGTAGCCGTTATAGTTGAGCGTAAACTCATAGCACGGCGCGGGCACGTTTGCGTCGCCCGTATAGATAACGTTCTCCGTAACGCCGCCCAGATAGCGCGTCATAGCCTCCCGCGCTTCCTCCATTGTCATGGCGCTCCCGGTTATGCCCTTCATTTCGTCGTCTGAGCGCCCGTCGGAAAACGGGCCGTCGTACAGTAAAACCGGGTATTCGGTCGCGGGATCGGTGAACGAGTTAGTGTCAGACGTATTCTGAAACGAAAAATCGTAGTCGTCGAACGTAAGGCGTCCCTCGTTGTAGTCGGAAAGCATTTTGTTCAGGCGCAGGCCGAATTGCGTGCAGCTTTCGAGCAGCGTCGCAATCTGCCGCCTGTCTTCGCTGGAAAGCGCCGCGCCGCCCGAGAGCTGCCTGAGCAGCGCCTGCGAATAGTCGCCCGTCTGATTGACGAACTTCATGGTGGCGAGCAGCGCGTCTTCCGCAATGGGCAGCATCGAAAGGCTGCTCTGCGCTCCCTGCGCGTTCCTCGAAATCTCGCCGAGCAATTCCTGTTCGCGCGTCGAGCTTCCGCTGACGCTCAGCTTTTTCAGGTTGACCTGTATGCCGCTCACCAGCTCGCATGTTTCGTAGAAGGCGCGCTGATACATAGCGTTGAGCTGTATTCTGTCAGTCTGGGCGACGCCGGCGACGCTTGAATACATTATTATGACCGCCAACAACAGAACGGTCGCCGCCGCCGCGGCTGTTTTGAGTAACCGCTGTTTCATGTTCTCACCCCCTACTTAGCGAAGCTGTGATTGCCTATTACGGTCACGACAGTGCGCGTGCGTATCCATGAATCGCTCGTCAGCCTGGGATTATAGAAATACAGACAGCCGCCTGTCGGGTCCCAGCCGTTGAGGGCGTCCAGCGCTGCGCGAATGGCTTCGCTGGACGGCGTTTTGTTTATTGAGCCGTTGCTGACGCACGAAAACGCGCCGTTCTGATATATCACACCCGATATTGTGTTCGGAAACGACGACGATGATACCCTGTTCAATACGACAGCCGCGACCGCCACCTGTCCCTTGTAGCTCTCGCCGCGCGCTTCGCCGTATACGAGCTTCGCGAGCAGCCTGTGATCGCTAGATATGATGGACGCGGATGACGACGTCGAGCCGGACGAACCGCTGAGCGTCACGCCGAGCGCGGCAGCCGTGGCAGGCCCGACCCGACCGTCGACCGTAAGCCCGTTGCGGCGCTGAAACAGTATAACCGCGTCGCGGGTCTTTTCGCCGTACTTGCCGTCGGCAGTGCTCAACATGTATCCGTATTGAATAAGCCTGTTCTGAACTTTCGTGACGTTGGAGCCGGACGAGCCTACCTCCAGCACCGTCGCGGAAAGCGCGTATTGCGGCATTATGAACATGACTATAAGCGTAATGACAAGGCAGCGCTTGAGAAAATCTTTCATCGTCCGTCTCCTCCATATAAAAAGTCGTAAAGCCATGTAAGCACGCCCGAATAGAACACGACTTCGCCGTTTTCAGTATCGGGTTCTTCAAAATAACACAAAGAAGGATATATCACGCACCACCAGTTGTGCCCTTCGGCTTCGCCCAGCTCGACGATAACCGAGCGGTATACGCCCGAATCGAGCAGCGTATTCGAGTATATCTTCGCAGGAAATTCGCACTCCCCCACCGTGACGCGCACATCGCTTTGAAAGCCCGCGCCGCGCGCGGCTCTGCGCGCCGCGATTCTCAAATCGTCCGCGTTTTCTAGCAATATCGCGTAAGCCGAGTCGGAATCGGTCGCACCTCCGATTAGCTCGCGAGCCTTCCCGACGACAGCGTCGCGCACGATGAGCTTCACGTTCTGCGCGTATTCTTCGTCAGAGTCCGCGATCACTCGCAGCCGGACGGGGCTATAATCGTCCGCAAGCGCGGCGCTTGAAAATAACATTGATATTGCCAAAATGAATAAAAGATACCGACGCATAATTCACACTCCGTTTCAGGTGCGAATAGCGTCGGCAAAATGATGGGATTTTATGCGTTTTTCAGTAAATTTGTCAGTCTGTAACCATATCGTTCGAGCGTTTTGAGAGCGTTTTGCACAGAATCGAGCCTTTAATCAGGCTTTGCGCCCGAACCGCGTCGTCGAAATGCTCGAACGCGCCGAATACGGTCGAACCGCTGCCGGACATACGCGCAATGCGAGCGCCGTTTGCGCGCATTGCGTCTATCGCTCTAGCGATTTCGGGCATAAGCCTGATCGCCGCGCGCTCGAGCGCGTTTCCGCAATACATGTCGGCGCTGGCATAATCGCCCGCCGTGAGCGCCGAACCGGCCGAGCCTATGTCCAACGAAAGCGAGCCGTCGCCGCCCGAATCATACTCGGCAAACACCGCCTGCGTCGAAAGCCCCGCGCCCACATGCAGCGCGAGCAGGCAAACCTCGCGCGCGTTATCCAATTTCTCGATTTCGTCTCCGAACCCGCGCACGCGACACAGCCCGCCGCACATGCAATACGGCACGTCCGCGCCTAAACTCGCTCCAATCCGCGCAAGCGTTTGAAACGGCAGGCGCAAGCGCCACAGCTCGTTGAGCGCGATAAGCGCCGCCGCACAGTCGGCGCTGCCCCCGCCCAGACCCGCACGCACGGGAATGCGCTTTTTAAGCATTATGTTAGCGCCGCGCTTCTCGCCCATATACTCATTAAGCGCGTTCGCGGCGCGTATAACCAGATTCTTGCCGCCGTTTACGAGAGGGCGGTCGTTTATAGAAAGCGTGATCCAGCGGGCGTTCTCAAAAGACAACTCGTCGCACAGGTCTATCGTTTGCATAAGCATGTCCATTTCATGATAGCCGTCGTCGCGCCTTTTCAATATGTCGAGCGCCCAGTTGATCTTCGCGTAAGCCTTAACGTTCAGTCGCATGTAATTCTCCCAACGAAAAAATCGCCCCGACGCCTGCGAACGCTAAAAAGCGGTAGGTCGCCGAAGCGAAACGCCTGAATATCATTTACGTTAATTAGGTTTCTTCGGTGTCTTCGTCGTCCTCGTCGTCGTCTTCATCGTCGTCCTCGTCGTCGAACGCGCCTTCCTGAACGAGCGCTATGAGTTTATCGGCGAGTTCGTCGTCAACGGGCACAAATTCTTCTTCGTCTTCGCCCACGGCTTCGACCTTCATTATAACGACTTCCTGCGCGGGGCAATCGTCGCACGACTCTTTTTCGCAGTCTTCGCACTCGCTGTTCTCATCGTAATCGGTCAAAAGCGCGTATTCGTCGCCCTCGTAGAAGAAATAATCGATGACCTCCATCGTTATCTCGTTGCCCTTATCGTCCTCAAACACGACTAAATCCAGATCGTTTTCCATTATGATTAAGTCTCCTTTCGGCGAATATCGAAGCCAAAGCCACGACCAATCGTATTATACCCGTATATCGACAAAAAATCAACCATAATGTGGAATCAGCCGTTATTCGGGCGCTAAGTTATACGGAAGCCGATTCGCCGGTTTTCTTTGGAATGACGACGTTGAAGCGCGTTCTAAGCGGGTCGGACTCTACGCCCGCGCTGCCGCCCGCGCCTTCGGCGATCTCGCGCACAATCGCAAGCCCCATGCCCCGGTCGTGTCCCTTCGTCGAAAAGCGCTCCTCGAATATGCGTAAGCGTATATCGGAAGGTATTTCGGGGCCGTTATTCTCGACTGTGAGCAAATACGCGAAATCGTCCTCCCCTATCGCCACGCCGACGCGCGCGCCGACGGTTTCGGAAAGCGCGTCAAACGAATTGTCAACCAGATTTCCGATTATGCGGCACATTTCCCACGCTGGCACGGGCAGTTCCTCCCACGACGAGCGCACTTTTACGTCCATTACGATGCCGCGCGACTCCGCATCGTTCTGCTTGGCGGCGATAAGCGCGTTCACTGCGGGCGCGTTCGTTTTGAGCGACTGCCCAACGCGCCGAAGGTCGCCGAACACGCGCTCTATGTAGTCGCAAGCGGAGTCGGACTCGCCCAGTTCGACGAGCGAATACACGACTTGCAGGTGGTTCATGAAATCGTGTCTCTGTTTGCGCATTTCGACGTTGAGCGTCTCGAGATTCGAAAGCGAGTCTTCGAGCATTCCCGCCTGATCGGACAGCCTGCGCGCCAAAAACGCCTCGCGAATGTCGATCGTCGCGCCCCATATGACGACCAGCGTGAGCGCGGACAGCGCCATTTTGACCATCGTGTCATTCAACAGCGACGCGCGAAAAACAGCGACGAGCAGCACCAGCGCGGCGGCAATTATTTGAAAGCCGTTGACGACGATAGTCATCACGGTGACTTTCAGTATGTCGACAGGTTTACGGCGCAAAAAAGACATCGCTATCCTCCGAAACGGTCATCAAAGCACCCAGTGCAGGAAAACCAATACGTCCATATAGTCGGTCGCGCTGAACGACACCGTGCGAACGCCCGTGCGTTTGCAGCCCGGATACCACGCGGCGTTCGCCGCCGCGGAGTGCTCGCGATAGCTCACTTCAACGCAAAACTCTTGGGGCAGCGGGAACATGCAAGCGTCGCGGTCGGCGGACAGCGAGTTCTTGACGGTTTCGCGTATTCTTTCGACCGCCAAATCGGGGTGTATCGATATTGAGCCGGCGGCGACGCCCTCTGACACGGGCACAACCGACGTGCCGGGGCAGCGGCGTTTCATCCAGTCGCACAAGCCCTTGTCGCCCGTCACGCAATATACGGGAACTCCCAGATACGCGCAGGTGAGGCTGTTGAGCATCAGTTCGGAGCACAGTTCGCCGTTTATTTTGAGGAAATTTATGCTCGTTGACATTGTGTGTGAAAGCGGACTTGAGTCCGTTTCGGCGGCGGAGTGATAACCCGTGAACACGCAGCCGTCAAAAGACGCGTCTATGCCCGCTACCATGCAGTACGGGTGTCTGCCCCACTCGCGGAATATGCGCGCCTGAACGGGCAGAAGCGCGGGGTTTATGTTGCGGGCCGAATCGTGCGCGTCTTTTACCAAAATATCAGTCGCGCCCGCCGCGACACAGCCCTCGCACGCCGCCGCGACTTCGCGCGACATCTGATTCGCGAAGTGCTCGTACAGGTCGCGGCCTTTGCTGACCTCATTCCAGTGGGTCACGCCCGCCGTGCCCTCCATGTCGGACGATATGAATATCTTCATTATCTCATACTCCTTCGGCATGGAAGGGAACCTGATTGGTTCCGTCCATCCACAGCCGTTCAATGTTGTAATACTGGCGCTCCTCGGGGTGGAATATATGCACGACCACGCTCGCGTAATCGAGCACTATCCAACGCGAATCGCGCACGCCGTCGTTGCGGCGCATGGTAACTCCCTTTTCGGCGAGTTTGTCAGTGACTTCCTCGTACAGCGCGTGAACCGCCTGCGCGCTGCGCCCCGTCGCGATCACAAAATAGTCGGTGATGGACGTTAAGTGATCGACGCGCAATATTTCGATATCCTCCGCCTTTTTGCCGTCGAGTATGCGAGCGATCTCCATTGCCAGCTCATAGGGTTGTTCCGTCATGATAGCCCTCCATATCGTTAATCATTTCGATGGTAGTCGGATGCAGTCTGAATTTTCGCGAGAGCACGTATTCGGCGTTCAGGCGGGCAATACCGAGAGCCGCCGCTCGCAGGTCGCGCTGCGCCAGATCGCGCATTTCTTGCAAACCGTCGAACGGGCGACGGTTCGGCTCGATAAAGTCGGAGACGTATATAAGCGCCTCAAGGTCGCTCAAATTGCGCCCTCCGAGAGTATGCCGGCGTATCGCCGAGAGTATGTCGGGGTCGCATACTCCGTAATCGCGCATGGCGACCGCCACGCCGGCGGGCGCGTGCACGACGCTTGCAATCGACATTTCGTCAGCGTCGATTGAAACGCCCATTTCGCGAATCGCCGAAATCATGTCTTCGTAAGACATGCCCTTGGCGCAATCGTGCAACAGCGCTGCGACGCGCGCCTTGTAAACGTCAACGCCGTTTATGCCCGCGAGCCGCTCGGCCGTGTCCGCGACGCCCAAAGTATGCAGGTATCTTTCGCGCGTAAGCGTGTTCCTGAGGCGCGAAAGCATTTCCGAATCGGTCAATAAGCTCACTCCCGAATGCATTATACTACAAAAAATCCGGTTTGCAAACCGTATAAACGCCCGCCGAACGGTAATAATAGAAATAAAACGAAAATAAGGTGATGTGTATGGGTAAAGCGTTAGACACCGCTTTCGCGGGCGCGTTCACGTTTTTGACGGTGTTGCTGCTATTGTCGCTCACGGGCAGGGACTCGCGCCTGTGCGCGGCTATCGCGCTGCTCGCGGCGTACTGCGCGTGCGTAATCGCCAAAAGTATATTCAGAAAACGGCCGCGGCTATCGCTCAACAGGCGGCGAGTGCTCGCGGACAGGCGCGTGAAAGCGCTTATATATCAGGACGCTGCGAAGGCTCACGAATACGTGTTTACGCTGTTGCAACAGAAGTATCCGATTTCAAAACCGAGCTTCGAAAACGGGCATATGCGTTTTACGCATATGGACGCGGAAAAATCGGTGTTATGCGTAATACAGAAACTGCGCGTAAATCCCGACGACATACTGAACGCGTGGCGAAATCACGGTCGCGAAGGCGACAGGGCGATGGTCATAGCCGTGGCGGGGCGGTCGGAGCAGGATATTCGCGTCGCGGCGCTCAGACTAAAAGACCCGACGGTTACGGTGTTCGACAAAAAACAGCTAAGGGCACTCGCGCGCAAATCGGGCGCGCTCGATTCTGACGGAGCGCGCCCGTTCGCGCAGCACCCGCTGAAGGCGCTGAGCGGCTTCATTACGCGCAGGCGGGCGTGGCGGTATTTGCTGTACGCGTGTCTTCTGAACGCATATTATCTCGTGACGGGCGGGAAAATGTATCTGCTCGCGAGTCTCGCGCTCGCCGCGGCGACAATGCTGAGCGTCAGGCGGCGCGCCGAACCCGAACAGCTTATATAGAGGGCTATATTTCGTCCAGATTGATGCGCGGGTTCTCGCGCGCGGCACGGTATATGACGAAGCGGTTGCCTATCACCTGCACCGGCTCGGCGTGCACCTGTTCGCACAACTCGCCGCATGCCTCTCGCGCCGTGTAGGGCGCGTTTTTCATTACGGACACCTTTATTAGCTCGTGCGCCTCGAGCGCGTCCCAACACTGCTTTATAAGCGTCGCGCCTATGCCGTCTTTTCCTATATGCAATATGGGCTGCAATACCTGACCCATTGATCTGAGCGCGGCTCTCTGTTTCGTAGTCAAAGCTGTTTCCTCCATTATTTATGCCTACTCTGTGAAGTCAAATTCCATGTTTTCTATGCGAACCGTGTCGCCCTCGCCCGCGCCGGAATCGCGCAGCGCGTCAATGACGCCGAGTCTGCGGAGCTGGCGGTGGAAGAAGTTGAGCGAATCCTCGTCGGAAAAGTTCACGGAGCGTATAAGCTGATCCATAGCGCCGCCCGCGACTTCGTATGCGCCGTCCGGCGCGACCGTAACCTCGAACGTGAGCGGCTCGTTCGCAAACTCGATCTCCTCCTCGGGAAACGGCTCTGGTTCGGGCAGTTCTTTTATGCGCGCACAAACGGCGCGCATAAGCTCGGTGAAACCCTTGCGAGTCGCCGCCGAAACGGGGAACACGGGTATGCCCAGCGGGCGCAGCTTTTCCTTAAGGCGCGCTATGTTTTCGTCGGACGACGGCAGATCGATTTTGTTGGCGGCGACTATCATCGGCTTGTCGCGCAGAGAGCCGTATGCCTCAAGTTCTTTCATTATGGCGTCGAAGTCTTCAAGCGGGTCGCGGCATTCGCTGCCCGACACGTCTATAACGTGCAGAAGCATACGCGTGCGCTCGATATGGCGCAAAAAGTCGAAGCCCAAGCCCACGCCCTCGCTCGCGCCTTCAACGATGCCCGGAATATCGGCCATTACGAACGAAAACTCATCCTGCTTTACGATTCCGAGATTCGGCGCAAGCGTGGTGAAGTGGTAGTTGGCAATCTTCGGGCGCGCGGAAGTCACAACCGACAGTATGGTCGATTTCCCGACGTTCGGGAAGCCCACAAGCCCCAAGTCGGCTATCGATTTCAGCTCCAGCGCTATGTTAAGCTCGTGGCCGCGTTCGCCCGGTTTCGCGAAATTCGGGGCTTGACGGGTGGGCGTGGCGAAATGCTGGTTGCCGTAGCCGCCGTTCCCGCCGCGCAAAAGCGTGCGCGGTTTATCGACCTCGAAGAAATCGGCGAGCACCTTGCCCGTATCGGAATCGCGGACCACCGTGCCTCTGGGTACTTCGATTACGACGTTCGCGCCCGAAGCGCCCGTGCGCCTGCCGCTCGAACCGTCGCTGCCGTTGCCCGCGGCGAACACGCGCTTGAAGCGGAAATCCATCAGCGTGTGCATACGCCCGGACGCCACGAGCAGGACGTCGCCGCCGCGCCCGCCGTCGCCGCCGTCGGGTCCGCCCGCCTGCACGAATTTTTCGCGGTGGAACGACACGCAGCCGTTGCCGCCGTCGCCCGCCCTCACGGTTATTGAAACATTATCGACGAATAAAGGCATTGTCGTTCCCCTTCGCTCTGTTATTGCGGTTTGTTCTCACACAGCTCGTTTGCAAGCGGGCAGCGCCCGCATTCAGGCTTCTTAGCCGAGCAACAGCGCCTGCCGTGCCATATGAGCAGATGATGCGAAAACGCGCGCTCGCCGCACGGTATGGCGTTTATGAGCTGTCTTTCGGTTTCGTCGGCGGTGGCGGCGCGCGCCAAGCCGATGCGGTTTGACACGCGGTGAACGTGGGTGTCCACGGGGATCTGATCAGACCCGAACGCCGCCATCAAAACCACGCCAGCCGTCTTTTGACCCACGCCCGGGAGCGACATGAGCTCTTCACGCGTATTCGGGACTTCGCCCGCGAATCGCTCGTTGAGCGCCCTGCACGTTTCGATTATGTGCTTGGCTTTCATTCTGTACAGCCCGCACTCGCGTATGTCGTTTTCGAGCGTTTCCAAGGGCACGCGCGCCATCGAACGCGAATCGGGGTACAATTTGAACAGCCGCTCGGTCACAATGTTCACTCGTTTGTCTGTGCACTGAGCCGAAAGTATTGTGGCTATCAACGTTTCGAACGGGTTTGAAAAATTCAACTCCGCGCGCGCGTCGGGGTATAGCTTGGCAAGAGCCGAAAGCACGCGCGAAACCTTGTCTTTTGTCATACAAAACCTCCGACGACGGCGCAAACCGTCGTCGGCTTCAATTATACACGCAAACGCATAAATTCGATACGCGCAATTTGTAAATTATTATCATCGCGAAAGCACTGACAGCCGCGCCTTGTTCGACGCGTCGGTCTGCACACGGTACAGCCCTATCAGATTCTGAGAATTGACGCGCGAAATCGACGAACGCACGGCCGCCGCGTCCTTCAAATCAAAGCGCAGGGAGAGTCCGCAGCCCGCCGAAATTTCACGCGGGGTTGATACGACGCTCGTCTTAACGCCCGCCGCCTTTAGCGATTCCGCCATGCGCATAACGTGCTGGCGCGAGCGGAACGCCGCCACGCCGTAACTCTCTTGCATTTAACCGCCTCCCGTAACCATCATACCGACCGCCGTAGGTCAGTATTCTATATTACGCGCACGGCTGCGGGCGCGTGAAGGAGGTTAGCATGTCTGAGATTTATCTGGACAACGCCGCGACGAGCCACCCGAAGCCGCGCTGCGTTATAGACGGAGTTATGGACGGCCTGACATATTTGAACGCGAACCCCGGGCGGTCGGGTCACGCGCGCGCAATACGCGCAGCCGAGGAGGTGCTGTCGTCGCGCGAGGCTGTCGCCAAGCTGCTTCACGCGAACGACCCGTTCAGCGTAGTGTTCGCTTACAACTGCACGGACGCTTTGAATCTGGCGATAAAGGGCAGCCTAAAAGAGGGCGATCACGCGATCTGCTCTGTTATTGAGCACAATTCAGTGCTGCGAGTGCTTAACGGAATGGCGCGCGACGGCTTTATCGAGCTTACGATGATAAAGCCTCTGCCCGACGGATTCGTAGATCCCGCAGAAATCGTGAAAGCGATCCGCGCGAACACGCGCCTGATAGTTCTGACGCACGCGTCGAACGTGACGGGCGCTATACAGCCCGTCAAGGCGGTGGGGCGAATCGCAAGAGCGAACGGCATACCGTTTCTGGTGGACGGTGCGCAGGCACTGGGTGGCATGGAAGTCGACGTGAACGACATAATGTGCGATTTGTACGCGTTCGCGGGGCACAAGTCGCCGCTCGGCCCTCAGGGCACGGGCGGGCTGTATATACGCGAAGGTATAAAACTGCGCACGCTGCGCGAGGGCGGCACGGGCAGCGCGTCGGAAAGCATGTTACAGCCCGACGAACTGCCCGACAGGTACGAATCGGGCACGCTGAATCTGCACGGGTTGGCGGGTCTGCGCGCGGGCGCGGAGTACGCGTTTCGGAATCTGAACAAAATCAGGCGCAATGAAGAAAGCGTGTGCGCGCATATATACGAGGGCTTGAAGGCGACAAACGGCGTTACGGTCTATACGCCCGAGTCTCACGCAGGCAGAATCGGTATCGTCAGTTTCAACATAGCTGACATGCATTCAGGTCAGGCGGCGGACGCGCTTTCGCGCAGGGGCATATGCGTACGCGGCGGGCTGCATTGCGCGCCCGGCGCGCACGAAACGCTGGGAACAATTAAGCGCGGCGCGGTGCGCGCGAGCGTCGGCTACGCGAACACGCATGCCCACGCCGAAGCGCTTCTTAGGGCGGTCAACGAAATACTCAAAAATGAAGCGTGACATCGGCGCGAGCGGACGAATGCCTATTTTTCCCCGTCCTTCTTCTTCGAGAACGCGCCGCCGGTCATTTCGCGAAAGCCGCGGCGCATCTTCTCGCCCGCGCCCTTGAACGTGCCCGTCGCGAACAACGCGAACACGACCGCCGCCGCGACTGCCAATCCGATGAGCCAGCCCACGCCCGCGCTTATGCCCGACTTCGAGGGCGCTTCCTTTTCGCCGCCCGCGCCGTCAGAACCGTAAAGCGTCTGGTCGAGCACCCGAGCCATATACTCGGTCGCGCCTATCGCCTTTTCCTTCTCGATCTCGTGAGTGCCAAACTCGAGCAATATCGCCTGCGGATACAAGTCCTGATTGTAGTTTCCCTTTCCTATATATATGTCTTTTACAAGCCCAGGGTATTCGTCGTCCGCGACGGCCTTGAGCTGCTTGGCAAACGATCTGTTTTCGTAGGCGTTGGCGTTGCTCTTGCCCACGAACAGGCGCACCATGCTTATGTCGTCGCCTTCTACGCTGGTTTCGTATTGATCGGCGGGCACACCGTCGCGGTGTATATCTATGAGCGCGTCGGGATTCTTTTCGAGCAATTCCGCCGCCACACCGCGCGAACGCCTGTAAGCGCCAGCGTCGTGCGGCAGGAATGTTTCATCGGAATACACGACGTCTATGCCCATCTCCTCAAGGTTTTCTTTGAGCGCGTTACCCACGTCGTATATGCCCGCGCCCTTTGTGAGCGAACTGTCGCCGTCGGACGGCACGTATGACTCGTCGCTGTGAGTTGAATACATGCATACGAGCTTATTGCCGCCGCTTTCTTCGGATACTGCGGCGAACGCGCTTTGCGCGTCCTCCGGCTCTTTGCCGACGAGCCGCGCCGTGGCGATTTTGGTTTCATCGTCTACGCTCTCGACGACATACAGCATGTTATCGCCCGATATATACTCGTCGTCCTTGTACATGCGCCCGAGACGGCAGGTAAGCGTTTGCCCGCTCTCGTCCGTGAGAGTGTATATATGGTCGTCCTCCGCCTCAGACTCGGATATGGCCGCAAACGGAAGCGACAGGGACAGCGCGAGCAGAATCGACGCAATTATCTTTTTCATCGCTTGTCGCTCCTCACAAATTCGCCGTTTTTGAGCTTTCTGTGCTTATCGCGGCTCGCGCCCCTGCTCGCCCGCTCCAGAAACTCGCCTATTATTTCAGCCGTCAGAACGGCTGCCAAGCCCGATATGACAATCGTGTCCAGCATTCCCGCGCCGCCAAGTCTGAGAGTCTGCGAGACGCCGTCAGTCCACAATAGCACCGCCTGAACGACGTCGGCCGTTATCATGCCGACCACGCCCGCTATGAAGGCGCACCTTCTCGAGCGGCCGAACGTGTAGGCGAGCACGCCCGCAACGATGCCGTACAGATAGTTCACGTCAAAGAACATAGCTTCCGGCTCGTTCGGAAAGAACCTGCCTATCGCGAACACGGCTGCGGCGACGGTCAACGACGCTATTATCGAACGCAGGCGTTCCCAAGCGCTGCCCGCCCGCGCCCACACGTATACGGCGAGCGCGAAAGGCACGACCGCTCCTCCTATGTTTATAAGCACCCTGTCGCCGATGGGCACGTCGGGCACAAGCCCGCCTATGAATATAAGGGCGACGAACAGAAGCGCCTGTCTGTCGGTGAGTCTGAGTCTGTCCAGCACGCGTTGACACGCGCCCGCCGCGATGAGCACCGATACGATTATCAATAAAATCTGTCCTGCCGACAAGCATATCCCCCACAATCATATTGGAATATGCATATCATGCGTCGCGCGACCCCATTTTATGCCGCGATTCACAAGCGGTTAAAGCGAGATATTTTGCGGGCGTCGATATTCGGTCTTGACATGCATGTTTGCTACGTCTATAATATTGTATAATACAAATTGAACAAATGTCGGCGCAAAGGTATCGTTCCTGTGTCAAATTGTTCAGCGTTTAGACATTCCGGGTTAACGTTTGTTAGGAAGGGGAACGCATGTGACTGAACGTAAAGCGGCGCCGCGGTTCGACTCGTTCGAATACAGGGCGACGAACCTGTGGAAAGCCGTAAAGCAGAACAAATACCTCTATTTGATGCTAGTGATACCGCTGGCGCAGTATTTTTTATTCAGATACGCGCCGCTCACGGGCATACAGGTTGCTTTCAAAGACTACAATCTCTTCATCGGACCGTCGGGCAGTCCGTGGGCGGGCTTTACATATTTCGAAGAACTGTTCGCGAGCGATCAGTTTTGGAAAGCCCTTAAAAACACGGTGCTCTTAAACCTATACGACCTCATTTTCGGTTTCCCGATTCCTATAATCCTCGCCATAATGCTCTATGAAATGCGGTCGCTGCGCCTAAAGCGCGTCTATCAGACGATACTATATTTGCCGCATTTTCTGAGCTGGATAATTATCGGCGGCATAATCGTCAGAATGTTCTCAAAAAACGGCATGGTGAACGGCATCATAACCAACATGGGCGGCGACGGCGTCAATTTCCTTATGGATGAAACGAACTGGGTGATAATGTACGTCGTTTCAGGCACATGGCAGAGCGCGGGCTGGGGTACGATAATATACTTAGCGGCGATTTCGGGCGTCAATTCCGAATTGTACGAGGCGGCGGAGGTCGACGGCTGCGGTCGCATACGCCGAATAGCGTACATAACGATACCGTGCATAATGCCCACCATAATCATTATGCTCATATTGCAATTAGGTCGCATGGTCGGCATAGGCTTCGAGCGCCCGTATGTAATGCGAAACGACATGGTCAAGGATTCGGCGGAAGTCATATCGACATACGTGTACACGATGGGCATCGTCAACGCCCGCTATTCGTTCTCGACGACTGTCGATTTGTTCGGCTCGGTCGTGAACATGATGTTCCTCGTTGCAGCCAACACGCTTACGAAGCGTCTCGGGGAGGGCGGCTTATGGTGACGGCGGGCAAGAAACGCGGTTCGGGTCTCGCGAAGGGGCGGCGCTATCTGGGCAGCGAGATAGTTTTCAACGCGATACTTTTCATATTCGTTATGGCGTGCATACTGCCGGTTTTGCATATAGTCGCGACCTCAATGTCGGGGCGCAACGCCGTGCTCACAAACAGGGTGTCTTTCTGGCCGGTCGATATAGATCTCACGCCTTATAAAGCGGTCTTCAACGATTCGACGATGCAGCGCGCGCTCATATTCTCCGCCATACTAACGGTCGTATACACCGCAATGGCGATGGTGACGACGGTTTTCCTAGCGTATCCGCTGAGTAAAAAGCGCCTGCCGGGCGGCGCGTTTTTGATGATATTAGTGCTCATACCGATGTACTTCACGGGAGGCACGATACCCAACTATCTGTGGATAAAGCAGATGAACCTTATAGACAGCCCGTGGGCGCTGATACTGCCGATACTCACGTCCACTTACAACGCGATCATAATGCGCAACTTTTTCTCATCGATACCCGACAGCCTTGAGGAAAGCGCGCGGCTGGACGGCTGCAACGACTTTCAGATACTGTTCAGAATCGTGCTGCCGCTCTCTACCGCGGTGCTCGCGACTATCGCTCTGTTCTACGCCGTGGCGCGCTGGAACGGTTTCTCGGACGTTCGCTACTATATCAACTCGACTAAAAACTACACGCTGCAAATGAAACTGTATCAGGTTGTGTTCGCCGCGTCCGACACGCAGGTGAACAACCTGGAGGGCGGCAGAAACGCGATACTGTCGGATACGATAAAGTGCGCGTCAATAGTGTTCTCGACCGTACCGATATTGGTCGTATACCCATTCCTGCAGCGGTATTTCGTGAGCGGCGTAATGATCGGCGCCGTAAAAGAATAGCGTAACCCGCGGTTCGGGATCGAGCCGTGAAAATAGGGAACTAAACAAGGAGGTCAACCCATGAAGAAACTTCTCACACTGGCGCTGGCTCTCGCGTTCTGCCTGTCGATGCTCTCGATTGGCGGCGTAGCCGAGACCGATCTCGAACTGCCTTGGGGCGACGATTGGATAACGCTCAAGGTGTCCGTGTTCGACCGCGGCACGCCCGGCAACTCCCCCGCCGACAACAACCACTGGACCGCATGGATTCAGGAAAACTTCGGCGACCCGCGTCACATCAAAATGGAATGGGTCGTCATACCCCGCAGCGAAGAAGTGCCGAAACTGAACACTCTTATGGGTGGCGGCGAAGCGGGCGACATATCGTTCACTTACACCGAGTCTGTCGTCACCAACTTCGTCAAGCAGGACGGTCTGTGGGAGCTTACTGATCTGATCGAAAAATACGGTCAGACGCTCAAAACATTCTTGGGTTCGGATATACTCAACGCCGGCCGCTTTGAAGGCGGTCAGTACGCAATCCCCGCGCGCCGCGTCGTAGTAGCGTGGATGGGCACGTTCGTGCGCTCCGACTGGCTCGAAGAGCTGGGCTTGGATATGCCGACCACTAAAGACGAATTCTACGAAATGCTGGTCGCGTTCAAAGAAGCATACCCCGATTGCATACCCTACTCTGCCAGCAAAGACCTGACGGCGAACAACACGCTGTATTATTCGTTCGTCAAGGACTTAGACCAAAAGACGCTCGCTTGCATACCGCTGGTAATGCAGGAAGGCTTCGAAGATTACGTGCTGTTCCTGAACAAGCTGTACAACGAAGGTCTGCTTTCGCCCGACTTCGCTCTGAACGACGACACGATGATGTGGACGGAAGTCACAAGCGGCAAGGGCGGCGTGTACTGCTACAACTACGACCACCCGATCCGCGTAACCCCGGGCATCATGTCGTCCCTGCAGGCATATGAGCCGGAAGCGATGCTGCGCCCGCTCAACTGCTTCGAGTCGGCGACCGACGAAAGCAAATACTATCACCCGATATACAATCCGTGGGGCTTGATGAACTTCATACCCAAGACCTGCGAGCACCCCGAAGCGGCCGTCATGTACCTCGACTGGCTGTGCGAATATGACACAATCTATTATTTGCAGAACGGCATCGAAGGCAAACACCACACGCTCGACGAGAACGGCATACCCACTCTTATCGACGTAACCGACGACAGCCACTTCAACTCGATGCAGAACATCGACTACACGCTGCTCATAAACGGTCAGTGGCTCGACACTCAGGAAAAGACGATAGCCGCGCAGGCGACTTCCTATCAGGGCTACGCCCACATGTTCGAGGAAGAGTACATCGTCGGCAACACAGACCCGTTCATTCCCGGCTATCACTTCGAAGTGGTTCTCGAGGAAGACTCCAAATACACCACGACGCTCACCGACTATCTGAAGGAGCTGCTCACCAAGACCACGATGGCGAGCCCCGACGACTGCCTCGACGTTTACAACGAAATGAAAGCGCAGTATATGGAAATGGGCGGAACTGTCGTAATGGAAGAGAAACTCGAAGCGTGGGAAAACGCGCACTGATAAAGCCGATCAACAAACCTGAACCCTAGACCTCGCCGCCGGATGAGCGTTTCGCCTCCGGCGTCGTTTTTGTCATTACATTCTTTCGCGCTTCTCGCGCTCCTGATTTTTGCGTATAGCGCCCGGCGTTTGACCGATGTATTTCGCGAACTGTTTTATACACTGACCCGAATTTGCAAAACCGCATTTTGCGGAGATCAGGCTGACGGAATCGTCGGTCGAGCGCAGCAGCGACATTGCCTTTCCGAGCCGCACCCGCGTGATATACTGATACGGCGGATAGCCCGTCACGCGGTTGAACTTTCGGCAGAAATGGTATTTCGAGAGATATGTTACGCTCAAAAGGTCGTCAAGCGTGATATTCTCCATGTAGTGCGCCTGTATATAGTGCAGCGCCGGTTCTATGCCAGCGTTTCTGTCGGTATACGCCTGCGCCGGATCGGTCGGCGTTTGCCTGTACACTTCCTCGACCATGGCGCTTAAGAATAACGCGATAACGGCGCAAGCGTATGCGTAAGACGCTTCGTCGTTTCCCATCTGCCGGCTTTCGAGTATATGGAAGTAAGCGTTCAAAAGCGCCGTTTCGGCGGGACGAAGTATGCGCGTTTTGTCTATCAGCGTTTCGGTATACGCGCGCATACCTTCGCCGGTGAAGTGTATATATTCATATGTCCATTCAGAGCCGCTCACGCCGTATTCGTGCAGCTTTTCGCAGTCTATAAGCACGAAACTGCCGGGCATGAGCGCGTGCGACTCGCCGCCGACAGTGCAGTACGCGCTCCCGGAAAGCGTATGTATGAGCTGATAATCGCTCCTGCCGTCGCGCTTAGTGTAGAAGCCCTCGCCGCACAGGTAGTGTCCGACGGAGGTCAGGTAGAACGGGTATTTCTGAGCGCCGAGCGAGTAATCGTATAAATATGCGAAACCGCTTTCAGGCCTGAATGGTCTTTCTACCATGTTACACCTCAAAAAACAGCAAGAATGTATCATTCATGAGCAACAATGACGATTGAAAACGCATTTACAGTATAATACTATTTAATTACAAATGTCAACATATATACAAAGTTTCGGAGGCGTATCAATGACAAACGCACATCGCGCGCGCCTATATACAAAAAAGAGCCTTGGCGAGCGCGCGCTGAAACAGCTTCGCGACAACTGGGCGCTGTATATGCTCGTGTCAATACCGCTTGCATATCTGATTATATTCAGATATATACCGATGTACGGCGTGCAGATAGCGTTCAGGAATTTCTCGCCATCGCGCACAATTACGGGCAGCGAATGGTACGGGTTTAAGCATTTTGAAACGTTCATAACGGATTTCAGGTTCACGCAGATACTTATAAATACAATACTTATAAGCCTGTATTCGCTGTGCACTTTCCCGCTGCCAATAATACTCGCGCTGATGCTCAACTACACCCGACGCGTAGGTTTCAAAAAGGTCGTTCAGCTTGTGTCTTACGCGCCGCACTTCATTTCGACGGTCGTTATGGTTGGACTTATACTCCAATTCCTCGACCAGCGGGCGGGAGTGTTGAATCTGCTCATCACTTCTCTCGGAAGCGAGAGCGTGTACTTCATGGCGAAGCCCGAATACTTCCGCACCATATACGTGTGGTCTGGTGTATGGCAGGGCGTCGGATATTCGTCCATCATATACATAGCGGCGCTTTCGGGCATCTCGCCTGAATTGCACGAGGCTGCAATAGTCGACGGCGCGAGCATCATAAAGCGCGTGTGGCATATTGACCTGCCCGGTATATCGCCCACGATAGCGATTTTGCTTATAATGAACTGCGGAAGCATACTGTCTGTAGGATACGAAAAAATATTCCTGATGCAAAACAGCCTGAACAACGAAGTGTCAGAGGTCATATCGACATACGTATATAAGCAGGGCTTGGCTTCAAGCATTCCGCAATATTCTTACGCGAGCGCGATAGGCCTGTTCGTGTCGCTCATAAACGTCATAATGCTCGTGACCGTAAACAAACTTTCCGACAGGCTAAGCGGCAGCTCGCTGTTTTGAGGTGTATGTCAATGAAGATAGCAAAAAACAACCTGTTCACGCGCGACACGCTCGGAGACAAGATTGTGCTCGTTATAAACTCGCTGTTTCTGTTACTGTTCCTCGTGATCATAGCGTATCCGCTGCTGTTCGTCATATCCGCGTCGTTCTCCGCTGGCAGCGCGACAATGTCGCTGTCATTGATACCGAAACAGTTTTCAATGGCGGGCTACGAAGCGGTGTTCAAATACTCCGACATTTGGGTCGGCTATAGAAACTCGCTTCTATACATGGTGCTCGGCACGGGGCTTTCGCTGTTCATGACAGTGCTGTTAGCCTATCCGCTGTCGCGCGGCGACTTCGCGGGGCGGCAGGTTATAATGGTCGTCTGCATGGTGACTATGTATTTCTCAGGCGGGTTGATTCCGACATACCTCGTGGTGCGCAAGCTCGGTATGCTCAACACGCGCTGGGCGATATTGCTTCCGGGCTGCCTGTCAGTATACAACACGATAGTCATGCGCACATACTTCAAATCGTCGATTCCGGGCGAGCTGCTGGAGTCGTCGCAACTCGACGGCTGCGGTAACATTCGCTACATGCTGAGCATCCTTCTGCCTCTGTCCGGGCCGATACTGGCGGTCATAGGGCTGTTCTACGCCGTCGGGCAGTGGAACGCATACTTCGACGCGATGATATACGTCTCGACAAGGCGCGAGTATTTTCCGCTGTCGCTGTTTTTGAGGGAGATACTCGTTTTAAACACGCAGGACATCGACCAGCTCGACATAAACACAATGATGGCGCTCGAGGAGCGGCGAAACGTTATGAAATATGCGGTTATTGTTGTCGCGTCTCTGCCGGTCATGATCATATACCCATTTGTACAGCGCTTCTTCGTAAAAGGCGTGATGATAGGCGCGGTCAAGGGCTGAGCGTTCACGGCGTATAACGCCTGACGATATAAAAGGAGGAACGAAATTCATGAGGAAACTTGCGCTACTTATCGCAGCTCTCATGCTCGTGTGCATGTCCGCGAGCGCGGCGACGGTGTCGGACGAAAACGTGTATCCGATAGTCGACGAACCCTTGACGCTCACAGTATGGACGAGCAACGTCGCAGACCGCGATTACGCGACCTGCGACATGACAAAATTCATACAGGAAAAGACGGGCATAACGATCAACTTCGACCTGTACACGACGACCGACGCCGACACCACATACAACCTGATGGTGGCGGGCAACGAGTGGCCCGACATATTCTTGGGCCCGTGGTTCTCGACAAACATGATTCAGATGGGCATCGAGGCCAACATGCTGTTGCCCCTCAACGATCTGATAGAGTCGCAGGGCTATAACTACAAAGCCGTGCTGGAAGAAAACCCCGGCTACAAGTCGATGCTCACCGCGCCCGACGGTAACATATACACGTTTATGTACACCGACAGCGGCGTGCACAAGGACTGCGAATACAAGATGTGGGTCAAGGAATCATGGCTCGGCGTGCTCGGCATGGACATGCCCGAAACGCCTGAGGAGTTCAAAGAATACCTCGTCGCCGTGCGCGATAACGACGTCAACGAGAACGGCGACGCAAGCGACGAAATACCGCTGATGGGCTTCTATAACGGCAGAAAATCAGATCCGATCTGCTTCCTTATGAACCCGTTCGAGCTGTACACCGACAAATACTACACAATTTCAGACGAAGGCGAAATCGTGTTCCACGCGAATACAGACGGCTGGCGCGAAGGTCTGAAATACATAGCGGATCTGTACGCCGAAGGTCTGATAGCCGAAGAGACATATGTTCAGGACGAAACGCAGTTCAGGGCGATACTGAACAAGCCCGCAAGCGAAGCCGTAGTAGGCGCGTTCCCGTTCTGGTATCAGGGCGCTTTGATTGACACGAACACGCTCAACTGGACCGATTACGAGCCGGTCGCTCCCCTCGAGGGCGAGGATGGCACGCGTCAGGCGGCGGCTCGCTTCGGCGGCAACTTCAACATGGTCGGCGCTATATCGACCACCTGCGAATATCCCGAAGCCGCGTTCAAGCTGCTCGACTGGTTCATCGGCGAGGAAGGCACGTATGTGGGCTTCTACGGAGTCGAAGATCAGAATTACAAGTGGGTTGATTCGCCGAGCTTCTACGGCACGGAGAAATCAATACAGCGCATAACGACCGACATAGAGACGCTCTGGAACTCCGGCAGCTTCCCGCGCGCCGACAGAGCGGCCGTCCGCTACGCCACAACGATCGACACGAGCATGGTCAATAAAGACAACACATACGTGCTCGTGCACGCCGCGCAGGCATACGAGCCGTACTACGTCAACCACAACATGCCCGATGTGGTGTGGTGCTCCGACGACGACGTTAAAACCGCCGTCGCGAACTCCGCCGCGACAATCGAAGACTATGTTAAGACAATGGATACGCAGTTCGTCATGGGTATATTGGATATAAACGACGACGCGGCGTGGGCTGACTATCTGAAGGGTCTGAACGAGAGAGGACTCGAGGAATACATCGACACGCTGGCAGTATACTACGGACTCGAATAAGCTGCAGAAATATGACGCAAGCCGGGCGCGCAAATTGCGCGCCCGGCTTTTTTGCGATTGACCCGCGCTGTGGCAGATGATATAATCGTCTGAAACACACTCGGCTTATAGGGGCTTTTATGATACGAATGACGGGCATTACAAAGAAGTTTTATGTCAACAAGCGCGAGGCGGGCTTCGGTAACGCGCTCAGGGCGCTTGTCAAACGCAAGCGCGAGACGGTTTACGCGCTGAACGACGTGAGCTTCGAAATCGCAGACGGCGAAACTGTGGGCTACGTCGGCCCAAACGGCGCGGGCAAGAGCACGACTATAAAGATAATGTGCGGCGTGCTCACGCCCGACGCGGGCGAATGCGTTATCAACGGACGCGTGCCGTGGAAGGAACGCGTCAAACACGCGCGCGACATAGGCGTGGTTTTCGGTTCGCGCAGTCAGCTTTGGTGGGATGTGCCGGTTGCCGACAGTTTCGCGCTGATACGCGATATGTATAAAGTCGATAAGGACAGATATAAGCGCAATCTGTCCGCGCTTACCGATATGCTGGGCTTGGGCGAGATAATTAAAACGCCCGCGCGAATGCTGAGCTTGGGGCAGCGAATGCGCTGCGAAATAGCCGCGTCTTTATTGCACGACCCTAAAACGCTGTTTCTGGACGAACCGACGATAGGCCTTGACGCGATTTCAAAAATAGCGGTGCGCAAATTCATTCGCACTCTGAACGAGGAGCGCAACACGACGGTCATACTGACGACGCACGACATGCAGGACGTCGAGGCGCTCGCTAAGCGCGTTATACTCATAGGCAAAGGCAGAATACTGTTGGACGGCGGCTTGGAGGATATAAAGCAGAGGGTCAACAAGCGCCGCACGCTCACAGTGAAATACGCGGGAAGCGCGCCCAAAGCGTTTTACGGCATTGACATTGTCGAATGCGGCGAAGGGCGCGCCGTAATATCGCTCGACCCCGAAAAGCTGTCGGTGTCAGAGGCGATAGCCAAGCTCGCTTCGCAGACCGAGCTTACAGACGTGTCCGTTTCAGGCATAAGCTGCGAGGAAATGGTTTTGAAGCTATACGAGGAGTATAACATATGACGCAATACGCGGCGCTGTTTCGCATACGCTTCATAAGCCGGCTGCAATACCGTTGGGTGGCGCTGGGCGCGCTGGCGGCGCGGTTTACGTGGGGCATGATGGAAGTTCTGGCGTTCATTGCGATCTATCGCTCAAGCGCCGCGGAAATGCCTATGACGCTTGGTCAGACAGTGTCGTATGTGTGGATGCAGCAAACGCTTATAATACTATTTTCGGTAGTATTCGGCGACGGCGAAATATACGAATCCATATCGTCGGGAGCGATAGCTTATGACCTGACCCGCCCGATGGGGCTGTACGGGCGCTGGTTCTGTCAGTCGGTCGGCAACAGATTGGCGGCGACGTGCGTAAACTGCGTGCCCGCCGCGCTGATAGCATGCCTTCTGCCCGCTCCATACGGGCTGACGCTTGATTTGAGCGCGGCGCGGGCGGCGCTGTTCGCGCTTTCGGCGGCGCTGGGGTTCATGTGCGTGGTATCGTTCGCAATGATAATGTATTCGACGCTGTTCTACACGATTTCGCACAGGGGAATACGCATAATCGTAACGGCGCTCACGTCGTTTCTGTCGGGCGGAATCATTCCGCTTTCATTCTTCCCCGCAAACGCGCTCGCCGTCGTCAGGCTATTGCCATTCGCGAGTATGCAGAACACGCCGTTGCTTATATTCAACGGCGCTCTGAGCGGCGCGGAAGCCGCGCGCGCGATAGGCTTGCAGGCGGCGTGGTTTGTGATAATGGCGGCGGCGGGACGGGCGATGATCGCAATGTGCGTAAAGCGCGTCGTGTCGCAGGGAGGCTGAAATGCTTAAAACATACGCAAAAATCGTGCTCATACGTATGCAGAGCCAAATGGAATATAAGCTGTCGTTCTTTTTGACGCTGTTCGGGCAGTTTCTGACGGCGTTCGCGTTTGTGCTCGGGCTATACTTTGTGTTCGAACGCGTTAAGGCTATAGACGCTTTCACGTTTCCGCAGGTGCTTCTGTGCTACGCGGTCGTTATGACGGCGTTCTCAGTAGGCGAACTGTTCGGCGGCGGTTTCGCCACATTTCCTAAGCTGTTGGGGAACGGCGAGTTTGACCGCGCGTTGGTTCGTCCGTGCAGTCCCATCGCGCAAATACTGGCGGGGCACGTCGATTTTACGCGGCTGGGGCTTACCGCGCAGGCGGCTGTGACGCTCGTTTACGCCATACGCATAAGCGGCGTGACATGGACGGCTGACAAAATTTTAACGCTTATACTGACGACTGCGTGCGGCGCGGTTCTTTTCTGGAGCTTATTCATGCTGTACGCGGCGTGCGCGTTCTTCACGACGGAGGGCTTGGATTTTCTCAACATACTCACATACGGCGCGCGAAATTTCGGCAAGTATCCGTATTCTGTGTACGGAACGCACGTGCTGCGCTTTTTAACGTTCGCCGTGCCGCTGGCGCTCGTGCAGTATTACCCCATAATGTACGTTTTCGGCATCAAGACAGGCGCGTTCTACATGCTTTCGCCGCTGTTGTCGCTTTTATTCACGCCCGTTGGGGTGGGCGTGTACAGGCTCGGTTTGCGAAAGTACAAATCGACGGGTTCTTAGCGCAAGTCCGTGTTTCTGAGTTGACGAACGGCGAACTATGTGTTATGATGTATGGGTAAGATATTTCCGTTGGAGAGTATAAGGGTAATAAATGGACGCTGACAGTTGCGACGACTATAACGGTCGGGCGCGGAATAGCATTTCGTGAAGGAGCACGCTTGTATGCGTTTCGCATACGGGTATGCTTTTTTGCGTTGCGGACATAACGACGTATAATCGGGGAGGAAACAACTTTGGATTCTCGCATTTGGTGGCAGCTGCTATTGCAACTGGCGCTCATAGCGTTCAACGCGGTATTCGCGTGCGCGGAGATCGCGGTCATATCGTTCAACGACGCGAAGCTGGCGTCTCTGGCGGCTCATGGCGATAAACGCGCCGAGCGCCTTCAAAAACTGACCGACAAGCCCGCGCGTTTTCTGGCGACGATACAGGTCGCGATTACGCTGTCGGGGTTCTTGGGCAGCGCGTTCGCGGCTGAAAACTTTTCGGATTCTCTCGTAAAGTGGCTGGTCGGCTTGGGCGTGGGCGTCAGTGAAGCTACTCTTAACGCTGTTTCGGTGGTCGTAATAACGCTAGTGCTCAGTTATTTCACGCTGGTACTGGGCGAGCTAGTGCCCAAACGCGTCGCCATGAAGAAAGCCGAAAAACTGGCGCTGGGCATGTCGGCGCTCATAACGTTCATATCAAAGGTGTTCGCGCCCATCGTGTCGGTGCTTACGGCTTCTACAAATCTGATGCTGCGGCTGTTCAAAATCGACCCCGATTCAGACGACGACAGCGTGAGCGAGGAAGAAATACGGCTTATGGTCGACGCGGGCAGCGAAAAGGGCGTCATAGATCGCGAAGAAAAGCAGTTAATAAACAATGTGTTCGAGTTTGACGACTTGGAGGCGGGCGAGTTCGTTACGCACCGCACGGAAGTCAGCATGTTGTGGACGGAAGAGACGGACGAACAGTGGGCTGACACGATTCACGAAAGCAAGCATTCGCTTTATCCCGTCTGCGACGGGAGCGCGGACAACATCGTCGGCGTGCTGTACGCGCGCGAATACTTCAGGCTGTCCGACAAGAGCCGCGAAAGCGTCATGCGCGAAGCTGTGAAGCCCGCGTTCTTCGTGACGCAAAGCGTATGCGCGGACATGCTTTTCAAGCAAATGAAGCGCACGCGCAACCGCATGGCGATAGTGCTTGACGAGTACGGCGGCATGTTGGGCATAGTCACCATGACCGACCTGCTGGAGCAGCTCGTCGGCGATTTCGATGAGGATCAGGTCGCTCCGACAGAGCCCGACATAGTCAAGATCGACGCGGGCACGTGGCGGGTCAAGGGCGCGGCAGATATAGCGGAAGTTTCCGAAAAGCTGGGCGTCGAGCTTGACGACGGCTTCGACAACTTCGGCAGCTTCGTATTCTCACAATACGGATACATACCCGCGGACGGCGCGCAGTTCGAGCTTGACGCGCACGGTTTGCACATTAAGGCGACGCATATAGCTGATCACAGGCTCGAAAGCTCGGTGGTATGCAAGATTTAAGGAGGGCGCGTATGAACAAGCTGAGCGAAGGCCCGCTGTTGGACGGGCGCGGGGTTTTATCGGAAGCGGGTTATCAGACATATCTCGCGAAAACATACGACCGAAACAGCATCGCGGCGAGTCGGCTTCGCGTAAAGGAATGGGATTACTATCTGATCTACACTCCGTCGTTCGCGCTGGCGCTTACCATTGCCGACAACGGCTATATGGGTTTGTTGAGCGCGTCGGTGATCGACCTTGACAAGCCTTCGCAAATAACAAAGAGCGTCATGAGCATATTCACGCTGGGAAAATGGCGCTTGCCCGCCACGTCCGAACGAGGAGACGTCAGGGTCAGGCGCAATGACCGCGATTTTTCGTTTGAAAACGACGGTGTTACGCGCCGCCTGCGCGGCAGTATGCAAAACTTTTCGCAAGACGGCCGTCATTTATCGTTCGACATTCGCCTGACGGACGCGCCCGCGGATTCGATGGTCATAGCCACGCCGTTTACGGGCAAGCCGAAAGCGTTCTACTACAATCAAAAGATTGTCGGTATGCGCGCGGAAGGCGTTTGCGAATACGGCGAGAAGCGCGCGGAGTTTTCAGGCGACGCGCTCGCGATACTCGACTGGGGGCGCGGCGTGTGGCCTTATGAGGGCGAGTGGTATTGGAGCGCCGCCACCCGGGCGGTCGGCGGGCGTGTCATAGGCTTCAACTTAGGCTACGGCTTTGGCGACACGTCGGCCGCGACCGAGAACATGCTGTTCGCGGACGGCAGGGCGAGCAAAATAGAGCATGTCACATTCGAGATACCCAAAACCGCCGACGGAACAGACGACTTCATGCGCAAATGGCGCTTCACGTCGTCCGACGGCAGGTTCGAGGCTGACTTCACGCCGATAATCGACCGCGCCGCGAGGACGCAAGTCGGGCCGCTGTTGTCCGACCAGCATCAGGTGTTCGGCAGATTCGACGGCAGCATGATATTGGACGGCGGCGAGAGAATTGAGCTTCGCGATTTCACGGGTTTCGCCGAAAAGGTTCACAACAAATGGTGATTCGTCACCAGCGGATAGACCCGAAGCGCATCACGCCCTGTAACGCGTAACAGACGAATGTAAGACATGCGCGCGGAAGCGGCAGTTTCAAATATCTGAGCGAATGCCAGAATTTGACTGCCGTTTTCGCCTTGTTGGCGTTTTTGGACGATTTGTTCAAACGGTACAGTGTGAGCGGTTCGTTTAGTCCTGCGGCGGTTTCCGTCGTCAAAAAGCGCACCCAACATATGTAGTCCTCGTGCAGGTCGCCGCGCTCCATGGGGTATTTCAAGAGCGCGGATCGTTTGGCCATTACGGTTGACAGGAATATAACGCTTCCGCGCAGCATTCTGTTTCGCGTTATCTTCTCCGGTATTTGGCATATGTTTTTGGCCTGCGCGCCGGATTCGTCAATATATCTTTGAGCGGTGCACGAAAGAGACGCGCCCGTTCTTTTTATGTGTTCAATTTGCAATTCGAGCTTGTTTGGCAGCCATTTATCGTCGTTATCCAAAAACGCGACGTACTCCCCTGCCGCGCGCTGAACGCCCGCGTTGCGCGCGCCAGCCACGCCCGCGTTTTTTTCAAGCTGCACGACTTTGACGCGCGTATCGCGCGCGACGCACGAGTCGGCGACGGCGCGAGTGGTCGGGTCCGGGCCGTCTATAACGATTATAAGCTCGAAGTTTTCGTATGTTTGATTTAAAGCCGACTCGACGGCCTCCATCATGAACTCGGCGTGGCGGTACGCGGGCATCACGATTGATATTTCAGGATTTGACATAACGCTGACCTCGCTTAAAAAAGCGGGGCGCTCCGCTCGCGCAGGCCGCCCCGTTTTGTTTAGTGTTTATTAGGCTTTTCCGTCGCAGCCGAGCACGTTCACTATCTTGTGCTTGACCATTTCCTTTATGTTCTCGCGGGCGGGCTTCAAATACTGGCGCGGGTCGAAGTGCGACGGGTTCTCGGCGAAGTATTTGCGAATCGTGCCCGTCATGGCTAGGCGCAGGTCGGAATCGATGTTTATTTTGCAAACGGAGCTGCGGGCGGCTTCACGCAGCATTTCCTCGGGAATGCCTATAGCGTCGGGCATCTTGCCGCCGTTGTCGTTTATCATCTTTACGTATTCGGGCATAACGGAGGACGAACCGTGCAGGACTATCGGGAAGCCGGGCAGCAACTCGGACACCTTTTTGAGTATGTCGAAGCGAAGCTGCGGTTTCTGACCGGGCTTGAATTTATAAGCGCCGTGAGACGTGCCGATGGCGATAGCCAGCGAATCGACGCCGGTGGAGTTTACAAATTCTTCGACTTCTTCGGGGTGAGTGTAGCTCGCGTCCTCGTCGGACACGTTCACCTTGTCTTCGATGCCCGCCAAGCGGCCGAGTTCGCCTTCAACCACTACGCCGTGGTCGTGCGCGTACTCGACGACTTTGCGCGTGAGTTTGACATTCTCTTCGAACGGGAAATGCGAGCCGTCGATCATGACGGACGAGAAACCGCCGTCTATGCAGCTTTTGCAAAGCTCGAACGTGTCGCCGTGGTCGAGGTGAACGCAGATGGGCAGGTCGAAGCCGGCGGACTGCTCGGCGTCGATTATGGCGGCTTCGATAAGCTTCATCAGATAAACGTGCTTCGCGTACTTGCGAGCGCCCGACGAAACCTGCAATATCAACGGGGCTTTGGTTTCCATCGCCGCCTCGGTGATGCCCTGTATGATTTCCATGTTGTTGACGTTGAAAGCGCCAATGGCGTAGCCGCCGTTATACGCCTTTTTGAACATTTCCGTCGAAGTTACTATGGACATGAATTACAGCTCCTTTAACGCATACATTTTGTACCTAACCAAATTATGCCCCATGCCCTGTTAAAAATCAAGCCGAAATTGACTTTACATGCAAATTGTGCTATATTTCTTTCGGTGAAAAATCGCGAAGGGAATGAATATCATGTCAATTTTGAAGGGCGCGGCTGTCATTGGACAATCGGGCGGGCCGTCGTCGGTCATAAACGCCTCGGCTTACGGCGCGATCAAAACGGCTCTCGATTCCGACGTAATCACAAACGTATACGCGATGCAGAACGGCATCGTGGGACTTTTGAACGACAATCTGTTCGATCTTGCAAAGGAAGACCCCTCCGAATTGGAACTTATGAAGTACACGCCGTCGTCGGCGCTCGGCTCTTGCAGATATAAGCTCAAGGATTCCGAAGACGATGAGACGGACTATGTGAAGATACTCTCCGTGTTCAAGAAACACAACATACGCTATTTCTTCTATAACGGCGGCAACGACTCTATGGACACCTGCAATAAGATCTCGAAATATATGCTCAAAAACGGCTACGAAGTGCGCTGCATGGGCATACCGAAGACGATAGACAACGACTTGGCGGGCACCGATCACTGCCCCGGCTTCGCGTCGGCTGCTAAGTACATTGCAACGTCAGTGGCGGAAGTCTACCGCGACTGCCACGTGTACGATAAGGGCATGGTCACGATAGTCGAGTGCATGGGTCGCCACGCGGGCTGGCTCACCGCCGCCGCCGCGCTTGCGGGTCTCACAGGCAACGGGCCGGATCTGGTGTATCTGCCCGAAGTTGCGTTCGATTTGAACGCGTTCCTCGCGAAGGTCGAAAGCATATACAAAAAGAAGTCGAACGTGCTCATCGCCGTTTCTGAAGGCATACACGATTCTGAAGGCAAGTTCATAACCGAGTACGCGGCGACCGACGCGGCGACCGACGCGTTCGGCCACAAACAGCTCGGCGGGCTTGCGGCGTTCTTGGCTAACGAGTGCAAGAAGGCGACGGGCGCGAAGGTGCGCGGTATCGAGCTCTCGCTATTGCAGCGTTGCGCCGCTCACTGCGCGTCGCAAACCGACGTTGACGAGGCGTTCATGGCGGGCGCGGCAGCGGTCGAAAACGCGGTCGCGGGCGTGACTGACAAAATGGTGGGCTTCGAGCGCGAATATGTGAACGGCGAGTACAAGTGCAACGTGAAGCTGTTCGATTTGACCATAGTCGCCAACGCCGAAAAGAAAGTGCCGCGCGAGTGGATAAACGATGCGGGCGACGGCGTGAATCAGGGCTTCATTGACTACGCGCTGCCGCTTATACAGGGGCAGACGAAACTGAAATACGAAAACGGTCTGCCGAGGTTTGTAAACCTCAAAAAGGAAAAGGCGTAACGCTATAGATTCTTCCGTTCGGGGTTATGCCGCGCAATAGCGCCTCGCATAACCCCGAAGCGCATGTCTACGCACTCAGCCGGTGACTCATTGATTCAAGGGCACGCGCAGCGTGGCTTCCGCTTCGCGGGGGGCGCGCGAAGCGCGCCCCCCGTCCCCCCGCCGCTTTGGAGGTGACAGCATGGCTTTGAAGTTCTGGTTTCATCTGCACCCCACGCGCCCCGAAGCGCGCGAATTATTCGAACGCGCCCGCAAAGCGATTTCGAATAACGGCGGCGTTTGCGTTTCAGACCCGTCCAATGCCGATTTTTGCGTCCCCGTGGGCGGCGACGGCACTGTCGTGGCGGCTTTCAAGCTGTCGGGGAAGCCAATCATAAGCATAAACGCGGGAACGCTCGGGTATCTGTCGCGAGTCGAGCCGGACGACATTGAAAGCGCGTTTACAAATCTGTTCAGGGGCGAATACGCGCTTGAAAAGCGAATGACCCTCACCTGCTCGTCCGACGACTCGATAAAGCGAATGGCGCTGAACGACGCGGCGATCGTCAAGCCCGACGCGAGCGTCATACGCGTGAAAGTTATCGTCGACGGCGCTAACCTTACGAACTACACGTGCGACGGCATAATCGCCGCCACGCCCACAGGCTCTACGGGCTACAGCTTATCGGCGGGCGGGCCTATCGTCGACCCCGACGGCGAGGCTATACTGCTTACGCCCATCGCGCCGCACACGCTCGTCAACCGTTCAATCGTGCTGTCGCCAAAAAGCCGGGTCACGCTCATATGCGATAGAGACGCGACCGTTTGCATAGACGGCGAAGCCGCGCCGCACAAGGCGGGCGCGGCTCTGAAAATAGAGAAATCCGAAACATACGTAGAATTTGTGAGCTTCAAAAACGAAAGCTACATCGACAGGCTGCGCAGAAAGCTGTCGTAGCGCTACTTCCAAGTTTCCCATATTTCAGGGTGAAAGCCCAACGTCGCGCTGTTTCCGTTTCTGACGATGGGCGAAAACAGAAGCGACGGCGATTCGAGTAAAACCTGTTCGATAACGGAATCAATCGTCAGATGCCGCGCGTAATCAGCTTTTTCGCCCTTCGCGTCAGGGTCGACAAGGTTTCGCATACCGCCCGCCGCGCGCGAAAACAGCGACAATTCCTTTGCCCCGAGCTTATGTTTCTTCAAATCGACGCTCGTGAAAGGTATGCGCCTTTCTTTGAAATAACGCTCTGCCTTCTGACAGTCGAAATTCTTCTTCGCGAAATATATCTGTATGTTCATCAAAACAGCCTTTCGGCGAAATCCTCAAGTTCTCCCAGATCCCACAGAAGCGACGTTGACAGGTATTTATCGCGAATGTCCCTCGCGCACAAGAACGCGTCCTTCACGTCAGACTCGCTCACGCCAATCTCGGCGGGAGTCATGGGCATACCCGTTTCGCGCATTTTTGTAAACAGCCATTCGGCGTTCGGCAATTCCTCGTCGATCACTCTGAGTATGCCGTCCCAATTGTTTATGATGCGCTCCAAGCGCGCGGCGTGCTTTACAGGGTCGTTCTTGCGCGCCTGTTTCTCAATTTCTAGCACGCGGTCTGCAGTTTTCCCGAATACGCGGCGCACGCGGGCTTCCCATTTTTGCGCGTCAAATTCGCGCATAGCGCGCTCGGCCTTTGCGCGGTTCGGTTTCAAAGAGCGTATGTCGTCGTACAGGCGCATCGTCAAAACCGTGCCCACTCCCACCTGTATGCCGTGCAGATCGGCGCGTTCGCCGCGTTCCAGCGCGATCATCTCCCACATATGCGAAAAATAGTGTTCCAAGCCCGACGCGGGTCGCGACACCTTAGCAAAACTCATGGCGAAACCCGAAAGCGCGAGTCCCTCGGCTACGGCTGTCACAGCGTCCGCGTCGCGCGCGGCAAGCCCTCCGCTCGCCGCCATTATGCGCGAAAGAGCGTTGCGCATAAGCTGTGAAACGTGCTCGCAATAGTACTCGCCCGTCACGATGCGCGCTATCCTCCACTCGCACAGCGATATGTACTTAGCGACCATATCGCCCAGACCCGCCCACAGCATACGCATGGGCGCGCGCGCCATGATGTCTGAATCGAGAATGATGGCGGCGGGGCAGCGGTTGTAAAGCGTCGTTTTTACGCCGTTTACGATCATAGACGACGAATTGGAAGCGTAGCCGTCCATCGACGGCGCAGTGCCCACGATCATCTGAGAGCGGCCGACGTCGAGCGAGAACACTTTACACAAATCGTTTATGACGCCTGAACCTACGGCGATTATCATGTCGCACGAATGGTCGAAGCCCATGGCTATGCAGCCCAAATGGCGCTCGTCGGGCTCGGCTTTTTCAAGCCCCCAGTCGGGCAGCATGAACAGCGTATGCGGTATGCCCGCGTTATCGAGAATCCCTAAAAGCCTTTCTCCCGCCGCCGCGTATGTGTTTTTATCGCACACGACGAACGGTTTCTTGCAGCCGACAGCCGCAATGGCGTCGGGGGCGGATTCTATAGCGCCACGCCCGATCTTAATGAATTTCAAATCGACCGAATGCCGCATACCGCACTCGCACTCGAAACCCTCGGGTCTTATAAGTTCCCCGATTTTCATGTTCTCGAACAGTTCCATTAGCTCACACCTTCCGCATACTATCCATATATTCGATAAGGACGTTTTCAACGTCCGCCTTGGTATCGAGCGTGTTTAACAAAACGCGCAGCTTGGTCGAATTGGGCGCGCCCGTCAAATAACGGCCGATATGCTTTCGCATTTCTGGCACGGCATAGCGTTCGTCTTTATTCGCGCACTGCATTTCGAGATGCCTTATAGCGATTTCGACCCTGTCGCGAACGGTTGGCGGGGCGTATGCCGCGCCCGATCCAGCGCGCAATATTTCTTCGAATATCCACGGATTTCCGAACGCCGCCCGCGCTATCATAACGCCGTCGCAGCCGGTTTCCGCAACCATTCTGAAAGCGTCGTCGGGTCGCGCTATGTCGCCGTTGCCTACCACGGGTATTTCGACCGAGCGCTTTACGTCCGCGATGACCGACCAGTCGCTTCTGCCGGAATAGAACTGGTCGCGCGTGCGCGGGTGCACCGTTATGGCGCTGACGCCGCAGTCCTCGCAGATTTTCGCTATCTCTACGGCGTTTATATGGTTTTCGTCGAAGCCCGCCCTCATTTTGACAGTCACGGGCTTATCTGACGCGCTTACGAGCGCGCTTATCAGTTTTTCAACCGCCATCGGTTCGCGCATAAGCGCGCAGCCGTCGCCGTTGGATACGATCTTATGCGCGGGACAGCCTAGATTGAAGTCGAAAAAATCGAAACTCGTCGAATTGAGCATCTCAACAGCGGCTATGAGCATATCGGGCTCATGCCCAAAGAGCTGTAAACCGCAAACGCCCTCGTTCGGCGAGCGCGCGAGTATCTCCATATGCCTGCGGTCGTTCGGAGCGTACACATAGCCCTTCGCTGACAGCATTTCACTAACCGCCCACGCCGCGCCCTTCTCGAAGCACAGTTGGCGCGTGACGGCGTCGGTAACTCCCGCCATAGGCGCTAACGCCACGCCGGCGGGTATGACTATGCGCCCGATCTTCATTTCACGTCGCCGGGATCGATATAGTCGGGGTCGGAGCGCATCGACGCGATTTTCCACTGACCGTTTGTTTGCTTGCGCAGGCGAATAAAGTAGCGCCCGCTCGCCCAAGGCGTTATTTCGCCCGAAGAAGACGACGACGCGGTTATGTTTTTAACGCGCTCGACGACGGTGCACTGTATGTCGTCGTCCCAAGGCCACGCCATCAGGTTCTCAATTTTGACGCTGTAGTCGAACGACTTTATGGTGTGCGACAGATACGGCGACGAGTCTGAAAACGCAATTTCGAGCAGCGGGTCGGAGTTTAGGAAACCCGCCGTGAAATAACCGTTCAGATCGACCGCGTCTTCGCGCGTCAGCACGACCGACGCGCGTTTCTCCATGCCCTCGGATATGAGCACATAAGCGTTCCCCAAGTTGAACGCGATATAGAAGGCGCACACAAGCACCGAAACGCACAGTGTGAGCAGTATAAGCCGCACGGCGACATACGACATCATTCGACGCAGATATTTCATGAAAGCACCCTTTACTCGCTATTGATTCCCGTCCATGAACCGCAAAAACGCCTCGGTGGCGGCTATCGTCTGCTCGTCCTTCAAACGGAACTTAATTTCAACGCGGCGCGACGCGTCCTTGTTTTCAGTGCCGTCGGCGTTCAATATCCGTGCGCTGTACGACCTACCGCTCGCCGTTATGAGTGAGCGCAATTTCACGATTTCGCTCGCGCCAAGTCTCAGATTGTTGAGCATATAGTTTTCGGTCATGATGTAGTTGGACACTGAAAGCGCGCGCTTTTGAGACAGATCGAGGTTGAACAGGTAGCCGTCGCCCCTGCCGCCCGTGGAATCGGTGTGCCCCTCGATTATTATCTCGGCTATGTAGCCCGAAAAATCGTCCGAAAGAAGCACGTCCATATATAGAGGCAGGAAAGTATCCAAAAACATGCGCCCGTTGTCCGTCAAAGTGTCCTCGCCCGATCCGAACAGCATTTCGCTCGGCAGCGCTATTGCGCCCGTCTGCCCGTCTACAGACACAGAAACATTGTTCTCCGCGAATTTCATAGAGAGTGCGTTTACGATGTCGGCTCTCACGCCCACAAGCGCCTGCAGTTCGCCCTGCATACGCAGTAATTCGTCGCCGTAGTCCTCGAGCGTCTGCTTGTATAGGTCGATCTGCTTATCCTTGTCGGTGCTCGCGTTTATGGCGCTTTTCAGTTGGTTTTGTATGGCGCCGTTTTCGCTTTCGAGGCTCGTTATGGTGTCCCTCTGTGTGTTTATCTGAGCAAGAAGCTCGTTTATGCGCGTATTGAGCGATTCTTCGGTATTCTCGAGCATTATAACATGGCGCGAAAGCTCGTTATATTTGGTTATCGCTTCCTCGGCTTCCTCGGCGCTCGTTTTAAGCTCGGAATTTTCCTTTCCGAGCAACACAATCGTCTCCTCCTGATTGTCGATAGTCCCCGTCAGCAGAAGTATCTCGCCTTTGGCGTCTGAAAGCTGCTCTTCAAGGTTCGTTACGGCGAGTTGGTTATCACCGAGCATCACCGTCAGTTCGTCGTTGTTCGATTTTAGCTCCTCAACGTCGCGTCTGAGCTGCTGATTGATGCTCTCGTACTCGTCGGCAAGGCTGGCTACGTCGCGCTCGCGCTCCGCCAGCTTCGCCATCATGCCGAATATGACGAATATAAAGACGAGCACGAGCACGCTCATCATGTCAGAAAAGCTGAGCCAGAAGCTGCCGCTCTCTTTGGTTCTCGAACGGCGGCGGTGATTCAATCGCATTTGCCGCCTCCTATTCGCCCGCGCCGGCTGATGCGGATAATCTGCCGCGCGCCGCGCGCAGGGTTTCAGAGAACGCGTCGATCTCGTTCAGATACGCGCCCGCCGAATCCTTGACCGCGTCGGGCAGACCTTCGACCGACTCCTTGATGGCGTTCGAAGCCCACTCTATGCGCTTGAGAATTTCAGTCATGCACGCCTCGAAATAGTTGAGAGACTCGTCCATATCGCGCGAAAGTTTCTCGCGCGCGGAAGAAACTACGCCTGAGAGCGACTCGCCCGAATGCGCGACGCGCTCGGCGGTAAGGCGCAGAGCGTCGGCGTTTTCGCGGTTCAGGCGGTTGGAATTGTCCATAAACTCGTTGGTCGCGTCTGATATTGCGGCGCTCTGGCGCGAGAACGCGTCGTTCAAGCCTTCGAGCATCGAAAGGTATTCGCTCTGCGCGCGCACCACGGAGTCGATCTTCTCCATTGAGCTCTCCTGCCGCGCGACGTTTTGAGCGACCCTGTTAAGCGCCGACTCGTATTTTTCAAGCACAAGTTCGCTGTTCTGGCGAATATCGCGCATGGCGCGCGCCGCGTCTGAGAACGACGAAAGCGCGTCGGAAACGTTTTTAACGGCTTTCTCCTGATAACGGCACGTGTCGGCGATCGTCGCGGAAAGCCTGTCAAGCTGACCGTGCATAGCGTCGTCCATGCTCTGTATGTATTTGTCGGCGACCGCCGCCATGTGCTTCGCCTGCATTTCGGACGAGGCGTTCAGATGCTTGTTAAGCGCGGAAGCAAGCGGCGCGACGCTCTGCGACACGACCGAAGACACGCGCGAATCCGCCTTTTCGGGGTTAAGCATTTCAAGCAGAGTCCTCAAAAGCCCGGTTTGCTCCTGCTGATATATGGCGATCTGGGTCATAGGGTCTACCGACAGAACGCCCGCGTGGCGCGCCATGGCATTGTAAAATTCGGTCAGCGAGCGTTCCGCCCTGCCGTGCACTATGCGGGTCAGAAGCGTGAAAAGTATAGAGCCTATAACGCCGAATACGGAGGTCAGGAACGCGTATTTCATAGAGCCTATAAGCATAGACATGTTGGCGTTTATGGCTTCGGGGTCTACCTCGCCCATTCCAGAGAGCGATATTGACAAGCCCAACAGCGTGCCCAAGAAACCCAAAGACACGAGCACGCCCGGCACGGCTTCAGCCAGTCTGACGCTGCCGGGGCCGTCTATAACGGTTTCTTCATTTATATAGTCCTCGACGTTCGACGGGTTATGATACTCGCCGTCGGCGAAAAACAGATTGTTCAGGTATTCAGACCAGTGCGGCATTAAAGCTCCGCGCCCCAGAAAGCGGTCGTCCTGCCACGATCTGCGCGCCTTGTCGCCCTTGCGAATGTTCTTTATTGCCCGCTTGAGTAAATCTCTCGTGCGCATCACGGGCAGTATGCAGCGCGCCACGCCGATTATGAAAAGTACGACTATCGCCACATATACGAACACGGTAAAGCCGCTGCCCATCCAGCTTTTAATTGTCTCCCACAGATCCATCGGCGACTCCTTTACGAATGCGTTTCCCAAGTATTGACACTCGTTACAATCATACCATGCAGTATATCACAATAATGAGATAAATGCAATATTTCAGCGATGGAGATTATCGCAGAGTAGACTGCAAAGAAAACAGTCGCCCACGCAGCTCAATCATGCAGCGCTGATGGTGCTCCGTTCAGACAGAGGCTCTCAAATAATTAATATGACGAAGGGCGGGCGCAGCTTCGCGTATGATCCAGAATAAAGAAGGTTCTCCGTTGCAGACAGATGAAATCTTTGAATGACGGCGGATTCAAAATAAGACTGAGTTATATTGCGATATACGGAAGGAAAAAAGACATATCTGTCGTATAACAATATGTGGGGCGAATCCGCGGTTCATAATTATGGAGACGCCTTGATTCCATAGTGTCATTTAACAATATCCGTATTTACGGATAAACAATCGCTCGCAGCAGAAAACGCGCCGCGCATGGGCAACGGAATTTAAGAGCATTCCGAAAACGTAATGAGAAGGGGTTGACGCATATGCCACTCGGCTTCAAGCAAGACAGCGATATGGCGCTCAAACGGCACGAGGCGTTTTTCGAACGCGATATAATCGACCGCCCGCCGATAATGTTTTCGTTTCCCAAGGCGAACCCGACGCCCGGGGTTAAGCGAACATACGACAGTTTCGAGGAGCGTTGGCTCGACATAGACGCGCGCTGCGAAGATATGATTCGCGAGCTTGAAAACACGGATTTTCTGTACGACGCGCTGCCGATTGCGTTTCCGAACCTCGGCCCAGAAATATTCTCGGCGTGGTGCGGCTGCGATTACGCGTTCGGAGATACGACATCATGGACGAAACCGTGCGTGAAAGATATTGAAACGGACACCCAAAAAGCTCGCCTTGACATGAATCACCCGCTGTTTAAGCTGCTCGTGCGCTTCACGCGCCGCTTGATAGACGAAAGCGACGGTCGCTACATCGTGGGGCTTACCGATTTTCATCCGGGCGGAGACCATCTGGCGGCACTGCGCGACCCCGCGAACCTCGCGATGGATCTGCTCGACGACCCCGATTGGGTCGACTACATGCTGTTGAGGTCGATGCCTGAGTATTACGCCGCTTACGGCGTGTTCTGGCAGATGATACACGAAGCGAACATGCCCGCGACTTCGTGGCTGCCGTTGGCTCACGACGGTACGTTTTACATACCTTCGAACGATTTCAGCTGCATGATCTCAAAGAGCATGTTCGATAAGCATTTTCTGCCGGGCATAGCGCAGGAATGCAAATTCTATGAACGCAGCATATATCATTTGGACGGACCCGGCGCGCTGAGGCACTTGGATTCGCTGCTCGACATACCCGAGCTTGACTGCGTGCAATGGGTGTGCGGCGCGGGCAACGAGGGCTTCGCCAGATGGCGCGAGGTTTACAGGCGCATTCAAAACGCGGGCAAGGGCATTTGGCTCATATGCGACGCGAGCGAGCTTTCGGACATTTTTGACTCGCTGAAGCCCCATGGCGTGTTCTTCGGAAGCGTATCGGGCGTAAGCGACCGAGAAAGCGCGGAATACGTCGTAAAACGCGTGACGGCGTGGAAATGACAAACAAATTCGGATAGCATAGGCGGAGGACGGCATTCGATGACAAAATGAAGCGTCTTACCGAATGGGCGGCGTTATGGCGTTAAGAAGCGGAATTGGGAACGCTTAAAAGCAAAAATCCATATACAGTCGAAGCCAGACGCGGAGCAAATGCGCTTCGCGTTCGGTGGGTTTTGGTCGGAAAGCCGCTTCGGGGTTAGGATTGCGCCTAATAATAAGTCAAATACGCAGTATCCGCGCCGTTTTTGCCTTTGGTCTGAACTGTCAGGCGGTCAAATATTTAACTCCCCGCGCTAGAAATGAGGAAACGTATCTGATAATATAAGTCCAATTATTATTAAAAGGGATGATACTATGTCTAAGTTAACGATGGACAAGCTCGTGGCGCTGTGCAAGAACAAGGGCTATATATTCGCGGGTTCCGAAATATATGGCGGACTTGCGAACACGTGGGATTTCGGACCGCTGGGCGTGGAGCTCAAAAAGAACGTCAAAAACGCGTGGTGGCGCAAGTTTGTGCAGGAAAACCAATACAACACGGGCATCGACTGCTCGATACTCATGAACCGCGAGGTCTGGGTCGCGTCGGGTCACGTGGGCAGCTTCACAGACCCTCTGATGGATTGCAAATCGTGCAAGGCGCGCTTCCGCGCCGACAAGCTTGTCGAGGATTTTACAAAGGGCGCCGAGACGGGCGACGGTTGGTCGAACGCCGAGCTTGAGAAATATATCGAAGAACACGAGATAACCTGCCCCGTGTGCGGCAAGCGTGACTTCACGGGCATCAGGCAGTTCAACTGCATGTTCAAGACGCATCAGGGCGTAAACGAGAACAGCTCGACCGAGATTTACCTGCGACCCGAAACCGCGCAGGGCATATTCGTCAACTTTCAAAACGTAATGCGCACTACGCGCAAAAAGCTGCCCGCCGGCATCGCGCAGATAGGCAAGTCGTTCAGAAACGAGATAACCCCCGGCAACTTCATATTCAGAGTGCGCGAATTTGAGCAGATGGAGCTTGAATTTTTCTGCCGTCCCGGCACGGATCTGGAATGGTTCGACTACTGGCGCTCGTTCTGCCGCGACTGGCTGCTGTCGCTGGGAATGAAATCCGAAAATCTGCGCCTGCGCGACCACTCGCCTGAAAAGCTCTCGTTTTATTCAAAGGCGACGACGGATTTCGAATATCTGTTCCCGTTCGGCTGGGGCGAACTGTGGGGAGTCGCCGACCGCACCGATTACGACCTCACGCAGCATCAGAACCATTCGGGCAAATCAATGGAATACCTCGATTCGGCTACGGGCGAAAAATTCGTGCCGTACTGCATCGAGCCGTCGCTGGGCGTGGAGCGCGCCATACTCGCTTTCCTGTGCGACGCTTACGACGAGGAAGAATTAGCGGACGGTGACACGCGCGTCGTGCTGCGTCTGCACCCCGCGCTCGCTCCGATAAAGTGCTGCGTGCTTCCCTTGCAGAAGAACAAGCTCGGCGACAAGGCCAAGGAAGTGTACAATCTGCTCTCAAAGAAATTCATGGTCGAATACGACGAGACCGGCTCGATAGGCAAGCGTTACCGCCGCGCCGACGAGGCGGGCACTCCGTATTGCGTGACGGTCGATTTCGACACGCTCGAAAACGACAAGGTGACAGTGCGCGACCGCGACACAATGCAGCAGACGCTCGTGCCGATTTCGGAACTTGCGTCGTGGCTCGAAGAAAAAATCGATTTCTAAGGGGGAAGCGAAATGTATTTTGACGAGATCAGGAAAATCGACCCCGAAGTAGCGGCTTCGTTCGACGCGGAGTTGACGCGCCAGCGCGAAAACATAGAGCTTATAGCGTCCGAAAACTATGTAAGCCCCGCAGTCATGGCGGCGATGGGCAGCATTATGACCAACAAATACGCCGAAGGCTATCCGCAAAAGCGCTATTACGGCGGCTGTCAGTGCGTGGACGTCGCCGAGGAGCTCGCGAGAAAGCGCGCCTGCGAAATATTCAAAGCCGAGCACGCGAACGTGCAGCCGCACTCGGGCGCTCAGGCTAACACGGCGGTGTATTTCGCGCTTTTGAAGCCGGGCGACACCATAATGGGCATGGCGCTCGATAACGGCGGGCATCTGACGCACGGAAGCCCCGCGAACTTTTCAGGAGCGTATTTCAACATAGTCCCCTACGGCGTAAGCCCTTCCGACGGGCGAATCGACTACGACGCACTTATGGAGCTTGCGAAAAAGACAAGCCCGAAGATGATCGTCGCAGGCGCGAGCGCATATCCGCGCGCCATAGATTTCAAGCGCTTCCGTGAAATCGCCGATGCGTGCGGCGCTTACCTTATGGTGGACATGGCTCACATCGCGGGCTTGGTCGCCGCGGGCGAGCACATGAACCCGACCGAATACGCGGACGTGGTTACGACGACTACGCATAAGACTCTGCGCGGACCGCGCGGCGGCATGATACTTTGCCGTGAAAAGTACGCCAAAGCCATTGACAAGGCGATATTCCCCGGCACACAGGGCGGACCTCTCATGCATGTTATAGCCGCGAAAGCGGTATGCTTCAAAGAGGCGCAAACGCCCGAATTTAACGAATACCAGCGTCAAATCGTCAAAAACGCGAAGGCTATGGCGGAGCGGTTCATATATCGCGGCGTGAAGCTCGTGTCGGGCGGCACGGACAACCACCTGATGCTCGTAGACCTGTCCGATTTGGAAGTGACGGGCAAGGCGCTTGAGAAAATGCTCGACAGGGCGCATATCACCGTCAACAAAAACACCGTTCCCGGCGAAAAGCGGTCGCCGTTCATAGCGAGCGGCATACGAGTGGGCACGCCCGCCGTGACCACGCGCGGTATGCGCGAAGCCGAAATGGTTCAGATAGCCGATATGATTGCGGACGTTATTGCGTCGGGCGAGGAAGCGCTGGAGGACGTATCGAAGCGCGCGCTCAACCTGACGGAGCGCTTCCCGCTGTATTGAACGCCGGACGGTTATGAAAAAACTGTGGGCGTTTCTGTTGCTGCTCGCGCTTCCGTGCTGTGCCGTATGCGAAGGCTACGCGTTCTATTCAAGCGACGGGCAGGTGAACTTCGCGTCGTCCGAAAGCGCCGGAGCGCTTGATAGCGTCGATTTGGGCGCGGGCGAGTCGGTCGTAATAAAGGCGGACGGTCTTGAGAACGTCGTGTTTACTTCGTCTGACGAAAGCGTCGTTAAAGTCGATTCGGACGGAATAGCGCTCGCCGTGAACGTGGGCGAGGCGGTTATAAGCGCTCAAACCCCCGACGGCGCGACGACCGAAATAAAGGCGCGCGTGTTCTACGCGCCCACCGAAGTGAGGCTCAGCGCCCGGCGGGGCGCTATGCGGGCGGGCGACACTTATCAGCTTACGTATACGCTTTCGAACCTGTCCGCGGGCGCGGTCGAGTGGCAGTCGAGCGACGAGGAAATAGTGTATGTCGATTCGAACGGGCTGCTCACCGCGACGGGCGCGGGCGAATGCACGATCTCCGTTGAAACATATAACGGCATGACCGACGAGTGCTTAGTCACTGTGAGTATGCCCGAACCCGCTACGGTAACGCTTCAGTCGAAGGGCGGTTTCATGTGCGTGGGTGAAACTTACGCGCTGAAAGCGACGCTTACCGGAG
>CAYVPJ010000027.1:0-2353 GCA_964453505.1 uncultured Oscillospiraceae bacterium | reverse complement strand
GTTTCCGCGAGACGATTTCATGGACGTCGTCAGATGAAAACGTGCTTTCTGTCGATTCGGAAGGCAATCTTTCGGCGCTTTCGGAGGGGACTTCCCTCGTGCGGGCGCAGGCTTCGGGCGGCGGTTACGCCGACTGCAACGTGACGGTGCTCGCAGGTTCGACCGACATAAAAATATCGCCCGAACGCATCGTTATGTACACGGGCGGCGAAATGCAGATAGCGGTCGGAGTGACGGGCGGCAGCGGCAAGAAAACAGTATCGAGCAGCGATGAGAACGTCGTTTCAGTGAACGAAAAAGGCGACGTTTTGCGCGCTAACTCGGCGGGAATCGCTGTTATTCAGGCGCGCACACCGAACGGCGTGACTGACGAACGCACGGCGGTCGTGCTCGAACGCCCCGAACCGTTCGCGCTCACTGCGCGCGCAAACTCGATCGCGGTGTCGGAGACTGTGCGGCTCTCGTTCGAAGCGGGCGAGCCGATAGCGCTTCCGATAACATATAAAAGCTCGAATGAGTCTGTCGCGAAGGTGGATGAGTTCGGAAACGTCACGGGCGTGAAGGTCGGTTCTGCGACAATAACGGCGACGGCGGGCGGCGCTTCGGCGCGTTACGGCGTGACCGTGATGAAGCTCGCGACGGGCATATCGCTCGAAAGCGCGGCGGGCGTGATGGGCGTGGGCGACAAATATACACTGAAATATACGCTCACGGGCGGCGCGGGCAGCCCGACATTCTATTCAAGCGACCCGAACGTGGTTTCGGTGAACCCCGAATCCGGCGAATTGCTGGCGCTTTCCGAAGGTGCGGCAACGATAGCGTGCAGGCTCAAAAACGGGCGCGCCGCTATGTGCGAAGTGCGGGTGTCGCCCGCCCCAACGAAGATCGAAATCGTCGAAAGCGGAATCGTTATGGGCGCGGGAGACAAAATACAGCTGCATTATGAGATAGACGACGCGGCGCGGGGCAGCGTAATGTGGTCGACAGAGAACTCGGAGCTTATGAAAGTGGATTCGTCGGGCATGGCGGAATCCGTAGGCGGCACGGGACAGGTCGAAATACGCGCCACAACGCACAATATGCTCTCGGCGGGCATCGTAATAGACATACTCCCCCCTCCCGAAGCGATAGGAACGTCGGCGTTCGCGCTTGACGACGGAAGCGCTTTCGATTATTACCTGCTGATGAAAAAGGGCGAGACACGCGCTTTGAACGCGAACTGCCCGACTTATACGCGCGTAACGATAGCGTATACGTCGTCGCAGCCGGGCGTGGCGGCGGTGTCGCCCGACGGCACGGTTTCGGCGCTGACTAAGGGCACGACGGTCATAACCGCAAGGGCGTATTCGGGGGCGCAGACAACGGTGCTTGTCGAAGTCGAATAGCGAATCGGCGCGAAAGCGCCGTTTTTTTGTACGCAAGTTAAATTACTTTATTTTAGTCGGAATTACTTGACGCGCGCGCGCGGCGTGATATAATGCATAAGGTAAATTCATTATAAAAAAGTCGGGATTACCACTCGGAGGCGAAGCGATGAAACTGTCAACCCGCGCGCGCTACGGAATACAGGCTATGTACGATTTGGCGGCGTGCGCGTCCGAAAAACCGCAATCACTAAAATCGATCGCCGAAAGGCAGAATATACCCGAAGCATACCTCGAACAGCTTATGGCGGCGCTGCGAAAGAGCAATCTGGTGTCGTCTGTGCGCGGTTCGCAGGGCGGCTACGCGCTGGCGGACGACGCCGACAAAATCTCGGTGGGCATGATTATACGCGCGCTGGAGGGCGAACTTTGCATGACGGACTGTCTGGAGTTCGAAGACGCGTGCGCCAAGTCGCTCACGTGCCCGACGAGGCTGGTCGTGCAAAAGGTGCGCGACGGCGTGAACGCGATAGTCGACGGCATAACGCTTTCAGATATGATAGAGGACAGCGCCTCAAGGCAGGCGCGAAGGAGCGGGCAATGACGGGCATATACATGGACAACGCGGCGACGACCCGCGTGACTGAAGCCGTATTTGAGGCGATGAAGCCGTATTTCTGCACAGTGTTCGGAAATCCGTCGTCGGTGCACACATACGGGCGCGAGGCGAGAAAAGCGCTAGAAAACGCGCGCCGACAGGTGGCGCAGGCGCTGGGCGCGAAGCCCGCCGAAATATACTTCACCGGTTGCGGCACTGAGTCGGACAACTGGGCTATACGCGGCGCGGCATACGCGAAGAAGGATTCACGTCGGCATATAGTCACGACGGCGATAGAGCATCACGCGGTTTTGCACACTCTCGAACAGCTCGAGAAAGAGGGCTTCTCGGTGACATACGTGCCCGTGGACGAATACGGAATGGTTATCCT
>CAYVPJ010000026.1:0-45810 GCA_964453505.1 uncultured Oscillospiraceae bacterium | reverse complement strand
GAACCTGTTAAATCCCCTCTTCTGGGCTTGACTTTTAATAGTTAGTCTCCGTTTTATTTCGGAGGGCTACGCCGCGACGTCCCTCCTTGAATATTTCGCGACCAACTTAATCTGCTTCATGAATATCGACCTCCCGTTTGTTTTCTGAACGTATAATACACCCGCGAGCGCCGCCGTGTCAATGATTTACTGTATTGCGAATATCGTCGCCGCGTGATAAAATGCGGCGGGGTGATATTATGAGCGAGACTGTCGTGCTCGGGCTTTCCGACGGCGTTGACTCCGCCGTCTCCGCGGCGCTTCTGAAGGACGCGGGATATGCCGTTCGGGGTCTGTACATGGATATATCCGACGAAAACGCGCGCGACGCGGCGTGCCTGAGCGCCGAGCAGTTGAAAATCGATCTGCGCGTGGTTGACATAAGCGAAAGACTCGAAAAATTTGTATGCGAACCGTTCGCGGCGGCGTACATGGCGGGAGAAACGCCCAATCCGTGCACAATGTGCAATCCTGCGGTAAAGTTCGACGCGCTTGAAAAATACGCTCGTGAAATCGGCGCTGAATATATCGCGACAGGGCATTACGCCGTATGCGCCGACGGCAGACTGTATATGGGCAACGCCGACAGCGACCAGAGCTATATGCTGTGCGGGCTTTACAGGCGGCAGGTTGAAAGGCTCAAACTGCCTCTGGGCGCGTTTTCGAAGGCACGGGTGCGCGAGATAGCGGCTGAAAGAGGGCTCGCGACCGCGAACAAGCCAGACAGCCGCGAGATTTGCTTTATAACCGGCGAGAGCTACATATCGTGGCTCGAAAGGCGCGGATTAACGGGGCATACGGGCGACGTTATATATGAAGGAAACGTGATAGCCGCGCATTCGGGCATATGCTCGTATACAGTCGGTCAGAGATGGCGCGACACATTCGGCGGGCGCAGGCTGTATGTTTCCGAGATTAACCCCGAAAACAACACTATAACGCTGTGCCTGTGGGAGGACCTGTTCAAAAATCGCATCACAGTCAAAAATCTGAACCTGCTCGCCGACCCACCGTCGGATACGTTTCGCGGGAGCGTCAGGGTTCGCCATACGCGCTGGGAAACGCCCGAATGCACTGTGCGGATTAACGGAACGAGCGCCGAAATCGAGACCGACTCGCCTTTGCGCGCGCCCGCCAAGGGGCAGACCGCCGCATTATATATCGGCAGGCAGTTGATAGGCGGCGGCAAGATAAGCTGATAAATGTTGAAATTTTAGTAACGAAGGTTGCAATCGGCTCATATCCGTGATATAATGCGGCTTGTCCACGGGTGATGACGGCTTTGCCCCGTGCGGCGTCATGCCGTGAACCATGTCAGGGTCGAAAGACAGCAGCATTTAGCGGAATTTGGCGTGCGCCGCGGATCAGTAGAGCCCGAGCCCTTGGATGTTTTTGTTTATATAACCGCGAAACAGCGCGTTTACTCTTAAAAATAACGTGACAACACATTATTTTCGGTATATAATATACCGTAAGCCGCTCCGAAGTGGCTTCAAAAGCATGTTAAATATGCTGCCACGTTCGGGCGAGATTGATAAACGGGAGGTGCAACGCGTGTACGCAGTCATTCAGACAGGTGGCAAGCAGTACCGCGTCCAACAGGGCGACGTGATCTTTATAGAAAAGCTCGATGTTCAGGCGGACGAAACGGTATCGTTTGACGTATTGCTGTTGTCCAATGGCGACGAAACTCAAATCGGCGCGCCGACAGTGTCGGGAGCGAAGGTCGAGGGCAAGGTCGTCGGTCAGGTCAAGAGCGCGAAAGTGGTCGTGTATAAGTACAAGTCCAAGAAGAACGAGCGTAAAAAGCAGGGTCATCGTCAGCCTTATACAAAGGTTGAGATCACAGCCGTCAACGCTTAAAGCGCCATGACGCGAGTCGTTTTTTTCACACGAGCCGACGGCGGGCTCAACGGCTTCGAAGCCGACGGGCATTCGGGCTACGCCCGGTCGGGGAGCGACATAGTCTGCGCGGCTGTTTCGGCTCTCGCGCAGGCGGCGGTCGGGGGCATAGAGCGCGTCGCGAACGCGCCGGCGGAGGTCATACGAAACGACGAAAGCGGTTACCTTAAGCTCGTCATAAGCGACGCGGCGACGGATATTCAGCTTCGTGATTCGCGGATACTGCTCGACACGCTGGAAATGGCTCTCAAAACGATTTCAAACGACTATCCGAATAACGTCAGGGTCATCTTACGAGAACGGAGGTAACGACATGTTCCGGATTGATCTACAGCTCTTCGCCCATAAAAAAGGAATGGGCTCGTCCCGCAACGGACGCGACAGCCACGCTCAGCGCCTCGGCACGAAGCGTTCCGACGGGCAGTTCGTGTTGGCGGGCAATATATTGGTGCGTCAGCGCGGCACTCGCATACACCCCGGTCACAACGTGGGCATAGGCGACGACGATACGCTGTACGCGAAGATCGACGGCGTGGTCAAGTTCGAGCGCCTCGGCAAAGACCGCAAGCAGGCGAGCGTATATCCGAAGGCGGAAATAGCCGCCGAATAACATACTCAAATGAATGCCCGCTGCGGAGCGCGCCTCCGTCGCGGGCTTTTTATACGCAAGCGGGTGATTACAAATGAGGGATTTTGACGCGCGCCTCACGCTTTTGGATAGCGCTCAGGCGTTTCATTGGCGGCCGGTGGGCGACGGGTTCGCGGCTATTGTAAACGGTCGCGTAATGACTGAATCTGACGAAGACGACTTTGCGCGCGACTATTTCGACGACTTCCGCGACTATTCAAAGCTCGCCCAAGAATGCGCCTACTTTCCGATAGCAAAGAAAGCCGTCGCAATGCTGACGGGTCTGCGCGTTTTGAACCAGCCGACGTGGGAAGCGCTCATAGCTTTCATACTGTCCGCAAACAATAACGTGCCACGCATTCGCTCACTTGTTTATGCGTGTTCGCGCGAATACGGCGAGGCGTATGAATACAAAGGCGAAACGCTGTACGGCTTTCCGTCGCCAGAGAAGCTCGCTTCCGCCGACGAGACCGAAATGCAAACGATAACGCGCTGCGGTTATCGCGCGCGCTATCTAATACAGACCGCGAGATCCGTGTGCGACGGCTTCCCGCTTGACGATATAAAGAACATGCCGTTTGACGAAGCACGCCGAATGCTCATGACTCTTATGGGCGTGGGCGGCAAGGTTGCGGACTGCGTTCTATTGTTTGGCTGCCGTTTCTCTCAGGCGTTCCCCGTGGACGTGTGGGTCGAAAGGCTGATGAACAAATGGTTTTTTGTCGAGGGCAGCCGCGAGCATATAAGGCGCGAGGCGGTCAGGCTCTTGGGCGAAAACTGCGGGCTTATACAGCAGGCGCTGTTCCACGCGGCGCGGACGGGCTTAATCGAACTGTAAGGGGAGCACCCGATGATAGGCGTACTCGTAAACTTTTTGACCGTCGTGGTCGGCGGACTGATAGGCACGCTTATACGCGGCGGCCTTAACGATAGGTTCAAGACTGCGATAACGCGCGCGATAGCTCTGTGCGTTATCGTGATAGGCGTGTCCGGCGCGATAATCACTCAAGATCAACTGCTTCTCGTCGTGTGCGCGGCGCTGGGCACGCTCATAGGCGAGCTTATAAACATTGAGCGCGGCGTAAACGCGCTGGGCGACTACGCGCAGCGTAGGCTCGGCGGTTCGGGCGGCTTCGCCGAGGGTTTCGTTACGGCCACGCTTTTGTTTTCGGTCGGCTCTATGGCCGTCGTTGGCTCTCTCGACGCGGGGCTGAACAACGACCCGGCGACGCTGCTCGCGAAATCGGCGCTCGACGGCGTGTCGGCTGTTATGCTCGCGTCGGCGTTCGGCTCAGGAGTGATGCTCGCAAGCGTCCCCATGACCATATATCAGGGCGGCATAGCGCTTATCGCGGCGGCGGTGAAGCCGCTGCTCGGAGACGACGTTATACGCGAAATGAAAGCCGTCGGCAGCGTGCTCATAATCGCGCTCGGCCTTAACATGTTGGGCGTTATGAAGAACGCGGCGATCCGCGTGAGCAACATGCTGCCCGCAATGTTCCTGCCCATAGGCTACATTCCACTCAGCAACCTTATCGCGAACATATTTTGACGGAGATAATATGAAATATTTGCGCAAGATATATCTGATCGACGTTTTCTTTTCGCTCAAGGGCAACCCGAAAGCGTGCATATGGCTCGAGCCGCTGTGGGGCATTCCGTACAATCTTTACATACCATATGTGTCACTGTTCATGGCGGGCTTGGGGCTGACCGCATACGACATAGGCATCGTCACGAGCGTATACTACGTCTCGCAGGCGATCTCGTCTATTCTGAGCGGCGTGCTCACCGACAAGCTCGGCAGGCGCAGGGCGACGCTCATATTCGACACGCTTTCATGGAGCGTGCCGTGCTTTCTGTGGATGTGCTCTCAGAACATATATTGGTTTCTGCTGGCGGCGGGCTTCAACGGTCTGTGGCGCATAACGGACAATTCGTGGGGGCTTCTGCTCGTCGAGGACGCCGACAGGGATAAGATCGTGCCCATGTATTCGCTCACCAGCATTATGGGCTTGGTCGCGGCGTTCGTGTCGCCCTTGTCGGCGCTCGCGGTCAAGGCGTTCGACGTCGTTCCCACGATGCGCTTTCTGTACGGCTTCACGTGCGTGTCCATGACCGCGAAGTTCGTTATACTCTATTTCTGCTCTAAAGAAACGGCGGTCGGCGTAAGGCGCATGGCGGCTACAAAAAACAAATCGATGTTCACGTCTCTGTGGGAATGCAGGGGCGTTTTCATGCGCATTATGCGCGAAAAGCGCATGGTGCTCACTGTAGGCATACTCGCGTCGTTTTCGCTCGTGAGCGCGCTTAACGGCAATTATTTCGCGCTGTACCTGAACGGACGCTTGGGCGTGCCCGAAAGCAATATGGCGCTGTTTACAATGGTCATGTCGTTTGTACGCTTGGGCTGCATGTTCATATTCGCGCGCCGCATCAAAACCGATTCCATTAAGCGCCCGTTGGTGACGGCGTGGCTTCTGTATATGGCGGGTCAGGCGACTTTGCTGTTAAACCCCGGCGGAGCGCTTGCGATACCTTTGACTTTTGTTGAAATAACGCTCGAAGCCGTCGCGCTTTCGGTGCTCTATCCCATGACAAGCTCGCTGCTCTTCATAAACGCAGACGTGGAGGAGCGCGCGCGCATAAACGGGCTTGTCTTCGCTACGATAGCGCTTATCACGTCCGTATTCCCCGCGATCGTCGGCTACTTCGCCAATTACGACTTGCGCATACCGTTTATTGTAAACATTTGCGTGTACGCGGCCGCGATACTAATGACGTTCGAAATCGCGAAGATGCCGCCGAAACCGGAGGAAGCGCAGCAGTGACAATAAATCCCGCCGATTACGGCTTCGATCAAATCCGTTATCTGAAGCCGACATACGCGCCGCGGCCGCTCGTGAACGCGCGCAACGCCCGGTTGAAAGACGACCCGCGCGAAATACTGCCGGGCGTAAAAACGGTCATACTGCTCGTTAAAAAGTGGGTTCCTTATAAAAGAACGCCCGATGAGGCGACGGTTTCCGCGTATTATATAGCGTCTAACGCGGCTCACGCGGAATGCGAGCGTTTGGCGCGCGACATACGCGCAAGCGGGTACGAAGCCGTCGCGGACGCGCAGATCGCCGTGAAACCTCTGCTCAGGCTCTACGGAGGAGTTCCGGGGCTCAATTCCCTTATATCGCTTAACGGCTACGGAACGCGCTTCCACGCTCAGATAATACTTACGGACATGCCCGCCGAATTGGAAACCCCGCAAACATCGGCGGGCGCGATTCATGAAAACTGCGCAAGCTGCATGGCGTGCGTGAAAGCGTGCCCCGCCCGCGCCATATCGAAAGACGGGCGCGTCGACATATCGCGCTGCCTGCGCGCTCTCGACGACGGACAACCCGTCCGCGAAGATCTGCGCCCTGCATACGGAAACAGCCTGCTCGGCTGCGACATATGCCAGAACGTATGCCTGCGCAACGCGCATACCGAATTTTGCGATATGCCCGAACCTCTCAGAGCGTCGCTCGACCTGCGGGCGCTGCTTTCGGGAGATATGGGCGCGTTGGAGAGCTATATAGGCAGGAATTACGCGCGCAAAACGCGAATACGTATGAAAGCCGCGCTGGTCGCCGCCTGCAACAAGCGCGAAGACTGTCTCGATTTGCTTGAAGCGCTTGCGCGCGAGGGTCTGCCGGGCGAGCGCGAGCACGCCGCGTGGGCTTGTGACTATATAAAGGGGAGAAAGCTATGAGAATTGGCGTTCGTGGACACGACTACGGCTGCGCGTCGCCCGACGAGATGGCGCGGCGCATATCCGAAGCGGGCTTTAGCTGCTTTCAACTCGCTCTGAACAAGGCTATAGAGGGCATGAAGCCCGAATACGGTCATCTCAGCCCCGGTCTGTGTTACGACATACGCAACGCGTTTATGTCGCGCGGGCTGGAAGTCGCGGTGCTCGGTTGCTATATAGACCCCGCGTGCGCGGACGACGACAGACGTTCGCGCGACCTTAAACGCTTCATGGAGCATATTGCGTACTGCCGCCAGCTCGGTTCGCACATAGTCGCGACGGAAACGAGCGGTTTTTCGGGCGACGAATCCGAACGCGGCGAGCAGTTCAAACGGCTCACTGACAGCGTGCTGCGCATGACAGAGCAGGCGGAGCGCTTTTCCGTGTTCGTGGGAATAGAGCCTGTCGCTAAACACACTCTCAACACGCCCGCGCTCACGCGCCGATTGCTCGACATTGTGGCGTGCGACAACCTTCAAATCGTGTTGGACCCGATAAATCTGCTCTCGCCCGAAACAATCAACGACCAAAGGCGTATAATCGACGAGTGCTTCGAGCTTTTCGGCGACCGCATCGTCGCCGTGCACGCAAAAGACGTGATTCTCGACGAAAACGGGCGCTTTAAGCCGTGCGTAATAGGCACGGGTCTGTTCGACCATAAATATTTCTACGATAAACTCAAAATCCAAAAACCCGGCATAAGCGTGTTGCGCGAGGAAGCCCGCCCCGAGACCGCTCATTTGGACATCGCGGCGCTTCGGCGCTTCGCGTCCGAATAAGGAGGGTTCGCTTGCATACGGATATGCCTTTCATAAACGCCGCCGCGCGCTTCGTGCTTTTGTGCGCGGTTTCGGGCGTGGCGACTTTATTCATAGGAATGCTTGTTCCGCGCAGGTTTGACATGCGCAGATTTCCGTACAAGTCGTATGCTTTCGAACGCGACGGCAAGCTCTATAGGCGCTTGGGCGTGCCCGTATGGAAATCGCGTATGCCCGACGCTAGCCGCGTCATATCGCTCATGACGCGCAAGTCGCTCAAGGACGACATGAGCTTCGAATATATGGAACGCCTCGCTCAGGAGACGTGCATAGCCGAATCGACTCACTGGTTGCTTATACTTCTGTGCCCGCTGTACGCGTTTTTCGTGCCCGTCGCGTACTGCATACCGTTTTCGGTTATATACGCGCTGGGCAACGCGCCGTTCATAATGATACAGAGGTACAACCGACCGCGTATGCTTAAACTTATTGAGATGCGCCGCGAGCGCGGAGAGAACATAAAAATGAGGGGATAGGGGACAATGCTGAACATTGCTATGATCGGAAAATGGCATGTGCACGCCGAAGGATATGCTAAAGAGTTCAACTCATATCCCGACGCGCATGTCACATGCGTGTGGGATTCGGATGCGAAACGAGGCTCTGCGTGGGCTGAATCGCTTGATTGCGCGTTTGAGAAGGATTTCGACGAGCTATTAAGGCGAAGCGACGTTGACGGCGTGTGCGTGTGCTCTGAAACGAACGCGCATACGGAGCTGATGATAAAGGCGGCGAACGCCGGAAAGCACATATTCACTGAAAAGGTCATGTGCCTGACCGTCGCCGACTGCGAAAAAGTCGAAAAAGCCGTCGCCCACAACGGAATCGTATTCACAATTTCGCTGCCTCACCGCTGTATGCCCGAAAACCTGTACATAAAGCAAGCCATATCGAGCGGCGCTCTGGGCGACGTTACCCTTATAAGGGTCAGAAACTGCCATAACGGAGCGCTGGCGAACTGGTTGCCCGATTATTGGTACGACCCCGAAACCACGGGCGGCGGCGCTATGATGGATTTGGGTGCTCACCCTATGTATCTGTCGCGTTGGTTTTTGGGAAAACCGATGAGCATACAGTCGGCGTTTTCGAACTTCACGAACCGAACTGTCGAGGACGACGCGGTGTGCTCGATACGCTTCGAAAACGGCGCGCTCGCGCTGGCGGAGACCAGCCTCGTGTCGCCGCTTACCCCCAAAATGACCGAGGTCTACGGCACGAAGGGCGTCATACTCTCCGAGAACGGTCGCGTGCGCGTAAAGCTGTGCGCGCTCGAATCGAACGAGAACGACGGCTGGATAACCCCGAAATTACCCAAGCCGCTCGCCTCGCCCATCAGGCAGTTCATAGACAGCGTTCTCTACAATAAACCCGTGCTGTTCGGCGCGAAAGAGGGCAGAGAATTGACCGAGCTCATGGAGAACGCGTACAAAGCGAATGCGCTGCACGCCGAAGTGTCTATAGGCTAACGGCTCTTATCGGATGTCTTATGACGGTTCTCATTTTTTCGGGAGCCGTCTTTCTCGCGTCCGAAAGGTATATTTCGTGGTGCAGCCGACTTGACGTTATGTCGTTTACGTATCCGTTTTTTGATATGAAGTCGTTCATCTTTTCGACCGACGCGGGCTCGTCGTCGAACGCGCCCGTATGCATTATCTGAACGCACAGACCTTCCGTCAGCGTTATGAATTCGGCGCGCGAGCAGTCGATCTTTTTCTTCTTTTCGGCCGCATCGCGCGCCCACTCAAAGTCGGCTGTCTTCACGAAATCCGGTACGCGAATTACTGAAATCCAGTGAAAATCGCTCTTGCGCGAATAATCGATGCCGTCCACGCCGTCCATATGCCAGAACCCTTCGAGCGGCGGCACTACATAGTCGTAATAGCCGTCGATTCGCCTGTCGCCCAGCTTGCTCATCTTAAGCGTATATGCGATAGCGTATAGCGCGCCGACCGCCTTAACGTATTCGCCGTCCGCGTCGTTCGGGTCGCCCGCGCCGCGCACCGCCAAATAGCCCGCGCTCTTTATATCAACGATTTCGGGCTTTCCGCCCGCCATGTAATACTCTCTGTATTCCTTCTTGAAATCAAACGCCATATAAACACCGCCTCACAGTATGAGCATAGCGTCCCCGAAAGAAAAGAACCTGTATTTTTCCGCGACGGCGACGCTATACGCGTTGAGAGCCGCCTCGCGCCCCATGAGCGCGCTTACGAGCATCAACAGCGTCGAACCCGGCAGATGGAAATTCGTTATAAGCGCGTCCACGGCGTTGAAGCGATAACCGGGCGTGATGAATATGTTCGTCCAGCCGCTCGCCGCCTCGACCGCGCCCGTTTTCGCGCTCGCCGATTCGAGCGTGCGCACGCTCGTTGTGCCCACGGCTATCACGCGTCCTCCGCTTTGCCTGCACCGGGCTATCGCGTTTTTAGCGCTCTCGCTCACCTCATAATACTCCGAATGCATTTCGTGGTCTTCTATATTTTCTACCTTGACGGGTCTGAACGTGCCGAGCCCCACGTGCAAAAGCACAGGCACGATCTCAATGCCTTTATCCCGTATGCGTTTGAGCAATTCGTCCGTGAAATGCAAGCCCGCCGTGGGCGCGGCGGCCGAGCCGTCCGTCTTTGCGTACACCGTCTGATAGCGGTTTTTATCGGTTAGCTTCTCGCGTATATACGGCGGCAGAGGCATTTCGCCGAGTTCGTCCAGCGCTGCTTCGAACGTTCCCTCGCATTTGAAGTCTATGACGCGCGCGCCGCCGTCGCTCTCGCCGACTATCTCGGCTATGAGCCGCCCGTCGCCGACGGATACCGTCTTGCCTGTTTTAAGCTTCGAGCCGGGGCGCACCAGCGCCTCCCAGCGCTTCGTTCCGAGCTGTTTGAGCAACAAAATCTCACATGCGCCGCCGCCCGCCCTCACTCCGTAGAGCCGCGCGGGTATGACGCGCGTGTCGTTCACAACGAGCGCGTCTCCGGGGTTCAAATACTCTATTATATCGTAAAAATGCCTGTGCGAAATCGCGCCTGTCGCGCGGTCGTAAACGAGCAGGCGCGACGAGTCGCGCGGGTTCGCTGGCGACTGCGCGATAAGCTCCTGAGGCAGGTCATACACAAAATCAGATGTTTTCATAGCAAACGCGCTTTCTATATGTCCAGCGTGATCTGTTCGACCTTCGCGGGCGGCTCTGGCGGCTGAAAGCCCATGTGCTTGTACGCGGCGGGCGTGCACACGCGCCCTCTCGGCGTGCGCATTATGTACCCCAACTGCAACAGATACGGTTCGTACACGTCCTCTATCGTCGTCGCGTCCTCGCCCGTCGACGCGGCGAGCGTGTCAAGCCCGACGGGACCGCCCGCAAATTTCTGTATCATAGCGCCCAGCATGGCGCGGTCGGTGCGGTCAAGCCCCAATTCGTCGACTTCCAGCATGTCGAGTCCCTTTTTGGCGACCTCTTCGGTTATAACCCCGTCCGCCTTGACCTCGGCGAAATCGCGCACGCGCTTTATGAGCCTGTTAGCGACTCGCGGCGTGCCTCGCGAACGCCGCGCGATCTCAAGCGCGCCCGACTGTTCGCACTGTATCTTCAATATCTGCGCGCTGCGCTTGAGAATTATTGAAAGCTCGTCCGGCGAATACAGTTCTAGCCTGAACGATATGCCGAACCTGTCCCTGAGCGGGCTTGTGAGCATACCCGCGCGGGTCGTCGCGCCTATCAGCGTGAACTTGGGCAAATCCAAGCGTATGCTGCGCGCCGACGGCCCTTTGCCTATCATTATATCGAGCGCGTAATCCTCCATCGCCGGGTAGAGCACTTCCTCTACGGCGTGGCTCAGCCTGTGTATCTCGTCTATGAACAAAACGTCCCCGGCGTTCAGATTTGTGAGTATCGACGCCAGATCGCCCGGCCGCTCTATCGCGGGCCCGGACGTTATGCGTATGTTGTGACCCATTTCGGCGGCGATTATGCCCGCCAGCGTCGTCTTGCCCAAGCCGGGAGGGCCGTAGAGCAGTATATGATCGAGCGGTTCGCGCCGCGCCGTCGCAGCGCGCATATATACGCTCAGGCTGTCCTTCACTTTCTGCTGCCCGAAATACTCCGCCAGCGTTTTGGGGCGCAGTGAAAACTCCTGCTCGTCCTCGTCGTTTTTATAGCCCGCGGCTATCAAGCGTTCTTCTTCCATTTGTGAAACCTCCCGTTAAGACCGTTTGCGCGGGCGCAGCAGCTTTGTTATCTGCCGAACGTCCAGAACCGCGCACGCGAGTATATATGTCGCCAAAGACGACGCACCGACCGCCACGAGCCACGAAAACACGCGCGCCGTACCGCGCCAGTCGGGCAGTATGTTCGAAACGAACAGCCCGCAGCCGAGCGCCGCCAAAGTCGCTACGCAAATCTTTATAAGTTCGTTTCTGAACCTCCGCGAGAACATGCCGTGAAGGCGCTTGTTCAAGCTGACCGCCAGCATTATAACGCCGGACAGCGCCGCCACGCTTGTCGCGAACGCCAGACCGTTCACGCCCATGACCTTTCTTAACGCGAGATTCAGAACTACGTTTATTGCCATCGACGCGCACGCTATGCGCATAGGCGTTTTCGTGTCCTGAAGCGAATGAAAAACCCTGTTGAGCATGTCTCTCGCCCCGAAAAACGGCACGCCGAGCGCGTAGAACATGAAAACCTGCCCGGTTATGATTACCGACGCGTCGTCGAACTGCCCGCGACCGTAAGCTAAGCGTATGATCTGCGTCGAGCATACGCACGCTATCGCCGTTATTGGCAGTATGACCGCCATAAGAAGCTCGACGCTGTTTCGTGCGTTCGACACGAGCGCCTTTCGGTTCTTTCCCGCCGCTTTCCTTGACATCTTCGAGAACGAGATCGTCGTGAGCGGCACGACGAGCACGCCCAACATGAACATAATCAGCTTAAACGCGTATGACATCGCCGAAATGTCGCCCGTATTCAGCGTAGACGCGAGCATACGGTCTATCATATGGTTGAGCTCGTTCACCGCCATCGCGAGCACGGCGGGCAGCGCGAGCTTCATCAGGCGGCGGAAACCCTTGTCGTATAAATCGAACGAAAACGAATATCTGAAACCCCGGAACAGCACGGGGCACAGTATTATTATCTGCAATATGCCCGCCGCGATTATGCCCCACGCCTGATATTCAATGTCCGTAAACACGACGGCGGCGGCTATCAGAGCCGCGCTCAGCGGAAGCCCGGTGAGCTGCGCCGCCAGATAGTGCTCCTGCGCGTTCAAAACCGTCGAAAGAATTACTGATATAACGAAAAAGCACAGTGCGGGGAACATTATTCGGCTGAGCCTGACGGTCAGCGTAAACGCTTCGCCCTCGAACCCGGGATACACGACCTTCACAAGCGCGGGCGCGAACAGCATCATCAGAACGCTTGTCATTAACGCGAACGCCGCGAACAGATTCAGGGTGTTGCTCGCGAAAGCGTTCGCGTTATCACGCCCGAGCGCGTTTTCGCGCCGTATATACATCGGCACGAGCGTGCTCGTGACGCACGACGAAAACAGTAAAACGGGCAAATAAAACAGGCTGTATGCCGAGTTATACGCGTCGGTCGCCATATTCCGCCCGAAGTAGTACGCCATTATCATCTCCCGCAAAAAGCCGACGGCTTTAGAGAAAGTGATGACCAGCGTCACCGCGAGCGTGGTTTTCATTATGTGACCGTTGTTTTTCGCCATGAGCACCTCGCGAGAAATCTAATCCGAATGCGCGTCAATAAAACATATAGCGATGTTTCCGATAGTATATGCCTTCAAGCGCCACTAATACTACGCAAACAGCCAGAAGTGGCGGATACATATCTGTTCCGGGCTGCGCCGACGCGAAAATCATCAGAAAATTTGTTACAACACTCAGAGACAGCGAAACGTAGAAAAGCATAACGCCCTTCCACACCATGCGTAACATACCGATGAACGCTATTGCGAGCAGCGCTATCTTTATGAACTGCGCGCAGATATTTATGTATGGAAGCGCGTAATTAATGAACGAATCGTCGCTTATGCCTATAAACGTCGTTACGATCTGACCTATACACGCCAGTAACAAATATGGAAGCAGAGCGAAATTGTTGATTTTATGTATTAAAACGCCGCCGTTCCCGCCAGCCGTGCCCGCCATTCAAACGTCCCCCCAAGCCCAAAGATTACCCGAACATTATAGCACGCCCGCGCCCGATAGACAACCGAATAAATCTTTATTTCATTGTTGCGCGCTTATGCGCGCGCTCCTTCGATAAATTTCGCGTTTTCGCGCTTTACAATTCATATCGGGCGATATACAATGTATTCGAAATACTTATGCGCGGGGTTATGCGTCTTGCAGCGAAATCAAAGCAGAAAACGCCGCTCGGACAACGCGTGGCTGAATATCAAGTACCCACGGACGGCGCTGGCGCTTTTGATAGCGTTCGCGTTCCCGGTGGGCATATACCTTATGTGGACAGACGAATGCGACTGGAGCAGAGGGCTCAAGTCGGGCATATCGCTGTTTTACGTTGCGCTCATAGTGGCTGTGTTCGCGCTCACGCCGGAGCTTCCCGAATCGCGCATAGAGGGCAGCGTCGAAATCGTCGCCATTTCTGAAAACACCGAAATGCTAGGGCCTTTGAAGCCGGAGGGCGTGCCCGATACCGCGCAGCTTATACTGAGCGACACCGGCGGTTCGCTTATATCCGAACCCACGCCCACGCCCACGCCCATATGGGTCTATTGCAACGACAACGGGGTCAACTATCATTTGACGGGTTGCCGCTACGTTCACCCCACCACGCCGCGCGTGACGCTCGTTCAGGCATTGCAGGCAGGAAAAACGGCTTGCAAACTCTGCAAGCCGCCGAACGAAATGCCGTATTAGCTATTGCCCGCGTCTATTTCAAGTCAAGCGGGCTTATGTTGTCCATGTCGTCGAACTCCTGATTTTCGCCGCACATTCCCCATATGAAAGCGTAATTGGATGTGCCCGCCCCGCAGTGTATCGACCACGACGGCGATATGACCGCCTGTTCGTCGTGCATAATGATGTGGCGCGTTTCGCCCGGCTCGCCCATCATATGGAACACGACGTTGTCTTTAAGGTTGAAATAGAAGTAGACCTCCATGCGCCGCTCGTGCGTGTGGCACGGCATTGAATTCCAGTTGCTGCCGGCTTCAAGTTCCGTAAGCCCCATGCAGAGCTGGCAGGTTTTCAAAACGGATGGGTGTATATATTGATTTATTACGCGCTTGTTGCACGTCTCGTTAGCGCCTAAAGGACGCTTTGCCGCCTGCGCTATATTTATTTTCACGTTCGGGTACGAAGCGTGGGCGGGGCATGAATTTATGTAGAATTTCGCGGGGTCGCCCTTATCGTTTGATTCGAACGTCAAATCCCTGCGCCCCATGCCGACATACAGACCGTCGCGCGGCGCAAGCTCGAAAACCTCGCCGTCCACAGTGACGCGCCCCGCGCCGCCTACGTTTATGACGCCCATCTCGCGCCTTTCGAGGAAATATTCGCTCGCCAGAGCCTTGCCGCCCGTGAGCTTAACTTTTTCGTCAACGGGCATTATGCCGCCCGCTATGATGCGGTCGAAGTGCGAATACGTGAGATTTGCCTCGTCCTTTTCGAACACCTTTTCAATAAGGAAATCGTTTCTCAGCCGTTCTGTAGTGTAGTGCTTCGCGTCCTCCGGGTGGCTTGGGTAGCGTATATCAAGTTTCATGCCGTCTCCTCCTATCTCTGCACGCGGCCGCTGCCGCTTCCGTTCATTAGCGCTTCGACTTCTTTTACACTCACGCGGTTGTAGTCGCCGGGGATCGTGTGCTTAAGACACGACGCCGCCGTCGCGAACTCAAGCGCTTTTCTGTCGTCTCCGTATTGGTTCAGACCGTATATCAGCCCGCCCGAAAAGCTGTCGCCGCCGCCGACCCTGTCCACTATATCTGTTATCGAATACCTGCGCGAGAGCATGAACCCGCCGTCAGACAGCATACACGCGCTCCAGTCGTTATGGCTCGCCGAGCGGCTTTCGCGCAGCGTTATGGCGACGCGGCTCACGTTCGGATAACCGGCGATTACGGCGCGGGCGATATTTTCGTATAGCCGCTGATCGATTTCGCCCTTATCAGCGCTCTCGGCCGACTCTGCCGATATGCCCAGAGCCATCTGCACGTCTTCCTCGTTTGCTATCACCGTGTCTGTGTATTTGACAAGCTCCGGCATTACCTCGCTCGCTGTTTTGCCGTACTTCCACAGGTTCTTTCGGTAGTTCAAATCGCAGCTCACATGAAGCCCCATGCTCTTTGCCGCTTTGACCGACTCAAGTGCCAGCTCGCGGCCGCCCTCGGATATTGCGGGCGTTATGCCGGTTATATGAAACCACGTCGCGCCCGAAAACGCCTTGCGCCAGTCTATGTCGCCGCGCTTGCCCAGCGAGACCGCGCTGTACTCCCTGTCGTATATGACCTTGCTCGGCCGCTGCACCGCGCCCGCCTCGACGTAATACGCGCCCATGCGCCCCTTTGCGTATACAATATTCGACACGTCCACTCCGAAACCGCGCAGTTCTCTCGCGCAGGCGCGGCCTATGTCGTTGTCGGGCAGTATCGTGACGTATGAAACGTCCATGCCGTAGTTAGCGCAGCTCACCGCGACGTTCGCTTCGCCTCCGCCGAACGTCGCCTCCAGCAGAGGCTGCTGGAACAGGCGCTCGAAGCCGACGCTCTTTAGGCGCAGCATGATTTCACCGAATGTAACGATTTTTGCGGGCATTGCAATACATTCCTTTCGCATAAGCATCTGTTATATTCTACCACTCATATCGGTTTCCCGCAAGCATAGAATTATTGCTTGGGAGGTGATTGCGTGCCGCTGCGTTATAAACTAATAATCGCATTCTCGCTTTTTTTATCATGCGCCGCCCCGGCGCTGAGCGACGAACCTGAAATATCCTGCCTCGCGGCTATTGTCGTTGAATACGAAACGGGCAGGCCACTTTTTGAATACAACCCGGACGAGCTTCTGCCGATCGCGTCCACGACGAAAATAATGACATGCCTGCTGGCGCTCGAAAACTGCGATCTCAATGAGACCGTCACGGCGAGCCGCAACGCAAGCGGCGTGCCCGGCACTTCTATATACCTTTCGGTAGGGGAACAGCTTTCCGTGGAAGATATGCTGTACGGGCTTATGCTGCGCAGCGGAAACGACGCGGCGGTCGCCATAGCCGAGCATGTCGCGGGCGATGTTTCGGCGTTTTCCGAAATGATGAACGCGCGCGCTTCTGAAATGGGCGTTCACGCGCATTTCACAACGCCGAACGGCTTGGATTCGGGCGGCAACGGAGCGTCGGCCAGGGCAATAACCGAAATCGCCAGACAGGCGCTCAAAAACGACGACTTCCGTAAAATCGTTTCTACTAAGAAAAGAAACATACCGTGGGTAGACCACGACTATCAGAGGGCGCTCACAAACAAGAATAAACTGCTGTCAAGCTATACGGGCGCGATAGGCGTGAAAACCGGCTACACAAGCAAATCCGGCAGGTGTCTTGTGTTCGCGGCGGAGCGGGACGGTATGCTGCTCGTCGGCTGCGTGCTCGGCTGCCCCGACTGGTTCGGCGCGTCCGCCGCTATACTCGATTACGCTTTTTCGGAATACTCGATGAAAACGCTTTTGCGCTCCGGCGAAACCGTTTACACCGCGCCCGTCGGAAGCACCGGGAGAACCGCGAAGCTCGCCTTGGAGAGTCCGCTCTCGCTGCCGCTCGGTTCGGACGAGGAATACACGCTAGTCTACGACGTTCATGATCTGAAAGCCCCCGTAAAGGCGGGCGACGCGGCAGGCTTGGCGAAATGCGTGATAGGCTCTGAAACCGTAGCGAGCCGACCGCTCATTGTGACGGAAGACGTATACAAGCCTGATTTCAGAAGCGCGTTCGTGGCCGTTCTCAAGCGCTGGACTTTCTTGTAACACTTATTTTACCATATCCGCGTATTGACAAGCTCTATATCGGATATTATAATAGTCAAAGAAGGTCAAACGAGAATACCCGATACGGAGGAGATATATAGTGAACGCAGAGAAATTTACCCGCAAATCGCTGGAGGCTATACAGCTCGCCCAGCAAACCGCGCTGCGCTATTCGAATATGCAAATCGAACCGCCGCACCTGCTGTACGCGCTGTTGGCGCAGGACGGCGGACTTATACCCGAGCTTCTCAAAAAACTCGAAGTCAGCCCCGAAGACCTTATGGGCGTTTGCGGTTCGCTCATAGCCCGAATCGCGAAAATATCGGGGTCAGGCCGCGAAGCCGACAAGGTGTATATTTCGCAGGACGTGAACCGCGCCCTTATGGCGGCTGAAGACGAAGCCGCCCATATGAAGGACGAGTTCGTGTCTGTCGAGCATCTGTTCATAGGGCTCATAGAGCAAGCGCCTCAAAACATGAAGCGCGTTTTTGAACAGTACGGCATAAACAAAGACAAAGTGCTCGCGTCCCTTCAGGCCGTGCGCGGAAACGTCCGCGTCACCACCGACACGCCGGAAGCGACATACGAAGCGCTCAAAAAGTACGCGCAGGATCTGACGGACTTGGCGCGCAAGCAAAAGCTCGACCCCGTTATAGGCCGCGATAACGAAATTCGAAACGTAATACGCATACTTTCGCGCAAAACAAAAAACAACCCGGTGCTGATAGGCGAGCCCGGCGTCGGCAAAACGGCTATCGCCGAGGGCTTGGCTCAGCGCATAGTGCGCGGCGACGTGCCTACGTCCATAAAAGACACGCAGCTGTTCTCTCTCGATATGGGCGCGCTTATAGCGGGCGCTAAGTATAAGGGCGAATTTGAAGAGCGCCTCAAGGCCGTGCTGAGCGAGATAAAGGATAGCGACGGAAAGATCATTCTGTTCATAGACGAATTGCACAACATCGTCGGCGCGGGCAAGGGCGAGGGCAGTATGGACGCGGGCAACCTGCTCAAGCCGCTGTTGGCGAGGGGCGAACTGCACTGCGTCGGCGCTACGACGCTCGACGAATACCGCAAGTATATCGAAAAAGACGCGGCGTTGGAGCGGCGCTTCCAGCCGGTCATAGTAAACGAGCCGACCGTCGAGGACACAATTTCTATACTGCGCGGGCTTGAGGAGCGCTACGAAGTGTTCCACGGCGTCAAAATCGTCGATCAGGCGCTCGTCGCGGCGGCAGTCCTGTCGGACAGATATATATCCGACCGCTTCCTGCCCGATAAGGCGATAGACTTGGTCGACGAAGCGTGCGCCATGATACGCACAGAGATGGATTCCATGCCGCAGGAGCTCGACGAGATCCGCCGCGCCATAATGCGCATGGAAATCGAGGAAGTCGCGCTGTCGGGCGAGCCTGAGGAGAAGGCGAGCGTGGAGCACCTGCGCAAAATACGCAAGGACTTGGCTGAAAAGCGTGACGAGTTCAACGAAATGAAGGCGCGATGGGAAAACGAGAAAAACTCGATTGGGCGCGTGCGCTCCCTGCGCGAGCAGATAGAGCAGGTCAACGGCGATATACAGCTTGCGGAGCGCGAATACGATTTGAACAAGGCGGCGGAGCTGAAATACGGCAAACTGCCCGCGCTCACAAAAGAGCTCGAGGAAGCCGAGGCGTTCGCCGAAAAGAACAAGACCGAGCGTTCGCTTTTGCGCGACCGCGTGACCGAGGACGAAATCGCGCGCATCGTCGCCCGCTGGACGGGTATACCAGTCAGCAGGCTTATGGAATCTGAGCGCGAAAAGCTGCTCAGGCTGGACGAGGAACTGCATAAGCGCGTCATCGGTCAGGACGACGCCGTAACGCGCGTTTCCGAAGCCATACTGCGCTCCCGCGCAGGCATACAGGACCCGAACCGCCCGGTGGGTTCGTTCATGTTTCTTGGGCCTACGGGCGTGGGCAAGACAGAGCTGGCTAAGGCTCTCGCGCAGGCGCTGTTCGACGACGAGAAGGCAATGGTGCGCATAGACATGACCGAATACATGGAGAAGTTCAGCGTGTCGCGCCTCATCGGAGCGCCTCCGGGCTACGTGGGTTACGAGGAAGGCGGCCAGCTCACCGAAGCCGTGCGCAGAAAGCCTTATTCGGTGGTGCTGTTCGACGAAGTCGAAAAGGCGCACCCGGACGTGTTCAACATACTTTTACAGCTGCTTGACGACGGCAGGCTCACAGACTCGCAGGGCAGAACTGTCGATTTCAGGAACGCAATAATAATCCTCACGTCGAATATCGGCAGCGACGTGATACTCGACGGCATAGGCGAAGACGGCTGTATAACGCCCGAAGCGACCGAGGAAGTCGACTCGCTTCTGCACGAAACATTCCGCCCGGAGTTTCTGAACAGGCTCGACGAAATCATCTATTTCAGGGGATTGACGCAACCCGAAATTGCCAAAATTGCCGATTTGCTGATCGTCGATGTAAACCGTCGCCTCGCCGACAAGCGCATATTCGTGCGTTTGACAGACGCCGCGAAAGCGAAAGTCGTTTCGGACGCGTATTCGCCGCAATTCGGCGCGAGACCATTGCGCCGTTATATACAGCGTAACGTCGAAACGTTGCTCGCTAAGTCGATTTTACGCCTTGAGACAGACGAGGACGAGACGTGCGTCATAGACGCGGCGGACGGCGCTTTATTCATAGCGAACGCATAAATATGCAATTATACATGGTCTCATAAATGCAATATTGTTGCCGCCGCGTTTCTTGAAAACGCGGCGGTTCGCAACTGTTTCTCTGCCATTCATCAACGCCATACCGCGTGTTATCACCAAAATGCATATAAATTTGCGACACTCATATTAAAAATGACTAAAAAACTGCCGAAATGTAAAAAACAATAACTTTACTGCCAGATAACTCATTTATCCAGAAAATCGCTTGACAACAAAATTGATGCACTGTATATTCTAAATAAATAATGCGAATTGAATAATCAATTCGCGAACGAGGTGTTCACATATGGCAAGACAAACGCGCCGAGGCGTCAACTCGCACAGAGTAAGCGTTCCGTATATGACGGAGGAAGTTTCAGAACTTATTTCCCGAATCGAGCGTGAAACTGACGACAGTTTACTTGCCAAAAGCCTGCAATTCAGCCCCACCGCGCTCACTCATGTGAAAAGGCTGATAGCTGCCGGCGGCACAATAATCGTGGACACGTCCCTGATAGCCCAGGACGTCGACGTTTCAACTCTTGAAGGCACAGGCACGAAGGTCAGATGCTTCATTGACGAACCCGAGGTCGTGAAACTCGCCGAAATTCGCCACACAACGCGCGCCGAGATCGCCGTCGATTTGGGACTGGCGGTGCCGGGTCCGAAACTCATGGTCATAAGCTCCGCTCCGGCTGCTTTGAACCGCGTGCTGTACAGACGTCAGCACGAGCCTTTGAGCGACGTATGCGTGTTCGCCGCGCCGTGCGGCTTCGCGAACGTCGTCCAGCTCAAAGAAAAACTGCGCGAAAGCGACATGGCGTTCATAGTCGTGCGCGGCAAAAAGGGCGGCACTCCGGCGACGGTCACGATACTCAACGCAATGCTCAAAATGATTTCCGAGAAAGCCTGACAGACCTATAAATCTCAACGCCGACCGCTGAACCGCGATCGGCGTTTCATATTAACTGTATGCTTTGCTTTCGCTATTGCGATGTTTGGATTCGTGTTGTATAATAGTGCCATAATGAAAGCGATACCCGCGCTGGGAGGCAAACAAATGCTCTGGGATATACATTGCCATATATTGCCTGAAGTCGACGACGGCGCAAAGAGCCCTGAAATATCAAAGCGTATGCTTGAATGCGCCAAAAAAGCGGGCATAACGCATATAATCGCCACGCCGCATATGTACGACTTATCCGACGCTCCTATTGCGGCGCGCGCGTATGAGGCGCTCAAACCCGTCGCGGCGAGCATTGGAATAAAACTGTATTTGGGTTTCGAAGTCAACTGGCGCGTGCTCGCGAGCAGGAAATGGGACGATTTGCAATGCTGTCTTGGCGGCTCGAAGCATCTTTTACTGTCGCTGCCGAGCAGCACGATGCTTCCCAATTGGGAGTATGTCATAAGCGACATGAGCAGGCACATAACTCCCGTAATCGCTCACCCCGAGAGAATGCCGTATTTCCAGAGAGATTTCGACAACGCCATGAAGATGCGCGAGACAGGCTGCGAATTCCAAATCGACGCCGAGGCGCTGTGCGGTTCGATATTAAGCTCTGAAAGGCGTTTGGCGTATAAATTCATAGAAAAGGGCATCGCCGACTATATATCGTCAGACGCGCACAGCGAACGCGAGTACGCGTATTTCGAGCGAGCGCGCAAGAAGTTCGCTCAAAACTTTCCGATGGACGCGTCCCTTATGAAAGAAATGGCGGAGCTCGGCGCATGACGCCGCTGCTCGATGGTTTCGCCCGTCCGCTGGACGAGTTCACGCCGTTTCCGTTCTGGTTCTTAAACGGAGGCCTCAACGCCGCCGAAATTGAGCGTCAGCTTCACGATTTTTGGTCGAAGGGCATTGCGGGAATCGTGCTCCACCCGCGAATCGGAATACCCGCTTCCATAAAGTATCTGTCTGCTGAGTTTCTTGACATGATAGAGTGCGCCGTCTCGACTGCCGAAGCGCTCGGCATGAAGGTGCTTTTATATGACGAGGGCATGTATCCCTCCGGCTCTGCGAACGGGCTCGTCGTCGGCAGAAATCCCGATTTCGCGGCGAAGGGTATGCGGCTCGTGTTTGACGCAACCGACTTGCGCGCAGGCGAGCGTGCGCTTTTGAGAATCGCGGCCGTTATGCCGTCGGATACCGAATACGTCCGCGAGTCGGCGCGAGCGCTGTCTGACGGCGAGCGCCCCTTATCCGGCGAACGCGAGCTTATAATCGCCGCTGGCTTCACTCGCGGAACGATCCGCGGCATACACGAAGGCGAGGACGACGGAGAGCCTTTCGCGCCGCCCGCGGGCGATTTGCTGAACCCCGCGGCGGTTTCCGCGTTTATTGAAATCACTCACGAGGCGTACTATTCGCGCCTCAAAGCCGCATTCGGCTCGACTGTAATCGGCTTTTTCACGGACGAACCCAATCCTGTCGGCAGAAACGCACCCAAAGGCGCGCTTCCGTGGACTGACGGTTTCGATTCCGAGCTGCTCGCGAACGGGCTTGACGCGCGCGATTTGCCGGCACTGTGGCTTACGTGCGGGGGCGGCGAAGTGCGCATACGATCCGCATATTCAAGATGCGTGTCGCGCGCGCTCGTCCGCTCGTATTACGGACCGATAGCCGAATGGTGCGCCTCTCGCGGCGTATCGCTGTGCGGACACCCGCATTCGCCGCAGGATTCGTCCTTGCTCGGCGCGTTTCACATTCCGGGTCAGGACATCGTCTGGCGCTGGGTCGCGCCCGAGCGCGATTTGGCGCTTTCGGGCGCGGAAAGCGCTCAGGCGAAATGCGCGTCCGACCGCGCCCGTCACATGGGAGCGCGGCGCAACCTGAACGAGTGCTTCGGCTGCTGCGGCAAAGACGGCGAAATGTGGTCGTTTGGCATAGACGACATGAAATGGTATCTCGACTGGCTGTTCGCACGCGGCTGCAACATGATTGTGCCGCACGCTTTCTTTTATGAGCTGAAAACTCCTGTGCAGTTCGACCGCCCGCCGGACGTGGGACCTAACAACATCTGGTGGAAGCATTATGCGCAAATCTCCGACTATATAAAGCGCATGTGCATGATAAACTCCGACTGCGTGAACCGCGCCCGCATAGCCGTGCTCGCTACGGGCGACGCGTGCCCCGTAGACGAAATCCGCAGTCTGTATGAACGGCAGATAGAATTCAACTATCTTACCGACGACGATTTTCTGTCGCATTCGCGCGTGTCCGGCGGCAGGCTCTACGTAGCGTCGCAGGTATACGACGCGGTCATGGTGTGCGATCTTCAATACGACGAACGCGCCGTGCGCCTGTTGAGCGAATATGAAAAACTCGGCCTGCGCGCGCTCCGCCCCGACTCGGACGGCCTCGACGAATACAGAACCGTTTGGCTGTCGGGCAAACAGAAAGACATTCGCGCGACGCATGTGTCGCGCGGTCTCGACGAAATCGTAATGCTGTTCAACGAGGGCGAACGCGACTATAAAGGGCGCGTCAGGCTGCCAATATCGGGCGACATAGCGTATCTGAACGCATGGACAGGCGAATCACACAGAATATCGTCCCCGGACGGTTGTCTTGACATATCGCTTTCGCGCAGGGGAAGCGCCGTTTTCGCTCGCTGCGCGGGCGCGGCTTCGCTGAAACCTCTGCCCGAAAGCCCGAAAATCAAGTTCTCGCGCTCGCTCGATTCCATGTGGGAAATGACGCTGCCCGACGGAAACGTCGTAAGAGGCCTGCGCGACTGGCGTGAAATCGAAGGCATGGAATTGTTTTCGGGAAGCGTCAGATACGCGTGTAAAATCGCCCTCAAGGATAAACCCAAGCGCGCCCGATTGACTCTCGGGGACGTATGCGAGCAGGCGGAAGCATATATAAACGGCGAATACATTGGCGCTCAGCTGCTTAAGCCGTTCGAGTTCGAACTGGACGGTCTGCTTGAAAAAGGAGCCAACACGCTTGAGGCAGTGGTCACAAACTCGCTCGTATCCAAATATTCCCGCCGCTCCACTAAGAGCGGTATGCTCGGACATACGAAGCTATCAGTATTCAAGGAGTGATATTCCATGAGAGAAATGCCCGAAGTCGCAGTCGTTGCAAGACAGATGAACGAAACGGTTCGCGGGCGCAGAATCGTCGCCGCTGAGGCTAACCACACGCCGCACGGCTTCGCGTTCTACACGGGCGACCCCGCCGCTTACGCCGATTTTCTGAAGGGGCGCGAGATAGGGGAGGTCAACGCCCGCGGCGGCATACTCGAAATAAACGTGGGCGACGCGCGACTGACGATAGCCGACGGCGCGAACCTTATATTCTACGGTAAAGACGTCGAACCGCCCAAAAAGCATCAGCTATTCATCGAACTGGACGACCGCTCGTTCATGGCGGCCTCCGTTTCGATGTACGGCATGATGAACCTGTACGAAAAAGACGACTATTCGAATCAGTTCTACCTGACCGCCGTAAAAAAGCTCAACGCTTTCTCGGAAGGCTTTACGTTCGAATACTTTCAGGGACTTCTGAGCGAAGTGAACCCCGACAAGTGTTCGGCGAAGGCGTTTCTGGCGACCGAGCAGCGCATACCGGGGCTTGGAAACGGCGTGCTTCAGGATATACTGTTCAACGCCCGCATATCGCCCAAGCGTAAAATGCGCGACGTTTCGCCAGCCGAGCTGCGCGCGCTGTACGATTCCGTTAAGAACACCTGCGCCTCCATGAGAGACATGGGTGGGCGCGACATAGAGCGCGACTTTTTCGGAAACGCGGGCGGCTATGAGTGTGTGTTGAGCAAGAACACTCTCGACAAGCCCTGCCCCGTATGCGGCTCGGCCTTGATAAGGCAGGCGTACATGGGCGGCAACGTGTATTTATGCCCTGATTGTCAAAAGTAGAGGTGCCTTATGAACAACGACTTAATCGGGTTCATTCAAAAGCACGGTTTTCATGAAATCGCAGGCGGTTTCACGGGAGTGTACGCCGACATGTGCCTGACCCTGCGGGACACTGCCGACGGCCTCAGCGCGCTTCTGTATCTCGACCTTCCCAAGAAGGGCGCTCACGCGCGCAAGGCGCTTCTGGCGCTTATGAGCGAGAAAGCCGAAAGGTATTCCGCCGCAGTCTCCGAATGCGATAATCCTTTCGTCATACAGATAGACTTAAGCGGTTCTGACGACCTTATGTCTCGGCTGGAGCGCTATCTGCTCGAATGCGACACGTCACTGCGCCCATACGGTCGCGAAATGGGCATACTGTGCGCCGACTGCCGCTCGGAAATTGTCGACACTGCGCCCGTGTATGTCGAGAGGAACGGCTTCACGCTGCCTGTATGCCCGGAATGCTCAACATCGCAATCGCCCAAAGCCCGCGTTGACAACCGCAAAACCATCGCCAAGAGACGGGCGCGAATGGGAATGTTGGGCGCGCTGACCGGTATGGCCGCGACCGCCGCAATGTGGTTTCTTATCAGCCTGCTCGGATTCCCTCTGTTCTTCTTTGCCGCGATAGGCGCGGGCTTCCTCGTGGATATATGCTATCGCAAATTCGGTGGTATAAACGATCGCTGGCGCACATGGCTTGTTAGCATATTCGCGGCTCTCGGAGTCATGCTGGGCGGCGTGTTAAATTCGGCGGTTTTATATAACAAAACAATGGATATGATTTCGACAGAGTATGGCGAACTGTCCGAACAGTTCGCGAGCATGTCTGTAAATGATTTTGTCTTAAATTCGTTCACCGCAAGCATTCCCGCCGCGATATTCGCCGTGATAGGCGCGATCATCGCCACTCGCGGAATCAAGCGATACAGATGACGAATGTGGGATTGGCGCATAATGAGCGCCAATCCCACACATATTGCGCCTAGAATCACACAAAAAGCCACAATAACGGATAAAATAACACATAAACACAACATAATAATGTGGACTTATGCCGCAAACAGTGATACAATGCCCGCATGGACAAAAAAGGGGGCGCGTATCACACATGCTCGCCATCGAACGCCGTAAGCGCATACTCGCGTCTCTGCGCGAGGATAAGCGCGTCCGCGTGAGCGAACTCAGCGCTTTGTTCGGCGTGTCCGAAGAAACTATCCGCCGCGATTTGGAACGCCTCACTGAGGAAGGCTACGCCAGCCGCGCATACGGCGGCGCGGTGCTAAACGAGGCCGACCGCGACGAAACACCGTTCGACATTCGCAAAAGGTCGGAGGTCAGCGAGAAAAACGCAATCGCCCGCATGGCGGCGTCGCTCATAAACGACGGCGAATACATCATACTCGACGAAAGCTCGACTTCATACTACATCGCCCGCGCCCTGAAAAACAAAAAGAACCTGACGGTTATCACAAATTCCATGGAAACCGTGCGCGAACTGTCGGGCGTTGCCGGTTGGAACATACTGTGCACGGGCGGCGCGCTGCGGCAGAACGCCCCGTCGTTCACGGGGCATCAGGCTGAGCGCATGGTGCGCTCATATCACGTTGACAAGGCCGTCATTTCCTGCGGAAGTTTAGACATTCGCGCGGGCTTCACCGACCGCCACGAAGACACGGCGCTCATAAAGCGCGCGATGATATCCGCCGCCGCCAATGTGATACTCGCGGCCGACCACCGCAAATTCGACAAGACCGCTTTCGCCAAGATAGGCGACATATCCCAACTCAGCTACATCGTCACCGACGTCGAACCCGACGCGCGCTGGAAAGACGCGGCCTCGGGGTTGGGCGTTGAATTTTTGTACGGAAACGAGGAGGCTAAATAACATGAACCTTTCCCCGCTCATCTATTTTTCAAGGCTCTACGGTTCGAACCCCGACCTCGTCGCCTGCGGCGGCGGCAACACGTCCATGAAAGAAGACGGCGTGATGTATGTAAAGGGCAGCGGCTCGGCTCTCAAAGACGCGGTGACTGAGACGTTCGTCGGCATGGACATGCAAAAGCTCGACGCCATGATGACCGATACATACCCTTCGGACGATGTTGAGCGCGAAGCGAAATTCCTGCGCGACATAACAAACGCGAAGCTCCCGGGCGAGGAAGCGAAGCGACCCAGCGTCGAAGCGCTGCTGCACGCTCTTTTCAAACAAAAATTCGTGCTGCACTTGCACCCGTCGCTCGTGAACGGGCTGACCTGTTCTCAGAACGGCGAGCGCGAATGCCACCGCCTTTTCGGCGACAGCGTCAAGTGGATGCCCGAATGCAAGCCCGGCTACGTGCTCGCAAAGAGCATAAAGACCATATTCGACGAGTCCGCGAAGCCCGTTAAGACCGTGCTGCTCGAAAACCACGGCGTGTTTTTCGCGTCTGACACCGTCGAGGGGCTCGCCACGCAGCTTAACGGCATGATGAACGCTCTCAATATGATGATAACCGAATACCCGTCGGTCGAATCGAACGCTCCCGACGCGGGCTTCGCCGATAAGATAAAGCGCGTGACAGGCAAGAAATTCGTTCTGTTCAACGCAAGCCCGACCGCGCTTGCGTTCTGCGAAAGCTCGAACGCCGCACAGCCCGTAATGAAGCCCTTCACACCCGACCAGATAGTCTATTGCGGACCGCGCGTCAAATTCGCAAACTGCGAAGGCTGTTTGGATTCGATAGACGCAAACGTAATATACGTAAAAGGCGTCGGCGTTTACTGCGCTGGCGACACTGAGCGCGCCTGTCAAAACTGCATGACGCTTACCAAAGACGCGATGAAGATCGCGACATACTCAAAAGCGTTCGGTGGTTATAAGCATATGAGCGCCGGGCTGGTCGATTTTATCGTCAACTGGGAAGTCGAAAGCTATCGCAAGAATGTGAGGTAGAATGCAATGACGTTTCTGGAAGCTATTGAAACGGCGCGCAAAAACGCGCATGTGAGGCCGGACACGCGGGGCAGGCTCGCGGGAAAAATAGCCGTAGTCACCGGAGCGGCGCAGGGTTTTGGCTACGGCATAGCCGCCGAAATGCTGAAAGCGGGGGCGAGCGTGGCAGTCGCCGATTTGAACGAGCCGCTGGCTATGAAAGTCGCCGCCGAGTTTGGCGAGCGCGCGATTGGCGTTAAGGTGGACGTGGGCAACGCTGAAAGCGTCGAGAACATGATAATCAAAACCGTCGAGCATTTCGGCGGTCTGGATATATTCGTCTCCAACGCAGGCATTGCGATCGCCGGAAGCCTTGACGATATGACTCCCGAAAAGTTCGAGCTGGTCACAAAAATCAACTACGCAGGTTATTTCCTGTGCTGTAAGTACGCGTCTCGGATAATGAAAGCGCAGTTCGAAGCCGATAACAGCCTGTATTTCGACATAATACAGATAAACAGCAAGTCAGGGCTCGAGGGCAGCAAAAACAATTTCGCTTACGCCGGAGGCAAGTTCGGCGGCATAGGGCTTACGCAGTCGTTCGCTATGGAGCTTGCGCCTTACAACATAAAGGTCAATTCGATCTGCCCCGGCAATTACTACGACGGCCCGCTCTGGAGCGACCCTGAGAAAGGCCTGTTCGTGCAGTATTTGAAGGCCGGCAAGGTCGCGGGCGCGAAGACCGTCGAAGACGTGCGCGAATACTACCTCTCCAAATCGCTGATAAAGCGCGGCTGCCTGCCGTCCGACGTTGCGCTGGCGCTCACGTATCTGGTCGAGCAGAAATACGAGACAGGTCAGGCTCTGCCCGTGACGGGCGGGCAAGTTATGCTCAATTAGGAGGCGCGAATGAACAGAACAGATATTCTTGAACTGCTTAACGCCGAAACGCCCGGCGAGCGCTTGGAAAACCTGCGCCGCCTTATGGCGTCTGAGCAGCAAAAACCCGTCGCGAAGCCCGAATACGCGAACAACCATATACACACCAAGTATTCGTTCTCGCCGTATTCTCCCACCGCGGCGGTGTACTTCGCGCGAAGCGAAGGACTACTCACTTGCGGCATAATGGATCACGACACGATAGCCGGGGCTTCCGAGTTTCGCGAGGCCGGGAAGATCGCGTCCATGGGCACGACATGCGGCTTCGAGGCGCGCGTGTCGCTCAAAGAAACGCCGTTCGCCGACAGGCGTTCAAACCACCCCGATCAGACGGGCGCGGCGTACATGGCGTTTCACTCAGTGCCGTGCGAGAGCTTCGGTTCGGCGCAGTCGAGGCTAAAACCGCTCATTGAAAAGCGGAACGTTCGCAACAGGCTGATTGTCGAAAACATAAACCGCATAATGCGGGCTTACGGCATATCGCTCGATTTCGATAAGGACGTATTGCCAATATCGAATTACGCGTGCGGCGGAAGCGTCACCGAAAGGCACTTGCTCTACGCGCTGAGCCTAAAAATTATCGAGCGCGCGGGCAGGGTAAATGTGATCGGTTTTCTTGCAAACGACTTGAAAATACCGCTCGGCGACAAGGTGCGCGCCCGACTGTCGGACGCGCGCGGCGAGCACTTCGTATACGACCTGCTGGGCGTTATGAAGAGCGAACTGAATTCGCGCGTATACGCGCCTGCGACCGACGAAATGATGATGCTTTCCGAAGCCGTCAGATTCGCGGACGACATAGGCTGCATACTGTGCTACGCGTATCTCGGAGACGTGTCCGACAGCGTGACGGGCGATAAAAAAGCCGCGAAATTCGAGGACGACTATCTGGAAGAGCTGCTTGCGACGCTCAAAGACGCGGGCGTTATGGGCATAACGTACATGCCCAGCCGCAACACGCCTTTCCAGCTCGACAGGCTCATGAGCCTGTGCGACAGAATGGGCTTTATGCAAATATCGGGCGAGGACATAAACTCGTCGCGCCAGAGCTTCATATGCGGCGAGCTTGCGAACCCGAAGTTCAGCCATCTGGTGGACGCGGCGTGGAAACTGGTCGAACGTGAGAAAAGGGAGGAACGCACATGAAAACCAAGGCAGTGAGACTGTACGGAAAATCCGATTTGCGGCTCGAGGAGTTCGAGTTGCCCGAAATTCAACCCGACGAAATACTCGCGAAGGTAGTATGCGACAGCATATGCATGTCCACCTACAAATGCGCGCTTCAGGGCGAGGAGCACAAGCGAGTGCCCGACGACGTTTCCCAAAACCCGACCATCATGGGTCACGAGTTCTGCGGCGAGATAGTCTCGGTCGGCGAGAAGTGGAAGAACGATTTCCGCGCGGGCGACAAATTCGCCATACAGCCGAACATCAACTATAAGGGCACTCTGTGGGCGCCCGGCTATTCATTCAAATATATCGGCGGAGACTCGACGTATATCGTCATACCGTCCATGTTCATGGAATGCGGCTGCCTTCTCCCTTACGCGGGCGACAACTATTTCGGCGCGGCGCTCTCGGAGCCGCTTTCGTGCGTGGCGGGCACTTTCAAGGCGATGTATCACACCACGAACGGCGTGTACGAGCACCGAATGGGCATTGCCGAAAAGGGTAAAATGGCTATACTCGCGGGCGTCGGGCCCATGGGGCTTGCGTCCATAGACTATATACTGCACACGTCGCGCCGCCCGTCGCTGCTCATCGTAACCGACATCGACCAGTCGCGCCTCGACCGCGCCGCCGAGATACTGTCCGTCGCCGAAGCCGCGCGCATGGGCGTTGAACTGCACTATGTAAACACGGGCGCGACGTCCGACCCCGTTTCGGAGCTTATGAAGCTCTCGGGCGGCGACGGCTACGACGACGTTATCGTGTTCGCACCCGTGCCCGCCGTAATCGAGCAGGCAGACGCCATACTCGCGCGCGACGGTTGCCTAAACTTCTTCGCCGGTCCCGCCCACAAAGACTTCACCGCGAAGCTGAATTTCTATAACGTTCACTATATGACGACGCACGTGGTCGGAACGTCCGGCGGCAACACCGAGGACATGGCGGAATGCCTGCGCATGATGGGCGAGGGCAAGCTCACGCCCGCGGCGCTCGTCACGCATGTCGGCGGCATAGATTCAGTTATCGAAACGACGCTGAATCTTCCCAAGATACCCGGCGGCAAAAAGCTCATGTATACGCATATAAACATGCCGCTGACCGCCATATCCGATTTCGAGAGATTGGGTCAGACTGATCCGATGTTCAAAAAACTGCACGAGCTTACGCTTTTGACTAACGGCTTGTGGAATAAACAATGCGAGGAATATCTGCTTAAAACGCTCGGCGGGGAGGAAAACTGACATGGCAAAGGCCGTTATAATGCCCAAGGCGGGCATAACCGTTGAATCCTGCATAATTGGCAAGTGGCAGCATCAGGTGGGCGACACGATTAACTTGGGCGACGTGCTGTTCACATACGAAACCGACAAGGCGAGTTTCGAGTGCGAGAGCACTGCAAGCGGCGTGCTGCTCGCCATATTCCATTCAGACGGCGACGAAGTGCCGTGCTTCGAAAACGTGTGCGCGATAGGCGAGCGCGGCGAAGATTTCTCGTCGCTCAAGCCGAACGGCGGCGCGCCCGCTCAGGCGGAAGCCCCGGTTCAGGAAAAACAGCCTGAAGCTCCCGCCGCCGCGCAGCAGACCGTTCAGACAGTAAGCGCACAGGGCGACGCGCATGTTTCGCCGCGCGCCAAGGCGCTTGCCGAAAACGCGGGTGTGGACGCGTCGAAAGCCGCTCCCACCGGGCCAAATGGCAGGATAATCGAGCGCGACGTGCGCAAACTGATGCTTGATTCGCGCGAAACCGAAGCGGAAGCCCCGAAGGCTGCAAAGCCCGAACCCGTTCAGGCGAAGCCCGAAACCGGCTTCGAGGACGTGAAGCTTTCGACTATACGCAAGGTCATAGCGAAGTCGATGACGCAGTCACTGCACACAATGGCGCAGCTCACCAACCACCACTCGTTCGACGCGACCGCCATACAGGCGTACCGCAAGGAATGCAAGGCGGCGGGCGGCGACGTGGGCGGCATAACGCTGGGCGACATGGTTCTCTACGCCGTATCGCGCACGCTCGTCAACTGGAAAGACATAAACGCCAACATGATTTCAGACGACACTCTGCGCCGCTTCGAGCACGTCAATCTGGGCGTGGCGGTCGACACTCCGCGCGGACTTATGGTGCCTACCGTGTTCAACGCAGATCAAAAGAGCCTGCTTGAAATCAGCAAAGAGGTCAAGGCGCTCGCCGAAGCGGCTCGCTCCGGCTCTATAAACCCCGACCTGCTCACGGGCGGCACTTTCACGGTGTCCAATCTGGGCAGCACCGGAGTCGAAATGTTCACGCCCGTAATAAACCCGCCGCAGACGGCGATACTCGGCGTATGCGGAATCACGCAGCGCGTGAGGAGCGTAAACGGCGCGATTTCGGTGTACCCCGCGATGGGTCTGAGCCTCACATACGACCACCGCGCCGTGGACGGCTCGCCCGCGTCGAAATTCGTGTCCGAATTGTGCCAGAACCTCGAAAAATTCACGCTGTTACTCGCGAAATAATGCAAGCGGAGGCTGTGTATGGATATATTTGACTTAATCGTAATCGGCGGAGGTCCGGGCGGCTATCTGGCTGCGGAGCGCGCCTCGCAGGGCGGGTTGAAGGTCTGCCTGTTTGAAAAACGCGCGCTGGGCGGCGTGTGCCTAAACGAGGGCTGCATACCCACGAAAACGCTTCTCAATTCGGCGAAACTGTACCGCCACGCGACGGAGAGCGCCGCGTTCGGCGTGACAGCCGAAAACGTGAAGTTCGACCACGCGCAGGTCGTGAAGCGCAAGGCGAAGGTCGTGCGCACGCTCGTCGCGGGCGTGGGCGCGACGATGACCGCGAACAATGTGAAGGTCGTTAAGGCGGCCGCAAAGATTGAAGGCAAGCTCGACGGTAAATATCAGGTCGTGGCCGACGGAAACGTCTACGCTGCCGACAGGCTGATAATCGCGACAGGCTCGAGCGCCGTCGTGCCGCCCATAAAGGGCGTGAAAGAGGGCGTTGAGAGCGGCTTCGTAATGACGAACCGCGAGATACTCGATTTGAGCGAGCTTCCGAAATCGCTCTGCGTCATAGGCGGCGGCGTCATAGGGCTTGAAATGGCGTGCTATTTCGCGTCGGTCGGCGTGAAAGTGACTGTCGTCGAAATGCTCGACAAAATCGCGGGCGCAACCGATTCCGACATATGCGATGTCATAACGGCCGAGTACTCAAAGCGCGGCATGGAGTTCAAGCTGTCGGCGAAGGTGCTTTCGGTTTCCGAAAACTCCGTGACATACGAAGACGCGTCGGGCGTGCACGAGCTACCGTGCGAAAAGGTGCTCTTAAGCGTCGGCAGGCGCGCGGAAACCCGCGACATAGGCTTGGAGACGATCGGAGTCGAGCTGAACAGGGGCGCTATCATAACCGATTCGCACATGGCGACGAACGTCGCGAATGTATACGCGATCGGCGACTGCAACGGCAAGGTCATGCTCGCGCATACCGCATACAGAGAGGCCGAGGTCGCGGTGAACACGATACTCGGCAAGCGCGACTGCATAAACTACGACACCATTCCTTCCGTCATATACACAGACCCCGAAGTCGCGTCGGTTGGTCTGAGCAGAAAAGCCGCCGAGGCGAAGGGCCTGAGCGTCAAAGAAGTCAACGTTCCGATGACATACGCGGGTCGCTACGTCGCCGAGACCGAGCGCGGCAAGGGCTTTTGCAAACTTGTGTACGACGTGTCGAACGACAGGCTCATAGGCGCGCACATAGTCGGCTCATACGCGTCGGAAATGATTATAGCGCTGGTCGAAATGCTTGAGACGCAGCTCCCGCTCAAACGCCTGAAAGAGTTTGTGTTCCCGCACCCGACTGTGTGCGAGGTCGTCCGCGAAGCCATATTCAAGCTGTAACACATATATTGGAGGAATACTTATGCCTAAATCATTGTTTTACTCACCGGATGAGATCCGCAAGCCGTCCGTCATTCACTTCACGGACATACCCGTAAACGCCTATTCAAAGAGCGTGTCGGAGGAGCGCAAAAACTTCACCGACTCCGAGCTGGTTCGCATGTACAGGGACATAACCATATTGCGCGAGTTCGAGTCGATGCTCACCGGCATCAAGACACAGAAATCGTATAACGGCGTTGAGACGACATACCCCGGACCCGCCCACCTGTCGGTGGGTCAGGAAGCGGCGTGCGTGGGTCAGGCGTATCTTATGACGCCCGACGACTATCAGTTCGGCTCTCACCGCAGTCACTCCGAGATACTCGCCAAAGCGCTTTCGTCCATTGAAAAGCTGGACGACAACGCGCTTATGGGCATCATGGAAAACTTCTTGGGCGGCGCGTGCCTGCGCGCGGTCGAAAAGATGGGCAAATGCGAAAGCGTTCAGGAATTGGCTGTGCGCTTCATACTCTACGGCACTCTCTCCGAGATATTCGCGCGCAAGACCGGCTTCCACATGGGCATGGGCGGTTCAATGCACGCTTTCTTCCTGCCGTTCGGCGTATACCCGAACAACGCCATAGTCGGAGGTTCGGCTCCAATAGCGGCGGGCGCGGCGCTGTATAAAAAAGTGAACGACAAAAAGGGCATAGTCGTGTGCAACATAGGCGACGGCTCTCTGGGCTGCGGACCTGTGTGGGAAGCGCTGAACTTCGCGTGCATGGATCAGTTCAGAACGCTGTGGACAGAGGACGGCAAGCAGGGCGGAATGCCGATACTCTTCAACATATTCAACAACGGCTACGGCATGGGCGGCCAGACGAAAGGCGAGACTATGGGCTACGACATGCTCGCCCGCATAGGCGCTGGCATGACGCCCTCGCAGATGCACGCCGAGCGCGTGGACGGCTTCAATCCGCTCGCCGTGATAGACGCCATGCGCCGCAAGCTCGAAATACTCAAAAACGGCGAAGGCCCGGTTTTGCTCGACACGCTCACATACCGCTTCTGCGGGCATTCAGTCTCCGACCAGAACGCGTACCGCGAGAAGGACGAAATCGCGGCGTGGGAGGCCGTCGACCCGATCATCACGTTCCGCAAAGCGCTGTGCGAAGCGGGCGTCGCCGCCGACTCGAAGTTCGACGACATACTCTCGGAAACCCGCGAGCGCATGACCAACATTTGCCGCCACGCCGCCGACAAGAGCTTCAGCCCCTACGCCGACTTCAATTCCGATCCGCACGTTGTCGAGCGGCTGATGTTCTCAAACGAAAAGGTCGCGTCGTTCGGAAGCGACGAACCGCGCGTTTTGGCGAAAAAAGAGGACTGCCCGCGCGTCAAGCAGATAGCCAACAAAAACCGCTTCGCTCTTGACGAAAACGGAAAGCCCTATTCGGCGATGAAGACGTTCAACATTCGCGACGCCATATTCGAGCCGCTGATCGACAAATTCTACGAGGATTCGACGCTCGTCGCCTATGGCGAGGACGTGCGCGACTGGGGTGGCGCGTTCGCCGTATACCGCGGGCTGCCCGACGTTTTGCCGCACTCGCGCCTGTTCAACTCGCCCATATCCGAAGCCGCCATCGTCGGCAGCGCCGTCGGTTACGCCATGTGCGGCGGCAGGTGCGTCGTCGAATTGATGTACGCCGACTTCATTGGCAGAGCGGGCGATGAAATATTCAATCAGATGTCCAAATGGCAGGCAATGTCGGCTGGCATACTCAAGATGCCCGTCATACTGCGCGTTTCCGTCGGCTCAAAGTACGGCGCTCAGCATTCGCAGGACTGGACGAGCCTGTGCGCGCACATACCGGGCTTGAAGGTCTGCTTCCCCGCCACGCCTTGGGAGGCGAAGGGGCTTATGCAGTCGGCGCTCAACGGAACAGACCCCGTCGTGTTCTTCGAGAGCCAGCGCATATACGAAATGGGCGAAATGTTCCACGAGGGCGGAGTGCCCAAGGAATCGTATGAAATCGAGATCGGCGACACGAACACCGTGCGCGTGGGCAAAGACGTCACCATACTCACGGTCGGCGCGGCGCTGTACAGAGCCGTTAAGGCCGCAGATGAACTGAAATCGAAGTACGGCATGGAGGCCGAAATAATCAACCTGCACAGCCTCGTGCCGCTCAACTACGACAAAATCGCCGAATCCGTCAAAAAGACGGGGCGCGTCGTGCTCGTATCCGACGCTTGCCGTCGCGGTTCGTTCTTAAACGACGTCGCCGCCAACATAACCGAAATGTGCTTCGACTATCTCGACGCTCCGTGCGCCGTGGTGGGCGCGCGCAACTGGGTCACGCCGCCCTACGAATTTGACGAATTCTTCTTCCCGCAGCCGGAATGGATCATCGACGCTATACACACAAAGATCGCGCCCATCGCGGGCTATGTCGCTAAGACGGGAGTCAGCGACGCGGAGCAGGCGCGGCGCGCGAAAGCGGGGGTTTAATGCGATACTATTTCGTGTCAGAAACGCGCGACGCTTACGAAAATCTCGCGACAGACGAGTTTTTTCTGAACGCGCTTGGCGAAAACGACATGATGATGTATTTGTATGTAAACGACCCTGCCGTGATATTCGGCAGAAACCAGAACCCATACGCGGAATGCAACCTGAACCGACTGAACGCCGACGGCGTTCGGCCGGTTCGCCGCGTTTCGGGCGGCGGCTGCGTGTATCACGATCTCGGCAATCTGAACTTTTCGTTCATATGCGATAAGAATATTTACGACGAGCGACGGCAGACCGGCATCATATTGGATACGCTTAAAAGGCTCGGCGCGGACGCGGGCGTAAGCGGGCGAAACGACATAGAGATAGACGGCAGGAAGTTTTCGGGAAACGCATATTGCTCGCGCGGCATGAACAAGCAAAGGCACGGCACGCTCTTGGTCGATTCCGATTTGACAGTGTTCGATAAATACTTAAACGCGCCCGCCATGAAGCTCGCGGCGAAAGGCGTGAAGAGCGTGCGCGCGCGTGTGTGCAATCTGTCGGAATATATCGATGGACTTACGGTCGAAAAACTTTCGCGCGCGCTGCTCGACGGTTATCTGACCGAGTTTTCGTGCGCGCGCGAATACGCGTTCTCGGCTTCCGATAGAAACGACATTTCCGACATACTCGCCCGCGTCAAGAGCCGCGAGTGGATATTCGGCGAAACGCCCGCGTTCGATTATTCCATCGAGAACAGGTTTTCATGGGGCATGACGCAGATATGCCTGTCTGTCGAAAACGGGCGAATCACAGCCGCGCGGGTGTTCACAGACTCGCTCGACGCGTCTCTGCCCGAAAGGCTCGAGCCGCTGTTTATGGGTTTGGAGTTCGACAGGCTCAAAATTTTCGAAAAACTTTCGGCGATTGAAGGAGAAGCCGCCGAAATAGCCAATTACATACGCGACGGAATTGAATGAGGAGCGTGAACACAATGGGAGACAGACTGCGCATAGGCATCATAGGCTGCGGAGGCATAGCGGGCGGTAAGCACCTGCCCGCGCTGAAGGCTTTGAATCGGGCGGATTTGGTCGCGTTCTGCGATATAATCCCCGAACGCGCGCAAAAGAGAGCCGCCGAGTACGGCACGCCCGACGCGCAAGTATACGAAGATTATCACAGACTGCTCGAGGATAAGTCGATAGACGTGGTGCACGTGCTCACGCCCAACCGTATGCACGCTCAGATAACTATAGACGCGCTCGAAGCGGGCAAGCATGTCATGTGCGAAAAGCCGATGGCGAAGACCGCCGCCGACGCGCGGGCAATGGTCGAAGCCGCCGCAAAGAGCGGTAAAAAGCTGACAATAGGCTATCAGCATCGCCATAAGCCCGAGAGCCGCTACCTGAAAAGCGTCATAGAGCGCGGCGATTTGGGGGATATTTATTACGCTCACGCGTACTCCGTGCGTCGGCGCGGCACGCCCAACTGGGGAGTGTTCCTGAACGAGTTCGAGCAGGGCGGCGGCCCGCTGATAGACATAGGCACTCACTCGCTCGACCTGACTTTGTATTTGATGAACAACTACAAGCCGCGCATGGTCGTCGGCACGACCTATAAAAAGGTCGAACACCCGGAGGAAGGCAACCCGTGGGGCGGTTGGCGCGAAGGCGAGAACACGATGGAGGACAGCGCGTTCGGGTTTGTCGTAATGCAGAACGGCGCGACCGTGTACTTGGAATCGAGCTGGGCGCTCAACACTATTGAGCCCGTTCCGGAAGGCAGCACTCAGCTTTGCGGCAGCAAGGCGGGCGCGCAGATAAAGAACGGCGTGTCCGTGAATCGCGCCGAGTTTGGTCGGCTTATAGAGGTTCGCCCCGACATGTCGGCGGGCGGCGTGGCGTTTTACGACGGCGTGAAAGAAACCCCCGCCATAACCGAGCAGCGTATGTGGCTGGACGCTATCGAGCAGGATAAAGACCCTGTCGTGCTGCCCGAGCAGGCGTGCGTTGTGTCTGAAATACTCGAAGCCATATACGTGTCCGCGCGCACGGGCAAGCCGTTCATGTTCGAATAGGCGACATCTGCATACGCGCGTTTTATGCGGCATACTCCTAAAGCGGTTGGGAGGTGACGACGCATGGAACGCGCGAATGGACTAAAAGGCAGCCTGCTTGTATGCCCGCCCAAGGCGGGCGACGACCGCGGGCGGTGCGTATACGAATCGGTTTCGGCATATCAACGCGCGAGAAGCGCATACGGAAAACTGACGCTCGTCGGAAGCGGCGCGGGCGCGGCTTATTGCCTGATGCTCGCGCAGCGCTTTTCGCCCGACGAGCTTATACTCGCCCCGTGCGAACCTGACGGCTCGTGCGACATGTTCTTCAAGTCGGTAAGGGAGAACGTGCGCGGCCTGTACGCTGTGTGCTGTTCCGTTCGCATATTGCTGCCCATGCGCGTCGCGTCATGCGACAACAGGCGCGTGCGGCGTATGCTCGCGCAGACGCATTCTCGCGAAAAAAGCTGCGAACTGTTCAGAAGCGACCGCGAAATAGAGCTTACGCTCGAAAACGCGCTTAACCGGGGCGGCGTAATAAAAACGCTTGCGTGAAGGCGGACAAGCGTGTATAATGATACGCGACAGTCAATTTCAGTCTGCGCTTTTGCGCGCGAACACAACGGAGGAATAACCGATGCGAAGAAAACTTTTGAAATACGCGGCTCTGATGCTTTGCGCGTGTCTCGTGCTTTCCGGCTGTAACCTGATACGCACCAACCCCGAATATCTGGCTCAACAGGAAGCCATGAAGCTAGCCGCCGACAACGCTATCGTGCTCGCTTCATACGCGGGCGGCTCTGTCACCAAAGGCGAAGTCTCGCAATATGTGCAGGACGATGTGAACATCGAGGGCGAATATATGTCGTTTATGTACAGCATGTACGGCATAACGAGCGGCTATTCGATGACCGCCGACGACATGAACAGAATAAAAGAAGAAGCGATACAGGCGCAGGCGAAGCGCGAAATACTGTCGTCCAAACTCTCCGAGCTTGGCTTGGAAGCCGTGGACGAAGAAGCGATTCGCGCAAACGCCGTCGCGGAGTACGCGGACTACAGCCAGTCGTATATCTCGATGGGCGCTCCGAGCAAAGACGTGGCGCGCTATCTGATGATAGACGGCATAACCGAAAGCGCCCTTTTCAGAAACGAATTGGACAAGCAGCTCAAGCAGCGCCTGCTTGACGCGACGACAAACGAAACCACGGTTGACGAAGCGGAAGTGCAAACCGCGTATCAGACTCTCCTTAACGCGCAGCGCGACGAGTATTCGACGACCCCCGCGTCTGCCGAGAGCGCCGCGAACGCCGGAACGGCTATATACTATATTCCGGAGGGCTATAAATACGTAAAACACATACTCGTCATACCCGAAGATACGACCGTTATGTCGAAAGTTTCGTCGCTGGCGACCGAAATCGACGCGCTCGAAGCGGACATAGATTCGCTCAGCGAACAGGCGGCTCAGGCGACGGAGGGCGAAGCTGATATTTCCGCGCAGCTCGCCGACAAAAAAGCCGAGCTTGAAGCCAAAACCGCGGAGCACGCCGCCGCCGTGGACGCGGCGTGGGCGGCAATGAAGACGGAGCTTGACGAGATAAAGCAGAAAATCGACGCGGGTGAAGACTTCGACGCGCTTATCAAAGAATACACAGACGACCCCGGCTCGCTCGAATCGCCCATATCCGAAAACGGATATTTGGTCTACAACCAGTCGTCTAACTGGGTGTCGGAGTTCCTGTCCGCGGTAAACGCGCTCGATGCGGTGGGCGATATATCCGAACCCGTCATGAGCAGCTATGGCGCTCATATCATTAAATATGATTCCGCGCCGACCGTCGGGGAAGTCCCGTTTGATGCGGTTTCTGAAATTGTGAAAGAAAAGGCTCTGACCGATAAGAAGGAAGCGGAGTACGCAGCTATAGTTGACGGCTGGCTTGCGGACGCCGAAATAGTGTACTCATACGATAACTGGAAGATAAAGTAATCACTTATCCGCGTTGTTTTTCAAGCGAATCGCCTTAACTGGCGGTTCGCTTTTGCGCTCTCAAAATGCAGGGACTGATGTAAAACTTTGATTTGATGAAGGATTTTTGCGCTTCCCGTGGTATATATCGTAAAAACAGGCTATACTGATTTGTGCGCGGAAACATCGGGCAATAATGTCTGTTGGGCAACAAATATGAAAATTGTCGAAATAAATCGCTATACGGCAGGAAATCGGCAACTTTCAGCGAACATCATAACAGTATCGAACGAACACAAGCGAAGGTGAGATATGCCGTACAAACTTCCTGCCGAATGGATAGACGAGCTATGCGCCCGCGTAAGCATTGAAGACGTTGTGGGCGAGGCCGTTCCGCTAAGGCAAAAGGGGAAGTATCTGTGGGCGTGCTGTCCTTTTCATAACGAGAAAACGCCGTCCTTCAAAGTGGACACCGAGAGTCAGCTTTTTTACTGCTTTGGTTGTCACAAGGGCGGCAATGTAATCAGATTCGTTATGGACAACGAGCGGCTGGAATTTATGGAAGCCGTCGAATCCCTCGCCGAACGCGTTCACATGCGCCTGCCCGACAGGCTCGAATCCACCGCGGCGGACGACTACAACCGTATGCTGCGCGAGAAAATATACGAGGCGAATCTTCACGCGGCGAAGCTTTTCCATTCGACGCTGTGGACGGGCGCGGGCGCGGAAGCGCTCAAATACCTGTATTCGCGCGGTCTGAACGACGCTGACATTCGCAGGTTCGGTCTGGGCGCGTCGCCGCGAATTTCAGACGCTCTCAAAACCAGCCTGACCGACGCGGGCTTTTCAGACGAAGTCATCGAAAAGGCGTGGCTGTGCGGCAACAAGGACGGCCGCTGGTACGATATGTTCCGCGATAGGGCAATATTTCCGATTCTCAACCCCAAAGGGCGCGTGCTGGGTTTCGGCGGGCGCGTTATGGGGGAGGGCAACCCGAAATATCTGAACACGTCCGACACGCCCGTGTTCAACAAGCGCAACGGGCTGTACGCGCTCAACTTCGCCAAAAAGGAGAGCGGCCTTAAAAGGCTGATACTCGTGGAAGGCTACATGGACGCGGTTTCGCTTATAAAGCACGGAGTCGCGGGCGCTGTGGCGACATTGGGTACGGCGCTCACCGACGAGCAGGCGCGGCTAATGAAGCGCTTCGCTCCCGAAGTGTGGATAAGCTACGACGGCGACGCGGCGGGTCAGAAGGCGGCGTTGAGGGCGCTCGACATACTGATTCCTCAGGGGTTAAACGTTAAGGTGCTCGATTATCCTGCCCGAATGGATCCCGACGATTTCATCAGAACGAAGGGCTTGAGCGCGTTCAACGACCTGCGCAAATTGAGCCCCGCCGAATACCGTATGCTCAGGGCAAAGGACGGTTTGGACATGGCTTCGCAGGAAGGGCGCACGCAATATGCTATGAAGGCGTGCGAAATACTGAAAACCGTCGCAAACCCGGTCGAGCTTGAAAACCACCTGCGTTCGCTCTCGCACGATACAGGATACTCGCGCGACGTGCTGATTCGCCAAATAGGTTCTTCGCATATTCCCAAGCCCGCGTATGAACCTCCGAAGCCGAAACCGCCCGCCGACATAAAGCGCACCGAATCGCAGGAAGCGCAAACGCAGCTTATAGCGATTCTGAGCGCGGGGCTCATACCGCCCGACGTCGTGAAGGCCGACGACTTCGACAGCGAACTGTACCGCGATATATATTCATACATTGCGTCGGGAGTGAAACCGAGAGACTATATAAACGATTTGGGCGAGGAACAGGCTCAAGAAGCGCTGGCGGCGCTCAACTATGAGCCGCTCCCCGAAAACCGCGACAAAGCTATGGACGTGTGCGCCGAGTTATTGCGCACCATACGCGTTTCGCGCTTAAACCAACAAATCAACGCGCTGGCGGCAAGATCGAAAACCGCCGAAGGCGATGAGAAAATGGCGTTGAACCGACAGATACAGGCGCTTATAGCGCAGTTGGATTAGCGTCCGACCGGTCGAAAGGAGTTTTAACAAAATGAAAAATGAGAACGCAGAGCTTATATCCAATCGCGTTCGAGAACTGATTGAGACCGGAAAAACAAAGGGAGCTTTGACGTACAAAGAAATAATCGAGCAATTCGCTGACTGCGAAATGGAGCCCGAAGCGTTCGACAAAATCCTTGACACGCTCAATGAGCTGAACATCGAAATAATCAAAGAGACCGGCGTCACCGAAGCCGAGCCTGTCATCGCTCCCGCCGATGAAGAGCTCGATCTGTCCGTGCCCGAGGGCATATCGATCGACGACCCCGTCCGCATGTACCTGAAAGAAATTGGCAAAGTGCAGTTGCTCACCGCCGAAGAAGAAATCGATTTGGCGAAACGCATGGAAGCGGGCGACGAGGAAGCCAAGCACCGTTTGAGTGAAGCGAACCTCAGGTTGGTCGTGTCCATCGCCAAGCGCTACGTCGGGCGCGGAATGCTGTTTCTCGATTTGATTCAAGAGGGCAATCTGGGGCTGATAAAGGCCGTCGATAAATTCGACTACAGAAAAGGCTACAAATTTTCAACATACGCCACCTGGTGGATACGTCAGGCGATAACGCGCGCGATAGCCGATCAGGCGCGCACGATACGCATACCCGTGCACATGGTCGAAACGATAAACAAGCTGATCAGAGTCTCGCGCCAGTTGCTTCAAGAGTACGGTCGCGAGCCGTTGCCCGAAGAAATCGCCGTCGAAATGGGCATTTCCGAGGATAAGGTGCGCGAAATAATCAAGATAGCGCAAGAACCCGTGTCGCTTGAAACGCCTATAGGCGAGGAAGAAGACAGCCATTTGGGCGATTTCCTGCCCGACGAAGACGCGCCCGCGCCCGCCGAGGCCGCCGCGTTCACACTGCTCAAAGAACAGCTCATGAACGTGCTCTCTACGCTCACGCCGCGCGAGGAAATGGTTCTCAAACTGCGCTTCGGGCTGGAGGACGGCAGGCAGCGCACGCTCGAGGAGGTCGGCAAGGAGTTCAAGGTCACGCGCGAACGCATTCGTCAAATCGAGGCGAAGGCTCTGCGCAAGCTGCGCCACCCAAGCCGCAGCCGAAAACTGAGAGATTATCTCGAGTAAAGGTCGCGCGTAAATAATCGTTAAATGCCGGCGTAATGCGTTGGCATTTAGTTTTTGGAGGAATCGATGTCCCTTACGGATTCCCGGCTCACGGCAATAATTGAAATGCTGCCCGAGTGCGAAATAATCGCCGACATAGGCGCGGATCACGGGCGCTTGGCTGCTCAGCTTCTGCTCGAAGGGCGCTGCGGGCGCGCGTGGCTCACCGACATTTCGGATACGTCGCTAACAAAGGCGAGGCGGCTTATATCGCGCCTTAACCTTTCCTGCAAGGCCGATTTCTTCATGGGCGACGGCGCTCTGGCGCTTCCGTCAGCGCCGAACGCCGCCGTAATCGCGGGAATGGGCGGGGAGACGATAGCCGACATCGTAATAAACGGCGAACAATTCCTGAAAGACGCGTTCATAGTCATACAGCCGAACGTCGCCGTAACGTCCGCGCGGGAGCGTCTGACTCGCGCGGGTTATCGAATACTTAACGAGCGCGTCGCCCGCGCGTCGGGGCGGCATTACGTCATAATCGCGCTGTCGCGCGGAAGCGCCTCATACACCCGCCACGAGCTTGTAATCGGCCCAAAGCTGATAAACGACAAAACCGACGAAATGCGCGCTTACTCGCGCTTCCGACTGCGCGTCGCCCAAAAGGCGCTCGCGGGAGCGCGTTCGGGTTCTGACGCGCGCACGGACGAACTTATGGAGGAGGTTGCAATATGGCAGAGCGTATCGGAATAAAGCCCACCGTCGGAGACGTTCTTGGCTGGATAAACGAGATCGCGCCGTTTGAGCTTGCGGAGAAATGGGACAACTCCGGGCTTTTGTGCGGAAGCGCCTCAAACAAAGTCGATAAAGCGCTGCTTGCGCTCGACATGAGCGAGAGCGTTCTCGACGCGGCGCTTGAAACGGGCGCGCAGCTCATAATAACGCACCACCCGATACTGTTTTCGGGCAGAAAGACGCTGTGCGAGGACGATTGGGAAGGCCGAATGCTGTGCCGAATGGTCAGAAACCGCCTGTCGCTGATCGCGGCTCACACGAATTACGATATGGCTGTCGGCGGCGTAAGCGACCCGTTGGCGAAAGCGTTGGGGTTGTCGAATGTCAGGGCGGACGAATCCGATTCTCAGTCGCCCATAAGGATTGGCGATATAGAACCCGTCAGCCTTACGGCATTTACGAAAACCGTTTCAGAAAAGCTGGGCGACGTCGTTCGCGTATACGGCCGGGGCGATTCGCTCATAAAGCGCGTCGCGGTGTGCGGCGGAGCGGGCGGCGAATACGCCCATCTGGCGCTCAAAATGGGCGCGGACGCGTATGTGACAGGCGAAATGCGCTATCACGATTCTATCGATTTGGCGGCGCAGGGCATGGCGACGCTCCACGCGGGTCACGACGCGACCGAAAGAATAGCCATAAAACCGCTCGCCGAAGGTTTACAAAAACGCGCCGATGAGTTACAATATAATGTGGAAATGTGTGTAAGCGACATGGGGGTATATCGATGAATTTGGACGCGCTTTGGAATTACATGACTTTCGACTTGGAAGCCGATAAATTTGAGAACGACATGAGGCAGTCGCCCAAGCGGCAGCTTCTGTTGAAGCATAGGAGCTTTTTGAAGGATCAGCAGGCTAATATGGCGAAAATCGAAGCGGACGTCGCCGGAATGGCCGACCGCATGGACGCTCTCAAAGACGAGATCGAGCGCCTTTCGGGTTTGCTTGCCGAGCAGAAATCTCAGATAGACGAAAACCCGCCCGAGACCGCCGACGAAATCAAAGAGAAGAGCGTTGCCATGTCGAAACTGTTCGAGGCGTTTTCGCGCTACGAGCAGGAGCTCGCAAAAATGCGCAAGGACTTCGACACGCGCGACCGCCAGCAGAAAGAGATCCGCGTCCGCGCCGCGAAGGCGAAGGCCGAGTACGATTCCATAAAAATCGAGTACGACAAGGAGTTCGCGCAGGATACTGTAAAACTCAAGCAGCTTCGCGCGAAGGTCGATTCCGAGAGCCGCCGCGTCGAGGAAGGCGACTTGGATCGCTATAAAGCAATCAAGCAGCATTGCACGCCGCCAATGGCGCGCCTTATGGACAACCAGTGCAGCGGCTGCTTCATGTCACTGCCGCTGGGCACGCTGCGCGACCTGAAAGCGGGCGAAAAAATCACCGTGTGCGACAACTGCGGCAGAATTTTGTTTTCAAAAGAATAAAGTTGCGTTTTTCATCGCCAACTGATATAATAAGTTTGCTTGCGAGAACGACGGGCGGTCGCAGGCGCGAAAGCGCTTGAGGAAAGTCCGAGCACCACAGGGCAGGGTGCCGGTGAAATGCCGGCGGAGGCGACTTCAGGGAAAGTGCAACAGAGATATACCGCGAAACCGCGCCTTCGGGCGCGGCCGCAAGGATGGAAAGGCGAGGTAAGAGCTCACCGGCGGCTTGGCGACTTGTCCGCCCTGTAAACCCCACCCGGTGCAAGATTGGAATGAGAGCACTTGCGGCTT
>CAYVPJ010000025.1:0-48191 GCA_964453505.1 uncultured Oscillospiraceae bacterium | reverse complement strand
GGGGGCGCGCCCCCTTCGAGCATCCCCGGGGTTTTTCGTAAGCGATTGCCCTGAATACTTCCGGTAATATTCTTGACACGGCGCGCAAACGCATATAGAATAAACACTGGAACGGTATGTATACGAAAGGGTGTTTCCGACGAAGCGGTTCGCGGCCATTTTATTCGTCATATTGGTCTTTGCATCATCGCTCGCTATGGGCGAGTCGGCGGAAGCGACCGTCGATGTTTCCGCCGTCTTGTCGCCGGCTGATTTTATCGCGCCTTCCGACGCCACGCTGATTGTAACCGTCGTAAACCGCGCTGAGAACGCCCTCAAAGACATGCGCCTGCGCATATCTGGCGGCGACGAGATGGTCGTAAGCGGCGAGTTGGCGGCGGGCATGACGGCGAGCTATACATACCCTGTTTCCGTAACGTCTCAAATCCTCGCGGCGGGCGGCTTTGACGTTTCGTTCGGTTTTTCACTTGACGGCGCGAAAACGTCGGTAAGCGCGAGAGCGGTTTCAAACCCCGTCGCGGTTTTGCCGAGCGCTCGCTTAACAGTGAGCGCGTCGGCGCGCTCTGTGCGGGCGGGCGACTCCGTGGATATGATTTATACTGTTGAGAACACGGGCGCGGTCGACATGCAGAGCGCCGTCGTTTCCGATCCGCTCGGCGGCTTCGCGACCGGGCCTTTCACATTGGCGGCGGGCGAGAACATACGCTTTCAGAACCGCGTCACAGTCTCGGGAGAGAGCGATTCGAACGCGCTGCTCACGTATTATTCGAGAGCAACCGGCACTTCCTACAAGACGCACGCCCAAAGCCTGCGCATATCGATATTCGGGGGCGACGTGCGCGTCTCGGCGGAATACGTCGCGACCGCGGCATACGGCGAGCGCGTGCCTATTCGCGTGACGGTCGAAAACGGCGGTTCTCACGGCTACCGCTTTTTATCTCTCTCCGACGCGACGCTCGGTCATGTGACCGGGCTGCCCGGTTCTCTCGCGGCGGGCGAGAGCTTCACTGTCGAATTGCGCACGCCCGCTTTGAAGAGCGACGCAACGTATGTTTTTAAGCTCTCCATGCGCGATGAGAACGGCTATACGACAGACGTCGTTTCGGACACGGTGCGAATTTCCGTCCAGCCCGCTTTATTTAAGGGAAGTGTGTCCGTGTCCGCTGCCCCCGCCGAAGGCCGACCCGGCGAATATGTCATGCGCGTTCGCGGTTCGGGAGTTGACATACGCGATCTCAAAATATGCGAGCGCTCTCTCGGCGAACTTCGCAACATAGAGGTGCTCTGCGCAAACGGCGAGATCGACGTCTTATTGGAGCTTCCCGAAATCGAGGACGACGAATACAGGCTTTACGCCGCGTATGAAACCGAAGACGGCACAATCACGGCATACGCCGAGCCCATAAAGGCAGTGAAGGGCGCCAAGAGCGCCGAACAGCGTATGCGGGCGCTTTTATACTCAATCGTCAGCCTGCAAAACCTGCCGACGAACGTTCTTATATTGTGCCTGACAGTGATCGCCGTTATAGCGCTCGTAACGCTCGCCCGCCGCGCAAAGGCGAAGCGCGAGCGGCTCAGGCGCAGGGACGAGCTTAACAAAACCAACAAATTCGCGCCCGTCAGAAAACGCGACGCGGGCGATAAGGCGTAAACGCCAAAAGGAGCAATCGAGCGCATGTTTCAGGGTTTCAGCGACAGAACCTTCGAGTTTTTCATGGCGATAAGGTTCAACAACAACCGCGAGTTTTTTCAGGAGAACCACGACTGGTATTACGACTGCGTGAGAATGCCGTGTCTGGAGCTTGCGGAAGCTCTGGGCGATTCCGTCGGCGCGCTCGACCCCGATTTGGAGCGCCGCCCGAACAAAGTCGTGTCGCGCATTAACCGCGACATACGCTTTTCGCTCGACAAGTCGCCCTATCGCGACTACATCTGGCTCGCGTTCCGCAAGCCCGGCGAGGAAAGGCGCACGACGCTCGGCGTGTATTTCGACATGTCCGATAACGGCGCGAGCTACGGCATGGGCTTTTACGACGAAAACGTGCCCCTCATGAAAGCGCACAGGGCGCGCCTGAACGCCGGATACGAGGAGTTTTTGGGCATTGCGCAAAAAGTCGAGGAGCGCTTCGAACTGCACGAAAAGTCGTTCAAGCGCATGGAGATTCCCGACTCATTGCCAGAGGAACTGCGCAAGTGGTATCCTCTCAAGGGTTTCTATGTCGAAAAGGATTTGAACGATTTCGGACTGTTAAAGTCGCCCGCGCTTGTCGACGAAATATCGTCGGGCTACGAACACCTGTCCGAAATGTACAAATATTTCAAAGAGCTCACGCCCGTTACGGACTGAGCCGCCGCCTTGCGGACGGTGCGCGCCGACAGGCAAGGCGCGACCGTTCCGCACGCGCCAATAACGCGCGAACGAAGCGGGTTTTCCCGTTTCGAAAAGCGGCTGCGCCTGCGACCAAAGGAGGTTATATGGAATTATCGAAGGAGAAGATCATAAGCGGCGCGGTGATAAGCGCCGACGCGGAACTGTTGACGGACGAGATTACCGAAAAAATCGGATACGCGTTCGCCATATGGCTTTCCGAAAAGCTCTCAGTGTCGCCCGACAAGCTCACCATAGCCGTGGGGCGCGATTCGCGCGACTCCGGCGTGAGACTCGCGCGCTCGTTCATAGACGGGCTTACGGAAGCTGATTCTGACGTGCTCGACTGCGGCATGGCGACCACACCCGCTATGCAGATGAGCATTGAAACGGGCAGGGTGCAGGCTGACGGCGCGGCGATGGTTACGGCGAGCGCCCGCGAGAGCCGCAAAAACGGCTTCAAGCTGTTCACGCCCGACGGCCCCGTCACGCAAGCCGAGATTGCCGAAATCGTCGGCAGGGCATGGGACGTTACCGTGCCGCGCAGACTGGTTCACGACCTCGACATAATGGCGGCGTATCGCGGTCATCTAAAGGCCGCCGTGCGCGCTTTCATAGGCGAGGACGTTGAAAAGCCCCTCGACGGACTGCGCGTGATTGTCGACGCTTCGGGCGGTTCGGCGGGGTTTTACGCCGATTTTCTCGAATCCCTCGGCGCGGACACGCGCGGCAGCATCAACTTAGCGCCCGACGGCGGGTTTTCGGCGCATTCGCCAAACCCCGAGGACGCAAACGCGCTTCAGGCGCTTAAGCGCTGCGTGGTCGAGAACAAGGCCGACTTGGGCGTTATGTTCGACGCGGACGGCGACCGCGTGGCTATCGTAGACGAGCGCGGCGGGCTTATACACAAAAACAGGCTGATTGCGCTCATAGCGGCCATACTCCTTGACGACGAAAAAGGGCTCACGTTCGTGACCGACTCCGTAACGTCGTCGGGTCTGAGCCGGTTCATAACCGAGTGGGGCGGCACTCACTACCGCTTCCGCAGGGGTTACAAAAACGTGATAGAGGAGGCGGAGCGGCTGTCCGCCGAGGGCATAAATGTGCCCGTCGCCATCGAGACCAGCGGACACGCGGCGATGGCTGAAAACTACTTCATCGACGACGGCGTGTACTTGGCTACGAAGGTCATCTGCGAGGCGAAATGGCGCAAGCGCGATTCGCTCACGCTGTCATCGCTGATTGACGACCTAAACGAGCCGGTCGAGTCGCTGGAGGTTCGCCTGCCAATAGTGCAGGAGGACTACAAGAAGGCGGCCGGCTATGTAATCGAAGCGGTTCTGTCGCAGACGCTCGTGAACCCCGAATGGCGTTTGGCGCAGGATAACCGCGAGGGCGTGCGCATACTGTTTTCGCTCGATGGCGGAGTGGACAACGCGTGGTTCATGCTGCGCCTGTCGGTGCACGACCCCGTGATGCCCGTAAACGCCGAGAGCGACGTTTCCGGCGGCCTGAAGCGCATACTTACCCAACTCTACGCGGTGCTCGAAAAGGATAACGAGGAATTAGAGCTTTCGCCTTTGGCAAACGCCATAGAGCGATTGAACTGATATAATATGTACGGGAGTGACTTTTATGCAAAATGAAACAATGGTCGTAAACGCAATACGCATACTGTCCGCCGAGGCGGTTCAGAAAGCGAAATCGGGACATCCGGGTATGCCCATGGGCTCGGCGGCGATGGCTTACGCCGTGTGGGGACGTGAGATGAAGCACAACCCCGCCGACGACAAATGGGCCGACCGCGACCGCTTTGTGCTGTCGTCGGGGCACGGCTCTATGCTCTTGTATTCGCTTCTGCACCTGTTCGGCTACGGACTCACCATAGACGATTTGAAACAGTTCCGTCAGTTCGGCTCGCTCACGCCCGGTCACCCCGAGTTCGGGCATACGAGGGGCGTCGAAACATCGACAGGCCCGCTGGGCATGGGCATATCGAACGCCGTGGGCATGGCGATCGCCGAAAGCCGTCTGGCGGCTAAGTTCAACCGCGAGGGCTTCCCCGTTGTTGACCACAACACATACGTCATAATGGGCGACGGCTGCATGATGGAAGGCCTGAGCCACGAAGCGTGCTCTCTGGCGGGCACTCTCAAGCTGAACAAGCTGATCGCGCTGTACGACGATAACGAAATATCGATAGAGGGCAGCACCGACATAGCGTTCCGCGAGGACGTTCAGGCGCGCTTCCGCGCTTACGGCTGGAACGTCATAGACGTCGCGGACGCGAACGTTTTCGAAAACGTGCAAGCGGCGATTGCGCTCGCAAAGACCTCCGACCGCCCGACGCTGATAGCCTGCCACACATCTATAGGCTTCGGTTCTCCCAAAGCCGGCACGGCGTCTGCTCACGGCGAACCCTTGGGCGAGGACAACATTCGCGCTCTCAAGCAAAACCTCGGCTGGTGCGACAGCGAGCCGATGAGCTTCAAAGTGCCCGACGAGGTGTACGACATAACCCGTAAGGCCGCTCAGAAGGGCGCCGCAGCCGAAAAGGCGTGGCAAGAAATGTTCGACGCGTGGGCGAAGGCGTACCCAGAGCTCAAGAAGGAATGGGACGTTTGGCATTCCGACGAGTTGCCCACCGATCTTCTCACAGACGAAGCGTACTGGAAGTTCGAGGGCAAGGCGGCTACGCGCAATTCGTCGGGCGAAGTTATAAACAGGCTCGCTTCGCGCGTGCCCAACCTTATGGGCGGTTCGGCCGATCTCGCGCCCTCAAACAAGACCTACATGAAGGGCGAGGGCGATTACTCCGCCGAGGACAGGCTCGGCCGTAACATGCACTTCGGCGTGCGCGAACACGCTATGGCGTGCATATGCGCCGGCATGGCTCTGCACGGCGGGCTGCGCCCGTATTGCGGCACGTTCTTCGTGTTCTCCGATTTCATGAAGAACGCCATGCGCGTGGCGGCTATTATGAAGCTGCCCGTGACATACGTACTCACGCACGATTCGATAGGCGTGGGCGAGGACGGTCCGACGCATCAGCCCGTCGAACAGCTCGCGGGTCTGAGGGCTATTCCCGACCTGATAACGTTCCGTCCGTGCGACTCGAAGGAAGTCGCCGCGGGCTGGTATACCGCGCTTACCGCGAAAAGGCCGGTCGCGTTGATCCTCTCGCGCCAAGACCTGCCCCTCAACGAAAACAGCGGCGTGAACGCGCTCAAGGGCGGCTACGTCATTTCCGACTGCGAAAAAGCCGTGCCGGACGTTATACTTATGGCTTCCGGCTCTGAAGTCGAGGTCTGCGTATCGGCTCAGGCGCTGCTCTTAGAGGAAGGCGTGCAGGCGCGAGTTGTGTCGATGCCCAGCTTCGAGCTGTTCGATTCTCAGAGCGATGAATACAAAGAGTCCGTGCTTCCGAACAATGTGCGCGCTCGCGTCGCCGTCGAAGCCGCGTCTACTTTCGGCTGGCACAAATACGCGGGTCTCGACGGAGCGGTGCTCGGCATTGACCGCTTCGGCATGAGCGCGCCCTATAAGAAGCTGTTCGAAGAATACGGCTTCACGAAAGAAAACGTCGCGCGCATCGCGAAGGAAGTCATAAAAAAGGCGTAAAACCGCGGAGGTATCAGAATGACTGAACTGGAAGCCATGCGGGCGCGGCACTCGGTGAGGGCGTATCAGGATAGCCCGATACCGCCCGACGTGATTTCGGCTTTGAACGCCGAAATAGACGATTGCAACCGCGAAAGCGGGCTTAACATACAGCTCATTATAAACGACGACGCGGCGTTCGGCGGCCTCGCGGCGCGCTACGGCAGGTTTTCGGGAGCGCGTAACTATGTCGCGCTTGTCGGGGACGACGAACCCGCGTTCGACGAAAAGAGCGGTTATTACGGCGAGAGAATCGTGCTCAAAGCGCAAATGCTGGGCTTAAATACGTGTTGGGCGGCGCTCACGTTTTCAAAGCGCAAGTGCAAAGCTAAAATCAGGCACGGCGAGCGCTTGGGCTGCTGCATAGCGGTCGGCTACGGAGTTACGCAGGGCACGGCTCATAAATCGAAGTCTATCGAAAAAGTGTGCGAGTCGCCTGCCTCCGCGCCCGATTGGTTTATTTCGGGCGTGGAGGCGGCGCTCTTGGCGCCCACCGCTTTGAATCAGCAGCGCTTCATGTTTGCGTATAACGACGGCGCAGTCTCCGCAAAAGCGCTCAAAGGCCCGTGCACGCGCATCGATTTGGGCATCGTCAAATATCATTTCGAGCTTGCCGCCGCGAGGAACTGTTTCAAAAACGACTTCATGAAAGCATCTTACGGAGGTGAATGAAATGTATACGCCCGCCGAAACGAGATACGATTCTATGCAATACCGCCGTTGCGGAAACAGCGGCGTCATGCTGCCCGCCATATCGCTGGGGCTGTGGCACAATTTCGGAAACATAACGCCTTTCGAGACGCAGCAAAGCCTGTTGCGAACCGCTTTCGACAACGGCATAACCCACTTCGATTTGGCGAACAACTACGGCCCGCCATACGGCGAAGCCGAGCGCAATTTCGGTTCTCATATGGACGTCGACTGGCGACCCCACCGCGACGAACTGTTTCTGTCAACCAAGGCCGGCTACGATATGTGGAAAGGCCCTTACGGCGACCACGGCAGCCGGAAATATCTGGTGTCGAGCATAGACCAATCGCTCAAGCGTATGCGTGTCGATTATGTCGACGTGTTCTATCACCACAGACCCGACCCCGACACGCCCGTTGAGGAGACTGCCGGCGCACTCGACTACATCGTTCGCAGCGGCAGAGCGCTTTACGCGGGCATATCGAACTACCGCCCCGAACGCGCGCTCGAAATGATAAAAGCGCTGAAAGCGCTGGGCACGCCCTGCCTTATAGAGCAGCCGAATTACTCTCTGCTCGACCGCTGGATAGAGGGAGGGCTTACCGACGTTTTGCGCTCGTCCGGCGTGGGCTGCATAGTTTTTGCGCCGCTTCAGAACGGTCTGCTCACCGGGAAATATCTGAATGGTGTGCCCGCCGATTCCCGCGCGGCGAAAGACCCGCGCTATCTGAAGGCGGAGAACATTCGCAAAGAGCAGCTCGCCCGCGTCTCGAAGCTTAAAACCATTGCCGAAGAGCGGGGACAGAAGCTCAGCCAGATGGCGCTTGCGTGGGTTCTGCGCGACCCCGTGGTCACGTCGGCGCTGATAGGCGCGAGCAAGCCCGAACAGATAACCGACAATATAAAAGCGCTCTCATCGCCCGCGTTCACGAGCGAGGAGCTTGCCCGCATAGACGAAGCGCTTCTATAATTTAACTTGACCTGCTTTGGCGTATGTAATATAATAACCGAGGCTGTGAAACAGCTGTGCCACAGACAGCGAGTGCGAAAGCGTAAACCCGTTCACGGGTGCTCGCCGAGGCGTTAAGGAAAGGCTTCATCAAATTGTTTGCCGCCCTTGCGCCCATGCGCAGGGGCGTTTCATTCGCCGTCATTTCGGACGGGAGAAGAGGTGTTAAACAAATGTCCAACAATTTAGAGAACAAAAAAGTCATCGTCGCAGGCATCAAAGAAAAATTCGAGCGCTCGCAAACAGTCGTACTCGTCGATTTCAGAGGGCTTACCGTCGAGGAAGACACCAATCTGCGCAACGAATTTCGTAAAGCAGGCGTGGAATACAGCGTTCTCAAAAACAACATGATCGAGCTTGCCGTCAAGGATACGCCTTACGCCGCCGCAATGGCCGAGCACCTCAAAGGCCCGACCGCCGTGGCTTTCGGCTATAACGACATGATAGCTCCCGCGAAGATCGCCGTTGATTACGGCAAGAAGATCAAGAAGCTCGCGCTGAAGTGCGGCGTGTGCGACGGGTCATACCTCGACGCCGCAGGCGTCGCGGCTCTCGCCGATCTGCCGAGCAAGGAAGTGCTCATCGCCCGACTCATGGGCAGCATGATGTCCGCAGTGTCCGGCTTCGTCCGCCTGATAGAGGCCGTGCGCAAGCAAAAGGCCGGGGAAGAATAACAAAATTGACCGCATGAGAATATATATGGAGGGAATACAATGAACGCTCAGGAAATCATTCAGGCCGTTGAGTCGATGACCATATTGGAGCTTGCCGAGCTCGTTAAGGCAATGGAAGAGAAATTCGGCGTGTCCGCCGCCGCGCCCGTCGCCGTAGCCGCCGGCCCCGCCGCCGCCGCTGAGGCAGTTGAAGAGAAGACCGAGTTCGACGTCATACTCAAGGACGTTGGCGCCGAGAAGATCAAGGTCATCAAGGTCGTTCGCGAAGTAGTTTCGGGTCTGGGTCTGAAGGAAGCCAAGGAATTGGTCGACAACGCCCCCAAGCCCATCAAAGAGGCTGTTTCCAAGGAAGCCGCCGAAGAAATCAAGAAGAAGTTCGCCGAAGTCGGTGCGACGGTCGAAATCAAGTAAACCGAAAGCCGAAAAGACCGCCTTTCACGGGCGGTCTTTTCATATCACATAATAAATGCGGAGCGATACGGGCATGAACGATAATCAAACAACCATAGCTGAAATCAAGCGCGCCACGCTTGACATGGCTCTCAAAAAGGGCTGGGGCGATAAAAACGGCATTCAAAACCCGCAGCACGTAGCCATGGCGATGACGGTCGAAATGAGCGAGCTGCTCGAACACTTTCAATGGCTCGACCAAAGCGACGTTGATAAACTGCTCGCGGGCAACGACCACGAGAGAACCGCACTCATAGGCGAGGAGTTCGCCGACGTGCTTATATACGGCTTCCAGTTAGCCAACGCCTTAGGCATTGACGTCGCCGCCCAAATCGAGCGTAAAATCGGCATTGTCCTAAAAAGAAAGTAAATCTAATCGTTTTGCGCGGTTTGACAATTCCCAGTTTCACAACTATAATGTATATGGTGGAACGTTGTTTACTTTCGTGATGGAGGGCGTTTTATGATGCGTTCGCGCTATTCGTTTTCGGGTATTATCGCGCTTATATCTCTGGCGGTTTTGCTTTTCGCGGTCTTGGGGCTGACGCTTACGGGGTATATCGCGCGGAGCGACGCGTATGAAAAGCTTATCGGTCAGGGCGTAAACATATCGTCGCGCGCTATAGCTATGGACACGTCCGAGCTGCTCGGCGTCGGCGAGCACGGCGCTTTCAGCGCGTGGCTTGCGCGCAACATATTCGCTTGCCTGCTGACGGCGGGCGGAATACTGGTTCTTATATTGCTGATATTGTTAAAGGACGTTCGCGGAGCGGGAAAGTGGCTGTCCATCGCGCTTTTCGTGTGTTGCGCCGTCTGTCTCGCGCTTACGGGTTACGCGTCCGCCGTGACCGCGCACTACATTGAAAACTGCGCCGATTTGGGGCTTACGCCGCTTGAATATCAAATACAGAACGGCGCTTTTACGGGCGTCGCAGGCTTTTTGAACGGAAAAACAACCGTATTCCCGTATGCCGCGTTGGGATGCGCGCTGCTCGCGCTGTGCGCCGCGTTCAAGCTTCCGAAACGTATATTCAAATAGAGAATGATTATTTGGGCTGCGGTCATGCCGCAGCCCGCTTTTGTTATGCAGCCCTGTCGTTCTGAGGGGCTTCGAGCGCCGTCATGCGCTCGATCGTTATGCCGTAGCCGCGTTCGGGATCGTGGGTTATGCAGCCCACAAGCCTGCCGTTCTGTATGATGGGAGCGCCCGACATGCCCTGCACGATGCCGCCCGTCAGACCGAGCAGCTCGTCGTCGGTTATGCGCAGTTTCAGGTTGCGCGAGGGTTTTGTCGCGTCAACTTCGGTTATCTCCATGTCGAACAGCCGGGGTCCTCTTTGATCAACCGTGCATATCAGCTGCGCTCTGCCCTCGGCTATTTCCGAACTGTCGGCGGCGGGCACTCCGTTCGGAAACAGCGGGCTGCCCGCTTCGACCGCCGTGTACACGCCGCCGATGCCGCTTTCGCCGTTTCTGGTTATAGTGCCCAAGCGCCTGTTGCGCGCTATGAAGTCGCCCGCCAGCTCGCCGGGCGAGCCTACTATGCCGCGCACGATGCCCGACAGATCGCTCTCGTATATATACCCTTCGCGCACGGGCACTGCGGTGAGCGTGTCGGGGTCGGTTATGGCGTGACCCAGCGCCGCATACGCGCCCGTCTTGGGATTGATGAACGTGAGCGTGCCCACGCCCGCCGCGCTCTCGCGCACCCACGCGCCTATTCTGTATGAACCGTCGCGCGGGTCTTGCGCGGGCGAAACGTCAAGCGTCAGTCTGTTGCCGTCCCTGAGCACGCCCAGAGCCACCTTGAACCCCGTTCCGACCGTCTCTGAAAACGACTTCACGCCCGTTATCTCTTTCCCGTTCGCCGTCTCGATCACGTCGCCGTTTTTCAGTCCCGCCCGCCGCGCGGGGCTGGGCGTCGTTCCCAAATCCGACGCGCCAATGAACATCAAACCCTTCGACTGCACCGCCACGCCCACCAAATCGCCGCCGGGTATCAGTATATCTCCCTCCGCCGCTCCCGCCGGAAACGCGAGCAGCAAAACCAGAACCAGTATTCCCGCGACCCTCATAAGCTACTCCCCCTTTACGCGTGCTACGGGGCTATTGTGGCGCGCATTCGGGCGGGTATACAGGAAAAACCCTGCCGATTACGGCATATGTGTACGTTTTTTCCGTTGCACATTCAACGGGCGATTCCGTATGTAAAGCATCTGTCATTTTACGGCAGTTTTCAAAAATGTAAGTTGTCAAAGAGATATTTCGTGATATAATTGACTAATCGGGGGTGTTTTCGATTACCGACCGAACGCTTATACGCATAAACGCGCGGAACGCGGGAATATGCGATAAACACGTGCTGTGCGCGGTGTCCGGCGGCGCGGATTCCGTGGCGCTATTGCTCCTGCTGTGCCGTCTGCGCGACTCGGGAGACATAAGGCTGAGCGCCGCGCACTACGAGCACGGCATTCGCGGTTCGGAATCCATTGCCGACCGCGACTTCGTGTCGGAACTGTGCGCTAAGCTCGGCGTGCCTTTGCATCTGGGCGCGGGCGACGTGCCCGCCGAGGCGGCAAGGCGGCGCGAGGGCTTGGAAACCTGCGCCCGTTCGCTCAGGCGGGAATTTCTGGAAACCGCCCGCAAGGAATCGGGAGCGGACATAATAGCGCTTGCGCACCACAAAGACGATCAGGCCGAAACCGTGCTCATGCACATATTTCGCGGAGGCGGTCAGGCGGGCGCGGGCGGAATGTCCGCAAACGACGGCTCGGTCTGCCGACCTCTCCTCGAATTTTCCAAAAAAGAGCTTATCGGCTTTTTGGAAAGCGTCGGACAGGACTGGCGCGAGGACAAAACGAACGCAGAAGCGAACACTCCGCGCAACATACTGCGCTTAAACGTTTTGCCCCAAATCGTTTCGGCGTATCCGAACGCCGTAGGCGCGATAGCGCGGTTTTCCGATATTTGCCGAACCGAAGACGAGTTTCTGAACTCGCTCGCCGAAGACATGATTCGTCAAAACGCGCGCGCGTATGCGGGAGTGTGCGAGCTAAAGAATGTAAACTGCGCGCCCGCCGCGCTCGTAAGGCGCGCAATCAGGATAATTCTGCCTTTTCTCGACTTTGAAAACGTCGAGCGCGCGAGAAACGCCGTCGGGCGCGAGACGCTTCAAAACGGCGCGAGCGCGGAAAAATACGACGGCAGCCTGTATCTCTCGGAACGCCTCGCGAATCCCGACGCCGTCAATATAGCCTTAGCTGGCGAAACCCGCCTGCCGGGCGTGTGCGCGCTGCGGTCTGAGAGCTACGAAGGCGCTCCGATATACGATAACGGCTTCCGTCAGGCGCTCGACGCGGAAGCCATCGGGAACGCCGTTCTGAGGACGCGGCGCGAACGCGATTTCATTCGCCCTCTGGGCATGGGCGGCGGCGCGAAGTCGCTGTCAGACTACCTTACCGACCGCAAGTTTCCGCGGCCGCTGCGCGACAGACTGCCCGTGGCGGCAGTCGGGTCTGAAATACTCTGGGCGGCGGGCGTCGGCATTAGCGAGACCGCGAAAATGAGGAACGGGCGAAAATCCCGCCTTTTGAGCATACAAATGAATACTGAATTGAGGGGTATGGATATATGATTAACGACATGAAGTATATAATGCACACGCGGGACAAAATAGCCGAGAGAGTGGCGGCTCTTGGCAGGCAGATAACCAATGAATACGCCGACAAAAAGCCGCTTCTGATATGCGTCCTGAAAGGCTCTGTCGTGTTCTTTGCCGACCTGATACGCGCGATCGACGCTCAAATATCTATCGAGTTCATGACCGCGTCATCATACGGCAGCGCGACCGTGTCGTCGGGCGAAGTCAAGATTGTGAGCGAGCTCGACAACAAAATCGCGGGGCGGCACGTCATACTCGTCGAGGACATAATTGACAGCGGCCGCACTATCGCCTATATAAAGGGCGATATGCAAAAGAAGGGCGTGATGTCGCTCAAAGTGTGCTCGCTGCTCGACAAGCCCGACCGCCGCGTCGCCGACGTTACCGCCGACTACGTGGGCTTCACGATACCCGACGAGTTCGTCGTAGGCTACGGCTTGGACTACGACCAGAAGTACAGAAACTTCCCCGACATAGGCGTGCTGAAGCCCGAAGTGTATGTAAACGCGGCGGATTAACGCATATTTTATCAATATGGCATGGTAAAACGCCGACATGCGTTTGAAATTGTCGCAATTAACTGTTATAATAGACCGTGGAATTCATGCGCCTTCAATGGCAGTTAGTGAAACCGCCGAAAGTGAGGATATTCGGTTTTGAACAATAAAAGACGGGGCTTGCTCAGAAGCGTCATCATCTATACGGCGATAATCGCCGGTATTTTCTTAGTTGTATACATGATAGGTTCGCCGCAGTCGCGCGTGAAGCCCGTTGACATATCGGCTGAAATATATCAGTGGGTCGAGTCCGACCTGCGAATTGACAGCGGGCGCGAGGGCGGAAACCCCGACAAAACGATCAAGAGCATCATTTTTGTGAAAAACAGCCTTGTCGGCATAAAGGACAGCGGCAGCGCCGTAGGCGCGGGCGATTTTTCGACGAGCAATTACGACTTCTACGCGACCGTCGAAAGCGAGACGGAGTTCTATAAAACCGTCGAGGGCATATACAAAAACGTGCTTCAGAAAGAGAACGTGAGCCGCAACGATTACACGTTCACATCTAAAACTCAAAACCCCGAGGGCACAAGCTGGCTGCTTGAACTGCTGCCTATGATAATACTGGTCGTGCTGTTCGGCGGGCTCATGTTCTTCATAATGCGCGCGCAGGTGAACGGGCCGAACAAGGGCGCGAACAGCTTCATTCGCGGCAGAGCGAAGCTCACCGACCCCACGAAAAACGTGGTGCGTTACGGTGACGTCGCGGGCGCTGAGGAAGAAAAGGACGAGCTTAAAGAAATAGTCGACTTTTTGAAAGCACCCGAGAAATACACGAAAGTCGGCGCGAAGATACCCAAGGGCGTGCTGCTCGTAGGCCCTCCGGGCACCGGCAAAACGCTGCTCGCAAAAGCCCTCGCAGGCGAAGCGGGCGTGCCGTTCTTCACGATTTCAGGCTCTGAGTTCATGGAGATGTACGTGGGCGTCGGCGCGTCGCGCGTGCGCGATTTGTTCGACCAGGCGAAGAAAAACGCGCCCGCCATCATATTCATAGACGAAATCGACGCTATAGGCCGCCAGCGCGGCACGGGCTTGGGCGGCAGCCACGACGAGCGCGAGCAGACGCTCAACCAGCTTCTCGTCGAAATGGATGGCTTCACCACCAACACCGGCGTCATAGTCATAGCCGCGACAAACCGCAGCGACATACTCGACCCCGCGCTCTTGCGCCCCGGCAGGTTCGACAGGCAGGTGCTCGTCAACTACCCCGACGTAAAGGGTCGCGAAGAAATTCTAAAGGTGCACGCTCGCGGAAAGCCCATAGGCTCCGATGTGAACCTGCACGACATCGCTGTCATAACGCCGTACTTCACGGGCGCGGATCTCGCGAACGTAATGAACGAGGCGGCGCTTCTGACCGCCCGCGAGAACAAGACCGAAATTCACTCGGACGCTATCGAAGAAGCCATAAACCGCGTGTCTATCGGCCTTCAAAAGAAGTCGCGCGTTGTGTCGCCAAAGGATAAAAAGATCGTCGCGTATCACGAGGCGGGTCACGCCATAGTCGCCTACAACATTCCCGAATGCGAGAGAGTGCAGGAGATAACGACCATACCGCGCGGCATCGCTGGCGGATACACGAAATATATGCCCGACGAAAGTTCGCAGTTCGTGACCAGCGCCAAGCTGAAAGCGCAAATTGCAAGCGCTCTGGGCGGACATTGCGCCGAAAGACTCGTTTTCTCAGACGTGACAAACGGCTCAACCTACGACATAAAGGCCGCCACCGCCACAGCGCGCTCCATGGTCACAGAATACGGCATGTCCGAGCTGGGTCCGATATTCCTGTCGGGCGATAGGGAAGTGTTCTTGGGTAAAAACTTCCAGCAGGCGAGCGCGGGATTGAGCGAAGAGCTCAACCGCCAGATAGATAAAGAAGTCCGCCGCCTGTTGGACGAGGGCGAGACGCGCGCTACGGAAATACTGACCGCCAACCGCGACAAGCTCGAACAGGTCGTCGAAGTGCTCATGCAAAAGGAGCACATTGACAAGAACGAATTCGAAGCGTTCATGAAGGGCGAACAGCCGAAGGACAACGAAACCGAAGCGCCTAAAGCAGAATAAGAAAAAATGATCCCCGCCGCGGCGGGGGTTATTTTTGTGCGTCTATATGCGAGATAAGAATGTCGATAGCGTCCGAATACCCGATTAAACCCCTGCCCTTGACTGTGGATATACACGCCGCGCGTATATATGAAACGCGCCTGAACGGTTCTCTCGCGTCCGGGTCTGATATGTGAACCTCTACGGCGGGCAGGCTCACGGCTTGAAGCGCGTCCAATATGGCTATGCTCGTGTGCGTGTAGGCGGCGGGGTTTATAACGATGCCGTCGTATGCGCCGCGCGCTTTTTGTATCATGTCCACAATGTCGCCCTCGTGGTTCGACTGCGCGCAGTCCGCAGTAACGCCTGCCGATTCGGCTTTTTTCCGAATAAGTTCTAGCAAATCCGAATACGTTTCGCGCCCGTATATATCGGGTTCGCGTATGCCGAGCAGGTTTATGTTCGGCCCGTTTATTACGAGTATCTTCATATGATTCCGAAACCCTCTTTCGCGCGCCGCTCGAAATCCGCCCTTATCGTTTCAGCGGCAATCTCCACGGTTTTGTCGTTCACAATCTCGCAATCGCGCGAAGCGATATAGCCGCCTATACGCGCGTTTTCCATCTCACGCAGATCAATGCCTTCCGATAGCGGCCGACCGTCCGTCGCGAGCAGGCTTATATCTCGCCGTATGTGATAAACGACGCAGTGCGCTTTGAGCGCCCGCCTGTTGTCGTCCGACTGCGCGCAGCCGCCGCCGGTCGCTATCACGCTTCCGCGTTCGCGACACGCGATTTTGACAGCCTCAGCCTCGCGGCTTCTGAAATACGGCTCGCCGTATCGCGTTATAATGTCCCGCGCGCTGATTCCCGCGTCCCGCGCAATCAACTCATCGGTTTCTATGAGCGGGCGATTTGTGATTTGCGCAAGTCGCGCGCCTATTGCGCTCTTGCCCGCGCCCGGCATACCGACGAGCGCGATCGACACTCCGTCTTTCGAAAGCGCGTTTATCGCGCGTTCGACTTCGGTGTCTGATATTTTTTCGCCCAGACACCATTCCTCGCTCTCACGCGCCTGCGCGACGAGCATGGCAAGCCCGTTTACAGTCGTCATGCCCGCTTCCCGCGCTTCTGCAAGAAACATTGTGCGCCACGGATTGTATGTTAGATCAATAGCCAGAGACGCGTTTTTGAAGCGCGCGGGTTCGCACGGGGACGACTCGAAGTTCGGATACATGCCGACGGGCGTCGCGTTCACGATCATATCGGCCTTTTCGTATTCGCTTTCGTAATCCCGCGCGACGATCTCCGCGCGCGACAGCATTCTGACTCTGCTTGCGCCGAACTTTTCGAGAGCAACCTTCGCCGCGCGCGCGCCGCCGCCGTTTCCGAATATCAAAGCTGTGCGCCCTGAAACGTCAACGCCCCTGCGGTTCAGCGCGTACATGAAGCCCCCGACGTCGGTGTTGTCGCCTATCTTTCGCCCGTTTTCGAACTTTACGGTGTTCACGCAGCCGGTCGAAAGTGCGTCGCCTGTAAGCTCGTCCATATATTTCACGACTTCGCGTTTATATGGGATCGTAACGTTTAACATGCGGTTGTCATTCGCGTTCAGAAAATCGGCTATGCCGTCCCTCGGAAGTTCTATAATCCTGTAGCCGTCCAGCCCGAAACGCGCGTGAGCCGCGCGCGAGTCGCTGTGTTTCAGGCTTTCGCCTATAAGCCCGCACACGCCGCTTCGCCCGCGCTGGCGGCGGCGCGAAAGGCTCATGAGGTCGTCGAACAGCGCTCTTGCGTAATGCGCGTATTCGCCCGCGTTCGCGGACGCGTTCTCAACGATTCGTTCTTCCCTCGCGACGTCGCGCGTCTGAACGCCCGACAGGCGCTTGACGTCGCCGATTTGCTCGCATAATTTCATTCGCCTGACGAACAAATCGAGCAAGCGCGAATCGACTTCATCAATTTCGGTTCTTATTCCTTTTATATCGCTCATACGCCCTCCGTCAGCAGATCAAGCGCCACGAGTGCCATGACCGCCTCGACAACAGGCGCGCACCTAAGCGCCACGCACGCGTCGTGCCGCCCTGTCACGCTAATATGCGCGTCCGTGCCGCTTCGCAAATCGACAGTCTGCTGTTCTTTCGCAATCGACGGCGTTGGCTTGAACGCGACCTTCGCGATGACGGGCATTCCCGTCGTTATGCCGCCCAGAATGCCGCCCGCGTTGTTCGTCGTTGTTATGACGCGCCCCGAGCCGTCCCGCGCGAACGCGTCGTTGTGCTCGCTCCCGCGCATGTCGGCAGCGCGGAAGCCCGCCCCGAACTCGACGCCCTTAACTGCGGGTATGCCGAACAGCGCCTTCGCGAACGCGCTCTCGACCCCGTCGAACATAGGCTCGCCCAGTCCCGCTTGCAGGCCTGTCACGCAGCACTCTATCACGCCGCCCACGGAATCGCCGTCCGTTCGAGCTCTTTCGACAATCTTCAGCATTTCAACTGCCGCCGCGTCGTCTATGACCGGCAGCGGCTTTTCATACAACGCCGCAAACAGCTCTTTTGCGGGAAGCATAGGGAACGGCGCGTCTGACGCGCCCGCTATTTTGAGTATATGAGAACCGACGAATACGCCGCGTCTTTCGAGTATTTGAACTGCCACGCCGCCCGCCGCGCACAGTGCCGCCGTCAGCCTGCCCGAAAAATGCCCGCCGCCGCGCATGTCGGCGCTGCCGCCCCATTTTTCGTATGCCGCATAATCGGCGTGACCCGGTCTCGGCGTGAACACGAGGCTTTTGTAATCCTTGGGTCGCGCGTCCGTGTTTGCGATATACGCGCACAGCGGAAAAGCGTTCGTTTTTCCGTCGGTCACGCCCGATAAAAACGCAACGTCGTCAGATTCCATTCTCGCGGTTGCGAGCGCCGAAACGCCCCTGCGCCTGTCCATGAAGCGCTTAAGCCTGCGTGCGTCAATATACTCGCCTGCCGGAAGCCCCGACACTACGCAGCCCACACCAGCTCCGTGCGACTCGCCAAATACAGACACCCTTATTCGCGAACCAAATTCAGACGACATGCGCGCGACCTCCCAGCTTCGAAAAATCCTCAAAAAACGACGGATACGATTTATTCGCGCATTCACAACCGCACAGCGTGGTGTCGCCTTCGCACCCGGCCGCTATCACCGCCGCCGCCATTATCACGCGGTGGTCGGCGCAAGCGCCGACCCGCCCCGCCTTGGCGCCGCCTTCGATTGCAATACAGTCGCTTCCGACGCGCGTTCTCACAGACATATCGCTCAACATGCGCGTTAGCGTGACAATTCTGTCGCTCTCCTTGAATCGCAATCGGCTCGCGCCCGAAATCACGCTCTCGCCGCGAGTGCAAGCCGCGAGCGCGCATACGGGCGCGGCGAGGTCGGGGCAGTCAGACACGTCTATATTAGCCGCTCTCAAAACGCCGCCGCGCGCCCGCGCAACGCCGTCTATATATTCAGCGCAAGCGCCGAAAGCTCTTATGGCTTCGAGTATGCGCCCGTCCGCCTGCGACGACGGTTCGGGCAGACCGCGCATCTCGACGCCTTTTTCGCTCATCGCGCCAGCCGCCAACAAAAACGCGGCGCTAGACCAGTCGCCCGCCGCCGCGTCCGTTCCCGGCGATACATATTTCTGACTGCCGCGCACGGCGTAGCCTGCGTCCGTCTCGCACACTTCTATGCCGTAATCACGCATACACGCAAGCGTCATGCCGACATAAGCCTTCGACGCAAGCCCGTTGCGTATAATGATGCGGCTGTCGCCCCGCAAGAGCGGCGCGGCCAGCAACAGCCCCGATATGAACTGCGACGACACGCTCCCGTCGATTATGAAATCTCCCGCAGTCAGCAGCCCGCGCGTTTCAAAGGGCAGCCTTTCGCTTGAAAACTCGACACCGCGAGCGCTCAGCGCGTCTGTCAACTGCGAAATCGGTCTGTCCGGCAGCCTGCCGCGCCCGGTAAACCGCGCAGCGGGGTACAGAGCCGCGGCGACGGGCAGCGTCAGCCTTAACGCCGTTGCGCTCTCGCCCGCGTCAAATTCTGGCGCGCCCGCCGCGCGATGCGGGGTTACGGATATGCCGAAATCGCGCAGCCGCGTTTCAGCGCCGAGCGCGTTTACGCATTTTATGGCGTTCAAAACGTCGTCGCCGAAAGCGTTTGCGGAAATATCCGTGCAACTATCGCACAGCGCCGCCGCTATGAGCCGCCTTTGCAGGTCGGATTTTGATGAAATTGCGTCTATGCGACCCTCAAGCCGCGAACGCGATATGACTATATTCACGCAAGCCCCGCTTCCGCATAGCGCTTAAAATCGGAAAATCTGATTCGCCGCGTCTCGCACTCGCCTATGCGCCTTGGCACGATTATTGTCATATCGTCGCTTTCGCGCTTTTTGTCAAGCGCCGCTGTCGCGCTTATATCATCGCTGGAATACGGGCATTCGGTCGGCAAGCCCCATTTTTTGAGCGCTGAAACCACGCGCTCGCATTCCGAAGCGCGCATATCGCCCATGCGCGCGGCGGCGCGAACCGCTGTCGAAAGCCCGATAGAGACCGCGCAACCGTGCGCTATTTTGTATTCGCTGAGCTTCTCTATTGCGTGCGCGTATGTGTGCCCCAGATTTAATGCCATTCGCGCGCCCCTGTCGCGCTCGTCAAGCGCCGTTATATTCGCTTTCCCGCGCACGCACAGCCTGACTATTTCCGCGTCGCTCTCCGCGCGAACGCCTGTTTCGCACAGCGAAAACAATTCTTCTCCGAACAGAACGCCCATTTTGACGGCTTCCGCCATACCGCACGCGTATTCGCCGTCGTCAAGCGATTTCAGGCAATCCGTGTCGGCTATTACGACCGACGGCTGCCAGAATAGCCCCGCCAGATTCTTGCCCGCGCTCAAATTTATGGCCGTCTTTCCGCCGACGGACGAATCCGCCTGCGATAAAAGCGTCGTCGGAAGCAGCGCTAGTTTTATTCCGCGCATATAAAGCCCCGCGCACATGCCCGCCAAATCTCCCGCGACGCCTCCACCCAGCGCGACGATTATGTCGTCGCGAGTAAGCCCGCGCGTCGCCGCAAATTCGAGCGAATCGATAAGCGTAGCCGCTCGCTTAGAGCCTTCGCCGCCCGAAAACACAAACGCGTGCGCGTTGATGCCCGCAGATGACAAAGAGCTTAAAACGCTCTCGCCGTACAGCCTGTAAACTTTCGCGTCGGCGAACAAAACCGCGTCGCTTCCGCCGAATACGCCGCGAATGATTCCGCCGCATGTTTTCAACAGACCCGCGCCTATGTGCGCGTCATACGGCGAGGACGATATAATGTGCTCTGTATACATATTCTCAATCACCGCCCGTATTATAACCGCCATGTTAGCTTAGGTCAATCAAATATTGTAAACTTGGGCGCGAACGTGGTATAATAAGAGCATTGAAAGCGAGGCGTTTTATTTGTTCGCCCATTTGCACATGCACTCGGAGTACAGCCTGTTGGACGGCGCTAACCGCATAGGCGATATGCTGGACAGGGTGAAAGAGCTTGGAATGCGCTCCTGCGCCATAACCGACCACGGCGTTATGTACGGCGTTGTCGATTTCTACAAGCAGGCGCTCGAGCGGGGCATACACCCGGTCATAGGCTGCGAGGTGTATATTTGCTCCGATATGGACGACAAAACCAGCGCCATGCGCGAATACAGCCACCTGATACTGCTGTGCGAAAATCAGCTCGGCTATCAAAACCTGATAAAGCTCGTGAGCGAGAGCTTCACGCGCGGTTTCTACTATCGGCCGCGCATAGACTACAAACTGCTCAGACAGCATAAGGACGGGCTGATAGCGCTGTCGGCGTGCCTGTCGGGCGACATTCCCAAGGCGCTCAACGAGGGCAGACCTCGCGAGGCTCTGGCGTTCACGCGCGAGTATCTCGACATATTCGGGAAAGACCACTTCTATATTGAGCTTCAGGATCACGGTATGCCCGAACAGAAGCGCGTGCTGCCTTCGCTCATACGCATTGCCGACGATCTGGGCGTTAAAATGGTCGTGACGAACGACTGCCACTATCTGCGCCGCGAGGACAGCGAGGCTCAGGAAGTCTTGATGTGCATACAGACGGGCAAAACGCTGTCAGACGAAAACAGAATGCGTATGCAGACCGACCAGCTCTACATCAAAAGCGAAGCCGAAATGCGCGAGGTATTTCCCGATTTCGACGATGCTATAGCGCTCACCGACGAGATCGCCCAAAGGTGCGACGTGTCCTTCGATTTCAAGACGAAGCATCTGCCCGCCTATAAATTGCCCGAAAACGTCACCGCCGAAGAAATGCTAAAGCGTCTCTGCACAGAGGGCATAAACCGCAAATACGCGCCCGACCGCACAGACGCGCGCGAAAGACTCGATTACGAGCTGTCAGTGATACTCAAAATGGGTTATTGCGACTATTTCCTGATTGTGTGGGATTTCATACGCTACGCGCGCGATCACGGCATATGGGTCGGCCCGGGGCGAGGCAGCGGCGCGGGCTCTATAGTCGCGTACTCGCTCGATATAACGAATGTAGACCCGCTAAAATATCAGCTGCTGTTCGAGCGCTTCCTGAACCCCGAACGCGTTTCGATGCCCGATTTGGATATCGATTTCGATTACGAGCGCCGGGGCGAGGTCATAGACTACGTCGTCGGAAAATATGGGGCGGATCACGTCGCGCAGATTATTACGTTCGGCACGATGGCGGCGCGGCTCGCGATACGCGACGTGGGCAGGGTCTTGAACGTCGGCTACGGTCAGACCGACATGATAGCCAAAATGGTGCCTTTCGAATTGAACATGACGCTCGACAAGGCGCTCAACGTGAATCCTGAACTGAAAGCGGCGTATGATAACGACGTGAACGTCAAAAAGCTGATAGACACTGCCAAAAAGCTGGAGGGTATGCCGCGCCACGCGTCCACTCACGCCGCGGGCGTGCTCATAACCGCGAAGCCCGTGTCGGAGTATGTGCCCTTGCAAACGAACGACGACGTCGTAACCACGCAGTTCCCTATGAACACGCTCGAATCGCTCGGGCTTCTGAAAATGGACTTTCTGGGGCTGCGCACGCTGAACGTCGTCGGCGACTGTCTGGAGATTATAAAGCAGGGCGGCGGCGCGGACATGCGCCCCGAGGACATACCGCTTGACGACGCGAGCGTATACGCCATGATTTCGGCGGGCGACACGGACGGCGTTTTCCAGCTTGAATCGGGCGGAATGCGCAACTTCCTTATGAGCATGAAGCCGCGCGATTTCGAGGATATAATCGCCGCGATTTCGCTATATCGCCCCGGACCGATGGAGTCAATACCGAGGTTCATACAGGGTAAGCAGCACCCCGAAACCGTCAAATATCTGACGCCGAAACTCGAACCGATATTGGACGTGACATACGGCTGCATGGTGTATCAGGAACAGGTAATGCAGATTGTGCGCGATCTGGCGGGCTATTCGCTGGGCAGGAGCGACCTTGTGAGGCGCGCCATGTCCAAGAAAAAGCACGACGTTATGGCGCAGGAAAAGGAATACTTCATAAACGGCAAGCTGAACCCCGACGGCACCGTCGACGTGCCCGGCGCTGTGCGCTCAGGCGTGAGCGTTGAAGCGGCCGAAAAGCTGTTCGACGAAATGACCGCGTTCGCGTCCTACGCCTTCAACAAGTCGCACGCGGCGGCTTACGGCGTGATAGCCGTGCAGACGGGCTGGCTCAAAAAGCACTACCCGACCGAGTTTATGGCGTCTCTCATAAACAGCGTCGCGGGCTTCGGCGACAAGGTCGCCTACTACATCGAGTATTGCCGTAAAAACGGCATAACCGTCGCCCCGCCGGACGTGAACCTGTCGAACGAAAAGTTTTCGGTCGACGCGCGCGACGGTAAAAAGGTCATACGCTTCGGGCTTAACGCAGTTAAGAACGTCGGTCACGCCGCCATAGAGGGCGTTATAAGCGAGCGAGCGCGTTCGGGCGCGTACACCGACATATTCGATTTTATACAAAGAAACTCCGACGGGCGCATAAACAAAAAGGCGGTCGAATCGCTTATAAAGGCCGGAGCGTTCGACTCGCTTTCGGGAAACCGCGCCCAGAAACTGTGCGTTTACGAAAAGGAAATGGAGGCGGCGGCGCGCAGGTCGCATTCGATGCTCGCGGGGCAGGTGTCTTTTTTCGGCGCCGACACGCCGCTTGTGACCGCGAAGCCCGAGCTTCCGCCGCTTGACGACCTGCCGCGGCGCACTATACTGAGCATGGAAAAGGAAGTCGCGGGCGTATACCTTTCGGGACACCCGCTCGAGGAATACGCGTCGCAGCTTTCGCTGCTCGAGGTGAACGCGCGCTTCCTCTCGCAATACATGGAGGAGCGCGAGGACGGCGGATTGTCGCTCGACCAAATGAAGGCGCGCATGGGCGGCATAATATCCGAAAAGCGCATGAAGGCGACGAAATCGGGCGGCATGATGGCGATACTCACGCTCGAAGATCTATACGGCACGACTGAAGTCTTGGTGTTCCCTAAGGTATACGAGCGCCTGTCGGGCAAGATCGACGCGGGCATGGTGTGCATACTTTCGGGGCGTTTGAGCGCCAGAGAGGACGAAACGCCCAAACTTATATTGGACGACATACAAAAACTCTCGCCCGACCAAAGCGCGCAGACAGAAGAGACCGTAAAACCCATAAAGCGCGATACAAGCGCCATGAAGCTTTATATAAGGCTCGATCGGCGCGACCTCGACGCGGCTACGTTCATACTCGAAACCACGCCCGGCGATATACGCGTGCTGTTCTATATAAACGACGACAAAAAGACTTATCTCGCGCCGCGCGGCAAGTGGGTGAGCGCCGACTTCGACTCGGAAGGTCTGCGCGCGCTCTTGGGAAACGAAAACGTGGTGCTAAAGGAGGCATAATATGCAACCGCCCGAAATAAAAGATAAAGCGAAAATATTCGTGGTCGTGCCGTGCTACAACGAGGAGAAATGTCTGCCTGAGACGGCTAAACGCTTAAAATTTCTGTTTGCCGACATGACCGAGGACGGCATAATATCATCAGACAGCCGCGTGCTGTTCGTAGACGACGGAAGCAAGGATAACACTTGGAACATCATATCGTCGCTCGCCGAAGAATGCGAGTTGTTCGAGGGGTTGAAGCTCGCTCACAACGCGGGTCATCAAAACGCGCTGTGGGCGGGCATGGCTCAGGCGTGCGACGTTTGCGACGCCGTTATAACGATAGACGCCGACCTTCAGGACGACATAAACGCCATGCGCGAGTTTCTGAAGGAATACTACGCGGGCGCGGACGTGGTTTACGGCGTGCGCTCGAAGCGCAGGCACGATTCGTTTATGAAGCGCACGACCGCTCAGCTTTTCTATAAGCTGATGTCGCGCTTGGGCGCGGAGACCGTTTATAACCACGCCGATTACAGGCTGCTCTCGAATCGCGCCCTGAAAGAGCTAATGAAATTTGACGAGGTGAATCTGTTCCTGCGCGGCATGGTTCCGACGCTTGGATTCAAAAGCAAAAACGTATACTACGAGCGCAGCGAGCGCTTCGCGGGCGAGAGCAAATATCCTATGCGCAAAATGCTCGCGTTCGCGTTTCAGGGCGTGACGTCGTTTTCCGTAAAGCCCATACGCATGATAACCGCGCTGGGCGGTTTGTTCGCGCTGGCAGCCGTAATAATCGGCATATACGTGCTGGTTTCGGCGGCGCTTGGCAGAACCGTCGCAGGTTGGACGAGCATGATGCTGTCTATATGGTTAGTCGGCGGGTTTCAGCTTATAGCGCTCGGGCTTATCGGCGAATACATTGGAAAAATATACGTAGAAGTGAAACGCCGCCCCAGATTTATAGTCGAAGAACATAAAAAGCATGATTAAAACGCCTGACTCCTGCGCAAAATATGCGTTGCAAGGGAGGTATGTGTTTTATGAAAATCCGCAACCGCAAGGACATATTCACGATTCTGTTCATCTGTTTGGCGGCGATGTTTCTTATGACCGCGTGCATGAATTCCGCGGGGAACGACACCAACGCGCCGTCCGCGTCTCCGTCCGCTCAGGCGACGGTTCAACCCACGGTTCAGCCCGCGCAGTCAAGTCAGCCGGGCTTCGACTGGGCTAACAGCGCCGGAGAAATCGAAACCCGCATCGCGCAGTTTTCGGAAATATCCGAAGCCCGCGTGATAGTCAACGGCGATACGGCTCTGGTCGCCGTGAAGTTCGCGCCCGCGTATCAGGGCGACATGACCAGCCGCATACGCGATATGATTTCGGGCGAAGTCATGTCGGCTGACCCGTCGATTAAGACCGTCGCCGTCACCGCCGAGGAAGAAGACGTGACCCGCGTGTACGACCTGACCGACCGCACCAGAGCCGGTGAAACCATCGACTCGATTGCCAACGACATCGACGAGATTATAAGGAACGCGACCACGCTCACCTGACGAGCTCGCTTTACGGAGGAAAGGGATATGCCGCGATACATCAAGATAACCGCCAAAAACGCTCTGTGGCAGCAGCTGGACGCGCTCAGGCGCAACCGCGAAAAGCGGTCGCGCCTGGGCTTGTTCTTGCTCGAGGGCGTTCACCCTATAGAGAACGCTATAGGCGGCGGGTTCGAAGTCGAAATGGTCGCCTACGCCGCCGACAGGCGCTTGTCGGGCTGGGCGAACGACATGATAAAGCGCTCGAACGCCGGAACTGTTTGCGAAATGTCGGGCGAATTGCACGCCGAACTTTCCGACAGGGATGAGCCGTGCGAGCTTATAATGACGGTCAAAACCGTTCAGAACCCGCTCGAACGCTTGAAAGCGAGCGTCGAAAAACACAAAAAACCGTTTTTGGTGCTGTTCGACCGCCCGTCAAGCCCCGGAAACCTCGGCACGCTTTTGCGCTCCGCCGACGCCTTCGGCGCTTCCGGAGTAATTACGTGCGGGCACTCCGCCGATTTTTACGACCCTCAGTGCGTGCGCGCGTCGATAGGCGCGCTGTTCCGCATACCTTTCGCAAACTTTCAGTCGATGCCGTCGGCGGTCGAGTGGATAGAATCGCAAAACACCGCGCTTCCGCTGATAGGCACGAGCGCCCACGGGCAAAAAACCCTGTGCGACGTCGATTTCACAGGACCGTTCACGCTGCTCATAGGTAACGAGACTTTCGGCCTTTCGGCAGCGTGGAAACAAGCCGCGAAAACTCTCGCGCGTATTCCCATAAACGGTTCAGTGTCGTCTCTGAACGCCGGGTGCGCGGCGACAGTGTGCCTATACGAAATCGGCAGGCAGCGCGGGTTCCCGACAGACGCGCAGTAGAGTTCATTACATAAAACGCGGCGGTCTGAAAAGTTTATTTGACATTCCGACCCTGTGCCGTTACAATATAGCATGACTGCGCGTCGGCGTATTTCGCATTTTTGGAATCTGAAAGGTGGACGCTCGCTTGGAGCATATCGTAATAGGCGTTGACGCCATGGGCGGCGACGGCGCGCCCAAGGCGGTTATCGAGGGCTGTGCGCTCGCGGCGCGCGAGTTCGACGATATTGATTTTCGCTTATACGGAAACGTCGCCGAGATAACGCCGCTTTTGACTGACGAGCTTAAAAGCAGGTCGGAGCTTGTAAACTGCCTTGAGAACATATCGATGCACGACGAACCCATGCTCGCCGTGCGCCGCAAGAAAAACTCGTCGATGGTTATGGGGCTTAACGACGCGCGCAATAAAACCGTGAGCGCGTTCGTTTCCGCCGGCTCAACCGGCGCGCTGTTTTTAGGCGGCATGGCGTATGTGAGGGTGCTTCCGTCCATCGACCGCCCCGCTCTCGCGCCCATACTGCCGGGCGACGCTCACCCCGTGATGCTCATCGATTCGGGCGCGAACGCAGACTGCCAGCCGCGCTATCTGTCGCAGTTCGGGCTCATGGGTTCTGTGTATATGAACCGCGTCTTGTCGTTTGAAAACCCGCGCGTCGGGCTTATAAACATAGGCGCGGAATCTGAAAAGGGCAGCAAACTCTACAAAGACGCATACGCGCTCATGAGCGCGCAGCGCGCGTATAATTTCGCGGGCAACTGCGAAGCGCGCGACGTGCATTCCGGAAAATATGACGTTTGCGTGTGCGACGGTTTCACCGGCAACGTAATACTTAAATACGCCGAAGGGCTTACGGGCATGATATTCTCTGAAATCAAACAGTGCGTCGCCGATTCGCGCCGGAATCTGCTTGGCGGCGTACTTTTGAAACCCGCCTTCGCGAAGCTCAAGCGGCGCTTAAATTCTGACGAATACGGCGGCGCGCCGCTTTTGGGCCTCGACGGCGCGATAGTGAAGGCTCACGGCTCGTCCGGCGGCTACGCGTTTTCGCGCGCCGTGTCTCAGGCGCGCGACATAGTGCGCTCAGACGTTGTCGGGCGCATACGCGAGGGGCTTAAAAACATAAATCCCGCCTGACGCATACAAGGAGGACTATATATGAAAACAAACGAAATCTTCGAAAAGGTCGCCGAGCTGATTTCGGCGCAGCTTCCCGTCACCGTAGACCAGATAAAGCCCGAATCGAAGCTGGTTGACGATTTGGGCGCTGACAGCGCCAACATAATGATATTGGTGTTCGACCTTGAGCGCGAGTTTGACATCGAGGTCGACAACGACGCTCTGGCGCGCGTCACCACCGTAAACGACATCGTCGAATATCTGGAGCATCACACCTGATGGATTCGATAGAGCGCTCGGTCGGGCATGTTTTTTCCGACCAAACGCTGTTGCTTCAGGCGCTCACGCACCCTTCATACGGAGGCGACCATCATGTCCCTCACTATCAGCGCCTTGAGTTCTTGGGAGACGCGGTGCTCGAGCTGCTTGTGAGCGAGAGGCTTTTCGCCGCCCGCCCGAACGCGCCGGAAGGCGCGCTCACGCGTATGCGGGCGCGCTTGGTGTGCGAAGAATCGCTGTCCGCGGCGGCGGACAGGCTGGGTTTTTCTGAACACATACTGCTCTCCGTGGGCGAAGAGCGCTCAGGGGGCAGGAAAAAGCCTTCCATAATGGCCGACATTTTCGAAGCGGTGCTCGGAGCGGTATATTTGGACGGCGGTAAAACCGCCGCAGAAAAAATGCTCGAAACGGCTATTGGCGGCGCGATCATCGAAGAAACCGAGCGCTCCGACGACCTAGACTATAAAAGCCGCTTGCAGGCGTACACGCAGCAGAGGGGCGAAACGCCCGTATATACGCTGACATACGAGGGCGGGCTGGCTCATAAGCCCATATTCAAATACGACGTATCCGCGTTTTCCGAAATCCTCGGCTCAGGCGAGGGTCAAAGCAAACAGGCGGCGCAAACCGAGGCGGCGAAGGACGCGCTTTCAAGGCTGGGTTTGAAATGAGGAATACTAACATTTGCGACTGAAAAGGCTTTACATACACGGCTTCAAATCGTTCGCCGATCGCGTCGAGATTACGTTCGAACACGGCGTTACGGGCGTTGTGGGCCCGAACGGGTGCGGAAAATCGAACATATCCGACGCCGTCCGCTGGGTGCTCGGCGAACAGAGCGCCAAGCAGCTTCGCGGCGCTAAAATGGAAGACGTCATATTTTCAGGAACAGAACAGCGCCGCCGCATGGCATACTGCGAGGTGGCGTTGACGTTTGATAACGAAGACCGCTCGCTCGCGTCCGACTTTTCGGAGGTGTGCGTTACGCGTCGCGTCTACAGAACCGGCGAGAGCGAGTATTTGCTCAACGGTTCGGCGTGCCGTTTGAAGGACATTATCGACCTGTTCCGCGACACCGGCATAGGCAAGGACGGCTATTCGATAATCGGTCAGGGCAGGATCGACGACATACTCTCTCAGAGGTCGGAGGACAGGCGGCTCGTTTTCGAGGAAGCGGCGGGCATCGTTAAATACAAAACCCGCAAGCAGGAAGCTGAAAAGCGGCTTGAAAACACGCAGGGCAACCTCGACCGCGTGACCGACATAATATCCGAGCTTGAAGCGCGAATAGAGCCGCTCAGGCTGCAAAGCGAGGACGCGCGGCGCTACATAGTCTTGCGCGATGAGCAGAAATCGCTTGAACTCAACGTGTTCATTCACCGTTCCGAAAGGCTCAACGCAAGGATCGCGGATTTACGCGCCGCTTTGGACGAATTGCGCGAAACGCTCGACTCAAACGAGCGCGAACAGATTTCGCTCACAAGCAGGCGCGCCGACATGCAGTCGAAATTGTCCGCACGCGAACGCGAGACCGCCGAATTGCGCGAAGTGTTGCAGGAGCTTATTCGCTCTGTCGAAGCGCAGGAGGGCAGCGTGAACGTCGCCCGCGAACGCCGTTCGGCAAAAGACCGCGAGCGCGAGCGCATACTCGCCGATTTGAACGCCATACTCGAAGGCGGCGACGGCTTCGATAAGCGCATAAGCGATTTGGAGCAGAATATAAGCGCCGAGCGCGTTTCACTCGACGCGAGAAAAGCCGAGCACGATACCGTGTTCTCGGCCTTGCAGGCGCTCGAACGCGAAGCCGCCGAGTGCGAAGAGGCGAGCGAAGAAGCAAAAGAGCGCGTCATACGCGCCATGAACAGCCTTGTGGACGTTTCGGGTGAACAGTCGCGCCTAAAAGGACTGTTAAGCTCAATAGAGACGCAGCTTATAAACACGGCGGAGCGCGCCGAGCGTTCGCGCGGCGAGTCAGAGAGCTTGGAACGCGCGGAAGCCGACGCCGCGGACGTGTGGGAGAGCGAAAACGCAAGGCTCGACGGCCTGAAAAAGTCGGTAGAGGACATACAGACCCGCGCGCGTGAGTCGGGCGAGAAAGCCGAAATACTCGCAAACGAAATGCGCGCGGCGCTTTTGAAGGTTCAGGAGCTTACCAGCCGCCTGAAGCTGCTCAACGAGATGCAGCGCGATTACGACGGCTACAACCATTCTGTAAAGCAGGTGCTCACTGAGGCGAAGCGTTTAGGCGGCGCGGGCGTGCACGGAGTCGTCGCCAACATAATCCACGCGCCTCAAAAACTTGAGCGTGCGCTCGACATGGTGCTTGGCGCTTCCGTTCAGAACATAGTCGTCGATTCCGACGAGGACGCGCAGCGCATGATAGAGCATTTGAAGCGCAACCGATTCGGCAGAGCGACGTTTCTGCCCATATCATCAATTCGCGGGCGCACTCTCGACATGTCGGAACGGCGCGTTCTATCAATGCGCGGCTGCGTCGGGCTCGCGTCGGAAATGGTCGAATACGACCCGATATACAAAGGCGTGGTCGACAGCCTGCTCGGACGCACGGTAATCGCCGAGGACTTGACATCGGGCATACAGATACAGCGCGCCGGCAGATACCAGTTCCGGCTGGTGACGCTCGACGGTGACGTAATGCACTCCGGCGGCTCGATGACCGGCGGTAGCGTGCAGTCGCGCATGACGAGCCTGCTTTCGCGCGAGCGCGAGCTAAAGGAAGGCGAGGAAACGCTTTCGGCGCTCACGCGCGAATACAAGCTCGCGCAGCGCAAATGCGCCGAGCACGAAGAAGCCCGCGCCGAACTGAAGCGCGAAAGGGCGGCAATATTCGACGACATGCACCAGCAGGAGATAGCCGTAACCCGCGCCGAAGACCATCTGAATGCCGCGCGGGACGAGCTTAACTCCCACAGGGAGCGCGAAAACGCCGTAATCATCGCGGGCGAACAGCTTAAAACGCAGAAACAAGAGATACTAAAACAGCTCGAAGAATTGTCGGAGCGTATGCAGACTGGCGAGGGCGAGCAGGGCGAACTGCGCAGATACGCGCAGGAGGCGCAGAAAAAGCTGTCCGAAATGCGCGTCGCGCTCGCGAAACAGCGCGAAACCGAATCCGATTTGCGCGTCAGACTCGCGACCGCCGAGCGCGGATACGAAGCTCTGCTCGAAAACCTGAGCCGCCTGAAAGCGCAAAAGGGCGATTCAAAGCGTATGCGCGAACAGGCTGAGAGCGCGCTTTCCGAATGCGAAAACGAAATCCGTTTACTCGCCGAGAGCGCCGGAAGCGACGAGACGAAGCTCGAAATACTCAAAAAGAGCTTGGATGAATCGAGGAGCGCTTTCAAGCGGTCGGACGACGCGAGGCTCAACGAGCAGGCATTGCTTCAAAAAATATCAGACGAAGCCGACGAACTGCGAAGGGTTTCTGAAGAAACGAGCGACAGGCATCACAAAAGCGAGCTTGCGCTCGCCCGCGCCGAAGCGGAGCTTTCTCAGGCGTCGGAGCGCATATGGGACGACTACGAGCTTACATACTCGGGCGCTCTCGAACATAAAAAGGACGATTTCAAAATCGCCGACGCCGAAAAGCGCCTGACTGCCGTGAAGTCTGAAATTCGCGATATGGGCACCGTAAACGTCGCGGCGGTCGACGAATACCGCCAGACGCTCGACCGCTTCAACGAGCTTTCGGGTCAGCGCGACGATCTTTCAAAAGCCGTCGACGACTTGCACAGCATCATATACGAGCTTACGGGCAAGATGGAAAAGCTGTTCCGCGCGCAGTTCGAGCAACTCGACGTGTATTTCCGCCAGACGTTCGTCGAGCTTTTCGGCGGCGGCAGAGCCGAGCTGCGGCTCGAAGACCCGCGCGACGCGCTCAATTCAGGCATCGAAATCGTGGCTCAGCCGCCTGGCAAAAAGCTGCAAATGCTGTCGCTGCTCTCAGGCGGCGAACGCGCGCTCACCGCGATAGCCATACTGTTCGCCATGCTCAAATTGAAGCCCACGCCGTTCTGCATACTCGACGAAATCGAGGCGGCGCTCGACGACGCGAACATAGACAACTTCGCCGAATACCTAAAAACGTATTCCGCGAAAACGCAATTTGTCGTCGTCACGCACAGAAAGGGCACGATGTCGCGCTGCGACGCGCTCTACGGCGTCGCGATGGAGGAAAAAGGCGTTTCAAAACTGATAAGCGTCAAGTTCAGCGCCGCGGACGGGGTATAACCGAAGGGAGCGGGTGCTTTGCAGCTTCACGAGGGGCACAGAAAGCGAATGCGCCAAAGGGCGCTCAGGGGCGGGCTTCAATCGCTCGCGCCGCATGAGATAATCGAGCTCATACTGTTCTACGCCGTGCCCCGCCGCGACGTGAATGGAGTCGCTCACGCGCTGATAGACAAATTCGGAAGCGTCGGCGCTGTCGTATCGGCGAATAAAGCCGATTTGATGAGCGTGCGCGGGGTAGGGGAGCGCGCCGCCGACCTTTTCGCCGCACTGAATGAATGCGTGTCCGCGTATTCGAAACTTCCGCTCGTCGCGCGCCGGAAACTGCTCACGCGCAAACAGACGCTTGAATACATAAACGGCCTGCCGAACGACGGCGACCGCCCTCTCTTGATGCTGACGCTCATAAACAGCGGCGGCGAAATCGTGTACTCCGCGACCCTGCCCGCCGACGCGGGCGATTTGAGCGAATGCCTGCGCGTTTACGCGCTTGAACGCGCGCTGAAATTCTGCGCGGCATACGTCGTGGTTGTGCTCAAAAACGTGTTCGAAAAACCGCGCATAAACTCAGTTGAGCGCGACAAACTGCGCGAAATCTCAAAAATGCTGGCTGCCGTCGAAATACTCGTGCTTGACTATATCGTAATGACCCACAGGCGCGCTTACAGCCTGCGGCACATGCTCGAAACCGACGGTTCGCTCGGCGAAGTGTTTGAAAACGCCGCCGTTTCCGAGACTTGGCTCGAAGAACCCGGCGACGTAGTCGACATATACGATTCGGACGAATAGGTCGCCCTCAGCCCGAAACGGCCTCGCCTTTTTGAGGCAGCTTGACCTTCCACGCCGCGTACAGATTGCCCAGCGAGAACAGCGCCGCCGTGAAAAACACATATTGCGGTCCCCACACCGTCCATATTGCGCCGCACACTGTCGCCGCGATTATGGCTACCACGTGGTCGAGGCTTGTGCCCGTCGAAAGCGTGCGCGTAACGTCCTCCTCCGAGCGCGCTATCTCGCGCAGATACACCGATTTCACCACGCCCATTTGCATCGACAGCCTGTCGAGTATGAACAGCGCGTACAGCGTCGCCGCCATGAACGCGCTCGCCCCGTCGCCGGAGCGCGCCACATACCACACCGCCAGCCCGTATATCACATATATCACAATAAACGAAAGCGCGTCGCAGTACATCATTTTCTTGATGCCGTATTTGTCTATCCACTTTCCGAGCAGGCGCATGAAGAATATGCACGCAAAACTCGACGCTATGCCCAACAGCGCCATAGTGTCGGTCGGCTTCATGAGCAGCTTTATGAACACCCATGTGCCGTACACATACGTTATTTGCTTCTGAACGCCGTGCAGCACCGTCATCAGGTAGTAATACTTATATTCCTTCCTGAAAAGGAGCTTCATTTTCGACTTGTCGACCTTTTTCGACTCGCGTATGCGGCACAGCATCACCGAAGCTACGATCGCCGCCGCGAACGCCGCCGCGCCTACAATGAACACCCACTTAATGCCCGCGTTGAACGTAAAAAAGCCGCTGCGGAAGCCTATGAACACCAGAGCCGCCGCGCCCATCGACACAATCGACTGCACCGACGCGTATTGCCCCATGCGCTTGCCCACCATGCCCGGCTCGGCGAGCGACATGCCGATTGAGTCGCGCAGAGGCATGAACAAATGCATACCCGACGAGTTTATGAACAGGAATACGAGCATAACGCCCATCGCCGGAGTGAACAGCCCCAACAGCGTAAGCCCCACGCACGCCAGCACCTGCGCTACGACTGCCGAGCGCAGATCGCCCAAGGGCGACAGCGCGGCTATCATGAGCGCGCATAAAAGACCCGGCAGCTCTCGCGGGAACTCTATTAGCCCTCTTTGCACCTCGTCGATTTTGTAAACGTCGTTTAGGTAGTTTCCGTAGATCGAGTCGCTCAGACCGTTGCCCAGCGCTATCAGTGAAAGAAGCGCGAAGAACAAAACCATCTCCGGGCGGGCTTTTACGCGCCGAATATTCATATGCTATGCCTCTGTAAGCGCCTTTAAGTTGCGCCCGATTTTTGTCGTCCACCTGAACATGTCGATCGAATTTGCGCGGCGCATAAAATCGTCGCCCAGCGTTTCGGGGTTCGCTCCGCTTATAAGCGCGGATACTTCGCTTTCCGTGAAATACACCGTCTCCGAAGCCGGCTTCTGACCCGCGTTAAGCGGGCAGTTTTCCTGACAGCGCAGGCAGTCGTATATCGTGTGGTGCGCCGATTTGTCGAGCCATTCGGGAAACTCGCCGTCGCCCTCATTCAAAGCCGACAGGCAGCGGCTGTTGTCTATCAGAAACCTGTCCGCGAGTATCGCGCCCGTCGGGCAGCGCTTCACGCAGTCTTGACAGCCTTCGCAGACCTTCGACACGCGCATTTCGCGCCAGTCGTCGCCCTCGGCGGGAAGGTCGGTGAAGTACGCGTTATACGCGAACGCGCTCCCCAAGCCCTTTATGTATGTAATGTTGTTGCGCCCGTACTCCGCAAGCCCCGACTGAACCGCGAACCTTTTTAGCGGTATAGACCCCGCCGCGCGCATGTGGAAGCCTGATTTTTCGAGCGCCGACTTCAAAACCCCGGCTTCCGCGTCTATATCGATGCTCGGAAACGCGCGCGCCTTAAAGCGCCTGCCTGCATAATCAAACTCGACGTTCGTCCAAAACGGCCTCTTTATAGCGTGAATGATTATTGAACGAATCGCAAAATCCGCTTCGGGAACGTTAAAATCGTACAGGTCGTTCACGATCCACTTCTGAAAGCCGTTCAAATCGTCGCGCTCTTTGAATATGTCTATTTCCGCGCGCAAATCCGCGAGCCTTGAAACGTCTGTGATTGAAATCTCGCCGCCGCGCCCGCGCGCGACCTGCTTCATATCGGCGACCGTCATAATAGCGCCTCCCCGAATCTTTTGATTATCGCGTCGGCCGTATCGTCAGCCGACAGATTTGTGTTGTCGATTTTCATGTAATTGTCGAACGTTATTTCGCCGTCGAGCGAATTGAGCCTGTACTTTTCGAGCGAGCTTATAAGCTCCTTTTCCGACCACTCCACGTTGCGCTTCGTAGGCTTTTCCAAAAGCCTGTGCTCCGAGCGGTTGCGTATAACGCGCGTCTCTAAGTCGGCCGCCAGCTCGACGAAAAACGTCTGCGCGCCGCGTGACTCGAATTTCTGTTTGAGCTTCAGAACATAATCCCAGTCCTGCGGATAGTTGAAAGCCCACACATATGTGAATATAAGCCCCTTTAAATCGCTCTCAAGTACCGCGTCGAATATCTGCTCTCGGAATGAAGCGACCAACCGCCTGCCCGTGTCCGTTCCGTATGAAAAGAACTTCGACACAAGCTCTATGGTCATATGATTATGAAACAGCTTTAGCCCCGTCTTTTCGGCGAGGCTTTCGCCGACAGTCATCTTGCCGACAGCCTGAGGGCCGAATATAAGCACGAACTTCATTCGTTATAAGCTCCTTTGCAGCTTCACGCACCGACCCAGTATCTGTATTTCAGCCCACATAACCGTTTGGCTTTGAAACTCGCGGTCGTATGTCTGCAATAACAGCTTCGAGCCGTCCAGTTTCTTGACCTTGCGCACGACCCTGCGCCCGCCCAAGGCTATGAGCATGAACGCGTCGTCCAGCGGCGTTTTCTCCGGCACTGTCAATAGCAAATCTCCCGCGAACACGCGAAAGCCGGTGAGCTCGTTGTCTGGACAGCGGTATAAAAGCACCTTGTCGGGCGCGCCGCCCTCGATTTTGCCGCCCACCACCGGGAACAACACGTGGTCGAGCACCAACCCCTGCTCGTCTATTACGGGCACTCGCTTCACCACGCCGCCCAGCGCGTCAAGCCACGCGTCGTTGCCGCGCGCCTGCGCTTCCTTTTCGGCGGGCGTAGGCTCGGGTTCGGTTTCGCTCACGGGAATGATGTACGGCTTCGGACGCGGACGGATTTTGACCTCCGGCTCTGTTGCCGCGTCAAGCTCCGTGCCCACGCTCTCCTGAAAACCGCACGCCTTCAATATGCGCTTCGCCTGATCGTCTGAAGGTATGCGCCGCCCGCTCTCAACGTCCTTTATGAAGCTCTCGGCGTTGCCCGTCTTTTTCGCTAACTGTTTTTCGGTCATGCCGTATTTGGTTCTGGCAGCCTTTATTGTGTCGCCCAGCCTGCTCACGATATATTCCTCCGCATGATTAGTCGTAACTGCTATGATAGCGTCGCGCGGCTCTTTTGTCAATCGGGCAAACGAAACTACCGCGACAAACGCGTTCAGGGGCGCGCAGCGCGCGCCCCTGAATCAGAAATCGTCGACTATGCGTTGATCGCTCAAACTCGCGTTACCGCGAACGCTTCTTCGTGTCTTCCGCGCTTTCTTCCGCCGAACGCGAACGCAACCGATATGCGAATGACATTAACACGCTAACCCATATCAACCAAGCATCGTGAAACAGACGAACTCGCGACCTCAAACACGCGCGAAGCATATTCACACAATGCCGTTCGCCCTGACCGCTTTTTATTGTCATGAGCCGACAGATAAATCCGTTGCACTGTCAATCCGCTATGCCGATGCCTGTCAGCTTTCTTATCTCGTCAGCATATGTACTGTATCCAATTACTACGACCTTGCCGTTAGCCTTTAGCGCGATAGTGCAACAGTTACCGCCTTTTATCGCGATTATGTCTCTCTGACTTTGCACGTCGCATTGACCGTAATTATTATAGCCGACTGCTACAAGCGTGCCGTCTGACTTCAACCCGACTGTATGATCAGTCCCAGCCGCCACAGAAACAATGTCTCTCCAATTGCTTACATCGCATTGACCGAAAGTATTATTCCCAACCGCGATTACTTTTCCGTCCGACGTTAAGCCGACTGTGTGATATTTTGCGGCTGATATAGCCGATATATTTCGCCATTTATCTACGTTGCATTTTTCGTAGTCATTATTTCCTGTGGCGACGACTGTTCCGTTTGATTTGAGACCGACAGTATGATAATAACCTGCGGAAACGGCGACTATGTCTTGCCATGAACTTACGTCGCATTGTTCGTTAGCAGCATAAGTATAACCCACAGCGACGACCGTGCCGTCCGCTTTTAGTCCGACGGTGTAATAATTACCAGCGCTTACGGCGACTATATCTCTCCAGTCGGTCGTGTTGCATTGACCACTACCATTCTCTCCTTTTGCGGTGACTCTACCATTGCTCATTAAGCCGACAGTGTGCAAAGAGCCACACGCCACGGCGACTATATCGCGCCATTCTTCCGTATCGCATCGACTGTATGCATTTTTTCCTATTGCCACAACTGTTCCGTCCTCTTTTAGGAAGGCATAATGAGAGATATCAGAGATACCCGCTCCAATGACTCCTTGCAGTTTTTGCGAATCCGTCATGCTTGCGCGAACGCTTATATAGTTAGGTTTAGGCGTTGGTGTTGGCGTAGGTTTCTGTGTTGGCTTGGGCGTGGGAGTCGGTGTTGGCTTAGGCGTAGGCGTTGGCTTAGGCGTAGGCGTTGGTTTAGGCGTAGGCGTGGGAGTCGGCGTTGGTTTAGGCGTGGCGCTCAGTTCTATATTTATCTGCTTTACATAGCTAGCGCTATCGCGGAAGTCGTAATTACTCAGGTACTTGAAGAGTTCAATCGCGGTCGTGAGGTCGTTTTTTTCAAGCGCAGATATGCCTTTTTCGTACTTCTCAAGCATTATTCCGTCAAACAGGCGCTCATACCTCGCCAGCGCGTCGAAGAAGCCTCTGATTGGTTCATACAGAGATAACGCGTTTTCTTCATCGCCCTCGCTCTCCGCCAAGCGCGCCTTGACATATGACAGCAATTCGTCGCCGTCGCCTATATATTCGCCTTCAACCTCATTTCTCAGGTATTCGCAGAAATCTTCGTCGTTTACGACTATCTCTGCGTTTCGCACCGCCATGTTATACTTCCCCTGCACAAGATAGAGCAGCGCGCTACAATATGTTCCGAATTTTACGGCTGTTACGCCGCTTATGTCGTAGAAGTTTTCGCGCAGCGTTATTAGCTCAGTTTCACTTTCTACTCCGTTCTTCATGTACGCGTCAAGCTGCATTATCGTGCCCGCCAGTCTTTGAGCCGTCGTGAGCGATTCGGCTGACGCGAAGGCGTAGGAAAATGTCAACAGCAGTGCGAGCAGCGCGGATACGGTCTTTCTCATCGGATTTTCCTCCCGTTCGGTGTCTTATTCATCACGGAGTTTATAGTTCTAAACATACTATGGCGATAATTTTCGAGTCTACTAAAACGTATATAGTGAAATGAAGTGACATGTGTATATTATACAGCAATTCGAATGTAAATTCAATGCGAAGCGAACGTGCGCAGGCTCTATAAAATTAAACTTTGATAACAAATTGGTGAATGAACGCGGCGCTCGCCATAAACAGTAATGATTCGGACGCGCATGATTATTGACGAATAATTGCAATATCGGTCAATGCGTATTATAATCGTTTTCATGGACATTAAGACGTTTATCGAAAACGCGGGCAAGGTCGTTCCGTCGCGCAATCAGCTTGCGTGGTTTGACACGGAGTTTTACGGCTTCGTACACTTCACCGTGAACACATACACCGGCTTGGAGTGGGGCGACGGCAGCGAACCCGAGACCATATTCGACCCCGTCGAGCTGGACTGCGACGGCTGGGTCGCCGCGCTCAAAAGCGCGGGTATGCGCGGTATGGTTTTGACCGCCAAGCATCACGACGGCTTTTGCCTGTGGCAGAGCGAACACACGCGCCACTGCGTTAAGAACAGCCGCTGGCGAAACGGAAAGGGCGATGTCGTAAAGGAAGCGGCGGAGGCGTGTCGGCGCGGCGGTTTGAAATTCGGCGTGTATCTGTCGCCGTGGGACAGAAACTCGCCGCTATACGGTTCTTACGAATACAATGTATATTATGAAAAACAGCTTATCGAGCTTTTGACGCGCTACGGCGAGCTTTTCATGGTGTGGTTCGACGGCGCTTGCGGCGAAGGTCCTAACGGGCGCAGGCAGGAGTATGCCTTCGACCGCTGGATCGACTTGATTCACAAATATCAGCCGAACTGTTCGATATTCGGCGCGGGCGCTGACGTCCGCTGGTGCGGAAACGAGGCGGGTCGGACGCGTTGGGCTGAGTGGGCGGTTGTGCCGGGCGAGCTTGTTAAGCGCTGTCCAAGGCAGACTTCCGGCGCGCCGCTTTCGGGCGGAATGGCGCATATCGACGAAACATTTGCAGACATCGGCTCGCTATCGAGCATACTCTATTCCGACGGCTTGGCTTTCTGCGGCTGCGAGGTCGACATGTCGATACGCCCGGGCTGGTTCTATCACCCGAACGAAGAACCGCATTCTCTCGACCGCCTGTTTTCAACATACGTCCGCTCCGTCGGCGGCAACGCCTGTTTCAATCTGAACGTGCCGCCCATGCCGAACGGGCGCTTCGACCCGCGCGACGTTGAGCGCCTGCGCGAGTTGGGCGATAAAATCAGGTCGGAATTTTCAAACCCGCTGCGCGTTAAACAGACCGCCGTTAATGTTTCTGACACGCGGGCGGACATTGCGCTCGAGTTTCCGAAGCCCGAGAAAATCCGCTGGATAATTTTGCGCGAGGACATATCGCGCGGTCAACGCGTCGAGCATTTCATAATCGAGTCGCGCGGCGGCATGGCGTTCGAGGGCACGACGATCGGTCACAAGCGCATATGCCGAATAGACGCGGAGACCGACAGGCTGCTCGTCCGCATATTGTCGTCGCGCGGCGAACCGAATATGCTGCCCGTCGAGGTTTACGCGTAAACCATTTTTCCCGCGCGGAACGACTGCTCTATCATATGCATGAGCGCGACGGGCTTTCTGAGGCTTTCATATGCGTGCGGCTGCTTGCGCGTGAACAGCATCGTCTGAAACTCCGCAAGCTCGCGCTTATAGCAATCGCCCAGATCGTATGTGCTCATGCGGCGCGAGCCTTCGTCAGTCATAACGCAGACGGAGTATTCGTATCCATTGTAATAACTCGCGGTCACGTCGTAATCGCCGTAATTGAACACGACGGAGATTCTGTTATTTTCCTCGTTCGGGCAGTACGCATAAACGGAGCGCACGTCAGAGCCGAATACGCTGAACATCATTTCTATCAAATGTTGAGCGTAGAAATAGAATCCCGCATAATCGTTTACCATATTGACGGGCGCGGACACGTGCCCGCCGAGCACTCGCTTTCCGTTCGCGAAGTCTTTGAGCGCGTCCAGATCGCGCAGGAATTTCAACGACGACCCGCCGCATAAAAGCGCGCCCGACGCTTTCGCCGCTTCGAGCATTTTGTCGGCGTAATCCAGCCTCACCGTAAACGGCTTGTCAATAAACGCCGACACGCCTTTTTGGAGATAGGGGAGAGCGTATTCGAAATGATGGTCTCCGTGGCGCGCCGTCACGAGTATGGCGTCTACTTCGCCCAAGAAACCGTCGGGGGTTTCCGCAAACCTCGACACAAGCCCCTTTTCGAGCAGCGCGTGGTTCGCCTTATCGTCGTAACCATACGCGCCCACCATCGTGAGATTCTCAAAATCTTTATCGTCGCGTATCAGTTTCGCGAACGCCTCGGCGTGCGAGTTTTCCGTGCCCAGTATTGCGACTTTCATTTTAGCGCCCTCCTCAGTATATAACGCTCAGCGGGTTCTGGCGGTGCGTTTCCTCGAACAGCTCGATTTCCATCAGCAGATTCTCAGGCTTGATTATAAGCTCGGCGTTCCGCGTCAGATGCGAGTATATGTTGTCGTAGTATTCCCTTACCGCCACGTCGAACGCCGTGCCCGTCAAATCGCACGTTTCTTTGTGCCAGTGAAGCTCCTCGCCGCAATACTTGGGAGTGCCATCGTCCTTGCGCAAAGGCTGCATAATGAGCGAGCGCTCCTCCTGTTCGTCGGGTCTGTAATACTGATATTCGACTTTCGCGGCGTTCGCCCTCAGGCAGCCGTATTGGCACTGTATCTGATAGAGCCATTCGCTGTACGCGTCGCAGCTGCTTATTTCCAAATCCACGACGGGTTTGCCGGGCGCGAGCATGAGTATTTTCACGTAATCCTCAGCGTCGCCGAACGTGTTCACGCGGTCGAGCCTGGACGCTATCGCGGGCAGCGAATCGTAGTTTACGAGCGTCAATATCTGCTCGACCGGGTGCGGGCCTGTGTTGCGCAGGCTGCCGCCGTAGTAGCGCTGGCTGCACTGCCAGTCCCAGCGACGCGCAAAACCGTTGAAGCGCACCGTTATCTGCACCGGCCGCCCAAGCTCGCCGCCTGCGAGTATTTCGCGTATGCGCTTGAAATACGGCGCGAAATGCGACTGCTGGAACACGCTCAGCATTTTCCCGTTGGACTTCGCCGCTTTTATCATGTTTTCGCATTCAACCTTATGCGCGGAAAACGGCTTTTCGACGACCACATTGAAGCCGTGGGACAGAAGATCCATCGTTATGGGATAATGTAAATGCGAAAACGAGCTGTTCACGACCAAATCCAAGTCGTCGCGTCTTAACAGCTCCCTGTAATCGGAGTATACTTCGCAGCCATATTCGGCCTTCGCGCGTTCGCGCCTGTCGGGAATCTCCTCCGCCACGGCGACAACCTCGAACTTGTCGTTTAGCCCGCTTCTGAAATATGCGCCGTGAATGTCCCTTCCGCTGCGCCCCTGACCAATAATAGCGACTCTGAGCTTTCTCATGTCATAACCCCTTTCCGTAGTCCGCCGCCCGCTGCAGCCCAAGCGCCGCGCGGGTCGATTCAAACAGTATATCGTCGTCATATAGCGTGGGTTCGCCCTTTATGCGTTTCAGCAAATCGCTCAGGCAGTCGTCCGTAACGCGCGTCGCGCGCTCATATTCGATTTGCCCTCCTCTGTTCGCTATGAGCACGTTCTTCGCGCCCAACGTGCACTCTATCATGCCTTTGTCGCCCCAGAAGTCGAATCTCCAGTACGATGGCAAATCATACGCGCAGCCGTCGGGCGCCGAATAGCTCACGTCGCCCGTTATTCCGCAGCCGTTTTCGAGCTCGCCCATAAACTGGGCGCAGTCATTGAAGCCCTTATCATTTACGGCGAACGCGCTAAGTTGGCGGGCGCACAGTGTGCGCTCATACCTGAGATTTGTCATGACGCGTATCGCGTCCAGACCGTGCACCGCCAGATCGTTGAACGTGCCGCCGTGCAATCCCGCGTCGAAATACCACTTCGGGCGCGTTCCGTAATTCAGAGGGTGCTGCCCCGTGAAGTTTATGTTTCGAATCTCGCCAATCCGCCCCGAACGCATCATTTCGCCCGCCGTCCGCAGCGCGGGGTCGTAGCGCAAATCGAGCATACAGCCGACGCGCAGCCCGTTTTCTTTTGCGAGCGCCTTGATTCTGTCAAGCTCCGCAAGGCTTGTGCAGAGCGGCTTATCGCTCAGAACGTGCTTTCCCGCGCTCAGCGCCCGAATGATCTCGTTCCCGCGATAGCCGTAGGCGTCGCCTATCGCCACGATGTCGACCCGCGGATCGGCGAGCATATCGCCATAATCATCGTAAGCGGCTTCGCCGATAACACTGCGAGCTTCGCGGACATATTCCTCGCAAGCGTCCCATATGCCGATCACTCGCGCGTCCGCGTTATGAACCGCCAAATCGTAGAGCGCAAATATATGAGCGTGCTTCAGTCCGCAAAACGCGATGTTAATGACGGTCATCTCCCCTCGCGACATATTGTACCATTCATTCCCGCGCGCCGCAAGCCCGACCGAAGCGGCGCGAAAAAACCCCCGAACTCGCGGTTCGGGGGTTTGAGCGGAGAAGGAGGGATTCGAACCCTCGAGACGTTTTTGACGCCTATGCGATTTCCAGTCGCACGCCCTCGACCAAGCTAGGCGACTTCTCCACAAATATTCGATTGTCCGACGGCGAATATTGTACCACCTTGTGTTAATAAATGCAATGTTGAAGCGGGTAAAGTTTTAGTTTAGGGCGCGGCGTTTCCGTCAATGTGAAAAGATTTGCGTTTTTTCGGCATGTGCGCTATAATGACTGAGTAACATGGGAAATGTTATAGCTTGTGTCAGATATTGCTTCGGAGGGTATATGACTGAAAAAATTGTGTTGGTCGACGCTTACAGCCTTATGTACAGGGCGTTTCACGCGCTGCCATTGCTGGATAACGGCTCGGGCGAATACACCAACGCGATATTCGGGTTTATGTCGATGTTCATAAAGGTGCTGGCGGACGAAAAACCCGATTACTGCATAGCGGCGTTCGACGAGCACGCAAAGACGTTCAGGCACGAGGTCTATTCGGAATACAAGGCGGGCAGAGCGCCGACTCCCGACGAGATGCGCCCGCAGATACCGCTCATTCGCCAAATGCTTAACGATATGGGCATAAAGCAGATGAGCATCGCGGGCTACGAGGCCGACGACATATTGGGCACTGTGACGCGCATTTGCGAAGACGAAGGCATAGACGCGCTTGTCGTGACGGGCGACCGCGATTCATATCAGCTGGCGGGCGCTCACACTTCGATAATATACACAAAAAGGGGAATCACCGACACGGAGCGCGTCACGCCGGAATGGATAATGGAAAAGTACGGCGTTATGCCCGAACAGCTTATCGACGTGAAGGGCTTGATGGGAGACGCTTCCGACAACATTCCGGGCGTGCCGGGCGTGGGCGAGAAGACCGCTATAAAGCTGATCTGCGAATATAAGTCGCTCGAAAACGTGCTTGATAACGCGGAAATCAATTTGAAAGGCGCTCTGCGCGCTCGGATTATCGATAACGCCGAGCAGGCGCGAATGAGCAAGTATCTGTCGACCATAGACAGATTCGCGCCCGTCGAATTTGTGAAAGACGAATGCCGCGCGGGCAGTTTGCGTGGCGCGCTGCCGTTGATGAGGCGCCTTAATTTGAACACGCTCATAAGGCGCGTGACCGAAATCGAGCAGCCGACTCCCGACGCGCCCGTTTCATATGCGCCCGTCGCCGACGCGGCTGCGAAGCCCGAAACTCCGAAGGGCGCGAGCGAGCTTTCGGAAATGGTCGCCAAGTGGTTTGCTTCGCCCGTATCCGAAATCGCCGTGTGTATAGGCGAAAAGCTGTCCGCGGCGTTGACCGACGGCAGAACCCTGACTTGCGAAATGGGCGGCGATCTCATTACGCCGGGGCTTACCGACTCAGAGATCGTAAACAGCTTTTCGCCGCTGTATTCTCACGCTGAAACGCGGGTCGTCATGCACAACATAAAGGCTTTCGCGGGCGACATCGACGCTTTCGCGGGCCGTTCCGACGACACGATGCTCATGTCATATGTGCTGAACCCTCAAAAGAACGCTCAGTCGCTCGCCGACGCGTGCGCGAACGAAAACGTCGACTACTGCGAAGCGTGCCCCGCCAAGAGCGCGCTCGCGCTCGTCAAAAAGCAGCGTGAAGCGCTTATAAGGGACGGGCTTGCCGAATTGTATTCAAATGTCGAACTGCCGCTTGCTTTCGTTCTGCGGGATATGGAAAAGACCGGGTTTTGCGTGGACGCGGAGTACCTTAAAGAACTGGGCGGCGTATACGAAAAAAGGATCGCCGAAATCACCGACGGCATACAGGCGCTCGCGGGCGAAAAGGGCAGGGGAGTGAACCTGAACTCGCCCAAGCAGCTCTCGAAATTGTTGTTTGAGGACATGGGCATAAAGTCGCCCAAAGGCAAAAAGGGCGCGCCGGGCACAGGCGCGGACATACTGGAGGAGCTTGCGGACGAGCACCCGATTTGCCGCCTGATACTCGAATACAGAAAATACCAGAAGCTGAACGGCACATATATCATCGGACTTTTACAAAAGCGAACCGAGGACGACAGGATTCACACGTCTTTCGAGCAAGCCGTAACCGGAACGGGGCGCATAAGCTCGCGCGAGCCAAATCTGCAAAACATACCCGTGCGCACTGAACTGGGTCGCGAAATACGCCGCGCGTTCGTCGCGCCCGCAGGCTCTGTGCTCGTCGACGCGGATTACTCGCAAATCGAACTGCGAGTGCTCGCGCATATGTCGGGCGACCAGAGTATGCGCGACGCGTTTCTGAACGATCAGGACATACACATGCGAACCGCTTCCGAGATATTCGGCGTGCCGCTTGAAAGCGTGACAAAGGAACTGCGCTCGCACGCTAAGGCTGTGAACTTCGGCATCGTCTACGGCATATCCGATTTCGGGCTTGCTAAAAATACGGGCGTGTCGCGCAGGGAAGCGGCCGATTTCATAGACAGATATTTCAACCGCTACCCCGACATCAAAAAGTATATGGACGCGCAGGTGGATTTGGGAAAAACACAGGGCTATGTCGAAACACTGCTCAAACGGCGCAGGTATCTGCCAGAACTTACGAACCCGAGCTACGCCATGCGCTCTTTCGGCGAGCGCGCCGCCATGAACAGCCCGATACAGGGCACGGCGGCGGACATAATAAAGCTGGCGATGGTAAAAGTGCGCGACTCTCTCAAAAGCGAGGGTTTAAGGGCGCGGCTCATATTGCAGGTGCACGACGAACTAATAATCGAATGCCCCGAGGGCGAAGTCGGGCGCGTTAAGGCGCTCTTGAAGGACGGCATGGAATCGGTGATGTCGCTGTCCGTGCCGCTTAAAACGGAGTTGTCGACCGGAGGAAATTGGAATGAGTGCAAATAACAAACCGTACATCGTGGGTCTGACCGGCGGGATAGCGTCGGGCAAGTCCGAGGCGGCTAAGCATCTGGCGGATTTGGGCGCCGTATGCGTCGACGCCGACGAAATATCGCGCGGCCTGACCGCCGAGGGCGGGGCGCTTTTGCCGGCGCTGCGCGAGGCCTTCGGCGACGGCGTATTCAACCCGGACGGATCGCTTAATCGGCGGGCGCTCGGCGATTTGGTGTTTTCCGACGCGGCGTGTCGGCGCAAGCTCGACTCTATAACTCACCCCGCGATACAGAAGGCTATGATGGACGACGTTGATCGCGCGCGCGACGAAGGCGTTGACCTCGTAATACTCAACGTGCCTTTGCTGTTCGAGACGGGCATGGACGCGCTGTGCGACGAAACGTGGCTCATATCGATCGATTCCGACCTGCAAGTCGAGCGGCTCATGGCGCGCGACGGGCTTTCCGAGGAGCAGGCGCGCGCGAGGATCGCGGCGCAAATGCCTCTTGAAGAAAAGGAAGCGCGCGCGACTTACGTCATTGACAACCGCCGCAGCATAGAACGCATGATGGCGGAGCTAACAGGCCTGTACTCCGCGCTCGAAAAGCGCTTGGGTAAATCGGGGAACGAATGAAACAACACAAAAAACGAAAGCCGTCGATATTTCTTATAGCGGCGGCGGCGCTCGCTGTCGCGCTCGCCTTCACGTTCGTGTTGCCGCGCGCGCTCGAAAGAATACGCTATCCGATGAAATATGTCGATCAGATAATCGAGCGCAGCGGCGAGTACGGCGTGCCGCCCGCGCTGACGGCCGCAATCTGCCTGACCGAATCGAGCTATAAGCCCGACGCTCGCTCAAAAAACGGCGCGCTGGGGCTCATGCAGATAATGCCCGAAACGGGCGGCTGGATAGCCGGCATACTCGGCGAGGAAGCCGACTACGCGCCTGAGAACCTTACAAACGCCGACACGTCGCTTAGATACGGCTGCTGGTACGTCGGTTTTCTGATGAAGCGCTACGAAGGCGACGAGGTCGCGGTGATCGCCGCGTATCACGCGGGTCAGGGCACGGTCGACAACTGGATCAACGACGAAAGATACTCTGACGGGCATACTCTGACCGGCTTCCCGGAGGGAGCGCCGAATACGCGCCACTATGTGGCGAAGGTGCGGAAGGCATATGAATACTACAAAAAAGCATATCAATAGATTCGCCGCGGTGGCGCTCGCGGTTTTTATGATGCTGTCGTCTTCGGCATACGCCGCCGACGAGGAAGTGTTCACCGTCGGCATGGTGACGGCGGCGGGCGCGGCGTTAAACCCGTTCGCGTGCAATCAGCGCGACCTTGTGAACATAAACGAGCTGGTGTTCGAGTCGGTCATAGACTTCGACGACAGCCTGAAGCCCGTGGGCGAGCTCGCGCTTTCATGGACTGAGACGGGCGGCGTTTACACATTCAAACTGCGCGAAAACGTGCGCTTCCACGACGGCACATATCTCTCGGCACAGGACGTGTACGCGTCCTATGCGCACATCAAGTCGCTCGGCGAAAGCTCGCCGTATTATACGCGCTTACAATACATATCGAGCATGGAAGTTACCGACCTGTACACAGTGACGGTGACAGGCAGATACCCGACATATCTGGTTCTGTACGCCATGACGTTTCCCGTCGCTCAAAGGAACACTGTTTCATGGGAGCTTGCGGTCGGAACGGGCGCGTATATGTACGCGGGCTACGACCTTGACTGGGTGCATATAAACTTCAATCCGTACTGGTGGAAGGTTTCGCCAACCGTGGCTACGATATTCGGATACAGATACGACGAGACCGCCGACGCGCTCAGGGCGCTCTCGAACGGCGAAATCGACGCGCTGGCGACGCGCTCGCAGGACGCGGCGCTGTCAAGGCTGTTATCAGACCGCACGAGCGTCGACTATACTACGCTCACATACGAAATTCTCGTGCCCGACATAGGCTCGACCCTGTTTTCGCATATATATACGCGGCAGGCGCTCATGTACGCTCTTGACATAAGCACCATCGCGTCGAACATATATATGGACATGGTGACGGAATCCGAAGTGCCCGTCGTGCCCGGTTCGTGGCTCTATGAAACGCAGTCGGCCGTCTATTACGAATCCAAGGAACGCGCTCTGCAGCTGCTCTACATGGCGGGCTGGGGCGACTATAATTCCGACGGCATACTCGACCACGTCGTCGACGGCGTGCTCGAACAGTTCGAGTTCACGCTGCTGACATACGTAGACGATACCGCCATGACGCGCACGCACGCGGCGGAGCTTATACGCGATCAGTTGAG
>CAYVPJ010000024.1:0-48434 GCA_964453505.1 uncultured Oscillospiraceae bacterium | reverse complement strand
TCACCATCGAAATGGACGATTTCGGCACGGGCTATTCGTCGCTCAACACGCTGAAAGACGTGCCCGTAGACATACTGAAACTCGACATGAAGTTCTTGGAACACGGCGCGGACGACGAGCGCGGCGGGAACATACTTTCCTCCGTAATACGAATGGCTCACTGGCTCAAGATTCCAATCATCGCCGAGGGCGTAGAGACGAAAGCACAGGCGGATTACCTAAAGAGCCTTGGCTGCATATATATGCAGGGTTACTATTTCGGAAAGCCTGTGCCCGCCGACGAATTTGTTAAATTGATGACGGAACTTGAAACGGGCGATACGAACCGCTATTTCGCTACCGACCTTACGGGCGTGGCGTCCTTCTGGGATCCGTCCACGCAAACCGAATTGCTGTTCAACAGTTTGGTGGGCGGCGCGTCCATACTCGAATACAGAAACAATCGGGTTGAGATACTGCGCGCGAACGATAAGTTTTATGAACAAATCGGTACGACCCGGCTAGAATACATCGACAAACAGCTCGACACACTGTCGCGCTTCGACGATTCCCAGCGCGGTATATTCGTATCCATGCTCGAGGAGGCTATACGCGCGGGTCGCGAGGCGGAGTGCGACGTGCGCAGTCTGCCGCTCAGGGGCGAGCGCCATATCTGGACGCACAACAGGGTAAAAATGCTCGCGAGGAACGCCGACAGTTTTCTTTTGTTCATGGCGACCGAAAATATCGACAGGCGAGTCGCTATGGAAGCGCGGCTCAGAGAGATGTCATACAAAATAAAGAGCGACAATGAAATGCTGACCGACATGATGCGCGACATTCCCGGCGGTTTCGTCCGCATTAGCGTGAAAAACGGCGAGCCGCTGAAGCCTGTATATATAAACGAAGGGCTTTCGAAGCTGACAGGTATGGACAACGCGCATTTGATGGCTCTGTACGGTCAGGACGCAATGGCGGGCGTTCACCCCGACGATATACCCGTCGTGAAGGACGCAGTCGAACGAATGTTCAAAAACGGCGAAGCGCAGAGCGCGCGTTACCGCCTGCTTCACGCGAGCGGCGATTACATTTGGTTCACAATATTCGGCCGCGTGTCTCACGAACAAAACGGCGACACGTTCTTAAACATATACTACACGGACGCGACTGAGAAAGTGCGCGAGGAAGAAAAACAGAAGGAACTCCTTGACAACATGCCGTGCGGCGCGGGAATATACGAATACGACGGCGAAAGGCTTTACATAATCCACTTAAACAAGCGCTATCTGGAGTTAATGGGGAGAGACGAACCCGACCACGTCGTCGAGGCTGCCGTGCACCCCGACGACCTCCCGATTTTGCAGCGCGAACTGGCGGCGGCGCTTGAGCAGGGGCGCGATTATGCCTGTAATCTGCGCATACTTTACGGCGAAAACGAATATCGGCTGTTCCGCGTTTCGGGGCGCATCATACCCAAAAACGAGTCGGTGCGCACGATATACGCCTGTTTCGCGCCCATACAATAAACGCAAGCGCAGTTATGTATTGCTCGCGCTCATTTCGTTATCCACGGAATGGGCGCGTTTACTTCTAGCGTACCGACCATTTCCGACGTTTTTTCTCCCGTTTCGGGGTTCGTGGGCTGATCGATTTGATAAAGGTATCCCGTTTTTCCGTATCGGCCGAGCTTGTTTTGGTCGTAATGATCTCTGTCCATGCTCACGCAGACGACTTTCACGGCGACGACGGCGTCGTGGTTTCCGAAAAAGCCTGCATTGTCGAAAACATCGTGCTCCCACAGGTATTCGCACTCCATGTTGAGAAAGCACTCTTTTATGCGCGGCGCGTTCACCTTAACTGCGGGTTCAGCGGTCAATCCCGCCGCGGTGATCTCGTCAGTCTCGAAATCGTTGTTGCCTATTGTTTTCACGCAGCGGTCGTAAATGTCGTATGTCGGGAAGTTTACGACGCATACGCCCGTCTCCTTAAGCGATTTATACATGTGCCCGTCTTTATTGACTGCGTTCATAACGCACACGAACTCGTCTTTACCGCCCCCGGCGAACGATGCCCACGATTGCAGGCACGCGTTTGGTTTTCCGTTGGGTTTCCAGCCCGTCACCACGAATACGAGCGACGGAATTGCCGTCAGAAACCCCTGCCATGTGCACCACGGCTCTTTCATTATTTCGGGTCTTTCGAAGAAATCAGTCTTCACTTTCGTCACCTCACGCGGACAGGATAAAACGTCGACTCTCGTTTGTCAAGCGTTATACGGTGAAAGACACAGGGACAGAAGATTGCAAGTAAAATCGCCACCCCCACTTTTATCAGCAGACTTCAAGTCGTTTTATGCGATTCGGATATGAACGTTCTGGGTCTCGGCAAGACATGCGGCGTGAACAGAAACGCGATAGACAAGGATACGGTCGCCGAAAGCGTTCGTGAGTGCCTGTAAAACGTGTTCGGCGGCGGAGAGCGCCTGTGTATATAAACCGTTTATCTGACGCTCGTGGGCTTGGATATGCCATATTTCCTTAAGACGCTTCTGAATTTCACGGATTACGGAAAGGCAGTCAAACTTTTCGAACCGCAGGCGCGCTTGACGACTGGCACAGGCTCGAATTACGGGCTCTCAGAGCCTTTCGGCTTCTAACGAAGCTGTACTCGTCGCCCGCGCCGTATCACAGGCTCGCGGAGCTTACGCGTGTATTAGGTGAAGCCGCGTCTGCATATTCGCGGGCGCGCTCAGGGGCGCGTGAGACACGCGATATGTCGCTCGCGTAATGGCGCTGAGCGTGATGATAATTCGCTCTGAGCTTACGCTGACGGAGGTGTTCGCGGTCAGGCGGCTTATGCTCGGCGTATACGGAGCGTTCACCGCGAATGAATGGGCGCTGATAGCCGTTTGGTGCGCGAGCCTGATCGAAATGGGAACACGACTTGCATTTTTAGCGAAACAGTATTATTCTTATGCGTGGTGCTCGATAAATGTATAAGCGGAATCGCCGATAAGAAACCGATATTGAAAGGATTGAAAACGATGCTCACTGCCGAACAGAGACTTAAAATGCTGGAAATGCCTAAAGGTCATATTGACGTAGTGCTCGATACTGACGCGTACAACGAAATCGACGATCAGTTCGCGATATCATACGCTCTTAGGAGCACGGAGAAAATCTCGCTTAAAGCGCTCTACGCCGCGCCTTTTCACAACGACCGTTCCACGGGAGCGGCGGACGGCATGGAGAAGAGTTATCAGGAAATACTGAAGCTCCTGAAGCTCGCGAAAGAAACGACGCCTGCATACCGCGGTTCGCTTTCGTTTCTGAAAGACGAAAAAACGCCCGAGGAATCCGCGGTGGCGCGCGATCTAGCTGAACGCACGATGGGGTATACGAGCGATAATCCGCTGTACATAGCAACTATCGGCGCTATAACGAACATCGCGTCGGCGTTATTGATAAATCCCGAAATAGCCGACCGCATCGTCGTGGTCTGGCTGGGCGGCAACGCGCTTTTCTGGCATGATAACTGCGAATTTAATTGCAGGCAAGACGTGGCGGCGGCTCGAGTCGTATTCGGTTCCGGCGCGCCGCTGGTGATACTGCCGTGCATGGGAGTCGTAAGCGCGTTCACGACGACAGCTCCCGAGCTTGAGTATTGGCTGCGCGGCAAAAACGCGCTGTGCGACTACCTGGTTGATTTCACGGAGGAGACCGCGAACGCGTATGCCTCCGGTAAGGTGTGGAGTCGAGTCATATGGGACGTTACAACGATAGGCTGGCTTATGAGCGAAGGTAAAAACTTCATGCTTGACGAGCTGATTCCGACGCCGATACCCCAATACGACCACCATTACAGCGCGGATTCGCGCCGCACGCTGTGCAAGTATGTCTACTACATAGACCGCGACGCTCTGATGCGCGATTTGTTCGAGCATATATCGCGCTGACAAACGAACAGCCACGCAAATAAGAAACCCGAACGATTACCGTTCGGGTTTCAGTGCGGGAAACAGGACTTGAACCTGCATGAACGTATTGTTCACTAGAACCTGAATCTAGCGCGTCTGCCAATTCCGCCATTCCCGCGAATGGAGTTCTTTAAGACACTCAAATAGTATACACGCTAAGGTGGTTCGTGTCAATGCCTTTTACGTAAAATTACGGTGCGCCGACATTTTTTGAGAAAAATCAGGAAAACGCTTGACATCGAACATTTGTTCTGTTATAATCCGGACATAGAGTTTGAGGGGTGAAAGCACATGATGAACGTAAACACGAGGAAGCGCAGGTTCACGGTCATAAGCAAACGGGAGAGGTCTTTCAAGCGGTTCGTTGCCATAATGTTCATATTGTCGCTTTGCGTATTAGCGCTTATGCTTATGAGCCGCGTAACCATTTTCGACACGGCAATACAAAGCGTGCCCGCGTCGATGTTGATTGATATGCCGTATTGTTTCGCGTGACGATGAAGTCAATGTAAATCAATCCGCGCAGGGTTTTCCCGCGCGGATTATTTCATATAAAGCTTGTCAACGATATGGTTTGTATGTATAATGTGTACGTATTCAAATGCGCAAATATGTCATCTGGAGGGCGTTTATGGCACACAAGATCGCGTTTATTGGCGCGGGCAGCTTTGGTTTTACGCGCGGCTTGGTAAAGGACATTCTTTCGTTCCCGGCGTTTTCGGACGCGGAGATTGCGTTGATGGACATCAACCCGGAGAGACTTTCGTACATAACGAAAGCCGTCAGGCGCATTGTCGAAGCCGGCAATTACCCCGCTACCGTAACGTCGACGAGCGACCGCGCCGAAGCGCTGAAGGGCGCGAAGGGCGTTATCACGACGATACTTCACGGCGATGTGGACGTGTGGCAGCACGATATATTGATACCCAAGAAATACGGCGTCGATACGAACGTCGGCGATACGCGCGGACCCAGCGGAATATTCCGCTATCTGCGCACAGTGAACCCGATTATGGACATCGCCCGCGATATTTCGCGCTATTGTCCCGACGCGGTATACCTAAACTACACAAACCCGATGGCTATGCTGTGCCGCGCGGTACAGGGCGAGTTCCCGAAGCTTTTGACGAGCGGTCTGTGCCACAGCGTTCAGGGTACCGCCGCGATGCTCGCGAAATGGATAGGCGCGCCTATCGAAGAAATCGAATACACCTGCGCGGGCATAAACCATCAGGCTTTCTACACTGAATTTTTGTGGAACGGCAAAGACGCATACCCGCTCATTCGCAAAGCCGTCACCGAGAACGAAGCGATCTACAACGAAGAAATGGTGCGCAACGAAATGTTCTTGGCGTTGGGCTACTATGTGACCGAGTCGTCGGGTCACAACAGCGAATACTGCGCGTGGTTCCGCAAGCGCCCCGATCTTATCGAGAAATACTGCACGCACGGCACGGGCTGGAATCCGGGAGTATACGCGTATATACTCGACGAATACCGCAAGCGCGAGCATACGTGGAAGGACGAAATAGACAAATGGTTCGAACAGCCGCTGGATCTGAAGCGCGGTCATGAGTACGCGGCGTACATATTCAACGCCATATTCGGCGACGGCGAGATGTTCAAGTTCAACGGAAACGTGCGCAACTTCGGTCTCATCGACAACCTGCCCAACGGCTGCTGCGTCGAAGTGCCGGTGCTCGCGAGTAAACGCGGTCTGGAAGCCATACACGTGGGCGCGCTGCCACCGCAGCTCGCGCTCCTGAGCGGCACGAGCGCTCAAATCGAGGAAATGGTCGTCGAGGCAGGCATACGCGGAGACCGCGAAATGGTGTACCGCGCGATATGCTACGATCCGCTCACAGCTTCCGTATTGAGCCTGCGCGAGATCAGGTCTATGGTCGACGAAATGTTCAAGGCCAACGAAGATTGGCTGCCCCAGTTCAAATAAACGCACTCCCTGCGGCACGGGCGCGGTTTTCGCGCCCGTGCCGTTTTTGGAATCATCATTTATACAGAATTTGAGGTTCACTGTCATGAGAAAACCAAAAATTGCGGTCGCGGGCAGCATGAACGTAGACATAACGGCCTACGCTCCGCGTTTGCCACTTAACGGCGAAACCGTGTTCGGCTCGTCCGTCGCGCTCGGCGCGGGCGGCAAGGGCTTTAATCAGGCGACGGCGGCGAAGCGCTCGGGCGGCGACGTTTTGATGATAGCAAAAATCGGAGACGACGCGCTTTCGTCGTTCGCGCTTGAACAGCTGAAAACCGAAGGAATGCGCTCCGACTTCATAACGGTCGTCCCGGGCGTAAATACGGGCTGCGCGCTTATCGAAGTCAGCGAAAACGGCGGCGAAAACCGTATAATCGCGGTCAACGGCGCTAACGCGACGCTGACGGCTTCGGATATAAAAGCTGCCGAAAGCGCGATAGCGGAATGCGACATAGCGCTCGCGCAATTCGAGACGAACTTTGAGGCGACGGAAGCGTTTATAGATATTTGCAGGGCGCATAATATACCCGTGATAATCAACCCCGCGCCGTTTTTGAAAGCGCCCGACGGTTTTTACGTAAAAGTCGACATGGCGACTCCCAACGAAACCGAAGCCGAACAGATAAGCGGCGTGAAAATCATTGACGACGCGTCCGCGCGCAGGGCTGCGGATTCTATACTCGCTCTGGGCGTGAAGCGCGTTATCATAACGCTCGGCGCGAAGGGCGTGTATTATACTGACGGAAAAACGAGCTGTTTCGCCGAAACCGCGAAAGTGAAAGCCGTCGATACAACGGGCGCGGGTGACGCGTTCAACGGCGCGCTTGCATATATGCTCGCCGATAACGCCGATATGGAGCGCGCGATCCGCTACGCTAACTGTTACGCCGCGCTCTCCGTCACGCGGAAGGGCGCGTGCGCGGCGCTTCCTACAGCCGAACAAACGCTTGAATTTATGAAAACCATAAACATGTGCCTGTACTAGCTCATATTACCTTTCAGGCGCGCATAATTTGACGAATCAAGAAGATAATAGCACATGCGGCGGGAAACCGCCAAATAAGCTATGTAAGGACGGATTCTCATATGCGTGCAACCGGTATCGTTCGCAGGATTGATGAGCTTGGCCGAGTGGTCATTCCGAAAGAAATTCGCCGCACTCTTCGCATACGCGAGGGCGACCCGCTTGAAATCTACACCGATCACGACGGCGAAGTCGTATTAAAGAAATACTCTCCGATAGGCGAGATAGCGGCAATCGCGAAGGATTACACCGACTCGCTGTACCGAACGCTTGGGCATATCACGCTCATAAGCGACAGGGACGCCATAGTAGCTGTATCGGGCGCGTCGAAGCGTGACCAGTGGGAAAAAGCGCTGAGCGCCGAAGTGGAAAGTATAATGCAAAACCGGGTGACGGTGCTCAAAAATCTGTCCGACGGCGAAAGAATGCTGCCGATCGTGTCGGACGATCAAATAGAACAGTATACAGCGCAGATCGTGTCGCCGATACTTGCGGACGGCGAAATCGTGGGCGGGCTGATACTTGTAAACCGCGATTCGGGCGCTAAGATGACGAATGTTGATTTGAAAGTCGCGGAGACCACCAGCGCCATAATTGGCAGGCAAATGGAACAATAGCGCTTGCGGCAAATAAGCATTGGTGTTATAATGTTTGGCGGCGCGATTATAAGCATATACCGCGCATAAACATACGGAGGACGCGAGTTTGGCATACACAATAGCGTGCGTTGGGGCGAGAAAGGGCGATCTATCGCTTGAATGCGTTCAGGCGCTCGAAAGCGCCGAACGCGTGATACTGCATACGGCACGCTGCGGCTGCGCGGAATGGCTCGACGAGAAGGGCATAGCGTATACGGCGCTCGACGATCTATACGAAACGGCTGAGGATTTCGACGCGCACGCCGATATGGCGGCGAAACGCGTTCTGAGCGCCGGAGACGGCGCGGTATACTGCGTGATGGATTTTTCGGACGAATCGGTGAAGCGAATAATCGCGTCGGGAGCGCGCGTGCGCGCGATCGGCGCGGGAATACATTCCGATTTGCTCGCGAGAGCGGGCAAAGGCGTTTTACGCGTAAGCGCTTCAAATATAGCGGATACGCGCATAACGTCGGACACCGACACGCTCGTAACGGAGATAGACTCGCGCGAGTTGGCGGGAGACGTTAAACTGCGCCTTATGGAGCGCTATCCTGAAGAAACGACGGTATACTTCCTCACCCCGTCGGGCGGAGTGGCTGACATAAGGCTGTCATCGCTCGACAGGCTAAAGGAATACAACCATCTGTGCGCGTGTTTAGCGCCCGCCGTCAAAGACCTGACGGAGCTTCAGCGCTTTGATTTTTACAGGCTTACGCAGCTCGCGCGCCGCCTGCGCGACCCGGAAAACGGCTGCAAATGGGACGCTGCCCAAACCCACGCAAGCCTGTCGAAGTGCATCGTCGAAGAGGCCTATGAGGTAAAGGACGCGGCCGAAAGAGGCGACATGGACGACCTGTGCGAGGAGCTGGGCGATCTGCTCTTTGTGATCGCTTTGCAAATGCAAATCGCGCAGGAACACGCCGAGTTCAGCCCGACAGACGCCGTCACGGGCGCTGTTCTTAAGATGATAAGGCGACACCCGCATGTTTTCGGAAACGAGAACGCGGAAAATGCGGAGGAGCTGTCAGGCATCTGGGCGAAGGCGAAGCGGAGCGAAAAAGGAATCACGACCGTATACGACGAAATGCGCGCCGTAGCTAAGGGTCTGCCCGCGCTTATGAGGGCGCAGAAGGTTATAAAGAAGTCGGGGCTGAGCGAAAACGGGGACGCCGCGCTTCGCTCATGCGCTTTTTCAAACGCGAACGGCTTGGGCGACGCGCTTCTGGAATGCGTAAGTTGGGCGCAGTCAAACGGCGTGAACGCCGAAACCGCGCTCGAAGACGCAATCGAGCGCTTCATTGACGGTTATAAATGAATAGTAGTAATAAATCAATGTAAAATCACGATTTTATTTGATTGCGTGCAGGATTTCACGTGCCGGCGTGGAAATGTTTAGCTGAATGAAATCCCTTACAACGGCGGGGTTTATGAAATAACGTGGAGGTGTCTGTATGAACAAGTCCGCACTCGTCGCTAAAATAGCGGAGAAATCAAAACTCAATCGTAAACAGTCGGAGGCCGCGCTTGAAGCGTTCTTAGAGACTGTCACAGAGGCCCTTAAAGAGGGCGAAAAAGTGCAAATAGTCGGCTTCGGCACGTTCGAAGTACGCCACAGGGACGCTCACCCCGGCCGCAACCCCGCGACGGGCGAAGCTATAACAGTCGCAGAATCCCGCACGCCTTGCTTCAAACCCGGCAAGTCCTTTAAGGACGAGTTTTAAGCGAAAGGCGCGCATACAAGGAGTAAACATCAATGTCGCGTAAGCAAGAATCGCCCGTCGCGTTAAGCGCGCCGGGCGAAATGAGGTTGGACAAATTTCTTAAAGTATCGCGCATCATAAAGCGCCGCAGCGTCGCAAGCGACGCGTGCGATTCAGAGCATGTAGCGGTGAACGGAAAGCCGGGAAAACCCGGAACTAAACTAAAGGTCGGAGACGTGCTCACGGTGCGCTTCGGCGCGAACGAAACCAAATACGAGGTGCTGACCATATCCGAGCACGCCCCTAAAGCGCAAGCGGCGGATATGTTCAAGATAATCTCATGACACAGGCAAAACCGCGCGTCGGCTGCGTCGTAGTGGCCGCCGGACGCGGCGAACGCGCGGGTTTCGGCTTCAACAAACTGTTTCAAAAGATAAAGGGGCGCAGCGCGCTCGGCATATGCCTAGATTCGCTCTCAAAGAGCGGACTGATAGACGACATCGTGCTCGTGCTTTCAAAAGACGATATGTCGACATGGAGCGAGATCGAGCAAACCGAGGGCGGGAACTCGCTTGTCAGACAGATTGTCGCGGGCGGTTCGACGCGCTTGGAGTCGTCGTATAACGGTCTGCGCGCGCTGCCGCCCGACACGGAAGTCGCGCTTATACACGACGGCGCGCGCCCTTTCGTTTCCCGGGAAATAATCGAGAACACGATTTCAGACGCCCGCGAATTTGGTTCGGGCGTTATTTGCGCCGAAGTCACGGATACCGTAAAATTCGTAAACGACGATCTGTTCGCCTACAGTACGCCAGATCGGTCGAAATTGCGCGCCGTGCAAACACCGCAGGCGTTTATATATGAAAAGATAATGCGAGCTTATGAAAACGCCCGCCGCGACGGTTTTTCGGCGACGGACGATTCGGCGGTATACGAGCGCGAGTATTCGAGCGTCAAGCTCACGCGCTCAAAAACCGCCGCGGACAACGTAAAACTCACAACGCGAGAGGATTTCGTGTCAGCTGAAAATCGACTTATTAACCCGCGAATAGGCACGGGCTACGACGCGCACCGACTCGTTTCCGGCAGGGAACTGTGGCTGTGCGGCGTTCAGATACCTTATGAAAAAGGGTTGCTGGGACATTCCGACGCCGACGCGCCTATCCACGCGCTTATAGATGCGCTGCTGGGCGCGGCTGCGCTCGGCGACATAGGTAAAATGTTTCCCGATAACGACGAACAATATCGCGGCATATCTTCCGTTATACTGCTGAAAGCGGCATACGAACGCGTCGCGGCGGCGGGTTACGTTATAGCGAATGCCGATATTACAATCGTCTGTCAAAGGCCAAAGCTCGCCGCCTACATACAAACTATGCGCGAGACTCTCGCGGACGCTTTGCAACTGCCTGTCGAGCGCGTGAGCGTAAAGGCGACCACCACTGAGGGCATGGGCTTCGAGGGCACGGGCGAGGGCATATCGGCGCAGGCGAGTGCGCTGCTCATATGACGGAGGATTACTGAATGAAAAGAATCGCAAGTTTCTCGGTCGATCACGATTTCATAACGCCCGGCGTATATGTTTCTCGCGTGGACGGCGACATAACCACATACGATATGCGCACCCGCGCGCCGAACAAGGGCGACTATATGGACAACGCTACGATGCACACATTCGAACACATGTTCGCTACGATCATTCGCAATTCAGACATAGGCGATTCGATAGTGTATTTCGGACCGATGGGCTGTCAGACGGGTTTCTATCTGCTAGTAAGAGAAGCCGTTCACGAAACCGTGCTCAGTGAAATCGAGGGCACTGTCAGAAAGATAATCGAATACAGCGGCGAAGTGTTCGGCAAATCGCGCAAGGAATGCGGCAATTTCGCGAACTTGGATCTGCCGCTTGCACAGGCGGAATGCGAGAAATACCTGCCGTACATTATGAACTATCCCGTTTCAAAACTCGAATACCCGAAGGGAGACAGACAATGACCGGCATACTCGGGGCGCTCCCGCACGAAATAGAATTGCTCAAGGCTCATATGGACGATATGGTCTTAGAGACAGTGTTCGGCTACGAGTTTTTCAGAGGCAAAATATACGGAAAGCCCGTCGTCGCGGCGGTATGCGGCGTGGGTAAGGTCAATTCAGCCGTGTGCGCTCAAACATTGATTATGAAGTATTCGCCCGACCGCGTTATAAACACGGGCGCGGGCGGCGCGCTCGCGAGCGGCTTGCGCGTGTGCGACGTTATCGTCGGTCAATCGTGCGTGCAGCACGATTTTGACACGACGGCGTTCGGCGACCCTCCCGGATTTGTGTCTACGGTCAATATGATCGATTTCCCGCTCGACGGGCGACTGTCAGAAGACCTCTCAAAAACGCTTACCGAAATGAACGTCAGGCATATGACGGGCGTCATAGCGACGGGCGACGTGTTCGTATCCGACAAAGCGCGCAAGGATTTCATCAAATCCACATTCAACGCCTGCGTATGCGATATGGAGGGCGCTGCGATAGCCCACGCGTGTTACATATCCAAAACGCCGTGCGCGGTGCTGCGCGCCGTATCAGACAGCGCGGACGGTTCGGCGACAGTCTCATACGACGAGTTTGCAAAAATCGCGTCGAATCAATCGGCGGGCGCGCTGCTTAACTACATACAAAACTTCGCGTAACGCATATAAACTTGCTTTTACCGCGCGGAATGCAAAATCCCCGTTATTTTTTGCGCTCCGCGCGGCTTTCTATTGCAATTCGGCGAATATCGGATATAATAGTCAGAGATAGTCAAATTATCCGAAAGGGGGTAGCCGTATGGCGCAGCTAAGCGATTCGATCGAACGATTCATAAAGGAACTTATGGAGGAGGACGCTCAAATCGAGGTCAAGCGCAACGAGCTTGCTCAGCATTTCGGCTGTGCGCCCTCGCAAATAAACTATGTGCTCGCGACGCGTTTTTCGGTTGACCACGGGTATATTATAGAATCGCGGCGGGGCGGCGGCGGCTATGTTAGAATTGTCCGCATGACGCACCCCGTGGGCGGAAATCTGCTCGAATCACTTTTGAACAGAGTGGGCGCGTCGATAGACGAGGACTCGGCGAACGCAATAATCGCGCATTTGTACGAGCGAAAACTGGTAAAGCGCAGAGAAGCGCTTTTGATGCGCTCGGCGGTGGCTCGCAACGCGCTGGCGCTGCCCGTAAGCGCGAAAGACGTGCTCAGGGCAGCAGTGCTCAGAGGAATGCTCGTTCAGGCGTTCAGAAATCTCGAGGAGGACAACACCGATGATGTGTGACGAATGCGGCGTGCGCCCGGCAAACATTCATTTGACGACGTTCGTCGACGGCGAGAAGCGCGAGCGCAACCTGTGCGCGACGTGCATGACAAAATACAGAAAGCAACTGCCCAACATCGATTTCTCCAACTTGGCGGGACTTTTAGGCGGTTTCTTGGAAAAGGCGCTTTCGGGCGGCAAGGACGACTCAAAAGACGAAGCCTTGGGCGCGACATGCCCCGTGTGTCATACCACATACGCCGATTTTAAAAAGACAGGTATGCTGGGCTGCGCCGAGTGCTACAAAGCGTTCCGCGAACCGTTGGAGGAACTTTTGAAGCGTATGCACGGAAACACGCAGCACAACGGGCGCGTGCCGGGAGGCGTTGACAGCAAGGTCTCAATGCGCATAACGCTCGATAAGCTCAAACAGCAGTTGGTAAAGGCCATAGCGGCTGAGGAATATGAGTCCGCCGCGAGTCTGCGCGACCAAATCAGGGCGCTTAACGCGCAGCTCGAAAAACAGGAGAGCAATCGCGCCGACGCAAAGGAGGACGCAAAGAAATGAGCGAATATGCCGTCGCGCCCGAATCGGACGTCGTGCTTTCGAGCCGAGTGAGGCTCGCCCGCAACTATGAAGACATACCCTTCGCGCCCAAAATGACGTCGGACGACGCTCAGGAGACGATTCGCCGCGCAACGACGCGCATCGCCAACAGCGAGCAGGCGAGCGCGTACAGACTGTACCATATATCCGAACTGTCCGACTCCGAGCGCAGGCAGCTTGTCGAGAAACATTTGATAAGCTATGACCTTCTGAACTATAAAGACATGGCGGCGGCGCTTATTTCAAGCGGCGAGACTGTGTCTATAATGATAAACGAGGAAGACCACCTGCGCATACAGGGTCTGCTCCCCGGTATGCAGCTTGAGAAAACGGCGCAGCTCGCGTTTCAGGCGGACGATATACTCGCGGGCGGAGAGCCGTTCGCGTTCGACGCGAAATGGGGCTATTTGACGTCGTGCCCGACCAACGCGGGCACGGGTATGCGCGCGAGCGCGCTTTTGCATTTGCCCGCGCTGACGCTGTCGCGCAAGATGGGCGCGATCGTTCAGGCGGTGGGCAAATTGGGTTTCACGGTGCGCGGGCTGTACGGCGAGGGCAGCGAATCTGAAGGCAATCTGTTCCAGCTTTCGAATCAGGTGACGCTTGGGCGAGCCGAGGACGACATGATTCGCGCGCTTATAGCCGTGTGTTCGCAGGTCGTCGAGCAGGAGCGCGAGGAGCGCAAAACGCTTATTGAGCGCGACGCGGACGCTTTCACAGATAAACTTATGCGGTCGGTGGGTATACTGTTAAACGCGCGACTTATGGACGAAAAAGAGTTCATGCGCCTGTTTTCCGATCTAAGGCTCGCTTCGAGCGTCGGTCTTTTGAACGCGCCGACGGCGGGAATCGACGGTTTGATGACAGAAATGCAGCCCGGCTCACTCAATATACTTGCGGGCGGCGCGCTCTCGGAGCGCGACAGAATGCTTCTGCGCGCGAGCGAGATACGCACGAAGCTGTCCGCGCTGATAGACGGTAAATAGCGATTCGCGAGAGGAGATTACAATGTTTGCCAGATGCAACGAACACGGGCGCAAGGCGCTCGAAGCCGCTCAACGCGAAGCGGCCATGCTGGGGCGCAACTATATAGGCACGGAGCATTTGCTGCTGGGCGTATTGAACGACCCCGGCAAGGCGGGCGCGGTGCTTGGCGGCATAACGCTGGAGGACGCGCGCAACCAAATAATCCAGTTGGTGGGGAAGGGCGACGACGACTCGCCCATAAAGACGCTGAGCTATACCATACGTTCAAAAACAGTGCTTGAAATGAGCGCCCGCGAAGCGCGCGATTTGGGCAGCGACGCTATAGACACTGAACATATACTGCTGGCGCTGATGCGCGAACGCGCGGGCGTCGCCGCTCATGCGCTTTCGCGGCTGGGAATCGATCTCAACAAAGCCCGCGAGGAGCTTTTGCGAGCGCTCGGCGGCCCTAAGCGCGATTCGGGCGCGGCTGATGGAGACGCGGGCAAGGCGGAGGGCAAGGGCACGCCGATGCTCGACACATACGCGCGCGATCTGACGCGCGCCGCAGAGGCGGGCGAGCTTGACCCCGTGATAGGCAGGGTCTCGGAAATCGAGCGCATAGTGCAGATACTATCGCGCCGCACGAAGAACAATCCGGTGCTGATAGGCGAGCCGGGCGTGGGCAAGTCGTCCATCGCCGAGGGACTCGCGCAAAAAATAATCGACGGCAACATTCCCGAAATACTGCGCGACAAGCGCTTGGTGTCGCTCGACCTTCCCGGTATGCTCGCGGGCGCGAAGTACAGAGGCGAGTTCGAAGAACGCCTTAAAAACACGATGGCGGAAATAAAGCGCGCCGGAAACGTCATACTGTTCATAGACGAATTGCACACGATTGTGGGCGCGGGCGCGAGCGAAGGCGCTATAGACGCGGCTAATATTATGAAACCGCTGCTCGCGCGCGGCGAGATGCAGTGCATAGGCGCGACCACGCTGCGAGAGTACCACAAATATATAGAGAAGGACGCGGCTCTCGAACGCCGTTTCCAGCCCGTCATGGTCGGAGAGCCTACGAAAGACGAGAGCGTCGCAATACTGATGGGTCTGCGCGAGAGATACGAAAACCACCATAAGGTGAAAATCACCGACGCGGCTATCGAAGCCGCCGTGGCGCTTTCAGACCGCTATATATCCGACCGTTTCCTGCCCGATAAGGCGATCGACCTTATAGATGAAGCGGCATCGCGCGTGCGCATACGCACGTTCGCCGCGCCACCCGATATGCAGGCGCAGGAAAGGCGCATAGAGGAGCTCGACCAGGAGACGAAAAAGGCGGTCGAGGACGAGAACTTCGAGAAAGCGGCCGATTTACGCGACCAGAAAAAGACGCTCCAGAAGGAAATGGAGGATATGCGCCGCGAATGGGAAAAGCAGCGCGACAAGCGCGTAGAGACAGTGACCGAAGACGAAGTCGCGCAGATCGTGTCCCTGTGGACAGGTATACCCGTTACGCGCATGACCGAGGACGAAGCCGAAAGGCTGTTGCACATGGAGGATATATTGCACAAGCGCGTCGTGGGGCAGGAGGAGGCAATAAAGGCCGTCGCCCGCGCCGTCAGGCGAGCGAGAGCGGGCTTGAAAGACCCGAACCGACCGATAGGCTCTTTCATCTTTTTAGGGCCTACGGGCGTCGGCAAAACCGAACTGTGCAAAGCTCTCGGCGAGGCGCTTTTCGGTGACGAAGACAGCCTTATCCGCATAGACATGTCCGAATATATGGAGAAATTCTCCGTTTCGCGCATGATAGGCTCGCCGCCCGGTTATGTCGGCTACGAGGAAGGCGGACAGCTCACCGAGAAGGTGCGCCGAAAGCCGTACAGCATACTGTTGCTCGACGAGGTTGAAAAAGCTCACCCCGACGTGTTCAACATTCTGTTGCAAATACTCGAGGACGGCCGCCTCACCGACGGTCAGGGGCGAGTGGTCGATTTCAAGAACTGCGTGGTCGTCATGACGAGCAACGCGGGCGCTCACACTATAGGCAAGCAGCGCGCGGTAGGCTTCGGCTCTGCGTTCGACGACGAACGCAGCTACGAAGCTATGAAAGACAGCATCATGGGCGAGGTGAAGAAGATATTCAGACCCGAGTTCATAAACCGCGTGGACGAAATTATTGTGTTCCATTCGCTTGAGCAGGAGCATATCGACAAAATTGCGACGCTCATGATGAACACGGTAGCCAAGCGCCTGAAGGAGCGCGGAATAGAGCTAACCGTCACGCCGGAAGCCGCTAAGCTAGTCGCGCAGGCGGGCTACGACCTGACATACGGCGCGCGACCGCTCAGGCGGGCAATACAAAGGCTCGTCGAAGACGCGCTCAGCGAGGAAATACTCGCGGGCTCCGTGAAGCTGGGTCAGCGCGTCATTGCCGAACCCGACGGCGAAAAACTGAAGTTCGTAAACGCGTAAAGCACATCGAGCCGCCCAGAAAGGCGGCTCGATTACTGTATCACTCGACGGGCGCGAGCACGAAATCGTCTATGTTTCCCCAGCCTCCCGAAGAGCATTTTATATATATTCCGATAACAGCTTCGCCGCCGCCGATTTGAACGCCGTCTATGCGCGGCGTATTATACTGCTGCCAGCCGGTCATCGTGGTTGCGCATACGCGCCTTTCGCCGTCGGATTCTATGAATATGAACATTTCATGCTCGCCGACGTCGCCGCCGTGAAGCGTAACGTAGAAATTGTAAGTTCCCGCAGGCACGCTCGCAAGCGTTTGAGTCGCCGTAAATTCGATTTGCGTGGGCGAATAAAAATGCAGCGAATGAGAACCCGAAACCGCGTCGGAGAGCTTGTCTATCACGAACAGCTCGCTCATTTTACCGGTCAAGTCCTCGATCTTCCACATGCTCAGATCGCCGTCTTCGAAAGACGGATTGTCGATGTAATTCTTGTCTACCACATTTACGGTGAGCTTGACGGGATATGCATAACCGCCGAACGAAGCCGAACCGCCGACAACGTATTTGTTGACTCCCGATACAGCCATCTTCGTGTAATCGGCATATTCCCACACAACGTCTATCTGCCTGACGCTTCCGTCGTTGAAAACGGCCGTGACGGTCTCGGGCGGCGTTATGTCGTCTCCTATGCGCGAAGTGACGGCGGGATTATCAACGCCGTCGACTTTTACGGAAGTCGTCGCGCCGGTTTCGAGATGCCTGAACACGTTCAGAGAGGGGAGAGGCGCGCCCGTGAAATCGAACAGCGCCTGATTCTCGCACGAACAGCCGCCGTACCACTTGCCCGCGTCGTTCGGGTCGTACTCGGACGCGTAGCTCGTCGCCCAGCCCGAGCCGTATTCCTGCCATTTCGCAAAGCGCTCGTTGTAATCCGCGCCGGGAACGGGCAGCCACGCCGCTTCCCAATATATACAGCCCGCGCCCGCGTCTGTATCCAAAACCGCTTTCACCGCGTCGCGCACGCAATTCGCCTGTCCCTGAACAGACACCGTATACGGCATATCGCATGTCGCGCCCTCGGAAATCGTATTGCCGAAACTGTCGCCGTCGAGATACGTATACGCGTATGAAACCTCGGCTATCATGACTTCTTTTCCGAACTCATCCTTCACGCGAGTCAGTATGTTCGTAAGGTTTTCAAGCGTGCCGTGCCAGTACGGATACCAAGACGACGCGAACACGTCGTAGTCAACGCCTGAGCGCCACAGAGTCTGAGCGTACTTTATATAGTTATCGGGTGTCTCCGGATTTGTGAAATGGACGGCGATTTTTATGTCCGCGTCAACGTCGCGCACGGCTTTCGCCGCCTGTTTCATTAGCTTCGCAACCTTTGAAAATACGGTTTCGCCGCTCATTTTTCCGTTAGTCTCGTTGCCAATCTGCACCATAACGACGTTCACGCCCGCGTTTCTCAATTCCGTCAGCGAATCGAACGTATAATCGTATATCACCTGTTGTTTTTCGTCAGCCGACATGCCTTCCCACGCTTTCGGCGCGAACTGCTTGCCGGGGTCCGCCCAGAAATCGGAATAGTGGAAGTCGATAATGACTCCCAATCCCGCGTCGGTCGCGCGCCTGCCCAGCGTTATCGCGGTCGCGAGGTCGTTTCCGCCGCCGCCGTATGTCATCCCTTGCGAATCGAACGGGTCGTTCCACACGCGCAGCCGCACGCAGTTCATGCCATGCTCGGCAAGCGTAATGAACAAATCCTGCGCTTCGCCAAGCTCGTTCTTGAATACGACTCCGCTGTTCTCAAGCGATAGCGCGCTTGATACGTCAGCCCCCAACAGAAAGCCCTCTGGCAGTTCTCCGACGGGCGCTACGAATATGCCGTCGTCGGCCTCGGCATAAGCGCCTATGGCGACACACAACAGAAGCGCCGCAAGCAATAGTTTTCTCATACGCACCCTCCGAATCGGTTCTTTACTCTCTTATTATAACATTCAATACACAATTTGACAATATGCCGTTCCCAATGCTTGACAATCATGCAGAATATCATATATAATGAACAAACGGAGTCGTATGACGACTTCACATTTTAACCGGAGGGATGATATACATGAAGAAACTCCTGTCCCTGGTTCTGGCGATGGTGCTGGCTCTGTCGATGAGCGGCATAGCTTTCGCTGAAGAAACCGTAAACCTGCTCGTGTGGGTCGGCGACGACGCCGATCAGCCTTGGATCAACGGCGTTATCGAGAAGTTTAAGGCCGCGTATCCCGAAGCCAACTTCGAATTTCAGATTGGCATAATCTCCGAAGCCGATTGCAAAGGCGTCGTGCTGACAGACCCCGAAGCCGCGGCCGACGTATACACATTCGCGCATGACCAGATAATCGAGCTGGTCGACGCGGGCGCTCTGCAGGAAGTCGCGATCGATACCGAAGAAATCATCGCCGCCAACGGCGGTCTCGAATCGGGCGCCGTCAAAGCCGCCATGAGAGACGGTACGCTCTACGCGTATCCCGCCACGGCCGATAACGGCTATTTCATGTTCTACAACAAAGACTATTTCACCGAAGAAGACGTTGCTTCCTTAGACAAAATGATGGAAATCGCGTCCGCCAACGGCAAGTACGTCTCATACGACTTAGACGCGGCGTGGTATCTGTTCGCGTTCTTCGCCGGCGCGGGGCTTGAAGTTTACATCAATCCCGACAACTCCAACACCTGCAACTGGAACGCCACCGACACACCCATCAAGGGCATCGACGTGGCAGAGGCTCTGACCGCGATCGCCGCCAACAACGGCATCATAAATCAGACCGACGCCGAGTTCACCGCCGGCATCAAAGACGGCAGCGTCATAGCGGGCGTGAACGGCGTGTGGAACGCCAACGTCGCCAAAGAAGCGTGGGGCGAAAGCTACGCCGCGTGCAAGCTCCCGACCTACACCGTTAAGGGCGAGCAGGTTCAGATGGGTTCATTCGCCGGATACAAGCTGGTCGGCGTGAACGCTTACAGCCCGAACGTATACTACGCGATGCTGTTCGCGGAGTACATGACCAACTACGAGTCGCAGATGAGCCGCTTCGAAATCCGCAATCAGGGCCCGTCGAACGTTGAAGCCGCCGCTTCCGACATCGTTATGGCCGATCCCGCCATCGCCGCGCTCGCGGCTCAGGCGGCCTTCGCCACCGCTCAGAACGTGGGCGGCAACTACTGGGGCTCGGCAGACACATTCGGCGCTATCATCTACTCCGGCAACCCCGACAACACTCCGCTTCAGGAGCTGCTTGACAACATGGTGACGGGTATCACCGCGCCTATAGTATAACAAAACGCGATAATGTAAGTTACCCGTAACCACGCCGCCCGCGCATCTGCTTGGTGCGCGGGCGGCAAAATAAGGGGAGAGGGCTATGGAAAAACGCGGCAACGTGTTCAAACGGGTGTATACCGATTTCATTACCGGCGACATATACACAAAAACGTCGCTGTTGGTGTGGAGTGTCGGATATTTCGCCAGAAGGCAATATCTGAAGGGCATATTGGTGACGCTGTTTCAGGCGCTTGTAATAGCGCTGTATCCCGCGTTTCTGTGGGATTACGCCATCAAATTTAATACGCTCGGAACGGTGCAGTACGAAGCTACGTTCGACCTTGTGACAAAACAGAAAGTGCCGAACGATTACGATCACTCGTTCAAAATATTGTTGTTCGGCGTTGTGAGCATAGTGCTCTTCATAGCCGCCATTTTCATGACGATAGCCAATCTGCGCGCTGTGCGCGCCGCCGAGGAAAGGGTCAAAACAGGACATGAAAAATACCCCGAATACCTGCCCATGCCGACAGTCGCGCAACTGGGCAACATTTCACCGGCAAAAATCCTGTTTCTGAAGGTGGTAATCGCTCTCAGAAATACGGGCAGACATATAAAGGGAGTAGTGCAGGAATATACGAACGAAAAATTCCATATTACGCTTTTATCACTGCCGACGCTCGGAATACTCGTCTTTACGGTCGTACCATTGATAGTCATAATACTCGTCGGTTTTACCAACTACGACCAACAGCATCTGCCGCCAAACAAACTGTTCTCGTGGGTCGGCATAACCAACTTCAAAACGCTGTTCTCAAACGTATCAAGTCTGACGTTCGGCTACTCGTTCCGAAAGATTCTGACGTGGACGCTCGTGTGGGCGTTCTTGGCGACCTTCACGAACTATTACGCGGGCATACTGCTGGCGCTGTTCATCAACAACAAAAAGACGAAGGTCAAAAGGCTGTGGCGCACCTGTTTCGTCGTGACGATCGCCGTGCCTCAGTTCGTGTCGTTGCTGTTGGTGCGAAATTTCTTCGCAAACTCAGGAATCGTAAACACGATATGCTCTAACTTGGGAATTACGGACCTGCTCAAACAAATCGGGCTGCTGAGAGCGAACGCGACGTTCATTCCGTTCCTCACAAACGCCCAATGGGCGCGGGTCATGATCATAATTATCAACATGTGGGTCGGCGTGCCATATCTGATGCTCATGTCAACGGGCATACTGATGAACATTCCGCAAGACCTGCTGGAGAGCGCGCAGATAGACGGCGCAAACTCCTTCCAGCGCTTCAGACATATAACGATGCCTTACATTCGCTTCGTGACGGGCGCTTATCTGGTGTCGTCTATAGTCACGAACATAAACAACTTCAACATAATATATCTTTTGACGAACGACATATACGTCGCGCAGGATCAGCTCATGCCGATGTCGAACGCCCGCGAGGTCGATTTGCTCGTGACATGGCTATACAGGCTTACGCAGGAAATCAATAACTACAAGATGGCTTCCGTAATAGGCATCGTCATATTCGCAATATGCGCGACGTTTACGCTGCTGGCGTTCATGTTCCTTAACCGCGGCGACAGGGAGGAGAGATTCCAGTGAAAAAGAAATTTCGTCCGTCCAGACTGTTTTTGTCTCTGCTCTTCTTGGCGCTGTTTGCATTATGCATAGTTGCAGTGTTCTCAACGATGACGGGCATGGTGTTCTCGGGCAAGCACGCTGACTTACTGCGCGTGAGCGAACGCGAATACATCGACATGGTGAAAAATATTCGTGACGTGCGCATAGAAAGCGGTTGGATCGACGACGAATTATCGGAAGAAAAAACAATAGCGTTGAATTCATACGCTAAAGAGCGCCTGAGAGAGATGTCGAACAGGTATTACATTAAAACAGTTCAGGCGATTTCCGCGTCCATGCTTTTGGGTATGCAGAATGAAGTTGAGACGCCTGAGGCGGCGCAGGCGCGGAACGCAAAAATTCAAGCGGACATGGAAGACCGCGACGGTCTGTCGGCTTTCACGGTTCAAATACAAAACGAGATGATTAGTAAGGTTCTCGACTATACGAACGATTCGCTTGACGTGGTGCTGCTCAGATACCGCGTGTACATATTCATACTCGCGGGTTTAATCGGCATCGCCTCGCTATATATGCTCAAAAAGTATAGCGAGTATTCGCGGCACTATCTGCTCGCGTTCATGTCGCTTGTGTGGCTGATACCCATAATATGGCTCGTCGCATGCGCGTTCAGCGCGGACAGAGGGCCTAACATAAGCAGGTTCTTCCCCGAAACGTGGACGCTCAACAATTTCAAGGAATTGCTGCTGTCGACCGACCAAGTCGCGCAGTATCCGATGTGGTTCAAAAACTCGTTTACTATAGCGATTTGCAACTGCATCGTATCGTCAACGTTCGTCTTAATGGTCGCCTACACTATGAGCTGTATGCGGTTTAGGGCGCGTAAGTCGCTGATGAACTTCGCTATCATACTAAACCTGTTCCCCGGTTTCTTAACGATGATAGCGATTTACTTCGTAATGAAAACGCTCAATATGACCAACAACAACATAGGGTTGATAGTCGTATACTCGGCAAGCTCCGGTTTGGGCTATTTGATAGCGAAAGGGTATTTCGACACCGTGCCAAAGTCACTGCGCGAGGCGGCGAAAATCGAGGGCGCGAGCGAGAACATCGTGTTCTGGCGCATAGTCGTGCCGCTCAGTAAGCCAATAATCGTTTACACCGTCATAGGCGCGTTTTTGAGCCCGTGGATGGACTTCATATTCGCGAACATAATGCTCAACAAGGGTATTTCCGAAAACAAGACCGTCGCGATAGGCTTGTACGCTATGACGAACAAGGTCAACATCAACGAATACTTCGGGCGGTTCTGCGCGGGCGGTCTGCTTGTGTCGATACCTATTTCCGCGCTGTTCATTGTTATGCAGAAGTTCTACATCGAGGGAGTTACGGGCGGTTCAGTCAAGGGATAACGGGAAAGGTATTCGCGAAATGTATGAGCAACAGTCCTTTTGAGCGCGCTTCGGCGATTTGGATAAATGGCGCTGTTCAGCCGAACGCATACGCGCGGTTTTGCGCAAGCTTCGTTTCCGAAGGCGGGAGCGTTGCGTTGCGCATCGCGGCGGATTCGCATTACGCGGTGTATGTAAACGGCGAATATGTGTACGCATCGCAATACGCCGACTACGATTTTGAGCGCGTATACGATGAGATCGACATTTCAGCGTATGTGCGCTCGGGCGAAAACGAGCTGCTAGTGAAGGCATATTGCGCGCTCACGGATTCGTCGGTATACAGGCGCGGAAACCCGTATATTGCGTTCGAAGTCGCGCAGGGCGAAAGAATACTCGCATACAGCAACGAGAAAACGCTTTGCGCGCCCGACAACAACTACGTTTCGGGCGAAACGGACTTTATAACGATGCAGATGGGCTATACGTTTTCATACGACGCGACGCGCCCGCTGCTTCAATACAAATACGCGTCACCCACGGATATGCCGGCAAAATTTTCGCGTCGTCCCATAAAGCAATGCGTAATGGGCGAGAGAAAGCCATCGAAGCTGATAGCGAAGGGCGCGTATATCGAGCGCCGCGACCGCGCGAGAAGCGTCGGCGAAAGAATGAGCGACGCGTTCATGGCGCGATGCGATGAAAGCGATATGCCGGATAACGCCGACGGGCAGTATTTCATATACGACCTGGGCGAGAACGACACGGGTCTGTTGGACGTCGGGTTTTACGTGAGCGAACCGTGCGAAGCGTTGATTGGCTGGGGCGAACACTTAGACGACATGCGCGTGCGCGCGCATGTCGGCGGGCGCAATTTCTGCGCGATGTATAAGGCGCAGGCGGGTGAAAACCGCTTCTTCCACCCGTTTCGGCGGATAGGCGCGAGATACATACAAATCAACATAGCGTCCCGAAACGCGCAAATATCCTACGCCGGGCTGCGCCCCGTGACGTATCCCGTGCCGGAAGGCGCGGGCATCGACATGCGGGACGGTCTGCATCAACGCATATACTCAGCGTGCCGCCGCACGCTGCTATTGTGTATGCATGAGCATTACGAGGACTGCCCGTGGCGCGAACAGGCGCTGTACGCCATGGACAGCCGCAATCAGATTCTGGCGGGCTATTACGTGTTCGGCGAATACGAATTTGCGCGAGCGAGTCTCGATTTACTCGCGAAATCAATCAGGGCTGACGGTCTGCTCGAATTGTGCGCTCCGGCGCGCGTTAGCGTGGATATTCCGTCGTTTTCATATATGTTCGCGGTGGCGCTGTGGGAATATCTGCTTCATTCGAAGGACTCCGCTTTCGCGCGAGAAACGCTGCCTGTCGCAAAAACAATCGTCGAAACGGCGCTTTCACGCAGAAACGCCGACGGCTTGGTTCCGAGATACGCGGGAAAGGGCATGTGGAATTTCTACGAATGGACGGACGGTTTGGATGGTCACTTGGGCGACGGCTTCGACGCGGACGAGAGCCGCGTTGACGCGCCGCTAAACGCGTTTCTGATATTGGCGGTATCGGCGCTGAAAAATATACATGATGCTCTTGGCGACCGCGCGGAGGCGCTGCGCTTAGATAACATCGCAAACGATATGCGCAAGTCGCTTAATAGGGTTTTCTTTGACGATGAAAGGCATATATACTACTCATATGCGCAAAACGGCGGGAGGTACGGAGAATACGAGCTTACTCAGGCATTATGCGTTTACGCTCGCGCGTGTCCCGATGAATATCTAAAGCAAGCTCTTCGCCGCCTGACTGACGGAAGCCTTACGGAAGTCACCCTCGCGTACTCGATTTTCAAATATGAAGCGCTGTTGCTATCCGCGGATGAATTTGGCGAATATGTCGCGCGCGACATAGAAAAACTATGGGGTGGTATGCTGTTGAAGGGCGCGACGACATTTTGGGAGACGATAAAGGGCGGCGACGATTTCGACGGCGCGGGCAGCTTATGCCACGGTTGGTCGGCTGTTCCCGCATATCTGTACTTCGCGTATTGCGCCCCAAGTAATCATGTAAGGGGAATGCCCGAAGCGCTGTCGGCGCGGGTTCGTCTGCCCGACGGCACGATTCAGCAAATCTGAGTATATCAATCCGATATTTCGGCGTTCAGGCGCTCGACCATTTTGCGTATGCGGTCGCGCGCTTCGCTTTGCAGCATGAACTCTCTGTCTCTGTCGGGGACTTTATCGCCCATGAGCTGCACGAACTGACTGACCTTCAAGCCGAGAGCGTCCTGCATGTCGCTGTCCGAACCCCGAGGTGACACTAAGTAATAACACGCGAGCGAATCGGACTGACCGATTCTATGCGCGCGGTCTTCTGCCTGAGAGTGAACGGCGGGAGACCAATCCAACTCGCCGAACACAACGCATGTGGCGCGCTGCAGGTTCAAACCGCTCGCGCTGCGCAGCGATACGACGCATAAATCGGTGCGCCCCTCCATGAAAGAACGCGCCGCCAAATCTTTTTTGGCGTCGTTTTCGCGCCCTGTAATGAACGCGGGGCGATATTTTTTGAGTTCGTCCATATATATGTCCATCACGGCGTGATGGTGCGCCATTAAAAGCACCCGTTCGCCGTTGTCGACAAGAGCCGCCACGAAAGCCGCCACATACGGCGCTTTCGCGACGCCCGTTGCCTGCCTGTGCGTCTGCGATATTTGGTCTTCTATAAGAGCTCGCGCCGAAGGCGTGTCCGCGTCCTTGAGCTTCAAAAGCTGGTCGGCGACGGGGCGCATGAGCTCTCGATATATCTTATCGTCCCAGTCGATTTCCTGAACCAGTCGCCGCTTGGGCGGCAATTCTTTTAGCACATCCGCCTTCAGGCGGCGCAGCATAACGCCTTCGCGCCGCAAATGCTCGCCCAGCAGTTCTGGCTTCGCGACGATCATGTTTCCGTAACCGTTGCACCATTCGCGCGAAAAACTCTCCCAGTCGCCCAGAAAGTGGAAATCGATGATGTTTACGACGTTCCATATCTCGCCGCCGTTATTGTATATAGGCGTGCCCGACAAGCCTATCACGTTTTCACATGCGCCGGATAACAGGCTCGCTGCCGAGTATTTCTCTGTGCCGGCGTGCCTCAGTTCCTGAATCTCGTCGAATATGACGCAACCGAACGGCAGTTCGGGCAGCCGGTTCTTCCAGCCGCGCAACAACAGATAATGGGCGATATACACGTCGGCTTCGGGTATGTCGTAAGGTTTCAGCCCCTTTAGCACGTGTACGCGCAGGCTGCCGTCGGGTTTTAGGAATCTTTCGCACTCGCGAACCCAGTTGCGCTGAAGGTGGGGCGGCACGATTATCAGCGCCGGATATGCGTTCGCCGTCGCAATGAAAGCGAGCGCCTGAACGGTTTTTCCCAAGCCCATCTCGTCAGCAAGCAGGCAGCGCCTGTTGTTTATAAGAAAACCCAATCCCAACTGCTGGAACGGCATCAATTCGCCCTTGAACTCAGTGTCGGGTGGCGCGACGCTTGCGGGCGCTTCAAGCGCCGTTTCGCGCCGCTTAGCGTATTCGCGCGCTTCCGAAAGCGCCTCGCTCCAGCGCTTTTCGTCCGCCTCCTTTATTTGAAGCGGATAGCGCAGCATCAGCCAGTTCAGCTCGCCTATCACGCGCCTGTGAGCCGTGAAGCGCGCCACGCCGCGCCCGCGCCCGTCGCAGCCGGGGAACAACCGCTTCGCAAGCTCCGTGACGCAAGGCTCGCCGCGTATCATCCAGCATTTCGAGCGGCGGTTGTACGAAAGCGTGCCGTATAAATGACCGTCGGCGGGCGCGTCCGCCAGGTACGCGGGAAAATCGTTCACGGCAGAGACACCCCCCACAGCTTATCCAACGAGAGCGCGTATACGGGCTTGCCAGATATTCGTTCTGGCAGAGAGACGTTTTTTTGCGAAACCACGATGAGCGCGCTTACGGGCTCGCGGCTCAGATAGCGCGCCGCCTGCTCAATCAGCTTCGCGCGCACAGGCCTGCCTTTTTTGACCTCTATAACGATTCCGTCCAAGTAAAAATCGGCGCGCATACCGGGCGCGAGTCTGTATTCGTGAACGAATGCAAGCTCCGCGCCCGTCAACGCGCCGGATATGAGTTCGTGCAAATCGTATTCGCCCGTAGCGACAGGCGCGCGCAGCGTTTTAAGCGCCGCCATTACGCGGGCGACATCGGCTAACAACCTCATTTATATGCGAATGTTTTCGCCCTTCAGGCCTATGAACGCGCCGCTCTTCTCAAGCCCGCTCTCGGGGTGCGCGATAAGCCACTTATTTACGTGCGTCAGAAGCTTGTCTTCTTTCGTGTGAGCCTTGCCTCTCGAGGGCAGTTTTTCATTCGTGCCCTTGGGCAGCACGACGACGCAGCGGAACGTGCCTTCCTCTGTCGCGCTTATGGGCGCGTAGTGCAATGTGGTGGCGTACACTTCGATAAGCGTGCCTTTTTTGACGTAGAACGCCTGCATTTTCTTTGTGTCGTAAGTGTAGTCCTTGCCAATATCCTGCTGTTTGCCGACGAGCAGTATAAGGTCCGTGCACGCGTAGTTATATTCCGAATCGCGGTGATACTCGACCGCATTCAAAACGTGATTAAAGCCGTTGCAAAAGCCTATCTGAATGGGCATTCCGCCGTATGCTTCCTCGGAAAACTGCTTGCATACGTTCAGCTCTTCCAGTTCTTTGACAGACGGGTAGTAAACGACCCTGTCGGACGGGCATTCCGTCTGCTCCATCGCCTGCATGAGCGAACGCAAATAGTAACCCTTGATGACCTTGCCGAAAGGCTTGAACGCGCGACCAGTAACCGGCTTAACCGTCATACCGTATCCCTCCGAATAATGTTTTCGGTTTATATTATCACGCTCGGGCGGATTTTGCAATAAACAAACTTGATTTTATGACGTTCGGATTTACAATATATTGCTTGTTCATATCGAAGCGAGGGTTTACACTTCGTAACATAAATAACGCATGTAAGGATTGACTGCATATGAAGTTCACTCAAATGTTGACGAAGCGTTTTAAGGACACTCCCGCCGACTGTCAGATCGCCAGCCACATATTCATGATACGCGGCGGATATATCAAAAACGTAGGAAACGGCATATACTCGCTGTTTCCGATAACGAAGCGCATCACGTCGAAAATCGAGAACATCATTCGCGAGGAAATGAACGCCATTGACGGACAGGAAGTGCTGTTTCCCGTCGTCATGCCCGCGTCTTTGTGGAAGGAATCGGGCAGGTTCGATTCGATAGCTTCCGAGCTTGTGCGCCTGCGCGACAGGGGCGGCAACGATATGGTGCTGGGCATGACCCACGAGGAAGCCGCCGTGCAGCTCGCGCGCGAGACCGCCGAGAGCTATCAGCAATATCCGTTCATGATATATCAGATTCAAACCAAGTTCCGCGACGAACCTCGCGCAAGGGGCGGCCTTATACGCGTGCGCGAGTTCACGATGAAGGACGCGTATTCGTTCCATACCTCAAAAGAAGATTTGGAGAAATATTACGAGCGCTGCCATAAGGCTTACGAGCGCATATACGCGCGCTGCGGTATACCCGAGGTCGTCCCCGTGGCGGCGGACAGCGGCATGATGGGCGGCAAGGTTGCCCACGAGTTCATGCTGAAAACGCCCGTGGGCGAGGATTCGCTTGTGTTTTGTTCGGAGTGCGGCTACAGGTCGAACATGGAAAACGCGGAAGCGCTGTTCGCGGAAATACCGTCGAACGCCGAGCCGCTTGAAAAGGTCTCGACGCCCGATATGAAGACGATCGAGGAAGTCGCCGCGTACTTGGGCAAGGACATGAGCGAGCTTATGAAAGCCGTCGTTTATCAAAGCGAAAGCGACGAAACGTATATCGTCGTTTTCATACGCGGCGATCTGGAAGTGAACGAAGTCAAGCTGCGCAACCTGCTCAAAACCGAGATTCACCCGGCGCAGGATCTGGAAGAAAGCGGCATATGCGCGGGCTTCATAGGCGCGAATGGGTTGCCGAAGCATGTGAAAACAGTGTTCGACAGGTCGCTCAAAACGCGCGAAGCGTTCGTGTGCGGCGCGAACGAAGTCGATTTCCACATGACGGGCCTGAATATATCGCGCGATTTAGGCGCGGTCGAGTTCGTGGACGTTGCGAAAGCCGTTGCGGGCGGCATCTGCCCCGAATGCGGCCGTCACGCGCTCACGCTGTCAAAGGGCTTGGAAGTGGGTCATATATTCCAGCTTGGCGACAAGTATACGACCTCGATGGGCATGAAGTATATCGATCAGAACGGCGAACTGCAAACGCCTATAATGGGCTGCTACGGCATAGGCGTAGGCAGGCTCGCGGCGGCGGTTTGCGAAGCGCGCCACGACGATTACGGCCCGATATGGCCAGTCAGCATAGCGCCGTGGCAGGTGCAGTTGTGCGCGCTGCGCACCGATAACGCCGAAGTCAGAGCTTTCGCGGATAAACTGTATGACGAACTGCAAGCCGCAGGCTTGGAAGTTTTGTACGACGACCGCCCCGTAAGCGCGGGCGTCATGTTCTCCGACGCGGATTTGACCGGCATACCGCTAAGAGCCGTCGTAAGCCCCAAAGGCCTGAAGAACGGCACTGTCGAAATCGCGAAGCGCGACAAGTCGATGGTGGAACACGTAGCGCAGGAAGACGCTTTCGGGTTCATAAAAGATACGATCGGGCAAATGCTCGCCGAATGCAAATAGCAACATACAAAACGGGCGCGGAACTTCGATAGCTCCGCGCCCGTTTTCTTTATTTCGCCATGTCGCAGATTTTTTTGCCGCTCGACGCGCCTATCCTCGTCGCGCCCGCGTCTATCAGCGCTTTCGCGCTCTCGAAGTTGCGCACGCCGCCGGACGCTTTGACGCCCATATCCGCGCCGACCGTGTCGCGCATCAGCGCAATATCGTGCGCGTTCGCGCCGCCGCCCGAGAACCCGGTGCACGTCTTAACGAAGTCCGCGCCCGCTTCCTTTGCCAGCTTGCACGCCAAGACCTTTTCGTCGTCTGTAAGCAGGAATGTCTCGATTATCACCTTTACGAGCCTGCCCTGCGCCGCGCCGACCACGGCTGCAATATCGTTTTTGACGTAATCGACGTCGCCCGCCTTAAGGCGTCCTACGTTTATGACCATGTCAAGCTCCTGCGCGCCCTCGGAGACGGCGGTCTTAGCCTCGAAGGCTTTTACAGCGCTCGTGTTCATGCCCAAAGGGAAGCCAATCACGGTGCAGACCTTTACGTCCGAGCCTTTCAGAAGCCCGCTTACCAGTTTGACATACGCCGGATTCACGCACACGGACGCGAAGTCGTACTCGAGCGATTCGTTGCATATGCGCTCGATCTGTTCGGGCGTGGCGTCGGGCTTCAAAAGCGTGTTGTCGATATACTTATTTATCTTCATAGCATAATCCTCCCGTCTCTCAAACGCGCTTTACAGCCGGCGCGCTTTTGTGTTATTATAGCAAAAAAGGCGCGCGCGCACAAGCCGTAATAAAGGGGGAGCGCGGTTCGAATGAAGAAAATACTGTTTTGTTTACTGGTCTTTGTTTTCGCGTGTCAGGCAAACGCCGAAAGCGTTCCCGACGGAAGCGTGTTTTCCGCGTTTCGGGTGACATATGGGGAGAGCCTGCTCACTGACTGGCAGACGGTCGAATACTTCGAGTCGTCGGGGCTTCTGTTCAGCGCGTACACGAACGACGCGGAGATTTCGCTGTCTATAGACGAGAGCGTGGGCGCGAAAACGTCGGTTGAATACCTTACCGCGCACAAAGCGAACGTGTCGCGCTACGGACGCATTACGGCGTCGGGCGAAATCGAAACGTGGGAAAACCCGTGGGGCGCTTCGGGCGCGAGCCTTCAATATAGCTTCATGTACTCATCGGGCGGCATAAACGACGACACATACAATGTGTGCGTTTACGCGACGCCGATATCGGCGAATTACTATATAGTTATAAGCGTGAATTGCTGGGGCGTGAACGCCGCAGAGACTATTGAAATGTTCGCAAACGCGTTCGTGCCGAGCGTACAGATAGACACTGTGAAAGTCTCGACGCAGTTTCAGGCGTATTTGAAGCGCGTCGAATCGCGCACGGACGGTCTGTACGCGGTGCTCGACTTCTGCACGGTCGAATACGACGAAAGCATATTCACGGTGTATACGGCTAACGACGACGCGGACGAATACATATATAGAATATCAGACTCCGCCGTTATGTGGCTGCCCGACATGCAGGGCGCGCTGTATTCGGCGAAGAAAACCGAGCCGAGCCTTGAAACGCTTGAAAGGCTCATTGCCGATTACTACGCTCAAAAGAACACGCATGGCATATATCAGGTGTTGTTCAGCGAGCAGAACGAAATTATATGGCTTATGCACTTCAACGCGTTTTAGCGAGTTGAATCTTCACAATTCATGATATAAAATAAACGAGGACACAATCTGTTTGGAGGACGACCGATTGACGACGAGTGAACAAAGCAGGATACGCAATTTTTGCATTATAGCGCATATTGACCACGGCAAATCAACGCTCGCTGACAGACTGCTCGAAAAAACGGGCGTTATGGCAAAACGCGACATGACAGAACAGGTGCTCGACAGCATGGAGCTTGAGCGCGAACGCGGCATAACGATTAAGTCGAAGGCGGTCAGACTGCCGTATACGCTCGACGGATTGGAATACGAGCTCAACTTAATCGACACGCCCGGTCACGTCGATTTCACATACGAAGTCTCCCGCGCGCTGGCGGCGTGCGAGGGCGCGATACTGGTCGTCGACGCGTCGCAGGGCATAGAGGCGCAAACGCTCGCAAACGTGTATCTCGCGCTCGACCACGATTTGGAAATACTGCCGGTCATAAATAAAATCGATTTGCCGGGCGCGCGCCCCGACGTTGTGAAGCATGAAATCGAGGACGAGATAGGCTTGGACACCGAGGGCTGTCCCGAGATAAGCGCGAAACTGGGCGTGGGAATAGAGGACGTGCTTTTACAAATCGTGAAACGCGTGCCCGCGCCGACGGGCGACAGAAACGCACCGCTCAAGGCTCTTATATTCGACAGCTACTATGACAACTATCGCGGCGCAATATCCAGCGTCAGGGTAAAGCAGGGCGTTGTGCGTGTCGGCGACCGCATACGCATGATGGCGGGCAACAGGGAGTTCGACGTGACCGAAGTCGGCGCGTTCACTCCCAACGGGTATTTTCCCACGCCCGAATTGGCGGCGGGCGACGTAGGGTACGTCGCCGCGTCCATAAAGGATATTGCGGACATTAGCGTGGGAGACACAATAACGGGCGTTCTTGAGCCTGCCGACGCGCCGCTTCCGGGTTATAAACCCGTGCTGCCCATGGTTTTCTGCGGCATATACCCGGCGGACGGCGCTGACTACGAAGCTCTTAAAGACGCGCTTGAAAAACTGCGGCTGAACGACGCGTCGCTCTCGTTCGAGCCTGAAACGTCAGTCGCGCTGGGCTACGGTTTCCGCTGCGGATTTCTGGGTCTATTGCATATGGAGATCATACAAGAGCGCTTGGAGCGCGAGTTTGACCTGGATCTGGTCACGACCGCGCCGTCAGTCGTGTATAACGTAATAAAGACAGACGGAACGCATATATCAATAGACAACCCGACAAACCTGCCGCCTGCCACCGAAATCGACTATATGGAAGAACCTTATGTCGACGCGCACGTAATATCGCCGTCAGATTATGTCGGCGCGATTATGGAGCTTTGTCAGGAAAAGCGCGGCGTGTTCCGCGACATGAAATACATCGAAGGCGGTCGAGTCGCGCTCTCATACGACCTGCCCCTAAACGAAGTGATATACGACTTCTTCGACACGCTAAAATCGCGTTCGCGCGGATACGCGTCGTTCGATTACGAGCTCAAGGGTTATCTGAGAAGCGACCTTGTGAAGCTCGATATGCTGCTGAACGGCGACACATGCGACGCGCTGAGCATAATTGTGCACCGCGACCGCGCTTACGCGCGCGGGCGTTCGATAGCCGAAAAACTGCGGGACGCTATTCCGCGCCAACTGTTCGAAATTCCGATACAGGCGGCAATCGGGGGAAAGATAATCGCGCGCGAAACGGTGAAAGCGCTGCGCAAGGACGTGCTCGCGAAATGCTACGGCGGCGACATAACGCGCAAAAAGAAGCTGCTCGAAAAGCAAAAAGAGGGCAAGAAGCGTATGCGTCAGGTGGGCACGGTCGAAGTGCCGAGCGAGGCGTTCATGGCAGTGCTCAAAATGGACTGATATGCTGAATGCGGCTGTATACGCGCACGTACCGTTCTGCGCGAGAAAATGCGCGTACTGCGACTTTGAATCGCGCGCGGGAGCGCTTCAATTCGCCGATAAATACATCGACAATCTGATCGGGGAAGCCGCGCTTGCCAAAAGCGAGCGCGGCGATATATACGTGACGAGCGCGTATATCGGTGGCGGCACGCCGTCAATATTGTCGTATGCGCAGATTCACAGGCTGATAAGCGGCGCGCTTTCGCGTTTCACTGTGTCTGATAAAGCCGAAATATCAATGGAAGCCAACCCCGGCACGCTCGACTTGGATAAGCTGCGAGCGGCGTGCGCGGCGGGCGTCAACCGTCTCTCGCTCGGTGCGCAGTCGGCCAACGAAGCGGAGCTTAAAATGCTCGGCAGGATACACACATGGGCGGACGTCGAAAAGGCCGTCGGGCTTGCGAGAAGCGCGGGCTTCGACAATATTAGCCTCGATTTGATGTACGCTCTTCCAAACCAGAATACGGACGGACTTAAATATACGCTCAAACGCGTGCTCGAGCTTGCTCCCGAGCACATATCTTGCTACAGCCTGATATGCGAAGATGGCACGCCGCTTACGAACCGCATACGCGCTGGCGAGCTTCGCGTTTGCAGTGACGACGCTTCTGCCGATATGCAGGCGCTGATCGTAGAAACGCTCGGCGAGCGCGGTTATCACCGCTATGAAATATCGAATTACGCTAAAAGCGGACGCGAATGCGAGCACAACAAAGCCTATTGGACGCGCAAAAACTATATCGGTTTGGGCTGCGCGGCTCATTCGCTGATGAACGGCGTAAGATACGCAAACCCGGGTTTCGATAGTTACATGCTCGGCGAACGCGCGACAGACAAACAGACGCTCACAAAAACAGACATGCTTGAGGAAACCGTTATGCTCGCTACGCGGATGGCGCGCGGCATTGACATTTGCAAATTTGAACGCGATTTCGGTGCGAATGCCGCGATGGCGCTCGTAGACGAAGCGAAAACACTTCAAAAAAACGGGCTTACGCTAGTAGACTCGAACAGTGTGTCACTCACGGATCGCGGCTTCGACGTTCATAACGCTATCGTTCTGCGCCTCATAACCCAAATAGAGGCCTGCGTTTGATCATCTTCCAACTTTAACATGTTTTTTGTATCGCGGCTATTGACAAAATACCCGTGAGAGTGCTAATCTATGCACGTTGATTAGCACTCGACTTGAATGAGTGCTAACGAATCAGACAGGAGGTGAATCGCATGACGCTTGACGAACGGAAGTACATGATATTGAAGGCCATAATCGACGACTATATCATGACCGCTATGCCCGTAGGTTCGCGCACCATATCGCGCAAATCGGGCGTCGGCTTTTCGCCCGCCACGATTCGCAACGAAATGTCCGATTTGGAGGAGCTCGGTTATCTGGCTCAGCCGCACACTTCGGCGGGTCGCATACCGTCCAACAAGGCGTACAGGCTGTACGTAGACAGGCTCGTGAACCTTCAGGGCATGACGGACGCTGAAAAAACGCGCATAGACGCGTATATGTACAAGCGCTCCGAACAGGTTGAAGAGCTTATACGCGCCGCCGCGAACGTGCTTTCGGACGCTACGCAATACACGTCTGTAATAGTCGCGCCGCAGTTGCGCACTCTGCGCATAAAACGGGTGCAACTCGTGCCGGTTTCGGAAACCACGGCTTTGATGATCGTAGTCACGTCCGCAGGCATCGTGAAGGACGCCGTCATACGCGTTCCTGAGGGGCTTCTGCCGGAACATCTGTTCCAGATTTCCGAAATGCTCACCGAGCAGTTGAGCGAGCATACGCTCAACGAGGTTCGCCAGATATTCGCCGTGCTGTTCCGCGATCTGTCGAAGCACCGCCGCCTGCTGGGCGGAGTTATGCGAGCGATGGAAGAAAAGCTAGTCGAGGACGCGCCGGAAGACGTAATCGTGGGCGGCACGACAAAAATGCTCGATTACCCGGAGTATTCCGACGTTGAAAAAGCCAAGGGCATTCTGTCGATATTTGAATCTAAGGCGCGCTTGGCGGGGCTTCTCAAGAAAAACGGCGGCATGGAGGTCACGATTCGCATAGGCCCCGAAAACGAGATAGACGAATTGCGCGATTGCTCGCTTGTGACGGCGACGTACAGGGTGGGCAGCCACGCGAAGGGCACGCTGGGCATAATCGGGCCGACGCGCATGAACTACAGCCGCGTCGTCACCGTTATGGATTATATGGGACAGGTAATAAGCAATTTGCTTTCGGGAGAATAACGGCGCATGAAAAAGGGGAAGAAAATGAATAACAGCAAAGATAACGCACCCGACATCGAAAAGACCGAAGCGCCCGCGGCCGCGGACGAAGAGGTCAACGCTTCCGCCGAAGAAGCACAGCAGGCGGAGGAGCATGACGCGCCCACTCAGGAAGAATGGGCGTCGGCTCTCAAGCAGGCGGTCGGCGAGCGCGATTCGTTCAAGGAAGCGCTCATGCGGTCGCAGGCGGAGTTTCAGAATTTCAGAAAGCGCAATTCGACCGTGCGCACAGACGCTTTCGACGACGGCTGCCGCGAGACGATATATTCCATATTGCCGGTCATAGACAATCTGGAGTTGGCGCTTATGCACGCGTCCGCGCAGGGCGAGGAAGGCGCGCTCGTCGAGGGCGTCAGAATGACTTTGAGGCTGCTGCTCGACACACTGGCAAAATCGGGCTTGGAGGAAGTGCCCGCGCTCAACGAGAAATTCGACCCCGAATTGCACAACGCGGTGCAGCGCGCCCCGGGCGGCGAAGCGGATACGATCTGCGAAGTGTTCCAGAAAGGCTACCGCGTTAAAGACAAGATGATTCGCTACGCGATGGTTAAAGTATCATCCGGTGAAGCATAAGCATATATCAACAACGATATTTTAGGAGGATAATAACATGTCGAAGATAATAGGTATAGACCTTGGCACAACAAATTCCTGCGTTGCCGTGATGGAAGGCGGAGAGCCCACAGTCATAGCGAACGCCGAAGGCAACCGCACGACTCCGTCCGTCGTGGCTTTCGCGAAAAACGGCGAGAGACTCGTAGGTCAGGTCGCGAAGCGTCAGGCCGTCACTAACCCCGAACGCACCGTCATTTCCATAAAGCGCGAAATGGGCTCGTCTTATAAAGTGAACATCGACGACAGCTCTTACACGCCGCCGGAGATCAGCGCCATGATACTCAAAAAGCTGAAAGCCGACGCTGAAGCGTACCTCGGTTCGACCGTGACCGAAGCCGTCATAACTGTGCCCGCGTATTTCTCTGACGCTCAGAGGCAGGCAACGAAGGACGCCGGCCGTATAGCGGGTTTGGACGTAAAGCGCATCATAAACGAGCCTACCGCCGCCGCTTTGGCATACGGCTTGGACAAGGGCGAAGTTCATAAGATACTGGTTTACGACTTGGGCGGCGGCACGTTCGACGTTTCGCTGATGGAAGTCGGCGACGGTGTGTTCGAAGTTCTGGCGACTGCCGGCAACAACCGCTTGGGCGGTGACGACTTCGACAACCGCGTCATAGACTGGATAGTCGCCGAGTTCAAGAAAGAAAACATGATCGACCTCAAGAGCGACCGTCAGGCATTGCAGCGCCTGAAGGAAGCCGCCGAGCGCGCGAAGATAGAGCTCTCGGGCAATCTGACTGCCAACATAAACCTGCCGTTCATCACCGCCGACGCGACCGGTCCTAAGCACCTCGACATGACGATCACCCGCGCGAAGTTCAACGAGCTTACGAGCGATCTGGTAGACAAGACGATCACGCCTTTGAATCAGGCGCTGTCCGACGCGGGGCTCAGGCCTTCCGATATAGACAAAGTCATATTGGTCGGCGGCTCGACGCGCATACCCGCCGTGCAGGAAGCCGTACACCGCGTGACCGGCAAAGAGCCGTTCAAGGGCATCAACCCCGACGAGTGCGTCGCCGTTGGCGCGGCGATACAGGCGGGTGTGCTGGGCGGCGACGTTAAAGACGTGCTGCTGCTCGACGTGACTCCGCTGTCTCTGGGCATCGAAACACTGGGCGGAGTGTTCACTCGCTTAATCGAGCGCAACTCAACCATACCCACCAAAAAGTCACAGGTGTTCTCAACCGCAGCCGACGGTCAGCGCTCAGTAGACGTGCACGTGTTGCAGGGCGAGCGCGAAATGGCGGCATACAATAAAACGCTGGGGCGCTTCCAGTTGGACGGCATCGCGCCCGCGCCGAGGGGAGTTCCGCAAATCGAAGTCACTTTCGACATCGACGCGAACGGCATCGTGCACGTTTCCGCCAAGGATCTGGGCACAGGCAACGAGCAGAAAATAACCATAACCGCTTCCTCCAACATGTCCGAGGAAGACATAAAGCGCGCGATGGACGAAGCCGAGCGCTACGCCGCCGAGGACAAAAAGCGCAAGGAAGAAGTGGAAACCGTCAACCAGGCCGACAACCTGATATATCAGACCGAAAAGACGATGAAAGATATGGAAGGCAAGCTCGACCCCGCCGACAAGTCGACGCTTGAAACAGAGCTTGACGAGTTCAAAAAGGTTCGCGAACGCAATAATCCCGACGAAATCAAGCAGGCGATGGAGTCGTTCACGCAGAAAACATACGAGATTTTCGGAAAAGTCTACGCTCAGTCCAACCCGCAGGGCGGCGCGCCGAACGGCGCGGCGGGCGCGAACGACGACGGCACAGTCGAGAGCGACTTTACGGATAATCAATAACATCGCATAAGGCGGCGCGAAGGTCGGCTGAAGAAGCCGGCTTTCGCCCGTTTGCACGCGAAAGACGCAAGAAGAGGTGTAAAACTTGGCAAAGCGGGATTATTACGAGGTACTGGGCATCGAACGCGGCGCGGACGACGCGGCGATAAAGCGCGCGTACAGGCAGATGGCGAAAAAGTACCATCCCGATGTCAACCCGGGCGACAAGAGCGCCGAAGAGAAATTCAAAGAGGTCAACGAAGCATACAGCGTTTTATCCGACCCCCAGAAGCGTGCCCGCTACGACCAGTTCGGGCACGAAGAGCCGGGTCAGGGCGGCGGCTACTCCGGTTTCGAGGGCTTCGGCGGTTTCGGAGGCTTCGGCGGGCTTGACGACCTGTTCAATATGTTTACGGGCGGTCAGTCGTCCTCGCGCAGAAACGGGCCGGTGCAGGGCGACGACATACGCATAAACCTGCAGCTCACGTTCGAGGAAGCGGCGAAAGGCTGCGCCAAAGAGATTAACTTAGTTCGCACGGAAGCCTGCGACGAATGCGGCGGCACGGGCGCGAAAGCGGGCACAAAGCCGCAAAGCTGCGCGCGCTGCCACGGTTCGGGCGTTGAGACAGTCGTCGCAAACACGGCGTTCGGGCGCGTGCAGAACAGGCGCACATGCTCTGTGTGCGGCGGGCGCGGCACGACCGTGTCAGACCCGTGCGCGAAATGCGGCGGGCGAGGCAAGGTGAAAAGCTCGCGCAGGCGTTCTGTAAACATTCCCGCGGGCGTCGACGAAGGGCAGATAGTCACCGTGTTCGGTCAGGGTCACGCTGGCGAAAACGGCGGCCCCGCCGGCGATTTGCAGCTATTTATATCTATAAAACCGCATAAGCTGTTCACGCGAAGCGGCGCTGACTTATATATCGACGTGCCGATATCGTTCACACAGGCGGCGCTTGGCGCTGAAATTGACGTGCCCACGCTCGATAAGCCCATAAAATACGCTATACCCGAGGGCACTCAGCCCGGCGCGCAGTTCAAGGTGCGCGGCTTGGGCATACCGCTCGTCCGCTCTACGAGCAAGGGCGACCTTTACATCAATATACGCGTTGAAGTGCCGCGAAAGCTCACCGAAAAGCAAAAGGAAATACTTCGCATATTCGACGAGTCGACGTCCATACGCGAATATGAACAGAAAAAAACGTTCTTCGACCGCGTGAAAGACGCGTTCAGCGGTTCGTGAGGTTGATTATATGAACTGGATAAAAACGACGGTGCTCACGACCACGATTGGCGCGGACATGGTTTCGCAGGCGCTGATAGACGCAGGCAGCGCGGGCACTGTGATAGAAGATAAAAACGACATAGCACTCAACCAGCGCCCCGAAGGTCAGTGGGACATAATCGACGAATCAATCGCGAAGAATATGTCCGACGACGTGAAGGTGAGCGGTTTTTACGCGCTTGACGACCGAGTCTCTGATTCACTCGCGCGTTTGCGCGAGAAAATTTCGTGTTTGCCCGCGCTCGCGCCCGACGCGGATCTGGGTAAGCTCGATATCTCCACGTCCACGCTCGACGACGAGGACTGGGCGGAAAGCTGGAAGAAGGAATACAGGGTTTTCAGGCTCGGCAAGTCGATCGTCGTGCGCCCGAGCTGGGAAGAATACGAGCCAGCGCCCGGCGATAAAATAGTCTCGATAGATCCGGGCATGGCGTTCGGCACGGGCACTCACGAAACGACCGGCATGTGCGTAACGCTTATAGAAGAATATGTGCGCCCCGGTATGACGTGCTTAGATATCGGCACTGGCACGGGTATACTCGCAATCGCCTGCGCTCATATGGGCGCGAAGCGCGTTATCGCGGGAGACATCGACCCCGTCGCCGTCAGGGTGGCGCGCGAGAACGTCGCGATAAACGGCTTTGAAAGCGTTATCGAGACGCGCGAGGGCGATTTACTGTCCGTAGCCGACATTACCGCCGACGTTGTGATCGCAAACATAATCGCCGACGTTATAATCAACATAGCGCAGCCCGTCACGGGTTTCATCAAAAACGGCGGAACGTTCATATGCTCCGGCATATCAGAAGACCGCGCGGAAGACGTGGTAGACGCGCTTACAAACGCCGGATTCATATCCGTCGACGTTCGCAACATGGGCGAATGGACGGCTATCGCCTGCAAAAAAGCGTGACGGAATGCACCGCTTCATAATCAAAAGCGAACAAATACAGAACGGGCGCGCGCAGCTGTCTCGCGACGAGGCTGCGCACGCCGTGCGCGTTTTACGCCTGCGCGACGGCTGCGCCGTTCAGGCTATCGACGACGAAGGCAGCGCGTGGAACGCCGTATTGCGCGTAGGCGAATCTGGGGACGCGTGGGCGGAGCTTATAAGTAAAGCCGGCACGGCGGAAGCGGACATACGCCTGACGCTTTATATGGGCATTCCAAAGGGCGATAAACTCGATTTCATAGCGCAAAAACTGACAGAGCTGGGAGCCGTCAACTTAACGCCTGTAAGGCTGGAGCGCTGCGTCGCAAAAATCGACGATTCGGACGTATCCAAAAAGCTAGAACGTCTATCGCGAATATCGCGCGAAGCGCAAAAACAGTGCGGCAGGGCACGCGAGCTTGAAATATCAAAACCGGTGAGCGTCCAAAGAGCCGCGGAAGAATTGAAAAATTACGATCTCGCGCTCATACTGTGGGAGGAAGCCGACGGCTACCGCCTGAGAGACGCGTTCCGCGACCGCGCGTCCGCTAAGAACATAGCGTTCGTAGTGGGCGCGGAGGGCGGCATATCACGGTCGGAGGTCGAAACTCTGCGTTCGTCGGGCGCTCAAACCGTTACGCTCGGTCCGCGCATACTGCGCGCGGAGACGGCGGCGGTCGCGGGCTGCTCGATAATAATGAGCCTGTGGGGAGATATTTAACGCTATATGCCAAAAATTGCGTTTCACACGCTCGGCTGCAAGGTAAATCAATACGATACGGAGGCTGTTCGCGAGCTATTCGAAAGCGCGGGTTACGAATCGGTCGGATTCGATTCGCCCGCCGACGTTTATTTTTTGAACACATGCACCGTCACGGGCACGGGAGATCAAAAATCGCTAAAGACGATACGCCGCATAAACCGCGAACACCCGAACGCCGACATAATCGTCGCGGGCTGTCTTGCGCAGCGCGAGCCCGGGCGCGTGAAGCTCGCGGGCGTGAGGCTTATAATCGGCGTGCAAAGGCGTTCCGAGGCGGTTGAGCTGTTTGAGCGCGCCGTCGCCGAAAACACGGTTATCGACGCTACGCTGCCTCTTGAGAAAGTCGAATTTGAGCGCTTATGCGTCACACGCCACGAGGGCAAAACGCGCGCAGTCATGAAAATACAGGAAGGCTGCGACAGGTATTGTTCGTATTGCATAATTCCATATGTGCGCGGTCCTGTGCGCTCAATGGGCATAGACGCTCTGCGCGAGGAAGCCGAAAGACTGAAAAACGCGGGTTACAGTGAAATTGTGCTTACGGGCATACATTTAGCGTCATACGGACGGAACGAGGGCATATCATTACTCGACGCTGTAAAGGCCGTCGACGCGACCGGCATAGCCCGCATACGCTTAGGCTCGCTGGAACCGTGCGTCGCGACGCCCGAATTTGCGTCGGCGCTCGCGGACATGCCGTCCGTTTGCAGGCAGTTTCATCTGTCGCTGCAGAGCGGCAGCGAAAGCGTGCTTAGACGTATGCACAGGCGCTATACGCCCACCGAGTACATGCGCTCCTTGGAGGCGCTCAGGCGAGCTATGCCCGACTGTGCGCTGACGACCGACGTTATAGCCGGTTTCCCCGGCGAAACGGAAGCCGAGTTTATTGAAACCTGCGAGTTCATAAAGCGCGCGGGTTTTGCGAGGATACACGTGTTCCCGTATTCGCGCAGAAGCGGCACTGTCGCGGACAGGCTTCCGGGTCAGGTCGCGGAGAGCGTCAAAAAAGAACGCGCGGCGAAGCTGATCGAGATCGGGAACAAAAGCGAAGCGGAATACGTCCAACAAATGACAGGCACATATCAGACAGTGCTGTTTGAAACCGTATTGCCCGACGGCGAGGCGGAAGGCTACACTTCGCAGTATGTGCGCGTGCGCGCGAAAGCGAAAGCGGGGGAAATCAAGCGCGTGTACATATATAAGACGAACGGGTGTCTCGCGCTGGGCGAAAGCGACTTGGCGGACGGAGGTGAGTGACGTTGGAGAATTGCGTTTTCTGCAAGATAATTAACGGTGAGATACCGTCTTGCAGAGTATATGAGGACGATAAGTGTATAGCTATTCGCGACATAAATCCTCAAGCGCCCGTACACGTGCTGGTCATGCCGAGGGCGCATGTGGAGGACATAGCCGAGTGCGTCGCGCGCGACGATAACTTAGCGGGTCAGCTTTTGAAGGCGGCGGTGAAGGTCGCGGGCGACCAGAATTTGACCGGCGGGTTCAGGCTGGTCACAAACACGGGGGACGACGCGCGCCAGTCGGTCAAGCATCTGCACATACACGTATTGGGCGGCGCGGAGCTTTCCGACAAAATGAGCTGAATCATTACACGCGCGTCATCATATCGGACATATGAAGTCTAAAGTTAAAGAAAACAACCGCTTGACGGATATACGGTGTTTGAGGTATAATAGCCGTTGTAGCGCACCCCATGCTACATTGGCAATGAGTGCCAGCAATCGCGAGGGGAGGGAAAACAATGTCTGAAGTCCGCATACGAGATAATGAATCGCTCGAAAGCGCATTGAGAAGGTTTAAGCGCATGACAGCTCGCTCCGGCATCCTCGCCGAGGCAAGAAAAAGAGAACACTACGAAAAGCCCAGTGTAAAGCGCAAGAAGAAGGCCGAAGCCGCCCGCAAGCGCAAGTATTAATTGCTCATGCAGGCCCCTTTGCATACGTGAAGGGGCCGGATTCGTTTCATCATTACAATCGATTATTTGCAAAAGTCACCCTTAAACAGAATAACGGAGTTGGAAGCATGACATATGCCTTGCTCCTGTGGCCGCAGTCTAATCAACGCTATGAAGAAGGCTTGATTGAGCCTGTGGTGGCGGAACTTCAAACAATACTGTCGGCGACAGGCGTTGCCGCGCAGACGGAAGTTGCGGAAATATCGGGCGCGAAAGCGGTTCTATTGGAAACTGACGCGCTTACAGACCGACAAATCAACGAAATAACAACGCATTCGCATACATATCTGTTTGGCATATGGCGCGACGGAAAGCTGTTCGAGCCGCTGGCGGGCGCGGCGGACGCTTATGTGGGTAAGGATTTGGCGGCAATACAGAAGTACAAAGGAAAAACGAACGAGCGTTTCACGTCGTCTTTGATCAATATGGCGCTATATTCGTGCCGTTTTCACGATTCGGACACAAGAATTTCACTGCTCGACCCCATGTGCGGGCGCGGCACAACTCTTTTTCAGGCGGCGAACAGGGGTTTCGACGCAACGGGATTGGATGTTGACAAAGCCGCGATTTCCGAATTGAACAAATACTTCGAGAAATATCTGCAATACAAGAAATTCAAACATAAGCTCGCGAGAAAATCGCTCACAATAAAGGACGAAAAGCCGATAAGCGTCAGTCAGTTTACCTATACCCGCGATAAGGATTCGGCCGCTGGCACTTTAGAAGTCGGCTGCTGCGAAGCAAGGCTCACAAAAAAGGCGTTCGGGAGCGAGAAGTTTCATATAATATGCTGCGACCTGCCATACGGCGTGCAGCACGCCCCGTCGGGGAAGGGCGGCGCGGACAGCTTCGAGCGAATGCTCAGGCAGACTCTTCCGCCGCTCGCGGAGTCCCTCAAAAAAGGCGGCGCGATGGCGCTTTCATACAACACGCATACGCTCGGAACTGATAAAGTGCGCCTGATAGCGTCCGAATCGGGGCTTACGCCGCTCACGGGCGGCGCGTATGAGCGCATGGAACACTGGGTGGAACAAGCGGTCAACCGCGACATAACGGTCTGCGTGCGCGATTAAACACGGCATATCGGAACAAATCGATTCGGTATTTTTTCATCGGGAGGTCATTTCATTGGATTATCGCACTCTACACGCAAAAACAGTCGCCGACCTGCGCCTGTTGGCAAAGCAGAACGGCATAAAGCTGCCCGTCGGCGCGGCTAAAATGCGAATCGTGGAGCTTATACTGGATTTCGAAAGAAAACGGCTCGAAGCGAGCGCACCCGCGCCCGCGCCCGTTGAAGATACCGCAACAGAGGTCAAAAAGGAAACCGCTTCCGAGACAGTAGTTCCCGCCGCTCCAAAAAAGCGCGGCAGGAAGCCTAAAATATCGCCTGAAAGCGAGACGGTGGCGGCAGCGCCCGAAAAGCCTATAATACACGATACCGAGGAAGAACCGACCGTACCTAAAAAGCGTGGCAGGAAGCCGACTGTAAAGGTCGAACAGGTTGCCGAGGAAGTCAAGCCGGAAGCGCCCATCAAGAAAAAGCCCGGCAGAAAGCCCAAAATCATAGACGCTCCGAAACCCGAAGCGCCTATTGAAGAAAGCGCCGATGAGAAGCCGTCCGAACCAGCGATTGAAGCGACGGTTGAGGAAAGCATAGATAAACAGCCGTCGGAGCAGGCGAACGAAGCGCCGGAAACGCAGGTTGAAACCGCTTCGGAAGATACAGAAAAAACAGAGACAGCCGAAACTGCTGAAAAAACCGATGCGCCGGAAGAGCAAAAACAAGAGCCCCGACCGATTCAGCCCGCGCCGCGCGCGTATATACCGAACCGCGCTCCCGTGAATTACCCCGACAGCAGACCGCGCATACAACCGCGCGTGTTTCAGCGCTCGGATATGCCTCAACCTTCACAGCAGCGATACATGCAGAGAAACCCGGACGGCGCTCCCTTTACCGCGAGATCCATTCAGCGGCAAACAGACGCGGCAACAGCCCCGACGCGTTCTTTCACGCGCGCGGGTGAAATCGCGCCTTACGCGCCACGCGCGTATCAGCGCGCGCCCATCATTCAGCAGGACGCTTCGGCGCTGCCTCAAGATCAGAGCGCGTATAGACCCGTAAACATCGACGCGAATACGCCAAGCCCCACGGTATCGGAAATACTCATGTCGGGAGACTGTCCCGACGGCGCGGGCGTGCTCGAGATACACCCCGACGGCTACGGTTTTCTGCGCGCCGAAAATTTCCTGCCCGGCACAAAGGACGTATACATTTCAATAGCGCAGATAAGGCGCTTTCTGTTGCGCACCGGCGATTACGTAGAGGGCAAGACGCGCGCGCAGCGCGACGGCGACAGGTATGTCGCCATGCTGTACATCACGAGCATAAACGGGAACCCGCCCGACGAGCTTACGCGCCGCCCGCGTTTTGAAGACTTGACCCCGATTTATCCCGATTCGCGCCTGAGATTGGAGACCGCCGACGGCGAAACCGATTTGGCGCTGCGCGCGATAGATCTAATAGCGCCGATAGGCAAGGGTCAGCGCGGGCTCATAGTGTCGCCGCCCAAAGCGGGCAAAACGGTATTGCTCAAAAAGATAGGCAACGCCATAACGTCGAACTATCCCGACGTTCATTTGATAGTGTTGCTCATCGACGAGCGACCCGAGGAAGTCACCGACCTAAAACGCTCGATAAAGGGCGAGGTCGTGTACTCGACGTTTGACGAAACTCCCGATAACCATACGCGGCTCAGCGAGATGACGCTTGAACGCGCTCAGAGATTGGTCGAGATGGGGAAGGACGTCGTGATTCTGCTCGACTCGATAACGCGCTTGGCGCGCGCGTACAATCTCGTCATACCGCCGACGGGGCGCTCGCTTTCGGGCGGCTTAGATCCGGGCGCGCTGCACAAACCCAAGCGTTTCTTCGGGGCGGCGCGCAATATAGAAAACGGCGGTAGCCTCACCATAATCGCGACAGCTCTCGTCGAGACGGGCAGCCGCATGGACGACATAATATACGAGGAATTCAAAGGCACGGGCAATATGGAACTGCACCTCGACCGCAAGCTGTCAGAGCGCCGCATATTCCCGGCCGTCGACCTGAACAAGTCGGGCACGCGGCGCGACGAGCTCTTGCTCGACAGCGAGGAAGCCGAGGGCGCGCTGAGCGTGCGTCGGTTGTTGAGCTCCGGCGGCGGGCAGGATACGACGGAACAGTTGATCGGCCTGATGGAAAAAACGCGCAACAACCGCGAGTTTTTGAGCCGCATGAAGGGCTGGATCGCCGTCTGGCAAAAGGAAGGGTTCACATACAACGGCAGATAAATACCGAATCGGCGGAGGGCTTAGGCTCTCCGCCCGTTTTATGTCATTTGTTGACACTTCTATTCGACGGATGATATAATCGTCCGTAACGAAGGCGGGTTTTATTTGAAGATACTAAAGATTTTCCTATATGCGACCGTTTGTCTGTTGTTGTTTGCGTCGGCGTTCGCGGAGGACGAACTGCGCATAATTGGTCTTGACGATTATATGCTGGAAGGAAGCCGCGCGACGCTTTCTGCTGAAATAGGCGATAAACCCGCGGTAGTCAAATGGTTTGTAAGCGATAAAAAACTCGCGACGATAACCGGCGCGGGCGTGCTGTCTGTTAAGACAGCACGGATTGACAGAAACGTCGAAGTGACGGCAACTTCGGATGACGGGCAAACTGTGACGCGAACGTTTCGCATAGTGCCTAAGGCCGAATCGATGCGCATGTATAACGGCTCTGAAATGTGTTCCGGCAAACAGATAACCGTTTGCATCGACGACGCGAACGCGGCTTTGCGGTTCGAATGCAGAGTAAAGCCCGCCGAAGCCGCGGACGGCGTGAAGTGGCTTTCTTCAGACGAATCTGTAGCCGAAGTAGACGCGGAAGGTCGCGTGACGCTGGTGTCGTCGGGAAAGGCTGTAATAACCGCGAAAGCGCTGAGCGGACGCTACACTGCATGCGATATACTTGTGTATCACAATATCAACTCAATCGATATAACAGAACCGCTCTACATCGCCGTAGGCGAAAAGATAAAGGCGACGGTATCAACAGACCCGCCGACCGCCGAAAACGACCCTCTCGAATGGAAGACCTCAAACGCGCGGCGCGCGACTGTCGACGATTCGGGCGTTATTACGGGCGTGAGAGCGGGTAAAACACTCGTTTCGTGCGAATCCCGAAGCGGCGCGAAGGCTGAAATCGAAATCGAAGTATACGCACCCGTAAAGACGATTCGAACGGACAAATATGAAAGAATCATTAGTCTCAATACGTCCGAGAAAATCGGGTTCAGAATCTCTCCCGTTGACGCGGTGTTTCCGAACCTGACGTTTGAAACGGACGACCCATCGATTGCGGCGGTATCGCAGGACGGCACGGTAAGCGGCGTATCTATCGGAACAACCGTTCTGCGGGCGAAGGCGATGGGCGGGACTTCGTGCGAAGTGGTTTTGCATGTCGAAAATATGCCGCTCAAGAGCGTGACTTTTGTAGACAGATATATTACCCTTACCGCGTCGGAAAGCCGCTATCCGAGCGTCGTCCTCGCGCCCGAAAACGCGTCCGCGCGTGAATTTACGCTTGAAATCGCCGACGAGTCTATAGCATACGTTGACGAAGACGTCCGTATCATATCGCGGAACGCAGGAACGACCACCGTTTCCGCGCGTCCGCTCGGCGCGGAAAACACGACTGACACGGCGGTTCTACGCGTCATATCCGAGGACGATAAACCGCTGGAGGGTTTGAAAATCGGCCTAAATCCAGGGCATCAACTCTATATAGACTTAACGCAGCTGCCCATCGCGCCGGGTTCGCGAAATACAAAAAACGCCAACAGCGGCGGCACGCATGGCGTCGTGACAATGATTGAGGAATATGAGGCGAATCTGCAAATATCTTTCAAACTTCGCGACGTGTTGGAAGATATGGGCGCGGAAGTCGTTATGACGCGCGAAGAAAACGACGTTTATCTTACGAACGTCGACCGCGCGCAGATGCTCAACGAGGCGAACGTAGACGTCGCGCTTCAGATTCACAATAACGCGAACAAAAGCAGCGATAAACACGGCGCGTCGGTGTACTCAAAGATCGACGACACATTAAGTCAGCGTATTGCCCGTTTCATAATAGACGTCATGTGCGAAGAAACAGGCGCGTGGAACAGAGGTCTAAAGCTGTCAAATGCGTATATGTCGCTCAACTGGTCGGAAACGCCGTCGGTATTGATCGAGTGCGGCTTTATGACTAACCCCACAGAGGACATTCAGTTAGCCAACCCCGAATATCAACAAAAAATCGCCGTCGGCATAGCGAAGGGGCTGGCGCGCTACTACGGCTTTAGCGGCGATTTCGCTTCAGTTGCCGACTGCTGGTGAATAGCCAAAGTAAACGCAACGTTGACAGATTAAACGCAACGGGGTTGC
>CAYVPJ010000023.1:0-49000 GCA_964453505.1 uncultured Oscillospiraceae bacterium | reverse complement strand
GATGGCAGCGACCGGGAAGTGTCAGGCACATGAGCTGCCGGGCATAATCAAGTATCTCGACGATAAAAACTATATACATGTGATTACGGCTGAAGAGCCGCAGCTCAACCCATTGGCCAACAGCATAATCGAGCTCGCCGCGCACGGCGTGGATTTGCTGGAAGGCTCTATAACGGACGATGTAGGGATCATATTCTAAGGTCATGGCAAAGCGCGAGATCAGACGCATACGCTGCCTGATCGACGAGCTGCCGCCCGACGTGCGCACAGAGCTGGACGAGATGCTCGCCGACACGAGCTGGGGTTATGTCGCCATATCCGCTGAGTTGGCGCGAAAAGGGTACTCGATAAGTAAGTCCAGCATTGGGCGGTACGCTCAACGAAACGGCAAAACGGCGCTCAGGCTGCGCGAGATACGCGAGCAGGCGCAGCAATACGCTAGGCTGATTGAAGAAAACCAAGAGCTTGATCTGGCGAAGGTCGCGTCAAACATATACCTACAGAACCTGTTGGCACGAGTCGTGCAAGCCGGCGACGAGGAATATGACACTATTGAGATGAAAGACGTGGGCGACCAGATAGCCCGACTCCTGCGCACCAGCGTGTACGAAGGCCGCTATAGCGCACAGCGTAAAGGCGATGTTGATAAAGCGGCGGAGCTTATTCTGACGCAATTACGCGCGGAGCTGCTCACCGATCCCGACATGCTGAATCGCATTCAATCAAAGGTTTACGCGGCAAAATCAGCCGTCGAGGTCGGATCATGAAACGCTGGTATGTGCTTAACTGTCTGACGGGCGACGAGCTGCGGGTGGTCGAAGCAGCCATGAGGCTTGGGGATCTGACGGCGTTATGCCCTATGGAATGGCGCGATATACGCCGTGGGGGCAAGGTGCGCAAAGAGCCGTACATCTACCTGCCGGGCTATGTGTTCATACATACGCAGATGACCGTAACCCGATATTATGAATTGAAAACCTTAAAAAGGGCAATACGCCTGTTGGGAGCCGACGCGCCCGAAAGCGTGCCCGAGCATGAGATGCAACTTATAATCGCGCTTGCGCGTCGGGGAGCGCACGATTATACGGCAATGACGAGCGATGCCGGCACTCCGGCGGACGATGCGCTCGGTACACACATCGTCCGCTACAACAAACGCCAACGCAGAGCGACCGTGCGCGTGCCGATACTCGGTCAATCGCACGATATTACATTGACACTATAGCAAGAGCGATATAACGCGTTATGTGATGCGCTCCATACGCGTTAGCCCGAGCGTTAAATAGTCCTCGCAAATGACGCGAATATGCGTCGAATGACGAAGTATGCTCACGCGGCGTCACACCTCCGCGTCGCGTTCGCAGACCCGCCGCCCTCCGCCGCAATGGAGGGCGGCGTTTTAAGGCACTTGCGGCGGTTTCTGACGGCCAAGTCAAAACGCGGGCGAATGCCGGCAAAACGCAATCTAACGCGAAATAACGCGCTTCTAACGCGACAAACGGGGCTTTTTGACGCGGCGGCGACATGGAGGGTCATAAAACTATGAAAATGCTGGAAAACATACTGCCCGACGGGCTGCGCGACCCGAAAACAGCCGCCGCAAGGGAATCATTATGGGCATATAGTCGGCTTATGGATAACGCGTTTTACCGCGACGACAGACCGCACCTTATAACGTTAGCCGATACGTTACAAAAGGGCGTTGAAAGACGATTATTAGCGCCCAACGGCAAGATATGCAGACGCATAGCGATCTCCGAGCCGCCACGGCACGGAAAATCATACACGCTTACAATGTTTAATCAATGGGCGCTTGGTCGGAATCCGAAAGAGAAGATAATTAACGTGTCGTATAACGATGTGCTATCGACCCGTTTTGCAAGGGGCGTGCGCGACGGTATAAGCGCCACGCGTATAGACCCCGACAGACGTGTATTCGCGGACGTATTCCCGGGCGTGAAGATAAAATACGGAGACGCGGCAATGGATCTGTGGAGCTTGGAGGGCAGTTACTTTTCATTCCTTGCGGCATCGTTTGGTTCGACCGTCACCGGCATCGGCTGCTCCATAATGATTATCGACGACCCGATAAAATCGTCGGTGGAAGCATACAACGAGCGGATACTGGACGAAAAGTGGGACTACTACCGAAACACGCTCCGATCGCGCATCGAGGAGGACGGCATTTTAATCGTCGTAATGACGCGCTGGGCGCGCAAGGATCTTGTGGGCAGGCTGCTAGATGCCGAACCCGGCGAATGGGTCGAGCTGCGTCATCCCGCATGTCTCGACATAGACAAGCGCGTAATGCTTTGCCCATCGATACTGTCATATGAGAATTGGGCAAAGATAAAGAGTGTTGTTGCGGACGATATATTCGCAGCGAACTACCAGCAAGAGCCAATCGACGCTAAGGGTAGGCTATATCAAGGGTTTACGGAGTACGCGCCAATTGAGCTGCCTACGACGGGACGCGTAATCGCTTATGTCGATACTGCCGACACCGGCGCTGACTACCTGTGTGCGCTCGTGGGACGCGAATCGGACGGGCGTGGCTACATGCTCGACGTAGTGTACACCGACGAGCCGATGGAACGCACCGAAATAATGGTGTGCGATATGCTGTACAACGCGGCGTGCTCTGTGTGCGTGATAGAGTCCAATAACGGCGGGCGCGGGTTCGCTCGTAACGTTGAGAGGTTGTTATGGGAGCGTCATCGCTGGCGCAAGACGCAGATCATCTGGCATAATCAGCGCCAGAACAAGGAAGCCCGAATACTAACCGAGGCAGCGTACATCGAGCGAAACATACTGATGCCCGAGGGTTGGGCGCAAAGGTGGCCGCAATACCACGCCGCCATGACGGGGCATCAGCGCAAAGGTCGCAACGCGCACGACGATGCGCCCGACGCAACGACGGGCTTCGCCGAGACGATTCAAACGGGCGTAAGAGCCCGTAGCAAATTTTACAGCGGCAAGGGGGCGCGGCGCTGATGCTGCTCATCAACGAAAGCTGGATAAAAGAAGAACTGGGCGGGTTGTACGGCGAGCGAGTGGTCAGGGACATCGCCAACATAAACAGGCTATACGGCATATATGACGGCGTTGGTCAGTCATGGCCCAGACCCGCCAATCTGGGTTACGATCCCAATCAGACGATAACGAACCTCACGCGTAAGCTGATACGCGACGAGGCGCGGTTTATGATGTCTCGCGCGCCCGAAATTCGCCTGATACCCGAAGACGCGAAAGATGCTGATGCTTGTAAAACCATAGAGAAATGGTTGATAGGCGTACTCAATCAATCGCAATGGCAGCGAAAGCTGATACAGGCGGCGCGAGATTGCTTTATAGGAAAGCGTGTCGCGCTGAAGCTGACGGGCGGGCGCGGCAAACCGCTTCGCGTTGATTTCAGACCGTCGCAGGAGTTCGTTTACGACACCGTAGACGACGATTCCACGCGGATAAGAAAAATAATCTTCTTCTATCAGGTGGCCGACACGGAGACCGACAGGGCGAAGCAGCGCATATGGCGGCAGCGGTATGAACTGGTAGACGGGCGATGTATACTCGACGAAGGGTTGTTCGACGGCTATGGAAATGCCGTTGAAACTATATACGAAAAATTTGATACGGGGCTTGAGTGCATACCTTGCACTGTTATTTTGAACGACGGGCTTACCGGCGACCTCGAGGGCGAGAGCGACGTTGATCTGCTCATATCAAATCAGGACACGTATAACCGCTTGAATAGCGACGATGCTGACGCGCTCAAGTTCAACATGTTTCCGATGCGTTCGCTCATCGATGCGTCGGAGGAGAGCGCTAAAAACCTCACGATAGCACCCGGCTCGCTCGCGGATATTTCGACTGACCCCACGTTGCGTGACGGCGGCGGGCGTCAGGCGAAATACGAAGTGGTTGAGAGCGGCTTTGGTTATGACGCGCGGCTTGAAAACCGTCTCAACCGCACCAAGAACGACATGCACATGCTGCTCAGCGTGCCGAACATATCGCTTGAGATGCTTAAAGGTATCGCAACCAGTGGCAAGGGCATGAAGGCTATATACTGGGAGCTGCTTTGTCGCTGCGAGGAGAAGTGGGCGGAGGGCTGGGACGGGGCAATAAAGTGGCTGGTCGATACGCTGATAATGATGGCGCAGGCATACGGCGTTGAGCCGTTACCCGATATTGAGTACAATGTCCGTATTGAACATCTGTATCCAATACCCGACGATGAGGAAGAGGAACGCGCGAACGATCTGGCGGAGGTTGCGTCACAGGCGAGAAGCCGCGCGTCGTACATATCCAAGTGGCAGCAGGACGCGGACGCCGAGGGCGAGCTAAACGCTATCGTGCATGAACAAGCGCTGTTAAACGACGCGTTCGTCGAGGCGTGATATGGAAAGCGGAGCATCAGGGCGCACCAAGATTGTACGCGAGACCAATGAGAAAATCTCCGCAATATATCACAAGGCCGCCGTCGAGCTGTCCGAGAAAGCTGAGCAGGCAAAGGAAGGCTCGCTCACACAGCGCTGGCGGGTGGAGATGTCCGAAAGCTGCAAAGCGCGTGTGAAGCAGCTCGGCAAGGAGTTGAACGCGCTTGTCACTGATGCGGCGGCTCGCGCGTCACGCATACCCGCCGACGCAACCATTGATTGGCTGGACGCCGTATTTAAGGACGCGGGCACTCACGGAGTCGATAACGCTTTTAGATCCATGCTTGCCCGCGTAAGCGACGAAGCCCTGCGGCAGGTCGTTGACGGCAATGCGTATCTGGATGGCAAAAGCCTGTCGAAGCGCATTTGGGGGTTAGAAGGGCGTATGAACGGCGGCATAAACGCCGCGCTCGCGCAAGGCATCGCTCAGCACAAGAGCGCCGTCAGCCTCGCCAAGGATTTAATGCGTTACCTCGATGGCGACCAATGCAAGTATTACGCTAAGCGAGTCGCGCAAACGTCCATAAACCATGCTTATCATTTGGCAGGAATGGAAGCTGCCAAACAAAACCCGTTTTGTGAAGCCATACACTGGCAACTGTCCGCCTCGCATAAGATATACGACATATGCGACGAGTATGCCCGTAACGACGAAGGGCTGGGTTTGGGCAACTTCGATAAGCGATTACTGCCTCTGCCCCATGCAAACTGCATGTGCAGCCAATACCAAGTGCTCACGCAATCGCTCGACGAATGCGCGAACGAATTACGCGCGTGGCTCGACGGCGAGCAGAACGCCAAGCTCGATAACGCGTTCGGCGCGTGGAAAAACACTAACGGGCTTGACAATAGCACAAATAATGGTATAATAAACGTTAGTAATCCTCGGCGCACTCTCGGCAATGTCGCTGTATGAACAGGTCATAGAATTGCCAGAACGGCAAAAACTCATTGCCAGTTACGAGTACATGACCGGTGTGCCTATTGATGATGCTGTTCAAACGTCAAAAGCAGAGAGCGTAAAAGCACATAACCGAGAAGCAGAAACGACGGCAAAAGACGACTCAAACGGAGAAACCGAAGATGATACTGACACAGAGTAAGCATTAACAACCTAACGCGTTATAACAGCCACGGTCATTTTAACCGTGGCTGTTTTTTATGACAAATAATCCGCACCCGCGCCACCGCGCCCCATGACATTTATTGTGCACAGTCCTTGACAAATAATTCGCGCCGCTTCAATTTGTTTATACCCTCCGTTCACGCGTACATTTTTATCGAACTGCCCGACCTGTCCCTTGTAACGATTATTTTCTTGTCTATACGGCTTCTCAGCTCCGCGACGTGCGATATTATGCCTATCAGCTTTTCGCCGCCCGAAAGCCTGTCGAGTACCCGCACGACCAGATCTAAGCTCGCGGGGTCGAGCGAGCCGAAGCCCTCGTCGACGAACAGGCAGTCTACCGTCATGCCGCCCGCCGTTTCGCGAATCGTGTCCGCGAAGCCCAGCGCCAGCGACAGCGACGCCATGAAGCTCTCGCCGCCCGACAGCGTGCGCACGCTGCGCGTCGCGCCCGTGAAATGGTTTATGACGTCCAATTCAAGCCCCGTCTGACTGCGCATGTCGCGCACGGTTTCCGAGCGCGTAAGCTCGAACTGACCGTCCGTCATCTGCAAAAACCGCCTGTTGGCGCGCGAGAGCACCCGTTGGAAATACGAAATCTGTATGTATCTTTCGAACGATATTTTGCCGCTTTCGGAAGCCGTCTGCCCGTTCGCCGCCTTTGAAAGCGATGCAAGATTCGCGTATTCCGCCTCGGCGCGTTTGAATTTTTCGAATGCCGCCGACAGCGAGTTTTCGCATTTTCCGTTGCGCTCGACGCGCGATTTCAGGTTCAATATGCGCTCCGCAAGACCGTCCGACGTTTCCTTGAGCGCGCTTTCCGCGCTCTCAAGCGGCGCGGTGTCGGCTCTCTTTTGCCCATTCAGGCGTTCGCTCAGGCGGCGAACGCTCTTTTCGTGAACCGCCACGTCCTGCGCGTAATCGTCCGTCTTTTTCTTTATGTCGTCAAATTCGCTTTCTTCGAGCAGAGACGCGTTCATATCGGCGATTGATGTAAACCCGTTTTCGCGCAGAGCGTCGCAAAGCGCGTTATCCGCGCTCCGCGCGGCTTCCGTCCTGTCAGTGAGCGACTCGCGCGTCATTCGTTCGCGCTCCGCTAAGGCGCTTTCGTCGCTTTTGAGTTTTTCGAGCTTCGCGCGCAGGTCTTCGACGGTAGTTTCCCAGTCTGAATACTCCGTTTCGAGCCTTTCCGCTTCTTTTTTCGCTTCCGCCTGCGTTCCGTATTCAAGCGCGCCCGTGATCTCCGCGAGCTTCACTTCGCGCGAACGCGCTTCCTCCCGCGCGGTCGCTGACTCTGCCTTGCGCGTGTCCCGCGCTTCCGTAAGCTCGGGGCGCGCGGCGGTTATTTCGTCCAAGCGCTTGCGCGCTTTTGCGAGGTCGTCTAGGCGCTTCGTCGCGTTTTCGATTTCCGAATCGTTTGCGGCGATTTCCTTTTTGTTGTCTTTGCCATAGCGCTCGGTCGCTTTCAACAGGTCTTAGTCGCTTGAAAATGCGCTGTCGGAATCGCGCGAAAGCTGCCTGTATTCCGAAAGCGCCGTCTTTTCGTGCTCTGCGAGAGAGCCTTTCAGCGTGCCCGCCACAGCGCTCGCGGCGTTCGCTTTTTCGTTGGCGTCTTCCGCGCTCGACGCGAGTTCGTCCGCTTCGGCTTGCGTGGGCAGACCTTCCGCGAGCTTTGCCGGGTTCGGGTGAACGGTAGAGCCGCACACGGGGCAGGCGCTCCCGTCGCGCAAGCCCTCGGCGAGCGCGCCCGCCTGCGCGAGCAGCAGCCCCGCGACTGCGCGCGTATGCGCGTCCTTCGCGGTTTTATACGCGTTCGCCTTGGCGACCGCTTCCGCCTTCGCGATTTCGTATTCGCGTCGCTCTTTCATCAGGTTTTTAACGCTTTTGTAGAGCGCGACCAGCCGATCCCGCGCGTCTGAGAGCGTTTTGCGCTTAGCCGTTGCCACCGCCAGCTCCGCTTCCGACCCGTCGAGCGACCGCGCCTGCGCTTCGAGAGATCGCGCCTCCGCATCCGCGTCGGTTATCGCCTTTTCGGCGCTTTCGAGCGTTCTCTGCGCGTCATCGGCGGTTTTTTGAAAGCCTTTGTATTCCTTTTTCGCGTCGTCCGCCCGCGCGTAAAGCTCGTCCTGCGCCTTGATATGCGTGGCGCGGCTCTTTTTTAGGTTGAAATCCTGCGTTTTCAAAAGCTCGTCCGAGAGCTTCGCGTCGGCGGTTTTCAGGGTTTCGGCGTTATTTTGAATTTCCTCAACGATTTTTTCAAGCTCCGCTTTGGTTTTGTCGCGCTCCGAAACCGCCGCGTCGCGCCTGTCGAGCGCCGCTTTCGCGTTTTCGGCGAGCCGACCCCTGCGCACCCTCTCGGCGAGCGCGTCAACCTCGGGTTTTTTGAGCAGCAGCTGTTCAAGCTCGCTCTCGTCCTTTTCGAGCGCGTCAAATTCGGCGTTAAGCGCGCCCGCCGCCGCGAGCGCCTTGACCGCCGAATCGAGCTTCGCGTCGTTTTCGGTTTTTTCTGTATTCGCTTTTTCAAGCTCCGCTAAGTCGCTTTCGGTCTGCCGCGCGAGCATTCCCAAAAGTTCGCCCGCCCTGAACGCGTTTTTATCCGCCGTTATTGAAGCCGCGCCGTCTGAGAACAGCGGGCATTCGGCCTGCGAAAACAGCGAGACCAATTCGGCTTTTGCGGGCAGATACTCGCGCTCTGCTGCCTTCGCGTAATCGGAGAGCCTTTTCTGAAAATTTGCGTACACGCCCGTTTGGAATATCGCCCTGAGTATAGGTTCGCGCTCGTTCGTGCCCGCCATAAGCAGCTTGTTGAAGTCGCCCTGCGCTATCATTATGATCTTCGAAAAGTGCTCGTAGCCAACGCCGAGCACGCTCTCGATCTTCTCGTTCACGCGCTTCCTGCCCTCGATTTTGCGCCCGTCGCGCAGCGTTAAAACGGCGGAATCGTCCTCGGATACGAGCGCCGAACCGCGCGCCGAGCGCCTTTTATACGCCATGCCGCGCTCGATTTGATATGTCTCGCCCGCGTGAGAAAACGAAAGGCTCACGAAAGCGCGCGTTTGCTCGTCGGCCGACTCGTTGCGCAGCGCCCGCGCGTCGGAGCGCGCCTCGCCGCTCGCCATGCCGTAAAGCGCGTAGCAAATCGCGTCGAACAGCGTGGTCTTGCCCGAGCCCGTATCCCCGGCTATCAGATACAGCCCGCTCTCGCCCAAGCGCGCAAAGTCGATTCGCGTCTCGTTCGCGTATGAACCGAAAGCGTTCATTGTCAATGTCAACGGTCTCACAGAAAACCTCCCCGCGTCACGCGTTTTCGAACGCTTCCGCAAGCGCCGCGTTCACTATGTCGGACATTTCGTTCGTAAGCGGAGACCCCGTCGTCGTTTTGTAGAAATCGGCGAACAGCTCGGCGGGCTTCCTCTCGTCCGCCCCGACCGCGCCGCCCAAGGCGTTTTCGCCCTTAACGGGCAGCTCCAGCCGCGCTATATTCGGGTACGCCGCCGAAAGCGCGTCCATCGGCGAAACCGTCTCGCAGGCGTCGGTGAGCGTTATTGAAACGTAATCGTCCGCATTAAGGCCGCTTGTTTTCGCCGCCTCCACGAGCTTATCAAGAGCGCCCTTCAAGACCCGCAGATCGCGCTTTGCGGGAATCGGGCATAAGTTTATTGTAACGCCGCCGTCCGCGCCCATTTCGCCTATCGTCAGGCTCTTTACATGCCTCGCTTCCGAAAACGAGTATTTGAGCAGCGAGCCCGCGTACCTGACATTCGATTCGCCGACCCTTTGCGGCGCGTGCAGGTGTCCGAGCGCGGTGTAGTCGTATTTCGAAAACAGCTCCGCGCGCACCTCGCTCAGCCCGCCCACGGGGTTCACTTCGCTTTCGCTCAAGAGCGGGCTTGAAGACGCCGACGTTACGAATTGGTGCGTCACCATTATGTTGCGCGTCGCGGCGTTCGGCATATCGCGCTTCAATATTGCCTCGACCGCCTCGTCAGCCGACTGGAAGCTCGCGTTTTCAAAGAATTGCTCGACCTCGCGCGGGCGCACGAACGGCAGCATCCATATAGTGACGCGCCCGTATTCGTCCTCTACCTCGAACCTGTCGATTCGACCCTCGTATGCGCCCGATATGTACACGCCGTTTTTGCGCATGAGCCTGCGCCCGAAAGCAAGCCGTTCGGGCGAATCGTGGTTGCCGCTCACGCAGTACACGTTCGCGACTTTCGCAAGCGACGTCAGAAATTCGTCCGCCAGCGCGACTGCTTCCGCCGACGGCACGCTTCTGTCGTATATGTCGCCCGCCAGAAACACGCAGTCCACGTTTTCGCGGCTGATTATGTCGATAGCATCAAACAGAGCGTCCCTCTGCTCGTCGAGTCTGTCGAACGCTTGCAGCTTTTTGCCTATGTGAAGATCCGCCATGTGCGCAAATCGCATCTGTAACACACCCCCATGACCGTCAACATTGATTATATCAGGCACAGACCGGTTTCCCGAATGAATAGTCGTTTACACATATTACGGAAATATTACCGAATATTGACGTAATAAGTCTAAGAATTGACATTTTGGGTCTACGGCATTATAATGCATACACTGTCGGCGGCTTCGCGTCTAAAATAACAGACCCGCGCGCAAGGAGAAGGCAATGCGACACAAAACGCACAGGCTCAGGTTTATGCTTTTATGGCTGCTCACGGTTATACTAACCGTGGTTTTGTTCGTTTTCACGGCTTTCGGCTTCATATTTCACGTTCTGTATTCGCGGGGCGGCGAGATGTTCGCGTCCGACCTGCTCTCGCATTCGTTCACAAAGTGGATACCGCCGATATACTATTCCGGCGACAAACTGGCTGAGATAAAGAGCATGAGCGAGTCCGGCGAGCCGTTTGAGGAAACCGCGCCGGACGCGGGCGAAACCCCCGAAGTCGCGGACGGAGATGAGTAAATGCCTAGAATGAGCAAAAACAGCAGACTGCTTAAAGAGAAAAAACTGCTCGCCAAGAGCCGCGCCGTGCGTTTGAGGCATGTTTTCATATCGCTGTTTACATTCCTCTCGCTCGTGCTCGGTTTCATAGCGCTGTGTCTGTACACGCTTTTCAACGGCCCGTCGCCGTCGTTTTCGGACAGCCTCACAGGCTCTGTGACCGAGACCAGCGCTCTAAAATTTCTGCCGTATCTGTTCATGCCCGCGTCGGATGTCGATTCGGCGCTCTCGCGCATGAAACTTGAAGCGCTGTCGGGCTTTACGAACACCGACCTGTACGATTTCTCCGGCGGCTCTACGGGCAGTTTGTCCGCGCAGACGGGCGGCGGAGACACGAACATAGGCGTTATATCCAAATCGACCGAATCAGAGCCGACGGCGACCGTCTCTAGCGACCCGCAAGCGCCCGCATACGAGGACATATACGGAGTGGGCGAGGGCATACGCATAGAGGAGGTCACGGGCGCGACGTATAAGGGCTATATCGCTATAATCGACGACCCCTCGCGCGTGTCTGTCGGCGTTTCGTCAAACTTCAAGAGCGACAAGCCCGGCAAAAAAATCGAGGAGATCGCGGCGGACTACGGCGCTGTGCTCGCCGTAAACGGCGGCGCGTTCGAGGACGTGGGCGGCGGCGGCGACGGCGGCAAGCCGTTGGGCTTGGTCGTGAGCGACGGCGTGAGGCTCAACAGAGCGAACGGTCAGTTCGCCGCGGCGGGCTTCGACCAGAACAACCGCCTGATAGTCGGCAACATATCGAACGACGACGCTACGGCGCTCGGCATACGCGACGCGGTCGCGTTCGGCCCGGCGCTCATTATAAACGGCACGGCGGCGGGCGCCAAGACGACCAACATGAGCCTGAACCCGCGCACGGCTATCGGTCAGCGGGCTGACGGCGCGGTTTTGCTGCTCGTCATAGACGGCAGGAAGGTCAACACGCTCGGCGCGTCGTATGCCGACCTGATAGCCATAATGCTCGAATACGGCGCCATAAACGCGTGCAACCTTGACGGCGGCTCGTCGTCTGTCATGATAGCGGCGGGCAAGCAGATAAACGAGGGCATCGAAATGACCGGCTCGCGCAAGCTCCCCACCGCGATAATCGTGCGCTGACGCGCCTGAAGGGGTAATGAAACAATGAAAAAGCGTTTGACACTTTCAAAGCTGCGCGCCCGCAACCGCGCCTTCAGGCTTGCGTACATAATATTCGTTCTGCTTTTCGCCGCCGCCGCGCTTATAGGCCTGCGCATAATAAACAATATGCTCGCCGATTACGAGGAAGGCCTGCCGACGACGCGCATGGCGAAAATTGTCGAATACTCAAAAACGGGCGATATTTCCGTGTTCAGGCAGGCGCTTTCCGAAAACGACAAATATGGCGATTCATACGGCGCGTTTCTGTATTTTATGTCCGAAGCCGCCGATACGGGCGTTACATACACATCCGTTCCCACGTCGGACGCGAACGCTTCGGCTATATTCAAACTGACGTCAAAGGGTGTGACGTTCGCAGAAATGACGCTTCTGCCTATAGACAAGCCCGGCGAAACGCGCGACTGGGGCGTGTCAGACATCGCTTTGAAGCCCAACGCCATAGAGAAATACTTCGAGTGCGTCGCGCACGACGCGGCTTACGAAATCGTAGCGAAACTGTCGTTGGGCGACTATTCGGATATGTGCAAATTCATACCCGACAGCGGCTATGCCGAGGACGCGCCCGAAAACTTCGAGGCGTACATGCGCTCGCTGGTGACTGCGGGCGAGACGATAGAGTGGACTGAAAGCGTGTCGGGAGACAGCCGCGTATACAGCCTGACGCACAGCGGCGTTCCGTACTTTGAATTTACGCTCTCGCGGCGCGAAAACGACGGCATCGCGAGTTTCGCGCTCGAAAACGCCCGCGCCTACGACGACACGCTGTCGGGTTACAGGCGTTCGTTCGCCGACGTGTCGGCGCGCGCGAAGCTGCCCATGTTCGACGGCGGCGACTACTCGGAGCTGTACGCGCTGTGCGTGTCTTTCGGCTATCCCGACGGCGGAGCGGACGACTTTTGCAACCTCATGGCGGAATCGACCGCCGGAAAACGGCTCTCTCTGGGCGCGTATGCCGCCGAGAGCGACGCTGTGAAGCGCTACGGCGTGCTCGCCGATTCCGAGACTATAGCCGAGTTCGCGCTCTCCGACACCGAAACGGCGGACGGCCGCGAATGGGCTGTGACGGACATTGAAATAATGGCGTGGCAGCCGTTCTCGGCGTATGTCGAAGCGCCGTATACGGCGAAGGTGTACGCCGACGGTAAGCAGCTCGACCCGTTGAGCGCCGAAGTTATCGACATATCGTCAAGCGTAAACTCGCGCGTCGCGCAGAAAGCGCCCAACGCGGCAAGGCGAAGCCGCTATCACGTTGAGACGGTGTATAAAGCCCCTGTTATCGAGGTTTTCGACGCGTCCGGCAGGCTGCTCGAGACCGCCGCGGAGGGCGATTTGATTTCGGCGCGCCCGCTTGCCGACGACGACGCGCTCAAGCCGCTTATGAACGACAGGATACGCGAAATATCAGGCGCGTTTTCATACTACTCGTTCGGCGACCTGACGCTTCAATCGCTGGCGGATTACGTGCAGTCGAAGTCGCCCGCGTATGAGTTTTTGAGAAACGCCGACACGAAGTGGGTCAAGCAGCACAGCAAGAGAGACAACGTGCTTTCAAACTTCGATACGCGCAATTACTATTCGTATTCCGACACTTTGTTCTCGTGCGAGGTGATTTACGACTACACACTGTCATATAAATACGCGGGCGTGATCACATATCCGACCTCGTACCGCTTCTATTTCGAATATACGGGCGGCAGGTGGATGCTGTACGACTTCGCGCTCGTAAGCGGAGACGCCTGAGTAAAGGTCGGAGGAATCTTCAATGGGCTTTTTTGAGCTTGTTTTGATAGCGGTGGGGCTGTCCATGGACGCCTTCGCCGTTTCGGTGTGCAAGGGACTGTCGGTAGGCCGCGTCACGCGCAAACACGCGCTGACCGCCGGGCTGTACTTCGGGTGTTTTCAGGCGCTCATGCCGCTGATCGGCTACGCGCTGGGCATGAACTTCGAATCCCTCATAAACAAATACGACCACTGGGTCGCGTTCGGGCTGCTGGCGCTCATAGGCGCGAACATGATAAAGGAATCCTTCGGCAAGGACGAAAAGCAAAACGATTCGTTCGCGTTTTCGGTCATGTTCCTGCTGGCGGTCGCGACGAGCATCGACGCGCTCGCCGTGGGCATAGTGTTCGTGGGCGCTCAGGGCATAAACATATATTCGTCCGTCGCGCTCATAGGCGCAATAACGTTCGCGTTCTCATACGCGGGCATATACATAGGCAGTCACTTCGGCGCGAAGTATAAATCGAAAGCCGAGTTCGCGGGCGGGTGCATACTCGTGCTTATAGGGCTAAAAATACTGCTCGAAGGTTTGGCTATACTGGGTTAATCGTTTGTAAACCATGTTGACAAATATCTAAATGCGGCTATAATTGCTTTCATGGTTATCTAAACAAACGGGGGAATCACAAATGGACATGAAAACCGATTTGACCGCGCTCAACGTGTTCAAGGCGCTTTCGGACGAAACCAGACTGCGCATAATCGGCGCGCTCAGTGAAAAAGAGATGTACGCCGAGCTTCTGGCGGAGCGGCTCGGGCTTACCGCCGCGACGGTGTCGTTTCATATGAAAAAGCTGTACGCGGCGGGCATAGTCTCGCAAAGGCGCGAGCAATACTACACCGTGTACACGCTCAAGAAGGACTTGTTCGCAATGACCGTCGGAAGCATAATCAACGGTTCTGCCGACAAACAGCGCCCGGCGGAGCAGGCGGAGGAGCAGTACCGCAAAAAGGTGCTGCGCGCGTTCATGCCGTGCGGCGTGTGCGAAACGCTGCCCGCGCAGATAAAAAAGCGCATGATCGTTCTGGAAGAGATGATTTCGCGCTTCGAGGACGGTAAAGCCTATACGGAACAGCAGGTGAACGACATAATATACACCGTGCACGCCGACTACTGCACCGTGCGCCGCATGTTCGTGGGCTTGGGCTGGATGGAGCGCGACCACGGAATATACACCGTTCATCGCCCGACGGGCGACGGGCGGCAGGCGGAGGACAGCTCAAATTGACAAAGCGCGGGCGCGGTAAAAAACCTATGGCGTTGGCGACGGCGCTTTTGATCGTCGCTTGCATTGCCGTGATAGCGGGTCTCGCGCTTTCAAAAGAAGGCGCGGACGAGCCGCTTAAGGAAAGCACCGTTTCAGAAGCCGCCACGGCTTCCGAAGCGACTCCCGCTTCGGCGACGGTGAGCGAACCGCAAGCCGTTGCGCTTTCGACCGAAGCCGAAGCGGCGTCCGAAATCGCGTATTGCCGCGTTACTCTATATGGCGGCGCGGGCATTGAAATCGCGTCGCGCGAAATCACAGACCCCGCCGGACTGCGCCTTATAAGCGCGCTGAGCGAAAAAGCGAACGGCGCTTACGAAAACGAAAGCGCGCTCGCGCTCGGCGACATAATCGCGGGAAACGGCGGGCGCGTCGAGATAGTTTACGCCGTAGGCGGCGACACGCGCGTCGCGCTCGTTTACGAACTGAACGGCAGCTTCTGGCAGCAGGGCGCGAGTCGCGCGACTGTTTCTGAGGCAGACTGCGCGGCCGTATTCGCGCTTTTCGACTGAACGAAGGAGTGAAACGTTTGATAACGACAGAGGATATAAGGAACAACGAGGACATAGCCACATACATCGCGCGGGCCGACGAATCGATGCGCGCTATGGGATATACCGAGCACAGCTTCGCCCACGTGACGAAGGTAGCCGACTGCGCGCGCGATATACTCGCGGCTCTCGGTTTCGATTCGCGCGAACAGACGCTTGCGTGGATAGCGGGCTACATGCACGATTTGGGTAACGTCATAAACCGCGTCGACCACGCGCAGTCGGGCGCTATGATGACGTTTCGCATACTCGACAAGATAGGCATGGAAGCGCGCGACGTAGCCACGGTCGTCACGGCGATAGGCAATCACGACGAGAGCACCGCCTACCCCGTGAACGCTGTAGCCGCCGCGCTTATACTTGCCGACAAAACTGACGTGCGCCGTTCGCGCGTGCGCGGTACAGACGTGTCGCGCTTCGATATACACGATAGAGTCAACTACGCCGTCACCACGTCGCGCCTTAACGTGGACGCGAACGACATGCGAATTTCGCTGCACCTGACGATCGACGACGCGCTTTCGAATGTCGCCGACTATTTCGAGATATTTCTCGGGCGAATGCTGCTCTGCCGCAAGGCCGCCGACAAGCTGGGGCTAAGATTTTCATTATTTATAAACGGACAAGCGCTTATGTGAGAAACAACACAAATATCCATGTGATGAAGGTAGAAAATTTACATACTTTCTGCTAGTATGCAGTTGTGTACGTTCGGCGCGATGAGCGCCGATTTATGTCGTTTAGGGGAGATGTCGAAAGTGCCTTTGCTTCTGTTTGCGTTCTGGCTCGCGCTCAACGGCCGCGCGAGCGCGGACGTGCTCGTTCTAGGCGTATTGGTGACGGCGCTCGCCCTTTTGTTCGCGTATAAATTCTGCGGCTGGTCGCCGTCGCGCGAGCTTAAATATCTGAAGGCCGCGCCGCAGGCGCTCGCGTTTTTAGGTCTGCTTTTCATATCGATAGTCAAGGCGAATTTTTCCGTAATAGCCGTCATATTCACAGGCAAAAAAAGCCCGTGCCTGCGCACGTTCCGCACAAAACTCAAAACGCGCGCCGCCAGAGTGTTGCTTGCGAACTCCATAACGCTCACGCCCGGCACCGTCACCGTGACGCTCGAGGACGACATACTGACCGTGCACTGTCTTAGAAAAGACATGGCGGAATCGCTTGCCGACTCCGACATAGAGCGCAGGCTTCTCAGGATCGAGGAGAAAATTCATGCAGAACGCGTATAACACAGTTATGACAATAGCCTGCTGCGCGCTCGGCGCGCTGCTGTTTCCGTGCCTGTTCCGCGCGGTCATAGGCAAGACCGCCGCCGACCGCGTAATATCGATAAACATGATAGGCACGATAACCATAATGCTCATAATGCTGCTTTCGATCATGCTGGGCGAGGGCTATCTGCTTGACATCGCCATCATATACGCGCTTTTGAGCTTTCTGGCGGTCGTAATACTGGTTCGCATATTCATAGCGCTCAACCGCAGGCGCGGAAGGAGGGGCTGACAGTGTTGGAATACGCGCGTTTCATAGCGTTCTGCCTGCTTTTGCTGCTGGGCATACTGTTTGAAATAACCGCCATATTCGGCGTGAACCGCATGAGGTTCAGCCTGAACAGGCTGCACTCCGCCGCCATCGGCGACACAATGGGCATACTGTTTGTTTCGCTTGCGTGCGTCGTTCGCTGCGGCGCGAGCGCCGACATATTCAAATATTTGGCTATAATACTGATCATGTGGTGCACAAGCCCCATGTCAAGCCACCTTATAAGCCTGCTCGTTTTCAGAACCGACCCCGACGTCGGCGCGGAGGCGGAAACATGGCATATCTGAACATACTTCTGCTCGTTTTCATACTCGTGTGCGCCGTGAGCGTGAGCCTCGCAAAGAGCCTTCTTTCGACCGTCATAATATTCATGGCGCAGAGCCTCGCCATGTCGCTTATATGGATATTGCTCGAATCGCCCGATTTGGGCGTGACGGAAGCCGCCGTGGGCGCGGGCGTGACGTCTATACTGATGTTCGTGGCGCTCAAAAAGCTGCACGCCGTCAAGGATAAGAAAAAATGAAGATAAAGAATGAAGCGCTGAAACGCTATCTCGAGAGCGGCGGTGACGCGCTCAATGACGAAATGATAATGTCGCTGGACGACCCCCGCGATAAGGCGGAGCAGCCCGGCGAACGCGCCGACGGGCGCGCTCAGTCGCCCGCGACGCTATTATACCTTCGAAAGCTCGCGCACAACCCGGCGCTCTCTGTGTCGTTTTCAATAGTTCTGTGCGCCGCTTTGATAGCTCTGCTTTTGCTGACCGTCATGGACATGCCGTATTTCGGCGCGGCAGACACGTTAATCGAGAGCGAAGTCTCGAATTTCTATCTCGAAAACACGCTTGCGGACACGGGTGTCGTTAATGTTGTGTCGGGCATCATACTCAGCTACAGGGGTTTTGACACGCTGGGCGAGTCGCACGTTTTGTTCATAGCGGTGTGCTCGGTGTTCATACTTCTGTCGTTCAGGCCTTCGGGCGACGGCAAGCCCCTGCCCGTGTACGACTACGACGACGGCGCGGAAGAGCCGCACGACGACGACATATTAAAGGCGGGCGCGCGCATACTCGCGCCCATGATACTTGTGTTCGGGCTGTACATCATACTGAACGGCAACATATCGCCCGGCGGCGGCTTCGCGGGCGGCGCGGTGCTCGGCGCGGGGCTTATATACTATTTATGCGTATACGGCTACAAGCGAATGAGGCGCATGTTCACAATAAAGACATTCCGCGTTTCGACGTGCATGGCGCTTATCAGCTATTCGCTCATGAAGGGCTTTCACTTCATAACGGGCGCGAACGATCTGGGCGTGTCCCTGCCGCTGGGCAAGGCGTACAGCATATTCTCGGGCGGCATGTTGCTGCCGCTCAACATATGCGTGGGCGTGACCGTCGCCTGCACGATGTACGCGCTGTTCACGATGTTTCGGAAGGGGGATTTCTAGGCATGTTGCAAACCATATATAACCATGCCGACGAAGCCGCCGCCATCATACTGTTTTCGATAGGCTTCACGACGCTCCTTCTGAACAAGAACCTCATAAAGAAGATCATCGGCTTTTCGATGATGGACAACGCTATATATCTGTTCCTCGCTTCCTACGGATATATCGGCGGCCGCAAAGCGCCCATATATGTTTCCGGCGCGACTAACCCCGAACTGTACGTAAACCCGCTTCCGGCGGGTCTGGTGCTGACGGGCATTGTCGTGTCCGTGAGCGTTACCGCCATAATGCTGGCGCTGACGGTGAGGCTGTATCGGCGCTACCGCACGCTCGACATAGACGAGATAGCGGCTATCGTGCGCGAGGAGGGCAAATAATGGAGATCTGGCGCAACATTCCGATTTTGCTCATACTGCTGCCGCTCATATCGTCGCCCGTGCTCGCCGCCGTGAAGCCCGCGCCCGCGCGGCGCGTGTTCCTGTCGGTTGCCGTAGCGTGCTGCGCGCTGTCTGCGACGCTGCTCGCGTTCGTCGCCGTCGCGGGCGGCGACTATGTCATCAAAATGGGCGAGGTCGGCGCTCCGTTCGGAAACGAACTGTACGTGTCGTCGACCGAGACCGTGCTGGCGCTGTTGTTTTCGGGCGTGCTCACGCTGTCAGTGCTCGGAGGTCTGCATAGGCTGCCGGAGGAGATTCACGCGCACAGGCTCAACCTGTTCTACACCGTGTCGGCGCTCTTGCTTTCGGCGCTCAACGCGATCGTGTTCACGAACGACCTGTTCACGGGCTATGTGTTTCTGGAGATAACGACTATCGCCGCGGGCGCGCTGATATTCATACGCAGCCGCGAGGGCGCGCTGTTCGCGTCGATGCGGTACATGATAATGAACCTGCTGGGCAGCGGCCTGTTCCTGCTCGGGCTGGCGGTTTTATACTGCCTGACTGGCGAACTGCTGTTTCCGCAGATAAAGACCGCCGTTTCGGACATATTCGAGACGGGTCGCTACACGCGCCCGCTGACTGTCGCGCTCATACTTCTGACTCTCGGGCTTTCAATAAAGAGCGCGCTGTACCCGTTCCACACGTGGCTTCCGAACGCCTACGCGGGCGCGACGCCCGCGTCAAGCTCGATACTTTCGTCGCTCGTGTCGAAGGCGTACATCTTCTTATATATAAAGCTGATACTGCGCGGCGTGGGCGCCCGCGCGTTCACTGCGGGCGGCGCGGGCGACATAGTGTTCGTGTACGCTTGTACTGCCATCGTGTTAGGCTCGATAGACGCGATACTCGAACACAACGTGCGCCGAATGGTCAGCTATTCGTCGGTCGCGCAGATAGGCTATATTTTCATGGCGGCGGCGCTCTCGACCGAGGCGGGCATGGCGGCGGCGGTGTTCCACATACTCGCGCACTCCGTGGCTAAGTCGATGCTCTTCCCGGCGGTCGACAGGCTCACGGAAGTGTCGGGCGGCAACGAGAACTACCGCGACCTGCGCGGCAGCGGCTTCCGCGCTCCGCTCGCGGGCGCGGCGTTCGCTGTGGGCGCGTTTTCGCTCACGGGCATACCGCTGTTGGGCGGGTTTTCGTCGAAGGTGTACATCGCGGCGGCTTCCGTGGGCGTGGGCGGTTGGCGCTGCTGGCTGGCGCTTTTTGTGCTCGCGGCGAGCACCGTGCTGAACGTTATATACTTTTTGCGCACCGTCATAACGCTGTACCGACCCGGCGAGAGGTATCCGCTCACGCGCGAGCGAACGTCGCGCCCCGCGTTCGCGGTTTCGATGTCGGCGTTGATCGTTATAAACCTGCTGCTGGGCGTGTGCGCCGCGCCCGTTATGAACCTTATAAAAAGCGGTATAGCGCTGTGGCGTTGACGACTGTGAGGTTATAGAAATGGAAGGCAATATCTATCTGTTCATTCCCGTGCTGCTTCCCGCCGCGTTCGGACTGTGCCTGAAGTGGCTCAAAGCGCCCGAAAAGAGGGCGGCCGACATAAACGTCGCCGCGATGTTCCTGTGCGCATTAGCGTCGCTCGCGGCGCTGTTCGCCGCGTCGGATACGCGCCTTACGCTGTGGCGGATAACCGACTCAATATCGGTCTCGTTTTCGCTCGACGGCTTGGGCAGGTTTTACTTGTGCTTTGTCACGTTCACGTGGACGGGCGTGGGTCTGTACGCGCGCGAATATCTGGAGCACGACATAAAGGCCGGGCGCTTCTGGCGCTACTACCTTATTTCATACGCGGCGCTTATGGGGCTGTGCATGGCGGACAACCTTATTACGCTGTACATGTTCTACGAATGCATGACTCTTGCGACGCTTCCGCTCGTCGCGCACAATATGGACAAGCAGGCCGTCGCCGCCGCGATCAAATATCTTATATACTCTGTGTTCGGCGCGTCCTTGGCGCTGCTCGGCGTGTTCTTCATAGGCTCTTACGCGGGCGGCTTCGACTTCCGCGCGGGCGGCATACTCGAGGGCTTCGCGGGCAACCGCGACGCGGCGCGGGTTTTCATATTCATAATGATAATCGGCTTCTCCGTGAAGGCGGGCATGTTCCCGCTGCACAGTTGGCTGCCGACCGCGCACCCCGTTGCGCCCGCCCCCGCGAGCGCCGTGCTTTCGGGCGTTATAACGAAAATGGGCGTGCTCGGCATCATCAGAACCGTTTTCTATATCTCCGGCGTTGAGCTTCTGCGCGGCACGTGGGCGCAGTACGCGTTTATGACGCTCTCGCTCATAACGGTCGTAATGGGTTCTATGCTCGCGTACCGCGAAAAATCGCTCAAAAAGCGGCTCGCGTATTCGACTGTGAGCCAAGTGTCGTATGTTCTGTTCGGGCTTTCGACGCTCACCGAAATCGGCTTCGTGGGCGCGTGCCTGCACATATTGTTTCACTCGCTCATAAAGAACACGCTTTTCATGAGCGCGGGCGCGTTCATACACAAGACCGAGAAAACCGAGGTCGCCGACCTGCGCGGCGCGGGCAAAGTTCTGCCCGTAACCATGACGCTTTTCACGCTGGTGTCGCTGGGGCTTATTGGCCTGCCCCCGACGGGCGGTTTCGTGAGCAAGTGGAATCTGGCGCAGGGCGCGCTTTCTATGAACATTTCGGCAAACTGGATAGGCCCGGCGGCGCTGCTCTTGAGCGCTATACTGACGGCCGCGTACCTGCTTTCAATATCCATACGCGCGTTCTTTCCCGGCGACGATTTCGCGCCGCAAGCCAAAAACGAGGTCGGGCTGCGTATGCTCATACCCATGGGCGCGATGGCGGCGCTCACGTTTATACTCGGCATGTTCCCGAACGGGCTTATACGCTTTTTCGAGGGCATAGCCGCGAGCCTGATGTGAAAGGTCTGTAGTTATGTATTTGGCGCTTTGCGCGTTGATACCGCTTGTCTTTGGCGCGGTATTGCCGCACTTGAGGTTCAAAAACAGGCTGCGCCGCATGGCGTGTATAGAAGCGGCGACTGTCATAACGTCTGCTTGCGTGTTTTCGGCGCTCGCGTTTTCAAACGCCGATACGTTTGAGTGCTTTCGGCTCACGGATACTTATGTGTGCGCGTTCTCAGTCGACGGCTCAAGCTCGGTATATATCGGTCTTGCGGCGCTCCTGTGGCCGTTTGCGACGCTGTACGCCATTGAGTATATGGCGCACGTCGAGCGCGAGGGACTGTTCTTCACGTTCTACACGATGTCATACGGCGTGACGATATTGTTCGCCGCCTCGGCCAACCTGTTCACGATGTACGTTTTCTTCGAGTTTTTGACGCTCGTCACGCTGCCGCTGGTCGAGCACGGGCAGGATAAACTGTCGTTCCGCGCCGCGAGGACGTATCTTATATATCTGATAGGCGGCGCGTCATTGGCGTTCGCGGGCGTGGTGTGCGTAAGCGAGATGGGCGCGGGCGATTTCGCGCTCGGAGGCACGCTCGTTCGCGGCGAGAGCGTTTCGGCGTTTATGGGCATCGCGTTTCTGTGCATGTTCATAGGCTTCGGCGCGAAGGCGGCGGTGTTCCCGCTGTGCCGCTGGCTGCCTAAGGCGTCCGTCGCGCCCACTCCCGTCACGGCGCTTTTGCACGCGGTCGCGGTCGTGAACGCGGGCGTTTACGCCGTCATAAGGGTGATATACTACGTATTCGGAAGCGCCTACCTGTCGGGAGGCATATACCAATCGGTCGCTATGGCGCTTGCGAGCATAACGGTGCTCTACGCGGCGCTGCGCGCCGTGCGCGAACGCAACATAAAGCGCCGTCTCGCGTGGTCCACGGTCAGCAATTTAAGCTATATGCTGTTCGCGGCTTCGCTCATGAGCGCGGGCGGCATGGCGGCTTCGCTCGCGCACATGGTGTTTCACGGGCTCATGAAGATAAACCTGTTCTTCTGCGCGGGCGCGATACTCACGCAGACCGGCTTTACGGACGTGTCAGACGCGCGCGGGCTTGCCAAGCGAATGCCCGTCGTGTTTTTCGCGTTCACATTCGCGGGCATGGCGCTGTGCGGCGTGCCGCCCCTGTGCGGGTTTCTGGGGAAATACATGATTATAACGGCGGCGCTCGATTTGGGCGGCGCGCTGCCTGTCATAGGCTGCTGCTGCGTGATAGCGTCGTCCATATTGACGGCCGTGTATGTGTTCACGATAGCCGCGCCCGCGTTTTTCTCAAAGCCCGCGCGCATTACTGACGCGGGCGACCCCGGTATGCCTATGCGCGCGTGTCTGATAGGCGTTTGCGCGCTCATAGCGCTTGCGAGCTTATTCGGCGGGCGCTTGACGGACGCGCTCAGCGCGCTGGCGGGAGGCTGACAAATGCTTATTCCTTTATTGATCTTGATTCCGCTTATAGGCGCGTGCTTCGCGATGTTTCAGCACAGGTCGGCTTTGATCGCGAGCGCGTCGGCGCTTATTGTGAGCGCGTATATTTTCGCAAAAGCCGCAGGCGGCGACAGCGTCGTTTTCGCGCTCGACATGTGCGGTTTCCGCCTTACGTTTGTCGCGGACGGCTTTCGCGGCATGTACGCGCTGATAGCGTGCTTCATGTGGACGGTGTGTTCGCTAATGTCGGGGCAGTATTTCGGGCACTACAAAAACAAGCCGCGCTATTTCTTCTTTTTCAGCCTGACGCTGTTGGGCGTGCTCGGCGTGTTCCTGTCCGACGATCTGTACACGACTTTCATATTTTTTGAAATAATGTCGATTTCGTCATACCCGTGGGTCGCGCACGACGAAACGCCGGACGCGCTGCGCGCCGCTCAGACATATTTGGGCGTCGCTATATTCGGCGGTATGGTCACGCTTATGGGCATGTTCATGCTCTACGCGCGCTTAGGCTCTCTGGCGTTTGCGGACATACGCGAGGCTCGGGGCGCGACAGTGCCCGCTGCGCTGATACTCGTCGGGTTCTTGGCGAAGGCGGGCGCGTTCCCGCTGCACATATGGCTTCCCAAGGCGCACCCGGTCGCGCCCGCTCCCGCGAGCGCGCTTTTGAGCGGTATGCTCACAAAGACGGGTCTGTTCGGCGTGCTGGTCATAAGTGTGAACATATTCGCGGGTTCGTATATATACGGCTGCGTGCTGCTCGTCATAGCCCTCGTCACGATGTTCGCGGGCGCGGCGCTCGCGCTGTTTTCGGTGAATCTGAAGCGCACCCTCGCGTGTTCGTCGATGTCGCAGATCGGATATATACTCACGGGCGTCGCCGCCGCGTCGATATTGGGCGACGAGGGCGCTCTCGCGCTGACGGGCGGCGTTCTGCACATGGTGAACCACTCCATACTCAAACTGACGCTGTTTTTGTGCGCCGGAAGCGTGTATATGAACCTGCACAAGCTCGACCTGAACGACATACGCGGCTACGGGCGCAATAAGCCGCTTTTGAACGCGGTGTTTCTGCTGGGCGCGCTGGGGCTTATGGGCGTGCCGCTTTTCAACGGCTACGTTTCAAAGACCATGATACACGAGGGTCTGGTCGAGGCGTTCAATATGAACCCGAACGTGTTCGCGTTCAAAATAGCCGAGTGGGTGTTTCTGTTCGCGGCGGGTCTGACGACGGGCTATATGCTCAAACTGTATATCGCGATATTCATACAAAAGCCCAAGACGGATTTTCCCTCGCGCGGTTATCTCAAAAATTCGAGCCGCGTCGCGCTGATCCTTGCGTGTTTCGCGATACCGGTGATAGGCGTTCTGCCCAACCTGTTCGCGGGCGGCGTGAGCGCGCTTTCGGGCGGGTTTTTGAGGATAGGCGAGCTTGAGCGCATATCGTTCTTCAATTTCGAAAACCTGCGCGGCGGGCTTATAACGCTAGTAATAGGCGCGCTTGCGTATGTTTTCGTCGTGCGCCGATTCATGCTTTCGCCTGACGGCGAGTATATCGACAGGCTGCCCGCGCGCTTCGATTTGGAAAACTCGTTCTATCGCCCCGTATTCTGCAAGCTGCTGCCCGACGCGGCGGGTCGCGTATGCGCGGTTCTCGACAAGACCGCCGATTTCTGCGCGTCCGCGTTCGTAAAGGCGCTCGGCGGCGCGTCGGGAGTCCTCGACAACATCGCCGACCGTTTCGCGCGCGCTTTTGCGGCGGTTCTGACGTTCATATGCCGCGTGTTCGACGAGTTTACTGACGACGCGGTGTTGCTTTTGCGCGAGCTTGCGTTCATAAACCATTCGTCGGACTCTCGCCCCGCGCCCGTAACGGGCTACGCGCGGCGCATAAGAGCGCTGGCGGGCTCGGCAAGCAAAAACCTCGCCCGCTTAAAACCGCGGGCGAGGCTCGATTCGCGCGAAGTTACAGACCTCAGATACGGAACTCAATTCACAAACAGCGTCACTTTCGGGCTTATGCTGTCGACTCTCGGCATTGTGATCGCGCTCGCCTACGCGCTGTTACCCGCGATCTTCTGACGACGCGCCGTCGGAGCGCTTGACCGTGAAGCTGAACACGCTGCCCTTGCCTTCCTCGCTCTCAGCCCATATGCGCTCGCCCATCTGTTCGAGCATTTCTTTGGCTATCGACAGCCCCAGTCCCGAGCCCAGCCCCGTGTGCGCCTTGTCCACCTTATAGAAGCGGTCGAACACATGCGGCAGGTTTTCGGGGGAAATGCCCAAGCCCGTGTCCGCGACGCTCAATATCACCCTGTTTTCGCCGACCGTGCCGCTTATTGACACCCTGCCGCCCGACGGGGTGTATTTTATCGCGTTGTCGAGCAGTATTACGAGTAGCTGTTCAATGCGGTCGGGGTTCGAATACACCTGCGGGAAGCCCGAAAAATCCGTGTCGACGGTCAAATCCAAGCCGTGCTCTGAGCACGCCGATGAATAGCGTTCGCCGAGATCGGACAGTATGTCCGCCAGCCCGAACGCCTCCGGCGCTAAAGCCATAGTGCCGCTTTGCAGCCTTGAAAGCTCCATAAGGTCGTTTATAAGCCGCGAAAGCCTGAGCACTTCGCGCAGTATTATGTCGTAATACCTCTTTTTAGCGTCCTCGTTGGCGACCAGCCCGTCCCTGAGCGGCTCGATAAGGCCGCGCATTGCCGTGAGCGGCGTGCGCATTTCGTGCGACACGTTCGCCACAAACTCGCGGCGCGTGTTTTCGAGCCGAACTTCGCCCGTTATGTCGCGGAACAGGCCGACCGCGCCCGCGATGTTGCCGTCGTCGTCGTGCACGGGCGATATTTGCGAACGTATGTCCATCTCGCCGTCGCGTATGTTGAACGAGGCGTAAGCGCCCTCGTTCACCGCCGCGTCGAACGCCGCCCATATCTCGGCGCGCGGTATTACGCGCATTCTGGGGTCGGTGTTTTTGTCGCCCTTTGTGAACAGCTCCTCAAGCGCCGGGTTTATATGGGTTATGTTTCCAAGCTGGTCAATGGCGGCGATGCCCTCCGAAAGCCCGTTCAGCACCTGCACGAGCCTGTTGCGCTCGAACGTGAGCGCCGAGATCGTGCGCTTGAGCGTGCGCGACAGCCTGTTGAGCGACGAGCCGAGCTGACCTATCTCGCCCTCCGAATCCTCGTTCGCGAGCTTGTCGAAGTGCCCGTCCGCCATGTGCAGCGCCACGTCGCGCATCTGCCTAAGCGGGGATACGAGTCTGTAGAGCAGCGCGTACACCAATATGAAAACGATGGGCACGACCACAGCCAGCGACATTGCGAGCGCGCCCGCCAGCGCGCCGCGCGCCGCGAGCGCTTCGTACTGCGGCACGTATAAAAACATCGCGCCCGCTATCTCGCCCCTGTGGTTCTTGACTGGCATACCGATAGTCACAATGTCGCCCTTCATGGCGGACGGCACGACATATGTTATCGTGCTTCCGTTAAGCACGCTCGCGAGCTGTTTTTTTATGTTGTCTGTGTTGAGCGTCTTTTTGACGGCGCTGTCCAAGAGCACGTTGCCTTCGCCGTCGGTTACTATCAGATACGCGTTCATAATGCTTGAGTCGTCGTCGTTTACGTCAACAAGCGACAGAACGGTTTCGTCGGTGACTTTGCCGTCTATATAGTCGGCTATTATCTTCGTGAGCGATTGGGCGCGCGGCGCTAACTCGTTCACGCGCAGGTTTACGAAAACCGACCGCGACGTGAGCAGGAACAAAAGCCACGTGCTCAGCGCGGTTATGAATATCGCCAACAACAGCACCATATATACGCGCCTCAGAAGCGCGCTGCGAATCACTGACCTATCACCTCAAAGCGGTAGCCCACGCCGTATACGGTTCGAAGCGCCCACGAAACGCCCTCCTGCGGCAGCTTCTGGCGTATGCGCTTTATATGCGCGTCGACCGTGCGCGTGTCGCCGAAATAGTCGTAACCCCACACGCGCGAAAGTATCTGCTCGCGCGAGAACACCTGACCCGGCGCGCCCGTCAGCATATAAAGTATTTCGACTTCCTTGGGAGTGCACGGCACTATTTTGCCCTGAACGCGCACCTGATAGTTGTCCATGCTCACTTCGAGCTGCGGCAGGCGCACTATTGACTTGTCGTTTCCGACGGGCTTTTCCTCAAACCGGCGCAAAACCGCCTTTATGCGGGCGAGCACCTCTCTGGGGCTGAACGGCTTGACGATGTAGTCGTCCGCGCCGAGCTCCAAACCCAGTATGCGGTCTATTTCCTCGCCCTTCGCCGTGAGCATTATTATGGGCACGCTGTCAGTCTGCCGAATCGTTCGGCACACGTCTATGCCGCTCATGCCGGGCATCATCAAATCGAGCACGATTATGTCGGGCTTTTCCGACTGCTTCATTTCGAGCGCCTGCGAACCGTTGAAGGCCGAGCGGTGCGCGTAGCCCTCGTTGTCAAGATATATACCCAAAGACTCGTGCACCACAGGGTCGTCGTCGCATATCAATACCAAAGGGCAGCCTACCATTTTTGTCACCTCGCGTATAATGTCGTACACTAATTATACCCATGAGGCGCGCTTCGGTAAAGCGGGAAATGAATAAGCCCAGAATTATTCACAATTTCATTATAAATGCTAACGTTCTTCCCTGAAATACGCGACTCCCAAGCCCGCGGGCGCCTGATTTTCTTTCTTTTTGCGCACGCTCACGAGTATGAGCACGATTATTGTCGCCAGATACGGCAGCATTTTGAATATTTCCTGCGAGGAGCGCGAAAGCCCCGCGATGTAGAAATACGCCCAGTACAGAACGCCGAACATATACGCGCCCCACACGGCGTTTTTGGGTCGCCACATTGTGAATATGACTAGCGCCACGGCGAGCCAGCCGAGTTTTTCGATGCTGCCGTCGTTCGCCCACGTGCCCTTGATATAGTCCATAACGTAGTAAACGCCGCCCAAGCCCGCTATGCCCGCGCCGACCGTTGTGGACATATATTTGTATTTCGTGACCGGAATGCCCGCCGCGTCCGCCGTCGCGGGGTTTTCGCCGACGGCTCTTAAATTGAGCCCCGCGCGCGACACGCTGAAAAAGCGCTGCATGAGTATCGCTATCAGTATTGCCAGAAACACCATGAAACCGTATGAGAACACGATCTTTCCGAAATATCCCAAGCCCGCGAGCTGCGAAACCGACGCTCTGAAGCCCTTGCTCGTCGCCGCCACGGAAATCTGACCTATGCCGCCCGCCAGCTTGTTGAGCGAGCCGCCGAAGAAGTTCGCCATGCCCGATCCGAATATTGTGAGCGCAAGCCCCGTGACGTTCTGATTCGCCCTGAGCGTCACCGTTATGAACGCGTATAAAAGCCCCGCCAGCATAGACGCTATGAAGCCGCAGCCGAGCGCGATTATGAGGCAGACAGCGACGTGCGGCTCAGTAACCGCGTTTTCATACAGAAACGCGCCCGAGAGCGACGCTATCGCGCCGATGTACATTATGCCGGGCACGCCCAGATTCAGGTTGCCGCCCTTTTCTGTCAGCGTTTCGCCTATTGCCCCGAACATTATAACAGTGCCGAACGCCACCGCCGCCTGTATGAGCGATACTATCGAATCCATATGCTTCTGTTATACCTCCCTGTGCGAACGGAATATCAGCCTGTACTTTATGAAAAACTCGCTGCCGAGTATGAAGAACAGTATAACGCCCGTGAGCATCTCGCTCGCGTATTCGTTAAGCCCGAACGCCGAGGCTATCTCGACCGCGCCCCTGTCCAGAAACACGAGCATGAACGCTATCAATATCATCGTTACCGTGTTGAACTTCGCGAGCCACGCGACAATGATCGCCGTGAAACCGCGCCCGCCCGCAATGTTTATTGAGATTGTGTGGTCTATGCTCGCCACGTTTATCATGCCCGCCGCGCCGCATATCGCGCCCGAAATCAGCATCGTGCGGATTATGACGCGATTCACGTTTATGCCCGCGTATCTTGCCGTGCGCTCGCTCTCGCCGACGACCGCAATCTCGTAGCCCTGCTTCGAGTATTTGAGATACAGATACATGAGCAGCGCGATAGACAGCACGATTATAACGTTGAGCATCCAGTTGTTGGCGTACAGCGCGTCTTTGAAAAGCGTCGGAAACCAGCCCGTCTTTGTCGCCTGATTTATAACGCCCACGCTGTTCGAGCCGAACGGGTTTTCCCATTTCGCCACGAAGAATCCTGTGAGCTGAATGGCGACGTAGTTCATCATGAGCGTGAACAGCGTCTCATTCGTGTTGAATTTCGCCTTGAATATCGCGGGTATAAGTCCCCATATCGCGCCCGCCAGTATGCACGAGAGCGTCATTACTAAAAACAGTATCGGGGCGGGCAGGTCGCCCATGTATATCATGCACGCCGCCGTGACTATGCCGCCCACGAGCACCTGTCCCTCCGCGCCTATGTTCCAGAAGCGCATACGGAAGGCGGGGGCGAGTCCGACCGCTATCAGCAGCAAGACCATTGAATCGCGTATCGTTATCCACAGCCGGCGCTGCGTGCCGAACGCGCCTTCGAACATGGTCACGTACACCTGCACCGGGTTCAGACCCGTTATCCAGAATATGACGAAGCCGTTCACTATCAGAGCGAACAGTATGGCCGCCGCCCTGACGGCGAGCGAGTCCGCCCGACCCAACTCCTGCTTGGATATGCGCACAAGCGGCTCTTTTTTGTATGCTGCCTTAACCATGCGCTTCCTCCTCCTGTTTCAAGTTGGTCATGAGCAGACCGACCTCTTCCTTCGTGGCATTCCGCGCGTCGAGCACGCCGTTCAGGCGGCCCGAACACAGCACCAGCAGCCTGTCGCACAGTTGCAACAGCACGTCGAGATCCTCGCCCACGTATATGACCGCGACGCCCTTGCGCTTTTGCTCGTTGAGCAGCCTGTATATCGTGTACGACGTGTTTATGTCCAAACCGCGCACGGCGTAGGCGGTCATCAGAACGGCGGGGGAGTTTGCGATTTCGCGCCCCACGAGCACCTTTTGCACGTTGCCGCCCGACAATTTGCTGACTGGAGTAGACAGCGCCGGCGTTTTGACGTCCAGCTCTTCCTTAATGCGCCCCGCGAGCAGTTTCGGGCGCTTGCGGTTGGCTATGGGGCTCGCGCCGTCGGAATAGTCTTTGAGCATCATGTTGTCCGCCATGCCCATGCCGCCCACCAGACCCATGCCGAGCCTGTCCTCCGGCACGAACGACAGTGCGACGCCCAGCGAACGTATTTTGCGCGGCGTGCAGCCTATAAGCTGTTTCGCGGGCTTGTCGGGCGCGTAATACTCGACGCTTCCGTCGGTCACGGGCTGCAAGCCCGCGATCGCCTCTAAAAGTTCTTTCTGTCCCGAGCCGGACACGCCCGCTATGCCGAGTATCTCGCCCGAATACAGCTTGAACGACACGTCTTTGAGAACGTACACGTCCTCTTCGTTTTTGCACGTCACGTTTTTGACGTCGAGCCTCAGGCTCTTATCTTTAATGAGCGGCCTGTCGATGTTCAATTCGACGCGCTTTCCGACCATCATTTCGGTCAGCTTTTCCTCGTTCGCGTCGTCCACGGCGACCGAGTCGATGTATTCGCCCTTGCGCAGTATGGCTATCCTGTCGGAAACGCTCAGAACCTCGTGCAGTTTGTGCGTTATGATTACGATTGCCTTGCCGTCGTCGCGCATGTTGCGCAGTATGTCAAACAGCCTTTCGGTCTCCTGCGGAGTCAGAACGGCCGTAGGTTCGTCCAATATCAATATTTCAGCGCCCCTGTAGAGCACTTTCACGATTTCGAGGGTTTGCTTCTGCGACACGCTCATCTCGTATACCTTTTGATTCGGGTCTACGCGAAAGCCGTATCTGTCGCAGATTTTGTTCACTTTGTCGGCGACTTCCCTGCGGTTGAGCCGCCCTTTTTCTTTAAGCCCCAGCACGATGTTTTCGCCTGCCGTGAAAACGTCAACCAATTTGAAGTGCTGGTGAATCATGCCTATGCCCAGATCGAACGCGTCCTTGGGCGAGTTTATTGAAACCTCTTTGTCGTCTACGAATATCTGCCCGTCGTCGGGGTAGTAGATGCCGGAGAGCATGTTCATGAGCGTCGTCTTGCCGCTGCCGTTTTCGCCCAAAAGCGAGAGTATCTCCCCGCGCTTGATTTCGAGGCACACCCTGTCGTTGGCAATGACCGTTCCGAACGTTTTCGTTATGTTAGACAATCGCACGTTGCCCTTTGTAGACAATGCGGTTCACTCCTTCAAAAACCCAAAAGGGGATGCCGTGAAAACCGGCAGCCCCCTTATAGGTATATGCGCTAAAATCAGTTGAGTTCGGTTATGCCGTCAATGCGAAGGCCGAACGCGGGAGCGCTCTGGAAGTATGACTCGTGGTAGCAGCCGTCCCAGATGGCTTCGTCGGCGTCGTTCGTCCAGTCGCCGTCGGTGTCTGTCGCGAAAGCGGACTCGACGGTCTTGCCGCCGACGGTGAATGTATTCACGTCGAACACGTTGATTTCGCCGTTTTTGAGGGCTTCGACGACTTCGGCAACCTTCTCTTCGGTGCCCGCCGCGCAGGATTCGCCGAGAGCTGTGATGTTGACCGAGCCCTTATCGTAACCGGCCGCCCAGTTCGTCGCGACCTTTTCGCCGTTGGCTATCGTCTTGAGCGCGTACTCATAGTATACGCTCCACTCGTTCGTGGCGCTGGTGAGCGCGGCGAGCGGCGCGACTGAAAGCATTGAAACGTTGTAGCCCACCGAGTAGCAGGTGTCGCCCGCTTCGAGAGCGGTCTGCACGGCGGACGGAGCGCCGGTAGAGTCGGCGTGCTGACCGATTATGATGCAGCCCTTAGACATAAGCGCGCTCGCCGCTTCGTATTCGGCGGTTATATCGAACCAGGAGTTGGTGTACTGCACGAGCATAGCGACGTTTTCATATACGCTCTTTATGCCCAGATAGAAAGCGGTGTAGCCCGAAACGACTTCGGCATAGGGATACGCGCCGACGTAGCCGACCAGCACTTTGCCGTTCTCGTCGTAGTTCTTTTCGGCGATGAGCCCTTTTTCGTCGAGTTCTTTGAGCTTCAGGCCTGCGACCACGCCCGAAACGAAGCGGGATTCATAAACGCGGGTGAACGCGTTGGCGAAGTTCTCCATGCCGGATTTCTTGGCGGTGTCGCCCGTCATCGATATGAAATCGACCTCGGGGAAATCGGCGGCCGCCTGCTGCATGTAAAGCTGATGACCGTAGCTGTTCGATATGACGACGTTGCAGCCGCTGTCGGCCAGATCCGCGGCGGCGTCGTAGCAAGACGCGTCCTCGGCGACGGAGTACTTCCAGATGATCTGGCTGCTCTCGTCTATGCCTAAGTTCTTGGCGGCAATCTGTATGCCTTCGATGTGCGCGTAGGTGTAGCCTTCGTTTTCGTCGCCCACCAGTATGACGCCGATTTTGATCGATTCCGGGTCGCCCGTCAGTTCAAATTCGTCGACCGTGGTGTTTACGGTCTCGGCGTATCCCGCGAACGCGGTAAGCGCCATCAGTATTGCGAGTGCGATAACCGTCAGCTTTCTCATCTGTGAACCCTCCCGATATTTTTACCGTGGAATGGGCACATAATACCGTAATATCCGAATATTGAAAAGAAAACTTGCGCGAATTTAGTGTTAAATACCGAACATTTCGGAAAAGACAGCTCCTGTTATACGCCTTATTGCATTCCGTTCTGCGGTTTGCGCTTCAGATAGTACGGTATGAACACAATCGCGCATACGGCGCAAATGCCGGCTGATACGAAAAACACGTTCTGCCTGCCCATAATGTCCGACATAACGCCGCCGCCGAAATAGCCTATGACCCTCGCCACGCCGAAGCCGAACACGCTGAGCAGCAGCTGTCCCGACGCTTTCTGCTCGTCGGGCACTGTCGCCTGTATGTATTTTGACATCGCGACCGTTATGACTATAAACCCCCACGAGTGCAAAAGCTGGCTCGCCATGGCGACATACGCGTTATGCGACAGCGCGACGATGATCCACCTAAGAGCAAGCGTCGCCGCCGACACGCACATGAGCCTGCCCGCGCCCCACTTCTGAAACAACTTGTCGGAGTTCAGCAAAAACGGTATTTCGCTCATGGCGGATATGAAATAGCACCAGCCCAGCAGGCCTTCCGTGCCGCCCGCCAGATCGTTTCTAAAAAGCGGGGAGAAGAACGCGTAGAAATATCCGAGCGTTATCTGCAAGGGTATCATGAACAGGAAGAGCATTCTGAGCTCTTTGTTTTTGAACAGCCGCAGCATACCGCCCTTCGCCGCTGTTCGGCGCTCGACACCCGCGCGGGGCAGTAACATCGAGCACGCCGAAACCGCCAAGCACAGACCCGCGACCGTGTATGTGACTACCGACGTGCCTTCGACGCGTTCGAGCCACCTGCCGTACAGCATCGCCATCACCGCAAACGACATGCCGCCCGCCATGCGCACAGGCCCGAAACGGCGCTGCTCGCGCGAGAGCGCCGTCAGCACAATCGAATCGCCCATGGGCTGCAACGACGTATAGAACGCCGCGAAAGCGCATGTCGAAAGCGACAGCGCCAAAAAACCTTCGGACGCCTTTATGAGAAGCATACACCCCGCCGCGCATATACCCATCGCGCACAGAAGCAGATTGCGGTTTTTCGCCCTGTCGCCCGCCACGCCCCACAGCTGCATTGAAAACACGCTCGTCAGCGCTATGAACGAATTGATAAGCCCTATCTGCGTGTCAGCCAGACCCCTGTCCGCGTAATACAGCGATATGTAGCTCTGAAACACGCTGTTTGTAACGTAGTACGCTATAAGAAACAGCGCGCAGCGCACGCTCACGTCCTTTAGAAGCCTTCCCATCAAGACCGCCTCCGCCGCAACTTTGACAGGTATATTACACTCGCATTGTTAATTGTCATATGCGCTCAAAATCTTAACCGCGCGTTACTGATATGTTCACCTTCCGCTATCGAGTTGTGTCTTAACTTTGCGCCGATAAAAGTGTATAATGTATGCGTGGAGGGTTTTTCTATGCAGAATCAGCGCAGGGGCAAGGCGAAACGCGGGCTTGACATGAAGGCGTTGTTCACCAACCCTTTATTCGCCGTGTGCATAGTCGCGCTCGCCGCCGTATTGTTCATCGTAATAAATCAGGCCGTCACCGCCGAGAGCGATTATTTCTGCCCCGGCGTTTCAATAAACGGCGCGGACATGTCTATATACACGAAATCGCAGGGCGAGAACCTGCTCAAGAAATGGGCGAACGACCTTCTGTCGCGCGAGTGCCGCCTTATATACAACGATAAACAGTGGACATTCAAACCGGGCGACGTGTCCGCAAAGATAGACACCGAGACCGCGCTCGCGAAGGCGTGGAATCTCGGACACACGGGCAGCAGGAGCGAGCGCGAGGAAGTCATGATGACGCTGCGCTATTCGCCTCAGCAGTTCTGGACTGAATTTACATACGACGAAAGCGCGCTCGACGCGTACATTGGGCGCATATACGACGACGTGTTCATAGCGCCCGTGGACGCTGACATTATACTCACCGCGCGCGAACCTGTTATAATGTCCGAATCGAAGGACGGGCTGGCGCTCGATTCCGCCGCGCTCAAGCAATATCTGATCGAGGCTATGCAGAGCGGACTGCCCGCCGAATATCAGCTTCCCGTTCACGCGAAGTCGCCCGGCGTATCGTCGACCGACGCGGAGCACGGGCTTCAAAAAATCGTCGAATACTCGACAAGCACGGAAGACTCATCCTCCACGCGCACGGGCAACGTGCGCCTCGCGCTCAACAACTTCAACGGCTTCGTCGTCAGACCCGGCGACACCGTATCGTTCAACGAGACCGTCGGTCAGCGCACCACTCTGCGCGGGTATGTCGAAGCGCCCGTATACTACGGCACTTCCGTGACCGTGGGCGTGGGCGGCGGCGTGTGTCAGGCGTCGAGCACGCTCTACGGCGCGGTTTTGAAGGCGGGCATGGACATTGTCGAGCGCCATAACCACAACATGATAGTGGGTTACTGCGAGGCGAGCACCGACGCGGCGGTCAGCGAGGACGCGTCTCAGGATTTCGTTTTCGCGAACAACACCGAATACACATACTACATATTCGTGCAGGTCGACAGGGTCATGGCGACGGTGACAATATACGGCGCGCGCCCCGAATACAGGATAGAGCTAGAGCCGACCATCACGCAGAACAACATAAAGAACACGGGCATAATCACCGTTAAGGACGAGACGGGCAAATACGCGTACTACACTGACGACTTTACGCTCAAGAGCGTGGGCAAGCTCGGTCGCAGGAGCTACCTCGACCGCGTGTATTACGACTGGACGACGGGCGCGGAAGTCAAGCGCGAAACCATTTCAAACGATCTATATCAGGGCGAGCGCGACACGTACTACGTGGGCGTGCACCCGGTTGGGAGTTGACAAACATGAAGAAATGCGTAAACACACTCAAAGGGCCGAAGGCGGTCGGGCCTTATTCAACTTGCGTGATAACCGATTCCGCGGTTTATCTTTCGGGAATGCTGCCCATAATTCCTGAGACGGGCGAGCTTGCGTCAGGCGGAATCGCCGTTCAGGCCGAGCAGGCGCTCGAAAACGTAAAGACGGTGCTTTCCGAGATCGGGCTTACGTTTCATAACTGCGTAAAGACGACGGTTCTTTTGAAGGACATGAACGACTTCGCAGCTGTGAACGCCGTGTACGAGCGCTACTTCGCGCCCGATTTTCCGGCGCGGACGTGCTTCCAAGTGGCGAAGCTGCCCAAGGACGCGGCGCTCGAAATCGAGCTGATCTGCGCGCCCGAAGCGTAACGACGGAGGTTTTAATGAAGAAAGTTGTTGTAACGGTCGAATCCACGAGCGATTTGTCCGATGAATTGAAGAGCCGATACGGCATACTCGCCGTGCCCCTCTACATCTCCATGGACGACGGCGAGTATCTCGACGGCGTGAGCATCACGTCCGCCGACATGTTCGAGAAGGTGTCAGCGTCGGGCAAACTGCCCAAGACCGCCGCCGCGGCGGTCGCCGACTTTTCCGCGGCGTGGAAACCCTATCTCGACGAAGGCTGCGAGATCGTGCACGTAACCATATCGAGCGAGCTTTCGGCGTGTTATCAGAACGCGTGCCTGTGCGCGGGCGAGTGCGAGGGCGTTTATGTCGTAGACAGCAGAAGCCTGTCGACCGGCATCGGTCAGTTGGCGATAGAGGCCGCCATAATGGCGGAAAATGGCTGCCGCGCCGCCGACATAGCCGCCGCGCTCGAGGAAAAGCGCGAACGCCTGAACGTGAGCTTCGTGCTCGACACCATGGATTACTTGGCTAAGGGCGGGCGCTGCTCGTCCGTTACGGCCTTCGCCGCCGGGCTTTTGAAGCTGCGGCTGTGCATAGAAGTCGAAAACGGCAAGATGGACGTGGCGAAGAAGTACAGGGGCAAGATGTCGCAGGTTTTGTGCGAATACGCGCGCGAACGCCTTTTGTCCTGCTCTGACGTGGAGCTCGACCGCATATTCATAACCGACAGCGGCGTCGACGACGAAACCCGCCGCGCGGTGCGCGACGCGATACTCGAAGTAAAGCCGTTTTCGGAAATTTTGTTCACTCGCGCGGGCACTACGATATCGAGCCACTGCGGCCCTAAATGTCTGGGGATACTGTTCTTTACCAAATAACGCGCAACAAAAACAATGCGGCGACCGTCAAAAGCGGTCGCCGCCTAAATTGAAAGGGGTATTTACGGATATGAAGATTGGGTTCGACAACGAGAAGTACATACGGCTGCAATCCGAGCGCATACAGAAGCGCCGCGCCGAATTTGGCGGCAAGCTGTATCTGGAATTTGGCGGCAAACTGTTCGACGATTACCACGCGTCGCGGGTGCTGCCCGGCTTCGAACCCGACAGTAAAATCCGTATGCTGCGCTCGTTCGGCGGGCAGGTAGAGATCGTGATGGCGATAAACGCGTCGGACATAGAGAAAAACAAACTGCGCGACGATCTGGGCATATCATACGACGACGACGCGCTGCGGCTCATGGACGTGTTTCAGAGCATGGGTCTGTATGTCGGTTCAGTTGTAATCACGCAGTACGCGGGGCAGCCCAGCGCCGACCAATTCCGAAAAAAGCTTTCGGCTTTGGGCATCCGCTCGTACAGGCACTATCCCATAAAGGGCTATCCGTCCGACGTTAAAAACATAGTGTGCGAGGAGGGTTACGGCGCGAACGATTATATCGAAACGTCGCGTCCGCTGGTCGTCGTCACAGCGCCCGGCCCGGGCAGCGGCAAAATGGCGACATGCCTTTCGCAGCTCTATCACGACTATAAGCGCGGCATAACGTCGGGATATGCCAAGTTCGAAACGTTCCCGATTTGGAATCTGCCGCTCAAACACCCTGTGAATCTGGCTTATGAGGCGGCGACGGCCGACTTAAACGACGTTAATATGATAGACCCGTACCACCTCGACGCTTACGGCGAGACCGCCGTCAACTATAACCGCGACGTTGAGATATTCCCCGTGCTCAACGCCATGTTCAATATGATACAGGGTTCGTCGCCGTACCGTTCGCCCACCGACATGGGCGTGAATATGGCGGGATACTGCATAACTGACGACGAAGCGTGCCGTGAAGCGTCGCGTTCCGAAATACTGCGCCGCTACTACTCGACGCGCGTCGCGCTCAAAAAGGGCATGGTCGGCGCTGACGCGGTGCGCAAAGTGGAGCTGATAATGAATCAGGGCGGCATTACGACCGACGCGCGCCCGTGCGTGAGCGCCGCGCTTTTGAAAGAGAAAACGACGGGCGCGCCCGCCGCGGCGATGACGCTGCCCGACGGCACTATCGTTACGGGCAAAACCAGCTCGCTGCTCGGCGCATCCGCCGCGCTTATGCTTAACGCGATGAAGGCGCTCGCCGGAATCGATAAGGAAGTGGACATCATATCGCCCGCCGTAATTGAGCCTATAAGCGATTTGAAGACCAAAAACCTCGGACACCATAACCCGAGGCTGCATTCCGACGAAATGCTCGTCGCGTTATGCGTGAGCGCCGTTACGAACCCGTGCGCCGCGCTCGCTCAGAAGCAGCTTGAAAAACTGCGCGGATTGGACGCGCATTTCTCGGTTATACTGTCGTCTGTGGACGATAAAATATTCAAGCGGCTCGGCGTGAACGTGAGCTGCGAGCCGGTTTACGAGAGCCGCAAGCTGTATCATAAATAGCGCGCGCGCCAAACAGGCTCTGCAACGCGGAAGCCACGCTGCGCGTGCCCTTGAACAGATGGTACGGGGCTTGCGCGCCTGCGGGCGCGCCGAAAGCGGAAGCCACGCTGCGCGTGCCCTTGAATTGATTTGCGGTTCGGAGCGTATTTGCAAAAACCTAACCATGAGCGAAACCGCCGCGTCCCCAATATAAGGAAGCGGCGGTTTCGCTCAGCTAATGTTTGAAAGATCCGGCTTGACAGGGTCTTCCGAACGCGTACCCATTGTCAGCCTCGCGAGGCATCGCCGACTGCGCCCTGCGCGGATTGAACGCCTGCGAGGCTGTTCGGATTCGTACCCCCCGTACCTCAGCTCTCGACCTTCTTCGAAAGCAAGTCGCAGCCGACTATCGCCGCCGCTCCGAGCGCGAACGCGAGCGCGGGCAGCACGTTGTTCCAACCGGGGAATATCGAGAACACAGAGCCTACTACGAAGCCCAGAATCGCGGAATACGTTTCGCGCGAGTATTTGAACAGCAAAAACTTTATCAGCTTCGCGCAGTATACTATGCCTATCACCATGCCTATCGCGAACGGTATGAGCACGGCGAAATCAAGAGACGAAACGGCGCTTATTATGTCCTCGTACACGCCTATCATGACCATCACGAGCGAACCCGATATTCCGGGAATTATCATCGTGGCGCACGCGACAGCCCCGCACACGACCATCAGAAGCGCGTTCAGAATCCTGTCGAAGAAAGTGCTCTCGGCTTCCGCCACTATTTCGATTTCGGTCGCGGTCGCTTCCGAAACAGTCGCTTCGGACTGCGTCGCTGTCTGCGACGGAATTATTGCGGCTTCGGCGTCCGCCTCGCGTTTTTCATTGAAAACCGCCATACCTATCATTATTGAGAGCATAGCTATGAAGCATATGGCGCAGGTTCCGTCCTTTTTGAAGTTGCGCTTGCCCGACACTGCCTTTTTGAATATCATGGGCACGGAAAACACGATGACGCCTATGAAGAACATCTGCGCGAGCTGCTTATTGCTCTCGAGCACCTTGTCCATAAGCATACCGAACGCGAGTATCGACGCGCCCGCGCCTATCAGTATGGGCAGGAAGAACTTCCATTCCGTCCTTATGCGCTTTCTGAAGTCGGTTATGATGAGTATTATGCGCTCGTACACGCCGAATACGACCATAGCCGTGCCGCCGCTCACGCCCGGAATGATGTTCGCGAACCCGAACACAACGCCTATCAGCAAGCGGTACAGCGCCGTAAACGCGCGCGATTTACCCGAAAACTGTTGTTCGTTCATGCCTGCCAACCTCCGCTATATGAGTCTTTCGGAAACCGTAACGCGGTTCGTCGTGTCGAAATCATACTCCGTGAAACCGCGCGATGAGCATTCTATCTCGCCGTCCTGGTTGTCATACGGGTCGAACCGCTCGTGGAGCTTGTCAGGCTCGAAGTCGGTCTGATAGCGGCTGTTCGCTACCATTCTGTACGGGTCGAGGTTTCCGAAGTAGAACGCGCGCCTGCTTTCGTTGCCCGCCCTGTACGCGCTGCCGCCGAATGACGGGTCGACGAACAGCCAGCCAAACTCGTCCGTATAGAACTGCGCCCAGTCGTGATTGCCCGTGGTGTCTCCGTCTATCGTAAGCCCGCTCTGCCAGCGCGAGGGTATTCCCAACACCCGCGAAAGCGCTATGAACAGTATCGCCTGTATGCCGCAGTCGCCCTTCTGGTTAAGGCACGCGTACTCTGCGTGGCGGTCAATCAGTATGTACGGGCGCATGAACGAATAGCGCACGTTTTGAGTGATATAGTCGTATATCTTCTTAGCCAATACGAGCTTGTTCTTTTCGCCTCCGGCGATTTCCGCAGCGAGCGACTTTATGACGGGCGAAAACATTATATGCGGAAGCTGCTCCGCCAGGTCGTCGTCTTTAGGCGGTATAGCGTTCGGGTATACAATGCGCGGTTTGTCCGCGAACGGGTCTACGTATTTCATATGCGCCGTGTAACTGATTTTCACGCGGAACGGCTCGTTTTCATTCATCGTCCGCTTAAAGCACGCCGTGCGCTGACTCGCGTTCACGTCCGATATATACGCGTCCGCCTCGACCGATATGTCGCGCGCGTCCTGCTGCGCGCTCGCGGCGGGCACGGGCAGGTGAGCCGTATACGTTTCGCCCTTTATAAAAGCGTCGTCGTTTAGGCGCATTTCCTCGCACACTTCGAATTTGTACTTGACTTCGCCGTTCGCCTTCATGTCGCGAATCGCCTTTTCAGTGACCGATTCTTCGTCGGAAACCCCGACCTCGCGTTTTTTGAGGTCGGCGCTCATGCGCACAAGTGTGCCCGCGAACGACTTTATGTATCTCTTTTCGCCGTTTGCGTATATGAAGTCCATGCAGCCTGCGTTCTCCATATCGTCGAACTCGGCTTCCGTGAAATCGGGCACGAACGAACGCATTCTTTCGAGCGCTTCGGGCTTTGTATATATGAACCGCTTAGGAAATCTGTCAACCAGCTCGCGCTCCAATATAAGCCTGTCGCGCAGTATGCGGGGCAGGTTTTTGTTTTTCAGGCGCGCGTCGAGCAGCGTTTTTTCGCGCCCGAAATCGCCCGCCCATTTCGCCTTTAATATGTCCTCCGGCAGGTCGCACGCGAGGCTTTCAAAATTCAAACGCATAACATCAGCACCCTTTGTTGTATTCGTCGACCGCTTCGTAAAACGCGTCGATGTTCTCCCACGGCGACAGCGGGGGCACGTCGCAGCCCGACGATATTATGAAATTCGGATATTTGTCGCACAGCTTGCGCATAAGCGACAGCGTCGCCGCCTTAACGCTTTCGGGAGTGCCGCGCATGAACTGACCCGCGGGGTCGACGTTTCCGAGTATAAGCGCGTCCGAAGGCGCGATTTTAAGAAGCTCCTCGATGTCCACCGCGTTTCCTACGTGATACATGTCCGCGCCCATTGCGTAAATGTCCGCAAACTGTTTGACTACGTTGTTGCCGCAGTTGTGATATACGAACAGAAATTCGTCTGTGCGCACCGCGTCGATTATGCGCTTCACGAAATCACAGCTGAACTCCTTCGCGAGCTTAGGCGACAGAAGCCCCGTCAGCGGCTCTGCCATGACCACGCCGTCCGCGCCCGCTTCCCTGTAAGCCTTCACATATTCGATCAAAAACTCGGTCGCCTTTTCGAGCGCCGCGAGCACGAAATCAGGGTCGTCATAGCAGTTCGCGAGCGCTTCCGTCACGTCCATCATGCGCCCCGCCAGCGAGAACGGCCCAATAACGCCCGCCAGCACCGGCCTGTCCGTTATCAGTTTTTTTGCCTTATTGATCGCCGAAATATATCTGCCCGTGCGTCCCGCGCCGACATTGGGCACTTTGAGCGCCCTCGCCTGCGCTTCGTCGTTTATGATGCTGCCTATGACCGTCGGCACTTCGCCCGACGCGAACCTGACTGTCGAGCCGAACGCCTCGGCTTCGACGGAAAGGTCCATCATAGACACCGACGCGAGGCTCGGCGTTCTGTCGGCGATCCTCTTCATGCCCTCGGCCTGCATGTCGTCCGACCCTATGAGCCCCAAAACATCAGTGCCCATAAGCGTTATCGACGGAAAAGACAAAACCGGCAGCGCCTTCTTTACGGGCATTCCCCTGAGCGATTCCGCCCACGCCTTCATGTTCATATAAACGCCTCCCCACATGATTGTATAAATATCCACGTCATAATACTACAAAACGGAGCGTATTGAAAGTAAAATCATGAATTATTGTTCAGGTCTTACGCTGCGCGTTCATACTGTCGGGGCGGTTCAGTTCGCGTGTTCGCGGTCGTATGCCTCCCACAGCGGGCGGTATTTCGCGACGTTCTGCTGGTGCTCCTCGTATGTCTTCGCGAACGCTATCTCGCCCGTGCCCGGCTCGGCGGCGCAGAAGAACAGGTAGTTTTCGTTTATATACTCCGCGTCGGGGTTTTTAGCCGCGTCGAGCGCGTTCTTCGACGGATTGCATATCGGGCCTAACGGCAGGCCGTTTATGCGGTATGTGTTGTACGCGGTGTCGACCGAAGTGTCAGCCGCCGTAAGCGCGAGTTTCGTGTTGCCCGTCAGGTACGTAGCCGTCGGGTCGCTCTCCAAGCGCATATTCGCCTTCAGGCGGTTGTGGAACACCGCGCTCACGCGGCGCATGTTTTCAAGGCTCGCCGCTTCCTTTTCGATTATGGAGGCGAGTATGAACGCTTCGTCGGCTTCGAGCGGCACGCCGAGCGCGTCGTCGGGCATGACAAGGTTGCCCAAATCGTCGTAATTCTGCTCGTCGAGACCCAATGCTTCATACACGGAGTCCGTCTGCCTGAGCAGCGTGCGAATTATTGACGCGGAATCCGCCGTCAGGTACACCCTGTACGTGTCCGGCGCGAGATAGCCCTCGAGCGGGTATTCGCGCTTTGAAAGGTCGGCCTTTTCGTCTGCGTTTATAAGCGCCAGACTGTAGCCCAAATAGCTCTCGTGCTCGCGGCACGCGTTCAGGAACAGGTCGCGGTTTTCGATCGCGCCCGCCGAGACCAGATAGTCGGCGATGTCCTCGCATGTCCAGCCCGGAATAATGCGTATTGTGCGCTCGTTGGTGGCGTTGCCGGAGGATATGGCGTCCACGATTTCGAACAGGTTCATGTCGCGCGATATGTAATAAACGCCCGACTGTATGTCGTTTGTCAGCCCGTAAAACTGTATGTAATACTTGAACAGCGCCGTAGACCTTATGTAGTTTTCGCTCAGCAGGTTAGCGCCTATGCGCGTTATTGACTGCCCCGACTGAATCGTGAAGCCCGGCGTTTCGGCGTCGCTTGCGTCGGGCGCGGCTATATAGCCCGTGTAGAGCTTGTCCCACGCGGTGCTGGCTATGCCTATCACGATCAATAAAGAACACGCAAACACCAGAAACGGCCTTACCGCCCGCCACAGCCACGCATACCAGAACACGCCGTATTCGCGGTCTTTGTACACGGTTTTTCGCGTATATCTCTTGGGCTTGAACAGGCTCTCGGCGCTGTGGGCGCGCGCTCTCTTCTTCTTGGGCATTTGTTCCTCCGAACTGTCAGGCGTTGAGCAGCGAGTCTATGTCGATGCCCGCGGCCTCGCCGATTATCTTGTATATCTCGGACACGACCCGCTGAAACCTGAACTCCGCCAGCATGTACTCGCGCGCGTCCTCGTTAAGCTGCAATAGCGACGCTATGCGCTGCAACTTCTCCATGTCCTCGCGCGGCATTTGCTCGCCCGATGCCGCCCGCGCCTGCATTTTGAACTGCATACGCTTGTATTCGTCAAGCAGCGCCTTGTTCGTTCCGTCTTCGTATGCCTCTTTTTTGAGGCGCGCGTAGTTTGCGTATTCATCTGTGCGCCTGAGCTCCGAGGCAAGCTGGCGGGCTAAGTCGTATACGTTCATAAAGCCGTCCTCCGAATTTGACGAAATAACCGACCGTCGGGTTCAAAACGGTCACACGATAATTGTGAGTATCATCGGGTTTCTGCGTATTGTGTCGTATATATAGCGCGAAAGCGACTCGCGTATGGCGTCTTTAAGCGCGCCCGTGCTCACATACGCGTCGAGCCTAGAGTCGAGCACCCGCGAGACCGTCGCCCGCGCTCCGTCCATAATGTCCTCGTTTTCCTTCACATACACAAACCCGCGCGACACTATGTCCGGCCCGCTTATGAGCGAACCGTCCTCGTGATCCAAGCCTATGACCACGATTATAAGCCCGTCCTCCGACAGATGCTTTCTGTCCCTCAGCACCGTCTCGCCCACGTCGCCTATGCCCAAGCCGTCTATTAGCACCGCGCCGCTGGGCACTACGCCCAGAGGGCGCATACTCGTTTCCGTCACTTCTATCACCATGCCGGTGTCGGGTATGAGCACGTTTGTCGGGTTCATGCCGAGCGATATGGCGAGATTCGCGTGGTGATATAAGTGCCTGTACTCGCCGTGCACGGGTATGAAAAACTTAGGCTTGCACAAAGAGTGCACGAGCTTTAATTCCTCCTGCCGCGCGTGTCCCGAAACGTGCACTTCGGCGAGCGCCTCGTATATGACCTCCGCGCCCGTCCTTACGAGCTGGTTTATAACGCGCGACACGCTCTTTTCGTTGCCCGGTATGGGCGTCGCCGAAACGATGACCATGTCGCTTTTGCGTATTTCGAGCTTCCTGTGCTCGGCGAACGCCATGCGGCTCAGGCCGCTCATGGGCTCGCCCTGACTGCCTGTCGTTATTACGACGACTTCGTTGTCGGGGTATCTGTCCAAGTCGTCGGCGCTTATGAGCCTGCCCTCGGGTATCGACATTTCGCCTAATTGCATACTCAGCTTCGCCACGTTCACCATGCTGCGCCCTATCAGGCAGATGCGCCTGTTTCGGCGCGCCGCCGCGTCGACGACCATCTGTATGCGGTGAACGTTGCTCGCGAACATGGCTATGATTATTCTGCCCTGCGCCCTGTCGAACAGGTTGTTGAACGTCTCGCCGACCTTGCGCTCGCTCATAGTGTAGCCGGGGCGCTCGACGTTCGTCGAATCCGCCATCAGCACGAGCACGCCTTCGTTGCCCAACTGCGCGAAGCGACCCAGATCCATTATTTGCCCGTCTATGGGCGTGTAGTCGACCTTGAAGTCGCCCGTGTGGACGATTACGCCCACGGGTGTGTGTATCGCCATGGCGCACGCGCCCGCTATCGAGTGGCTGACCTTCAAAAACTCGACCGTGAACACGCCGAGCCGCACGCAGTCGCGCGGCACGATTTCGTGCATCTCGACCGAGCCGTTCATTTTATGTTCGCGCAGTTTGTTTTCAATCAGCGCCGCCGTCAGGCGCGTCGCGTACACGGGCGCGGGCACTTCGCGCAGCACGTAAGGCGCGGCGCCTATATGGTCTTCGTGACCGTGCGTGATCAGATAGCCGCGCACTTTCTCTTTGTTCATTTTGAGATACGCGGTGTCGGGTATGACCAAGTCAACTCCCGGCATGTCCTCGCGCGGGAATATAGAACCTACGTCCACTACGATTATGTCGTCACCGTATTCGAAAGCGGTCATGTTTTTGCCTATTTCGCCAAGCCCGCCCAGCGGAATGATGCGCAAAGCGTCGCCGCGCGCGCCGCTCTGAACCCTGCCCGTTTGTTTTCCTTGCGTTTTTTTCGCCAACAATATCCCCCCAATAAAAAGTTATTCTATTTTGACGCGCGGCGCAGCGCCCGCACGCTCGATTCGCACATGCGTTCAATATTATGTGAAATATATGACGGGCATAACGCCCGATAAGCACAAACGAAGCGCAAAATAATGAAAGCGACCGCCGCGCGGCCGCGGTTTGGGATTATTATATCACCGCGAGCCGTTTTCCACAACCGCGCCTTTTCTACCTTTGAGTTATTTTTATAGAACGTCGGGCTTTGCGTTCGGGTCGGTTTGTCAGCCGGCGAGCATGAATCGAAGGCAGAACAGCGCTGCCGATAACGACGCGAGCGCAATCGGCGCGCATTTGCGCACGAACTGACCGAACGACAGCTTCAAATCGTGCCCGCTTAACATGTTCATCCACATAATGCCCGCGAGCGCGCCTATGGGCGTTAAGTACGCGCCGACATTCGAGCCTATGACGGAGGCGTACATGGCGCTCAAGTGCGCCGTTCCGTCAAGCGGCTCTATGATCGACGAGAACAAAACGCTCATGGGTATGTTGTTTATAAGGTTCGCCGTCAGAAAAGACGACGCGCCGTAGTTGAGAACGGGATTGCCTTTCGCGAGCAGGCGCGAAATCATGTCGGTCACGTTCGCGTCCTCGAGCGACAGAACGATCACGAACATCGAAAGTATGAACGGCACGATTTCGAAGGGCGTTCTTTTAAGCGCGTTCACAATAGGCAGCACGGGTCGCCTGTATATGAGCAAATACGCAAACGCGAGCGCGTATAGCGCTATGAAGCAATAGAACGATATGCGCCACATCGGCAGGCTTATATATGACGAAACGGTCATAAGCGCGATGCATATCAAAAGGTCGGTCAGCCCCATTATCATGAGCGGCTTGTCGAGCTTCACATCGAGCAGCTCGCGCGGCTGTATTTGCGCGGACAGCTTTTTTCTGAATATCAAAAGCAGCGCGCCCAGCGAGACCATGCCCGAGCATAGCGTGGGCAGCAGCATAACCTTCATGTACGATATGAACGACGCGCCCGCCGCCGTCGCCAGATATATGTTGGTCGGGTTGCCTATTATCAGCGCCATGCTCCACGTATTCGCCGCCACAAATTCGCCCACTAGGTAGGGCATGGGGTCGATGCGCGCGCATTTCGCGAAATAGCATATGAAGGGCGTGAACGTGAGCACTATAATGTCGTTCGACGTGAACACCGTGAGCACGGACACAATCGCGTACAGCGAAAGTATGAGCGTTAATTGGCTTCTGCCCGCGCGGCGCAGAGCCGCCATAGCCAGATAGCTGAAAAAACCCGTGTTATCGAGAAACACGGAGATCAGTGTCATCGACAAAAACAAAACCAGTATCTTTATCGGGTTCACGTCCGTGTCCGCCGTCAGACCTTCGAATATGCGGCTTCCGGTCACGCACCCGGCGGCAATCATCGCAACCGCGCCCGCCACAGGCGCGAGCCAGTAAACGCTGATTGCGCGCCCGCGGATTTTTATCGAAGACTTGAATAACACGAGCGCAATCATTGCGGCGCACACGATAAGCGCTATAATGCCGGCCGTCGTAAACCCACCCCCTCATATAAAACGGACGGTATTATAGCCAAATAAATCGAACCGCGTAAGCGCGTTTATGTGAACTTATTCACACGCCGCGGGCGGTTTGCGTTCGCTCATTCGTACCCCCGGTTTTCGAAGCTGTTTGTAAACGCAATGTCGGCAAGCGCCTTTTTCTTTTGCGGCTTTCCCTCTTTCGCGGGATAGCCGAACGCCAGCACGTTCGTCACCAGATAGCCCTTCACGCCGAGCAATTCCGCCGTGCGTTCGCAGTCGAGGCTCGAGACCCAAGTCGAATAAACGCCGTGCTCAAGCGCCGCTAAGACCATGTGTTCGCCCGCGATCTTTGTCTGATGCTCCTCCATGTTCACTCTGGCGTACAGTTCGGGGCGCATCTCCTGTATTTCGTCGTCTACCGACGGGAAGCGGCGCATACCTATGTGCTCGCCCTGCGTATCGAAGAGCTGCGAGCAGAGCGCGATAATCAGAGGCGACGACGCTATCCACTTTTGCGGATAATTCACGCTCGCCGCTTCGGCGATCTCGCCAATGAGCGCCTTGTCTGTGACGACGCCGAACGCCCACGGCTGTTCGTTTCCGCCGGACGGCGAAAGCCTGCCGCATTCAAGTATGTAGCGTATTATTTCGGGCGAAATTGTCCTATCCGAAAAATTCCGACAGCTGTAGCGCTTTTGCAATAGATCGAGCAGCATACAAACCCTCCTGAACCTGTTCGTTGAATGTCTTCCGACCGCTCGGCTTAAGCCGCCGACCGTTTTATCAGATCTGCAACGCGAAAGCCACCGACTTTCGCATGAAAGCCTCGCGCGTCGCCCGAAAGTCCGCGTTGCCCCAGCTCCAATCCCGCGCGTCAACCGTCATCGGGTGTTTGTCGGAGCACAACAATATTGTTACGGCGGGCATCGAGTAATACCTGCACACTGACAGCAGAGCCGACGATTCCATATCCACGCCCACGCAGCCCTTTTCGCGCCAGAGCGCTTCTTTATTGAACGTCTGGCGATAGAACGCGTCGCTCGTCACCGTGGGTTCTTCGGACACGTCGAACTCTTCCGAGAAATACGCCTTCGCCTTTTTGAAAAGCGCTTCGTCCGGCGCGACTGAATCGACGCATTCGAAATAATGATGCGACGTGCCTTCCTCGCACAGCACCTTATGCGGCACTATCACGCCGCAAACATTTATGTTTTCGCCGAATCCGCCGCACATGCCCACAACGACTACGCGCTTTACGCCCAAAGCCCTTACCGTCTCCAGCGTGTCCACGGCGGCGGGAGCGCCGTAGCCGCCGCGCGTAAAGCAAACGTCGGCTCGCCCGTTTATCGAGATACACTTAGGCTTTTCAAGAAAGCACGGAAGGCTATCGTACAGCGTTACGGTTTTATATTCCTTCTCCATAAACCCCAACGCCGCGCCCATCTCGAATATGACGCATGTTTCGGGCAACGCGCCGACGCGCCCGCCTCCGTGGCGGCTGTCTATATGCTTTTGAGCGGATATGACGGGCGGCGAATCGTCGCCGGGAAGCGTCCATTGCATAATATTCACCTCTGACCGGCTGTATTGTTCGATAAAGACAGTATATCGCATATGTGCTGTTTCGTCCATAATCGCGCTTATAAAGATTTACATTGGCGCGCTTATACGCTATAATCAGCTTACCGCGCGGGATTATGTATGATTATAAGGAGAGCAAACTTGAAAGCGCTTGTTATGACCGAATACGGCAAATTCATCTGGAAAGACGTTGAGAAACCCGCGCTTTCGCCGCGCGACGCGCTCA
>CAYVPJ010000022.1:0-49878 GCA_964453505.1 uncultured Oscillospiraceae bacterium | reverse complement strand
ACTCGCGACCTCCACCTTGGCAAGGTGGCGCTCTACCAACTGAGCTACTACCGCACGACTGCAATCAAGCGTATGTCATGATAACACACGACTCACAAAAAATCAATAGCCGAATGCGAAATTTCACATTAAGCCGTCGATTATGCGTTTGTTTGCGGCCGCCAACAGTTCAATGTTGCGCGCGTCGAACATTGTGTCGCGCTTTGTGTGTATGCGGTTCATATAGTATCCTATGATAGGCATCTTCTTGAACGCGGCGACGCCCACGCCCGTTGTGAAGCTCATTTGGTCTGACGGATACAGCGTCGTCAACGAATTTCCGAACACGATTTGTTTGCCTGATTCGGGTTTGAACGCGTCTCTGAGCAGCTCGGAGTGCTTCGCGTCCGCCTTTTTGCGGGGAATCACCATTATATGGTCTCCGTCGGAAACGCAGTCGAAGTTAATAAGCAGCTTGTCAGCCATTTCGCGTTTATGGAGCTTCTTAAACGCGGAAGAACCGAGCATACCGTATTCTTCATTATCAAAAAACACGAACATAGCGCGTTTTCTCTCGTCCTCCGTGAGCGAATCGAGCGTTTCTATAAGCGTGATGACTCCCGATGTGTTGTCGTTTGCGTTGTTTTTGTTGGGCACGCCTATCAGCATTATGTACAAAAGCACGAACAGCGCCAACATGAACCCTAAGGACGATATCAGCTTCGCAAGCGCGGGGTCGTCGGCTATGCTGAATATTATGAAATACAGCGCGAAGCGCAAAAAGAACACGGGCAATACGATCAGAAGCGCGTATATTATCGACGCGGGTATATTTCTGGGCGCTATAAAATTGGGAAACGGCAGAGCGGCGCATGTGTCGTAGTGAGCAGTAAACACGACTTTCGCGGAGTCGATGTCGCCCACAACAATATTGCGGCTTTTGACAGCGCCCGACGTTTCGACTTTCGCGTCCGGAAAGCGCGACGCAATCAGATCGATAAACGCCGTCTTTTGCGCTTTCGTTTTGCGTTTCTGATAGTTCCTGAGTATTTCGTTTGATAAATCGGTCATGCATCATACCTCGCAAACATTCGTCTGACACATTATATTGAATGAGCGCGCCCTTGTCAACCGGCATGTTTTTGTTTGCGGCTATTGCGAAAACCGCTTTCAGCGGTTACAATATGATTTGTGGAGGGCGAATGATGATATATTACGTAGAGGACGATAAAAACATATGCGACCTTGTCGTATTCACATTCAATATGACGGGCTTCGAGGCGGCGGGATTTCGCGACGCCGAGGAGTTCGGAGTCGCTATGTCGGAAAGGCTGCCTGAGCTTATACTTCTGGATATAATGCTGCCGGGCGAGGACGGCATGACCGTGCTGCGCCGCCTAAAAAGCGACGAGCGCACAATGGGCATACCCGTCATAATGCTCACCGCGAAGGGCGGCGAAATCGACAAGATCAGAGGGTTAGACGTGGGCGCAGACGACTACATAACAAAGCCTTTCAGCATGATGGAGCTGATAGCCCGCGTCAAGGCCGTGCTGCGCCGCTGCCGCGTGCCGGAGGGCGCGCAGGCGATGACGATAGGCCGCATAACGCTCGACCCCGCGCGCCACAGCGTGCTCGCAGACGGCAGATTCGTGGCTTTGACGCTCAAAGAGTTCGAGCTTCTCCGCTTTCTTATGGAAAACGAGGGCACGGCGTTCGACCGCGAAAAGCTGCTGTGCGCCGTGTGGAGCATCGATTACTACGGAGGCACGCGCACGGTCGACGTGCACATACAGACGTTGCGCAAAAAGCTCGGCGCGTGCGGCGAACAGATCGAGACGATTTACGGTTACGGCTATCGCATAGGCGGTCACGCGTGAACGGGCGCGCGTCGTTTATAATAGCCGCGCTTTCGGCTTCAGCTGCCGTGATGTTTTCGGCGGTCATAATATCGCGCGTTTTCGGAAGTGGCGCGCCTTTTTTCGCTTACGCCGTAGCGACGCTATTTGTGCTTATAATTTCATTCGCGGCGTTTTCGCGATTTACATCGCGCCGCATAAGCGCTGATATGCGCGCCCTCGAAAGCGAGAACGAGCGCCTTAAAAACAGCGTAAACTCACTGACCGACAGGCTCGCCGAGTTCGACGCCATAACGCGCGACATGTCGGAGGCCATGATAGTCATAAACCGAGAGGGCGCGGCGCTCACGATGAACCGCGCCGCCGAAAAGCTGTTGCGAGCCAGCGACTATATAGGCCGCTCGATATGCGAGCTCGCGCCCGAATTGCCGCTGTCGCGCGATTCCGGGACGGGGCTTTACAGGCTATCAAAATCGTCGGACATATGTGAAATACGCGGGCGCGAGTATCAGATATTCGCAAACCCCGTAATAGACGAAAACGGCGGCGCGGGCGGCGTTGTGCTGCTGCTGACGGACGTAACCGAGACGCACCGCGCCGAACACACGCGGCGCGAGTTCACAGCGAATGTGTCTCACGAGCTCAAAACGCCGCTCACGGCAATACTGGGCTACGCAGAGATAATGAAAAACGGCATCGCGCCGGAGGATATGCTGAGGGAATTTGCGGGCAGGATACACTTCGAGGCGACGCGGCTCATAAAGCTGGTCGAGGACATATTACACCTATCCCGACTTGACGAAAGCGACGCGCGCACTCAGACAGAGACCGTTAGGCTGCTGGAAGCCGCAAACGAGATAACGAAGCGCTTAGCGCCGCAGGCTCACGAAAAACGCGTGAAAGTCGACGTGTCAGGCGACGACATTCGCGTTTCGGGCGATTCTCAGATGCTTGAGGAACTGCTATACAATCTGATAGACAACGCCATAAAATACAACGTGGAAGGCGGCAGCGTGTTCGTGCGCGCGAAGCGCGGTCAGAAACTGAACACGGTCGAGGTGGAGGATACGGGCATAGGAATTGACCCCGTATACCACGAGCGCATATTCGAACGCTTTTTCCGCGTCGATAAATCCCGAAGCAAGCAGATAGGCGGCACGGGCTTGGGGCTGTCTATTGTGAAACACGCGGCGATGCACCATCACGCTCAGATCGAAGTAAAAAGCGCGCCCTCGAAAGGAACGCGCATAACTATAGGTTTTCCCGTCGACTGACGCGATTATTGCTGTTTGTTTTCCGTCCCTTCCAGCTCGCTCAGTATGCCGTTCACCTGCTTCTTTTTCCAGCCGCCGCGCAAATACAGAACGCTCGTTATAAGCATACCCAGCAGCCACGTTATCAGAAGCGATAAAAACACCATCTTTTCCTGCATCAAAATCGAACCGCCAAGCGTTTTCGCGAGCCACACCAGAAAATACGCGAGCGGCACGCGCAGAAGAATAGTCGTCGCGAACGATATCCACATCGGGGTCATTGTGTCGCCCGCGCCCCTCATCACGCCCGAAAACACCTGCGTGACAGACATCGCGATGTAGCCCATCGCGAGCAGATACAGCATCGACATAGCCATATTCACAAGACCCGTGTTCGGCGTGAACAGACCCATCAGCCACGGGCCGGCGAGCACGACAAGCGGAGTCAGCACGACCGCCGTGCCTAACGACATTATAAGCCCCTGCGACGCGCCCTGTTCGAGCCTGTCTATGCGCCTCGCGCCCACGTTCTGACCGGTGAACGTGCCGATCGCCTGACCGAACGAAAAGTTCGGAAGCATTGCGAAGCCGTCCACGCGCATAACCATTATGTTGCACGCCACGAACATTGCGTCGCCGAAGCCGTTTATGAGCCTTTGCACTACCATCATAGCCAAAGAGAATATGGCCTGCGTAATGCCCGACGGCAGTCCCAGCTGCGTTATCTTCTTGACGAACACAGCCTTTGGCTTGAGCGTGCGCAGGCTTATTGTGAACAAGTGGCGCATTTTGAGCAATTTTACAAGGCATAAGGCGGCTGATACTACCTGCGAAATGACTGTGGCAAGCGCCACGCCCGCCGCGCCCATTTTATCGACAAGCAGTATGTCGAGCACGACGTTGAGCACGCTCGTTATAAGCAGAAAGCCCAGCGCCGACAGCGAGTCGCCCAAGCCGCGCAGCACGCCCGCGAATATGTTATAGAAGAAAAAGCCCGATATGCCTATGAAGAATATGTTTAAGTATGCTGCGCTGTCGTTTATCATAACGTCCAGCGTGTTCGTCGCCCGCAAAAGCGGCATCGTGACCATCGGTCCTACGATCATTATGACGACGCTCGCGATAGCGGCGAGCGATATGCAGTTGCCTATCGTGGCGCTCAGCGATTCTTTGTCTTTAGCGCCGAAATACTGTGACACCAGTATGCCCGCGCCCGTCGAGATGCCCACGAACAGCGCCAACAGCAAGTTAAGCACCGGCCCCGCGTTTCCGACGGCGGCGAGCCCGTTTTCACCCCAGCGGCTGTTGCCTATAACGATTGCGTCGACAGTGTTGTACAGCTGCTGCGCGAAGTTGCCCAGTAGCATGGGGAACGCAAATTCGGCAATGCGTTTCCACGGTGCGCCTTGGCTCATGTCGCGAGGCGCGAACAGCGATTTCACAGATTGAATAAGTTTAGCCATGAATACCCTCCGACTATATAAGAAAACATATCCTATGCAGTATATCACCATATAATTTTCAAATCAATGCCGGGCGCAATATTTCACATTTTCGCTAAATTCGACAAACGATACGCTGTCAAAAACATGTCGCGAGCGCGTGTTCGCGCGATTTTTGTATGTTGCGCTTTACAACGCTCTGCGATATAATTCTATCAGAAGGAATAAATCAGAATGTTTTCAGGGGGGGTTGCATATGACTGATTACATAAAGACGATCCTGTATAAATCGCCTTCCCGTATGCCTGTGTTCGTGAGTTTTTTGCCCGCGACGTGGGAAAAGCACAAAGGCGCGCTCAACGAGATTCGCTCGCGCTATCCTCTCGTTTTCGGCGAGAACGCGCAGCCCGTAATCGAATACTTCACGCCGCCTTCATATCACGCCGGAGGATTCACAGACGCGTGGGGCTGCGTGTGGAGCAATGTCAGGGAGGGTTACGAGTCAATCGTGACCGGGCATCCTATTCCCGAACGAGATAACGTCAAGGGCTTTCGCGCCCCGTCGACAGACGTGGGTCTTCCGCACGGCTTCATGTTTTTGCGCCTGTGCGATTTGCGCGGCTTTGAAGAAATGATGATCGATTTCGCCGAAGAACCGCCTGAACTGCAAATGCTGATAGATACGGTTTGCGACTATAACGTCGACCAGATGATAAAGCTCTGCAAAAACACAAAGGACGAGGTCGTATGCGTAGGCGACGACAACGGTATGCAAAAGTCGCTGCCCATAAGCCCCGCGAAATGGCGCAAATATATGAAGCCCGCGTATTCGAAGATATTCGGCGCGGCGCACGAATGCGGTAAGCTGGTTTACTTCCACACCGACGGCTGCATATTCGACGTTATGCCCGATATGCATGAGGCGGGGGCGGACATTATCAACCCGCAGATAGGCGCAAACGGGCTTGAAAATCTGAAGCGCGTATGCAAAGGCAAAATACCGATCTGTCTCGACCTCGACAGGCAGATGTTCCCGTTCGCCGACCCTGATACGGTTAGCGCGCACATATTTGAATGCTATAACGCGCTGCACATGAAAGAGGGCGGACTGATGCTGTCCGCCGAGTGCGCCGCGGACGTTCCGCTTCAAAACATCGACGCTATATGCCGTTCACTGAGCGATTGCGTCAGAATGTCAGAGGCGGGAGTCTGACGCAGCCTGAATAATTCAGAGGCGTTCGGCGCTAAAATCCCAAGCGGGCAACGCTCTGTTTTGATAGCATTCGAACAGTTTTTCTTTCAGATTCGGTATCCACAGCATACCGCCGTCGTCGAGCACCCATTTTTTCGGAAACTCGATCGCTTCGGGCTGAGCATTCCGCATTTTCTGTATCGCGTCTACGTGTAAAAGCGCCTGCTCGCCCGAACAGCCGATGTTTGAACCGTTTCGTATGGCGTCGACCATGTTCCACAGTCCTTCCATGCGCCCGCGACCTTCTATGCCGTAGTCCTTCACGCGGCCGTCTGAAAACTCGGCTGTGAAATTCATGCCGCGACAACCCCTCGCGCCGTAGCGCACCGTCGCGCGCTCGAACGTATACTCGAGCATGGGCTGCTGTTCGTTTTCGCGCCCGGCGGCGTGCGACACGGCAATGAACAGCTCCGCGCCCGAAGCGGCGCGCGCTTTCAAAACGGCCGTGTCGAATGTTTCGATCTGGTTGCAGCGGTATGTCGCGCACTCCAGCGTATCGACGGGCGATGAAACCATGAACAGCATGTTCATCAAATAGTGCGCCGTTGCGTTGCTGAGCACGCTGTCGAATATCGGTCGCCCTTCGGGATCGTACTTTTTTCCGGCCCAGTGGCTGCCGCGATCGAAATATTTTTTCTCGCGCGGGTACAAAACTATAGAGCGCAGTTTGACGGGCTTTCCGAACACGCCCGCGTCAGCGTCGGCCTTAACCGCCCGCACGACCGGGTCATGACACCATTGAAAGCCTATCGATAGCATTTTTCCCGCCCTGTCGCGAGCCGCGATGATTTCGCGGGCGCTCTCGACGGTCGCCGATAAAGGCTTCTCGAGCATCACATGGCAACCGTGTTCAAACGCTTTAACTGCCTGTTCCGCGTGAAAATGTATGGGCGTCGCTATGCAAACCAAATCGGGGCTTTGCTCTGCAAACAGATCCTCGGCCGTTTTGTATATGGGGCACGCGTCAAACTCCGCGACAAACGGATCGACTGCGCCGACCAAGCGCACATTGTCGCGCCGCGGCTGTTTCAGAGCGTCTATGTAGTTAGCCGCGAAACCTCCCACGCCGAACACGGCGACCTTCAGTTCGTTCACGATAACGCCTCCCGATTCACATATGTGTGTTATTACAGCTTAACATATGAAAGTATACGACCGCTTCGCCGCGCTGTCAACTTTGAATATTCAGCATCAGCCGCATAAAATGCGCTTGTTGAAAGCCGTCTCGATTGATTCGTTATTACCGAATATACTTAACTTCTGTCGGTTGCAATCCGCGCCGGTATAGGGTATAATACATATTGGCTTTTTGTGTACTAAAACGCATATAAAGGAAACGTGTACGGCAATGAAGTTATTAAAACGCTTATTGGGCGCGGTGCGTCTGCGGGATCTGATACGCGTTACGGTGGACGCGGCTCTTGTGCTGCTCGCGCTGAGATTTGCAATGCTGTTGCGGTTTGACGGCGCGAACCCGGATTACGTCGTAAGAGCCGAAAGCCTGTTACGCGCCCGCTGGGGTTGGCTATTGCTCACGCACATAATTTGCCTTGTCGTTTTCGGCGTATACCGCACCATGTGGAGATACGGGGGAGTGCGCGAGTACATAAGCGTGTTCATGGCGTGCACATGCGCCGCCGTTCTCAACACAATGCTGAGCATGATGTTTGAGTGGAAACTGCCGCGCTCAGTGCTCATACTGTCAGGCATAATAGCCACACTCCTTATATCGCTTTCGCGGCTTGCGTGGGTCTACGTGCGCGAGAACATGCTGCCGAGGCTCAAAAAAACCTCCGGCGACAGGCGCATAATGATAGTCGGAGCGGGCGAAGGCGGTTTGTTCGCGCTGCGCTTGGCGCGCGCGAGAAACATGGGCGCGATAGTCTGTTTGGTGGACGACGATGTTAAAAAAGCGAACCGCCGAATATCGGGCGTGCCCGTCGCGGGCGCGACGCGGGATATTCCGGAGCTTGCCGCCGACAAGCGCATAACCGACATAATCGTCGCCATACCGAGTCTCACGAACGAGGAATACGAGCGCATAGGCGTTTTGTGCGCTCAATCCCGCTGCCGCGTCAAAGTGCTCACGCAGCCGGAAGACATGAAAGACAGCGGCGACAAGCATTCGTTCGCCTTCAAAAAGCTAGACGCTTCGATGTTTTTACAGCGCGATGAAGTCGTGCTCGACATGCAGGGCATCACTAATTACGTAAAAGATAAGACGATACTCGTGACGGGCGGCGGCGGTTCTATAGGTTCGGAAATATGTCGCCAGCTGATGCGCTTTTCGCCCGGAAAGCTGATAGTTTTCGATATATACGAAAACAATGCCTACGAACTGCAAATGGAGCTTAAACGCAAATACGGCGCGGATTGCCCCGTCGCCGTCGTAATAGGCTCAATTCGCGATAAAAAGCGTCTCGACGACGTTATGAACAAATATAAGCCCACGGTCGTGTTCCACGCCGCCGCGCATAAACATGTGCCGCTGATGGAATCTTCGCCCGCCGAGGCAGTCAAAAACAACGTGTTCGGCACTCTCAACCTGTTAAATTCCGCCAAAGAGCACGGCGTGGAGCGCTTGGTGCAGCTTTCCACAGACAAAGCGGTCAACCCTACGAACGTAATGGGCGCCACCAAGCGAGTGACCGAAATGCTCATACAGATGTTCGCGCGCACGACCGACATGAAATGCATGGCGGTGCGCTTCGGAAACGTGCTCGGCTCTCACGGCAGCGTGATCCCGCTTTTCGAACAGCAAATACTCGACGGCGGGCCTGTTACGCTCACGCACGCCGACATAACGCGCTACTTTATGACCATACCCGAAGCCGCGCGGCTCGTTTTGCAAACCGGCGCGCTCGCGAAATCGGGTTCGATATACGTGCTTGACATGGGCGAACCTGTGCGCATATACGACTTAGCCTCGAAACTCATTCGCTTCTACGGATACGAGCCCGGCAAAGACATCGACATACGCGTGACGGGCTTGCGACCAGGCGAGAAACTTTATGAAGAACTGATGATGGAGACAGAGCTTAACTCGATGGGGCGCACGGCGCACGATAAGATTCTCGTCGCTCCGCCCATCGCCATGGACGATTTGAGCTTTCTATCGCTGCTCTCCGTACTGCGCGATTCTGCCGAGCGCGGCGACGAAACCGACACGATAGCCCGTCTCAAGGACATCGTCGATACATACCACCCGCGCGACGAGGACAAAGCAAGCTGATTTATTAGGAGCAGAATTATGTCATTCAAAACCGAAGCGTTTAAGCGTATACTCAGGCGAACGCTTATCCATATCTCCGACATCATATTGATCGTGCTGAGCGTCTATCTCGCGGCGCGGCTCAGGTACGACGGGAGCGGTCCGGTCGAATCGTACATCGTACTGCGCGTATTGTATTCGATTCCGCTTTTGGTGTTCTCATATTTGGGGCTTACGCTGATTTCGGGCGCGAATAAGATCACGTGGCGCTTCGCCGACATTCGCGACATGCTGAAAGTGCTCGGCGTGTGCGCATGCACGGCGTTTTTGACGCTCATAATCAACCGAATTTTCGACATACGCTGTCCGAGACTCGTAATAAGCATAAGCTCCGTGATCGCGTTTCTGTTCATACTCACATCGCGCTATATTTGGATACTTGTGCAGGATTTCCTGTTCACCGATAAAAACCGAAAGCATGTCAGGCGCTGCATAGTTATCGGCGCGAACGCCGACGGTATGCGTCTGGCGCGAAGTCTGAGCGCGCATTCCGAAGACGTGCGCCGCGTTGCCGTCGCGTTTCTTGACGACGACATCGAGCTTCTATACCGAAAAGTCGACGGCCTGCCCGTCGAAGGCACGTTGGCGGACGTGGGCGACGTCGCCGTCAGGAAGTATATAGACGAAGTCGTGCTTTCGGGCGCTAAGATAAGCGCGGCGCAGCTTCGCGGCGTATATATGAGAACCGTCTGCGTGAATCGCCGCCTGCTGATGCGCGGCGATAATGACAAGCTGAGAGTGCTCACTATAGAGGACGCGCTGTCTATCATGACAGATTCGTCGATAAATGAAGCTGCAGAGAACGCGCTCGCCGGCGACAGATATTTGGTTTGCGGCGCGTCGTCGGTCGTGGGGCGCGAACTGGTTTATAAGATCGCTGAGTGCAAACCCGAATCAATAACGCTTATGGATACCGACGAAAACGCGCTGTGCGAGCTGAAAGCCGAGCTTGGCGAAAACGCGCGGTATGTGATAGGCGACGCGGCCGAAAAAGATGAGTTTTCTAACGCTCTCGATATATGCAAAGCTAATCGCGTGTTCTATCTGTGCGGCATAAGCAGAAGCGAAATGTCTACGGGAAACGGTCGGGCGCTATATAAGCGCAACGTGAGCGGCGTTAAAAACGCGTATACAGCGTGCGCCGCGGCGAATGCCAAGTCGTTCACCTGCCTGTCGACCGTGAACTCGTATTCGCCCCGCAACGCCGTCGAAGCGTCGGCGGCTCTGGGCGAACGCGAGTTATTGAACGCGAGCGCTAACGGCGGCACGATCGCGCAGACAGTGCGCATAGACAACGTAATAACGTCGCCCGACGGAGAGCTCGCCCGAATGAAAGCCGAGTTTGTAAAGCACGGGCATATCACGTGCCGTAAAGACAACGCGCGCGGCTTCCTGCCCGCAGGGGCGGCGGCAGCCGACATACTTGCTATAAGCGCATTGCGTCCTTCCGGCTCGTATATAATAGATCCTGAAGACGATGTGAATCTTCAGGAATTGGCGCGCGTCATGGCGCGCGAGTGCAAGGGGAAAGACGACGACGTGATTGTTGTTGATAACGGGGAGAGCGATAACTCCATATCGCTTCAAAAGCTCGCGCCTACCGAAATTCGGCGCGTATTTACGGCGCGCGCTATCGAAGTTTCCGATTCGGCGCTTGAGCAAGCGCTCAATTACGACGACGTCACGCTTACGCGGCCGACCGATGGGAAATCGCCGTCATGACGCGCGAGAAGGGCACGGCGCACAACAGGGCTTCGGAAGCGCTCGCGGTAATACGCGAACGCGCGTCTCTGCATGTGTGTTTATTGTGGATAGCCTCGCTTGCGTGGCTTTTAGTTATACTGTTGTTCGCGGGTCAGTCGGGCGCACAGTCGGGCGAAGTCAGCACGGGCTTCGTCAGCTTTTTACAGCGCATACTACCGTTTCTGCCTTTATCGGGCGACACGGCGCACTTCATTATTAGGAAAATCGCGCATTTCGGCGTGTTCTTCGTTGAATCGACGCTATTGGTGCTCGCCGTCAGAACGACTTTCGTAAACATTAAGCGGGCGACCGTCTACGCGCTCGTTGCGATGTTGATAATAGCCTGCGTGAGCGAAATCGAACAGATAATCGCCGTAAACCGCGGCCCTTCTGTCATAGACGTGCTGATTGACTTCGCTGGCGCGCTCGTCGGCGCTTTCGCGGTGCTTGTGTGTCAGTATATCATAAATACTCGCGCAGGCGCTAAAGCTCGCGCGGAGGAGCGCGTATTCGACCGCCGCGCGAAATGGCTGTGCGCGTCGGAATTTAAGAACCTGAAACCCGTGCCCGTTTTCTTTCGCGAACAGGCAGTGAAAGACGATCTCACCGTTCCGACTGCAAACGCTGACTTGCAAAACTATCATATGTATGCCCGCCGCGCGTTCCGTTTGGGCGCGAAATTGCAGACGGCCGAGCTGCTAATAACCGCCGACGATTACTATAAACTGTATATTAACGGCGAGTTCGTCGCTCAGGGCCCTGCGCCGGGCTATCCGTCGCGCTATTATGTCAACCGAATTAACGTGCGCGATTATCTGCGCGCGGGCGAAAACGTGATAGCGCTCGACGTTTATTATCAGGGGCTCATAAACCGCGTGTGGGTGAGCGGCGACGACAGACAGGGCTTTATTTGCGAATTGCGCATAGACGATAAACCCGTGCTGCGTTCCGACGAGCGCTTCCGCTATATAAAGAGCACGGCGTATGCGAAGGCTGAAAAGCTGGGGTATGACACGCAGTTTACAGAGCACTTCGACATGCGCGAAGAACCCTCCGGCTGGAAGGACGTGGGCTACGACGACTTCATGTGGGCGGCGTGCGTGGTCAATCAAAACGCCGACTACGCGTTTCGCCTGCAACCCACTCCGACGCTTGAAACGCGCATAGTGCGCCCCGAAACCGAGACGCGCACGGAGACGGGCGTAATATACGACTTCGGGCATGAAATATCGGGCACTCCGATAATAAAGGCGAAAGGCGAGGCGGGGGAGAAGCTAGTAATTCGCATGGGCGAGGAATTGAACGCGGACGGCAGCGCGCGTTTCGAAATGCGCTGCAACTGCCGCCACGAACACACGCTCACGCTGGCGGACAGCAAGAACGACTGGGAAATGTACGATTATTGCGGATTCAGGTATATAGAAATAATCGAAAGCGGCGCTCATGTCGTCGAGTTGAGCGCCCGAGAGCGCTTTTATCCGCTGAACGACGACGCGTGCACGCTTGAAAGTAGCGACGAGTCGCTCAACGCCGTATTCGCGCTCTGTAAAAACACTATCCGCGCGGGCGTGCAGGATTCGTATATCGACTGCCCGACGCGCGAAAAGGGTCAGTATTCGGGCGACCTCGCCATTACGTCGCTTTCGCATATTTATCTGTCGGGCGACGTGCGCTTGCTTAAAAAGGCACTTGACGACTGGGCGCACTCAAAATTCATCGCGCCCGCGTTGATGGGCGTGTTCCCGTGCTCATTAATGCAGGAGATAGCCGACTATTCGCTGCTGTTTCCAACCGTGGCTATGCGCTATTACGAACATACGCACGACACTGAATACTTACGCGAAATGTATGTCACGTGCCGTGAAATAATCGACACATACTCAAAATACGCGCGCGATGATGGGCTGCTTCAGAATGTGACTGAAGCGTGGAACCTGGTTGACTGGCCAGAAAACCTTCGCGACGACTACGATTTTCCGCTTACAAAGCCAGTTGGCGAAGGCTGTCACAATGTCATTAACGCGTTTTATGTGGGCGCTGTGGGCACGACCGAGGAAATCGCGAGAACGCTCGGCGAAAAGATCGCTCCCCGCTTCGCGTCGCTTTCAAACGCGTTCAACGCAGCGTTCTTGCGCGGCGACAGCGGGCTTTACGCCGACAGCGCCGCATCGTCGCACACGGCGGTGCATTCAAACATACTGCCGCTGTTCTTTTCTATAGCGCCGGAGGAAGCGGTTCAGCCGATTGCGGACTGGCTCATATCTCAGGGTATGCGCACGGGGGTGTATATGGCGTTCTTCCTGTTGAAAGCGCTCTCGAAGGCGGGCAGGTACGACGCCGTGTACGACATCATGACGGGCGGCGGCACGCACTCGTGGCAGAACATGCTCTCTGAGGGCGCGACGACGCTGTTCGAGGCGTGGGGGAAGGACCGCAAGTGGAACACGAGCCTGTGTCACCCGTGGGCGAGCGCGCCCGTGGCGGTGCTCGTCGAGGACATATTGGGCATTACGCCGGACGTAGCGCGAGGCGGCGCGTGGAAACCGCATCTGCCCGCGAAGATAGAATCGCTCCGTATGACCGTGCCCGTCGCGGGCGCGCGCGCGGCGTTTTTGCGAGACGTCGAAGATACGACGCTTACGCTTGAAAAAGGAGAACTATAATGAAAAGAAGCGAAATCAACTCGGAACTCATTTGGGCAAAGAAAATGCTCGCCGAATACCGCTTCCCGCTTCCCAGATTCGCGTATTGGGGAATTGACGAGTGGCGTGAAAACTCAGCTCTCGCGGGCGAAGTCTTCAAAACGCAGCTTGGCTGGGACATAACCGATTTCGGAATGGGCGATTTCAAAAAAATCGGCGCGGTGCTGTTCACTATAAGAAACGGCTTGGTGTACGATCCGGGCACGGGTTCGCCCTACGCCGAAAAGCTTATACTGCTCCACGCCGGACAGCGCCTGCCGAACCACTATCACGCCGCAAAGACCGAAGACATAATAAATCGCGGCGGCGGCGCGTTCTACATGAAACTGTACAACAAACTGCCTGACGGCGGCGTTGACAGCGTATCCGACGTTGAAACGTGCTCCGACGGCATATACAAAACCGTTCGCGCGGGCGAACCGTTTTTGGTAAACGCGGGAGACAGCGTGCGCCTGCGTCCTTATACATACCACATATTCGGCGCTACGGATTCCGACGTGATCGTGGGCGAGGTATCGAGCGTGAACGACGACCATACCGATAATTATTTCGCCGAAAAAACGGCGCGTTTCCCCGAAATCACAGAGGATACCGCGCCGATACACCCGTTGGTGTGCGATTATGAAAAACTCTTCGCGAAATAGACGTTTTACGCTTCCAGCAGGCAGACCGCTCCTTTCATAGGGGCGGTCGCTTTCGTTATGCCGTCCTTTATCAGCTCGATTGTGCCGCCGAACTGGTTCGCTGTCAGCAAATCGTTTTCGCCGAAAGGCAATATGTCGCGCGGGAAATTGCCCGAAACTCGTATAAGCCCGTCCTTTTTGAGAAGTCCGTCTTCGCCGAAAACGAACGCGGCTACGCTGTCATAGCCCCGATTCGACACGAACACGCGCCCGCCGAAGCGGCGTATCGCCGCCACCGTGTTTTCAGTTTCGCAGCCGTCGGGCAGTGTCGCGAGCGTTTGTCGGCACTCCCACGCGTCGTTCACAAAGTCGTACAGCTTTATTTCGTTCGAAAGTTCGCACGCCAGCATGAATCTGTTTTCGCCGTCGAACAGTATGTGGCGCGGTCCGCAGCCCGCCGCCGCTTTGATTGCCGCCGTTTCGGAGATCGTGCCCTCGTCTTCGTCGCGCAAGTATATTTTGATCTCGTCCATGCCCAGATCGCATACGAACAACTGGTTCGAATTAGGCCTGAACGCGCAGTGATGCGTATGCGCCGCCTCCTGCCGTCCCGGGAATACGTTACTGCCCGCGCCGTGCTTCACTGTCTGTATGCGCGGCATGATATATCCGTCTTTCACGGGGAACACGCTCACAGAGCCTGCGGCGTAATTCGCGGAATACAGATGCCTTTCGTCCGCGCTCAGCGCCACGTGGCACGCATCGCCGCCGTCGGTGGGCTGCACGCTCAGCGGAATCAACTCGTCGCCGCTTAACCTGTACGCCGCGACCGCGCCCTTGCGGTCGTCGCCAATGGACGCGCTCGCGTATATCGTCTGACCGTCCTTCGATTTGATAAGATAGTTGGGGTTGCCTATCTTATCGCATGTGCTTATCACGCGCACACTCCCGTCGACCGCTTCCGCGACGCAAGCGCCCGCGCCGCCCATGCCCGTATATGTGCCTATGTAGAATCTCATATGCTCAGCCTCATTTATCCATAAATTCTTCAAGCGTCAAGCCGGAATTGTATATACGCGTCGCCGCGTCCACGCCGACATATCTGAAATGCCACGGTTCGTAGCTTATGCCGGTGATGTGCGATTTATTGGGCGGGTATCTTTGTATAAAACCGTATTTGTGTGCGTTGCGCATCAGCCACGCGTAGTGCGGCGTGTTTTCAAACCCCGAACCGCTGTTCATAACTGTCACATCGAACGCCATGCCCGTCTGATGCTCGCTCGCGCCCGGCGGCTGCGCGTATTCCGCGCCCTTTTCGGCGTAGAGTTCTGCCTGACGCTCGTATGTGCGGTATCCGCTCGTAATAATATAGCCGTTCATTTCATCGTCCTCGGCGGCCGCGAAAAGAGCTTCCATAGCTTCGTATGTTTCCCACGTAAGCTCTATCCCCGTGTTTTCAAGCCTGAACGAATGTCTTTGAGAATACAGGTTCACAAGCCCTTCGGGCACGTAATCCGCGGGAAGCGTGTTTTTGGAGTTCACAAGCAGTATTTCACCCTTGAACGCCTGCGAGTCAACGCCCATGCGATAGCCTGCGTAAAAACTTGCGCCCATCAACACGGCTATAATAAGGGTGAACGCGAGCGCGGTCGCGCCCAAGCGACGCTTCTTATTGTTAGGTGCGGTTCTACTCATACGGTCTCCTTAACGATTCGGCGCTTTTCAGCGCGCGCTTACATAGACTATAATACGTTTTGATGATTCTGTCAATTATACAATCACTATTTGACAGGGCAAACGCTTACGGAAACTCCGCGGAGTATACGTATGGGAACGAGGATGGCGCCGATACGATTGAAATCGAAGGGGAGCGCGACCCCTTCGGGCATCTTCGGGGTTTTATCTAGGCGATTGCCCTGCACTATCTAGGAGGATTTGTTATGATATTCTGCGGATACGACACCGCGCCTCAGGACGTTAAGGCGCAAATAAACGCGTTCGTTTTGTGCGCCCTCACAGATTTCAAAGACTGCGTTGCGGGAATCTATCTGCACGGCTCTATGGCGCTCAACTGTTACGTCGCGGGGCGCGGAGACATCGACCTGCTGATCGTAACAAATCGCGCGCCGTCCGTCGCAGAAAAGCTGGCGTTTGCGAAGGACGTGGTCGGATTGCACAAAAAGCCCGCGCCGCTGGAATTGTCCGTGCTCACAATGGAGCAGCTTCACCCGTGGCGACACCCCGCGCCGTGCGCGTACCACTTTTCGGATTTTTGGTTTTCGAGAACAAAAGCGCGGCTGTCGGGCGAGACGAGCGAACTGTACGTGCTCGATTGCGATTTCACCGACGCGGACATCGCGTGTCACGCGCGCATTGCGCGCGAAAGCGGCGTTACGCTCTACGGTCTACCCGCCGCCAACGTGTTTCCCGAAGTGCCGGAGAAGGATTTCATAGACTCGCTCACAAACGATATAGACGATTACGACTTCGAGGCTTACGGCGCGGACTCTTTCGCGAGCAATATACTCATACTCGCGAGGGTGCTCACATACTTCGAGCAGAAACGCGTGCTCACTAAATATGCGGCGGGGGAGTGGGCGATTCAAAATCTGCCCGAACGCTTCCGAAGCATATTCTCGTCTTCTCTCGCGACCCATTACGAAGGAACGCCGTATCCTCAGTCGGACAGAGCCGATCTTGCCGACCTGCGCGAATATCTTATATCGCGCATAAAGCGGCATATGCAGTCTATTTCCTGACGGGTTTGCGCCCCAGAATGCACGCGCACAAAATGCATATAGCGCCCCATCTGAGCAGCCCGCCATAAGCGCGTAGCGCCGCGATCTCGGGCGTTATCAGCGTGTCGGGCTGCGCGTTCTGTATAAGCAAATCGCTTATGCGCTTCGCGTATGACGACCATTCGACCGCGATCTCGGGCACCCATTCAGTAAACACGTATAAAGGGCGGATAGAGAGCATCAGCGTCGCGTATGCCGCGCCCGCGAGAGACGCGTACAACGCGATGAACGCAAGCCCGCTGAGTATCATGCCCGGCAATATGTCCGACAGGTACTTCGACTTCATATCCTCCCGCGCCGTCCTGATGCGCGCGGCGAACCGCCCGTTAAGCAGGCGCATTACTGATCTCAATATATACAGCGCGAACAATATCGTCAAAACCCTCGCGGGCATCGTGCGCCGCATGGACTCCTTCGACAGGTCGTATATATCGCCGTCGGGCGACACTTTAGCCGATATATCGTTCATGGAGCGCGTAACGCCCGCCATTCCCCCGGAATCAGCCGTCAAAATGACGTAATCCGACTGATGCCGTATATCGGCAAGCGACGATATGGGCGCATACGCGCCGTATTCGTCCATGTCTCCCGCCGAACGCCTGTGCCTCACGACGCCTATGACGCTGTATTCAACGCTACCAATCATGATGCTTCCGCGCGTCGCTTCCGACGACGGAAACAGCTTAAACGCGAGCTCGGAATCGAGCACCGCGACATTCGCGCCGTTTGCAAGCTCCGAATCCATGAACCAGCGCCCCTCCAGCAGGTATTTCGGATAGAGCTTCATATAGCCCGAGTCTACGCCCGTCAGTTTACCGTTATCGCCCGTGCCGACGTTCGCGGACAGGCTGTAACCGTAGTTTACGGACATAAACGCGCCCGTACCGCCCAAGTCGTCCGCCGACTCGTTCCACCTGTCAAGGCAGAGTCTGAGTTCGCTCGCCGCGCCGTCTTCCGCAGGCTCTTTTTCAACGGGCGATTTGAATATGTATTGCGTATACTCGGGCACGCGGTTTATCGCGTACATCGAGAACAGTAACAGCGCGAGCCCCAATACGAACAGCCATTTTCCGCGCCTTTTAAGCAGCTTTTTCATACGTTTCAGCCCGTCAATCAATATACGTCATAACGGAGGTGTTATCCGATATGGCGCGGTCTTCCATATACGCTATCTGCATGTACGTCAAATCCTCCTCGACCGACGTAACCCCGTCGGCTTCCGCGAGGACTTTCACTTCAACCTTGACAGTAACCATGCGCTGCGCGCCGAATTTGTTGTTCTCGCTGCGAACGGTATAAACGAATTTATTGTCGCCGTCGCCCCTGACCGCCGACGACGGCAAAAGCGTCGTCGCCTGACTCGCCCTGTACTCTACGGTTATTTCAGGCTCTCTGAGCGTCGCCGCGTACACGCCGCCCATGCTCTTTAACATGGATTCGGAGAGCGCGATGTCGATATACCGCGTGCCGTCGACATTCTCGCCTACGACAGATATTTTGCCCTCGACTACGCGCCCGTTGCGCCCTTCGAACGTCACCGCCATGCCCTTGCTCATCGTAAGCGTCGCGTCGGTTATGTCCGCCCTCAAAACGGGAGAAACGTCCAGCGCGCATATTTCATACGCAGGGTTTGAAACGTCGTATGCTTCGCCCTTTTTCACGTTTATGACGGTGATATAGCCGCTTTCCGGCGCTTTCACTGCCGCAAGTCGCTCGTTGAGCAGGCGCAGCGACAGCATTTCGGATTCGAGCTTTGAAATCTCAAGCTCATATTTAGTTTTATCCGTTATATACGAGCGCGTCTCGTCCGAAACCGGGTATCTCTCGGCGACGTTCAGGCGCGCCTGAGCCGCCGTAAGCGCTTCGTTCGCATTCGACAAATCCAAGAAAGCTGTTTTGAGCGCGTCTGACGCTTCGGCGGGCAGCCCGCCGCCCGCGTCCAGCTCCGCGTTTTCGAGCTTCAAAAGCGTTTCGAGCTTGAGCCGCGCGTCCAGCGCCGCGTCTCGCGCTTTCACGCGTTCCGCGTACGCGTCCGCCCACTCGATGTCGGTGCGTTTAAGCGTGATATTCTTCTGTTCGAGCGCCTGAAGCGCCGCGTCCGCCGTCGCGTACTGCTCCAACAGCGCGTCCATCGATTTCTGATAGTCGGTTATTTCGGCTTCGAATATCGTGTCGCCCGCGGCTACCTGCTGACCGACAGCCACCATGACGCTCTTAACGACGATGCCCGTCGCGCCCTCAGCGCCCTCGATGAACTGCTCGGTGCTTTCGGTGAACGTGAGCTTGCCCGTCACCCTCACCGATTGCGACAGCTTGCCTTGCCTCGGCTGGGTCAGTTTGACCTTAGGCGTGGCTATCGTGCGTATTGTTTCCGAAAAAAACATGCACAGGGCTACTGTCACCGCGAGTATTATGAACCCGCGCACGGCTATCTTTTTGGCTTTCATATTGCCACACGTCCTTTATTTAAGTTCTGTTAGCTGCACGCCGTCGAGTATATCCTTTTGAAAATACATATATATGAACAACGCGGGTAGTATATATATGACAGCGCCCGCGAATTCAACTCCGCTCGATTCCTTCGAAATATTGTTGAACATAACCGAAAGCGGCATCCACTTGCTGTCGGCGCTCAAATATGTAATAGGCTGCTCGACCAGATTCCAGCAGTCGGCAAACGACAGAGCCACCGCGCAGCCTATTATGGGCTTGCATACGGGCAGCACCGCGTGTATGAAACAGCGGAAAGTGCCCGCGCCGTCGATTTGCGCCGCTTCCAGTATGTCGTTCGGGAGCGCGACCATGAACTGGCGAATGAGGAAAATATAGAACGGCGCGAACCAGTTGGGCATAATTACCGCCCACACTGTGTCCATAAGCCCCAACTTGCGCAGCGTAAGCACGTTGGGCACCATCGTCACCTGAAACGGCAGCAGCATCAGCATTATTACGCCGAAGAATATGGCGTCGCGCCCCTTGAACGTAAACCTGCTGAGCCCGTATGCCATGGCGGGTATAACGATCGCCTGCCCGATAAGTATGGCTACCGCGTACATGGCGGAATTTACGAACAGCCGCAGCACCGACACGTCCTCTATAAGCAGATTGTAATACTGCCTCAGCGAAGCCATCTTGGGCGCGAGCTTTATGTCCATCCATTCGTCCTGAACATAATTGTTGCGCGTCTTCATGAACGCCGTTATCTCGCTCGGAGAAAAGAACGAATACAGAACCGTCACTATCATAGGCAGCACAATCAATAACATGAGTATTGTGAGCGCTGCACGCGAAAACAACTGCCTGTTTCTGATGAATTGCGAAAATTTTCTCTTTTTCTTTGCCATTTTCGCGTCTCCTAACTCAACCGCTTTTGCAGGCGTTTCTGCGCTAAGAACAGCGCGCCGAACAGCAAAAACACCATTATGGCGAATATGTATGCCGCCGTCGTCACGTTCTGATAGTTTAGGTTTCTGAACATATTGTTCATATAATGCTGCAGCGTGTACACCGATTCATCGGGGTATGCCCCGCTTATGAAATACACTTCCTTGAATATTTTGAATGCGTTTATCCATGACATGATGAGCACCAGAAACGCACTCGGTATAATCAGTGGCAGAGTCACATGCCACGCTCGGCTTATGAAGCCCGCGCCCTCCAAGCGAGCGTATTCATACAGCGGCTTGGGTATCGATTGGAACGCGGCTAAGAAAATAATAGCCGAAAAGCCCAGATTTTTCCAGACGTACATAAGTATTACGGGAGTCCTGAGCGCTTTATCCAGCCAGCGTATACGCGAATCCTTCATGGATTCATTGATTAACCCGTTCAGAAAATCGCTGTCCAGCGCGGCGACGAGCCTGTTTATAGGACCGCCGTAATCGAATGCGACCAGCCATATCAGAAGCATCGCGCACGACGGCATCAGATAGGGCATGAGCACGGCGCTCCTGTATATGCCGCCGCCGCGCCTCAGCGCCGACAGCATAGCCGCCACCGCGAACGACAAAACCCATACGAGCGGCGCGCATAAGCACGAAAAAAACAGCGTGTTGCGCAATCCCATGCGAAACATCTGGTTGTTCCATACGCTTTTATAGTTATCGAACCATACAAACGTGTCTTTATAATCGCCCTTTGTAAGGCTGTAATATATGCCGCCTATAAAGGGTATCACATAGAATATAGTAAGCCCCGCCAGAGCGGGCAGTAAATACAGTATAACTGTTTTTTTACGGGTAAACAATTTATGAAGCCTCCCGACGCGGGTCTTGGGCGGCCGCGCCGCCCAAGACCCGCGCGCTCAACGCGTTTTAAGAGTTTTCCATCAGCATCATTTTGACGGTTTTGTCAATGCTCGCAAGCATAGTGTTTTTGTCGATAGCGCCGTCAATATATTGATAAAAAAACTCGTAGTAGTTGCCGTCCTCGCCGTCCACGTTCAATAACCTCCGCGGAACGAGGTATTTCGCCAAGTCGCGGTACGCGGCTATGCTGTCGGCGGTCATGCTCCACATCTGGTTTTCACGGTAGTCGTCGAGGTATTCCTGCTGTTCCTCGATCATCGTTTTGTAATATTCCTGCTCGTCGGCGGGCGCTCCCGCTGCCTGCTCTTTGAGCGAATCCAAGTATTCCGATATGCTCTCGAGCGCCGATTCGTAGTATTCGTTCAATATTGGCTCGTTCACGTCGGGGCGGATATGCGTTATAAACGCGTCGTCCAGATTCGACGCCACAAGCTCTATGAACTCAAGCGCTAAGTCGCGGTTTTCGGAATACGGGTTAATGAACATGCACTCGATATACGTCGCCACCAAGGGCTGCATACCGTCGGCGAGCGCTAACGGCAACGGCATCGAGCCGCTCGAATTGCGCTGTTTATATGCTGAAATCTCGCCGTAGTTCATTATGAGCGTGCCGTTTTCGTGGTACTCGTAATCATAATCCACGTCCTCGTATGTTTCGGGCAAACCGAGCGCCTCGAAGTCGAACGCTTCATATTTGTCTATAAGGGCGCGCAGCAAAGGCGTGTCGAACGCTTTTTCGGCGTTTGCGTCGGTCATCATATACAGCATGTAGTTTTGAACGATGTCATAGAATATTTCCGAGCGTATCTCAGGCAGCGCGTAATACGGCTCGAACACTTTCACGTCGTCGCGTTCCTCGCACCTGCGCGCCGCTTCGGCGATGAAGTCGAAGAACTCAAGCCATGTTTTGGGCAAGTCGTCCTGAGTGAAGCCCAGTTTTTCAAGCGCGATAGAGTCGTATGCCATGGTGTTGTTGTTCATCTCGAACGGCATAGCGACCACTTCGCCGTCGTGTTTTGCTATCGAAGCGAGGTTAGGATACATGGCGTTCACAAACTCGCTGATTACTTCGCTATCGGTCAGTTCCGCCATATAACCGCGCTCCAACAGCGGATAAAAATCCTCGTGGGATATGCTGAGCACGTATATGTCAACGTCGTTTGAACGGCTCATCATGGCCTGAACCAAATCGTCTTTATAGTCTCTGAGCAAGACTTCAACGTCGCTGCGCGCATCGGAAAATTGTTTTACTGATGTCTCGAAGGCCGTCGTATAACTGCGCACGATCGAGAGCTGTCTCGAAGGTCTGGCGTTCGGGTCGATGTTCACAAACGACAAATCGGAATAGTCGCTCGCCAGATAATAGCCTTTGTCGGTTATTTCGGGTTTTCGGCTCACGCGGGATATGCGCAAACCCGCTACGGAAACCGGGTTGCCCGTATCGGACAGGCTCATTCTGTACAATTCGCCGTCGAGCGCATAGTAAACGCTGTCATTTTTCTCATAGTACAACACGCCCGACGGCGCGTTATAACCCGGCATGTTAATGTCGGCGATAACTTCGACTTCCTCTGTGTATATATCGAAAGTCGCGAACTGCACCTTGGTCTCGTTCTTTGTATAATCCTGCAGCATCACGAGCACCGTGTCGTCCTTATATCCCGACAGCGACTGCATGTTCTCTATGAACGGCTTTATATAGCTTCCGTCGTTCAAATCGAACGCGAACATATCCATGCCGTTGCCTGAACCGTATGTAGACACTATCAGCATACCGTTCTGGATTATGGCGCTTTCTATGCTGCGCAGATACTCGTAATCGTCATACGACTCGATCATTTCGTATGTATCCAGCGAAAGCTCGTTTGAAAGCTCCACGGCGCCGTCCGCGAAGCTCATTTCGTACAAATACATACCCTCGACGCTTGTAATGTCGTCCTCGTTTACGCTTATGGACACGATGGCGTACAGGCGTTCACCGTCAGATACTATCACCTGCACGTTCGGGTATCGTTCGTTAGTGTATTCCGTGAACTCCTCGGACATATTGTATAATTCCCACTGTCCGGGCGTATCCTCGTCGCATACGTACACCATGCCGTTGTATGAGAGCACATATACCGTGCCGTCCATATACGCGATAGATACCACCTCGAAGTTTTCCGGCAGAGTCGCTTCCGCTTTGACCGACTCCGACATTCCGCCGACGGTCGCCCCCAGCGACACAAACATTACGACCGCCAAAAATAAGCTCAAAAACCTTTTCATCAGGCGTCAACACCCTTCCGCAAATTTACTGTTCCGTTGCTTCCGTATTGGGTTCGATTTCCAGATCGGGCACGTCATCCGTGGGCAGCGGCTGCTCGTTCGACACGTAGACAAGCGCCGTCATGCCGAGCCTCACGTCGTCCTCCGGCACGAAGCTGATGTACGCCGTGTACGACGGTTCTCCCGTTTCCGAGCCGTTCAGATATGATATGCCCGTGACCGTGCCGTTTAAGCGTTCGCGCGCGCCTATGTTCCAGAGCAGGTCGATTTGCACGCCCATGCCGGTCGAAATCGTGCCTAAGTCAGATTCGAGCACTTTTATCGTGACATACAGTTCGTCGTCGGGCAGCACCGTGATTATTTTAGCGCCCTGCGCCGCCGCCGTGCCCTCCGCCGCGTCTACGGATATGACGATGCCGTTTGTCGTGCTCATCACTTCGGCGCTCGGCGCGTACAGACCGTCCAGCGCGCCTTCTGCTGTCTCGAACAGCAACTCGCCGCGCTCGACCTTGTCGCCGCTCTTTACGTGCAGCTTGATTATGCTGCCCGCGCCCTTTACCGCGATAGGAGCGGTCGGCTTTACCGTGCCCAGACCTATTCTCGAAGATGTTTGGTAATTCGACATGCGGAATATTCCGACGCTTTCGCCTATCAGAAACTCGCCGCCCGTCGCTTCGACCTTATACGAATTGTCCTCGCCAACCGAAATAACGCGCCCCACTCCCATGTGCGAGCCGTCGGCGGTGCAGCGCAGATACACGTCTTCGCCCACGCGAATGAAGCGGTTGGCGCTGTCGTTGTATGCCTTATCGGTCGTAGCGGACACCGTGTATTTGTTCGTAGGCTCTATGTACATAACGCCGCCGTAGCGCTCCGACACGCTTTCGGTCGAGTCGCCCTCCGCGCCGAACACGCCCGTTACCGTGCCGTCAACAGGCGCGTACACGTAAGTCGTGCTTATTGTGGCGACAATGTCGCCCTTTGATATTCTGTCGCCCGCGCGAACATTCATGTTCGTCACGTCGCCGCCGAAGGGCGCGTTAAGCGTTATATACGTATCTCCGCCTATTGTGCCGTCGAATATCATCTCCGCGACGGCGGGCAGACACGCGCACGTAAGCGCGAGTGTTAAAGCGATAGCTGCCAGCTTTTTCATGAAATGTCCTCCCCGTTCTCATTTATCATAATGCACGCTCCGAAAGGCGCGTCCAGCATGTCCGCATCACCCGCGTATATATCGTAGTAATACATCGCGTCGCTCTTTTCAGTCGTCATTTCGTATACAAGCTCGCCGTCGTCCGCGACGACCTTCGCGATAATTCGCATCTCCTGCAATTCAGGGTCTGTAAGCGACGCGCGCAGTGATATTTCGTATGAAAACTTGCGCGTCGAAACGCCGAGCGCCTTGAGCCGCGTATACTCCGAGCCGCCGTTGAAGCCCGCCGTTGAAATCGCGACGACCTTGCCGTTTGCGGACAGCACCAGATAGTCTATGCCGCTGTTTGACAAAAGTTTGTAAGCCAAGCCGCCCATGAGCCACGTGTACTCATATTCGCCCTTCACAAAATCATCGGGTACGACTGTCAATATAAGCGTGTCAGGCTTATCCTCGGCGTCGTCCTCTGTTTCGCCGCCCCAGCGCGTGAAGCTCGCCGTGAACTTTGGCTCGTACAGCGCGCCTATGTCGTAATCCTGCGCGTATGTGAGCTTCAGAGACAGCGGAAGCTCCGTTTCGCCAATCGAAAGCACGGTCATAGGTTCGGAATCCGCCTTCAAATCGAGCGCGTCATAAGGCGTGGTCTCCGGCTTCTCCTCGGTGGGCACGTGTTTAACGCCGCCGCCTCCGCCGCCGCCGTATGACGGCACTTTGATAGGCAGCGCGAAATCGTCGGGGTACATAGCCTCGTTGCCCGCGTTATCCCGCGCCAAAAGGCTTCCAAACGCGAACACAGAGCCGTATGCCGCCGTATGCGTATATATGCCGTTAGCGTCGGGAGCGACCCAGCTTGCGCCCGCGTCTACCGAATACGCGTTCAGTCCGCTCAGCGCGTCCTCGGACACCACGTCGAACACGGTGTATGAACCCGTCCGCGCCTTCGCGTACACGTACTCGGGCGGCGTGAAGTCAAGTTTCAGATTGTATTTGGCGGATTTCGCGAGCACGTCTCCAATGCCGTCCAATATTGTGAAGCGTATCTCGTAATCGCCCTCGTCGCGGGCGGTGTACGTGTCTCCTGAGAGTATCACAAAGCGCTCGTCATACGCTATAACCGCGTATGTATATATGTCCTTTTTATCGTCAGGTATGCCCGACAGCGTGAACACAGGCATTTTGTTCGACCAGCGTCCCGCCTCGTAGTCCTGAGCGTCTACGAATATGTCGACTTCATCGACCGGAGCGCCGCCTATGTCGGGCGCGGGGGCGTTCACCAGTTCAAGCCATACGTATAAAATGTCGGGTTCGGTTTCGCCGCCCGTGGCGGCGAGCATTCTGACGGCGCGTGGATCTGAATCGGACATATGAACCGCGTATTCGCCCTGCCCGAACACGACGGGGTCGGGCGTGAATGTTATGCCCGACAGCGTTGATGTCGAAAAGTTGGGCGCGGACAGCACGTTCGCTGTCTTTAGGTATATCGTGTTCTCGCCGCCGCGCGCGCTCGCTTCTCTTAACACGCTTTCGAGCGAGCCTGTCACGGCGCGGTTCGGGTCGCCCGAATCGCGCATCCAAACCAACGCGTCCTCGGGCGTTACCGGCGGCGCGGCGGTTTTATCCGTTATTTCGATCCAGACATACAAATAAACGTCCTCGGTGATTTCACCGCCTTCGGGGTTTTCGTTCGACAAGTGAGGCGTATATTCCTTGCTTTCGTCGGAAAACGCGTCAGGATCGGGCAGTATGCTAATGTTTTCAATATCTTCGCACAGATAGTCCTTCGCGGACAACACGTCTTCGGAAACTATGAACACTTCGAACTCGCCGTCCAGCCCCGAAAGCGCCGCGAGCACGTCTGAGAGAGCGCCTGTCACGCGCGTTCCGTCGTTCAGGTACGGGTCGAGCGTCCACGCGTCGTATTCTAAAGCTTCGCCCGCCGTAGCCTCGCTTACCGTAGCCTCGCTTATTGTGGCTTCGCTTACCGTAGCATCGCTTATTGCAGCTTCGCTGACGGTCGCTTCGGAGGGCGTCGGAACGCCGCTCGAAACGTCGTTTTGCTCGACCTCTGACGGCGTGGCGGAAGGTTCGCTCGGTGTGCCCGCCTGTATTTCGGGCGCGGATACGGATTCGGACGGAGTGGAGGGCGCTGAATGTATTTCGCTCGGTGTCGACAGAATATTTCCGTTAAGCGTTTGTTCTGAAAGCAGCGGCGCTTCCGAGCCGATTGGCGTTTCCGGCGCTTCGCCCGAAGACGCAACGGTCAAACCTCCGTTATCAGAAGCGGGAGGTTCGCTAATACCCGCTATTTCATTTATTTCTGCGGGAGTCGTAGGTTCGCCAGAAGGTTCGCTGAGAGGTTCGCTCACGGGCTCGTTTATAGGCTCGTTGACGGGCTCGTTCACAGGCTCGTTGACGGGCTCATTCACAGGCTCGTCGACGGGCTCATTTATAGGCTCATCAACAGGTTCGTTCACAGGCTCGTTGACAGGCTCGTTCACAGGCTCGTTCACAGGCTCGTCGACGGGCTCATTTACAGGCTCATTTACAGGCTCATTTACAGGTTCATTCACAGGTTCATCAACAGGCTCATTCACAGGCTCATCAACAGGCTCATCAACAGGCTCGTTGACGGGCTCATTAACAGGCTCGTTCACAGGCTCATTTACGGGTTCGTTGATAGGTTCGCCAACGGACGTTTGCGGTTCGGACAGTGTCGCTCCGTCCGCGAAACAAACGCATGAGCACATAATCATTAGCGCCATCGCGAACGCCGACCATCGTTTAAGCATAAGCTGACCTCCGTTCAAAGGCATAATGATTAGATTCATATATATCTGAAAAGGTTGCTATTAAATGGTATGATAATGTTATTTTTGGCGTAATTTTTCATTTGCAACACAGAACAGCCCGAAAAGAAGCCTTAAACGGCTGTTCCGGCTCCAGAGCAGCGTGCATCTTATAGAATGCAATGGATATAGCGTCCCTGATATATTTAGTCCGTGACTACTGCAAAAGATAATATCGGCATGTCGGCTTGCCGTTCCCGCGTTCTCGGCTGCGTGATGAACGCATCCTCTGTTAAGTATTGCGATTTTTGAAGGGAGATTAGCTTAAGGTATAGAATTTTTAATGCGCGGGGTGAACCGCCAAAGCCTTGAAACGGCAATAATATTGAATAGAGGTCAACATAATGAGAATTACTTTCATCGGCTCAAGCCACGGCGTGCCTGAACCCAACAGGAAATGCTCCTGCGCGCTGCTGGAGGTGAAAGACAGGAAATATCTTATCGACGCGGGCACAGACCCTGTCAGCGCGCTTATAAAGAGGGGAATACGGCCTGAAAAAATCAACGCTGTGTTTATAACACATATGCACGGCGATCACACGAACGGACTTATACCGTTCGTCGATTTGTGCAGCTGGTTCTTCAAGGACGCGAAGCCCGTAATCTGGCTGCCCGAAAAGGAAGCGGTCGCGGGCATACAAACTTGGCTGAATTGCAACCATTCTCCTATGCGCCAAGATATCGAGTTTCGCGAAATCTCCGAAGGCGCGCTCTATCAGGACGATCAAATCCGCGTGACCGCGCTGCGCACGGGTCATATCGAGAAATCTTTCGCGTTTCAAATCGAGGCGGAGGGCAAAAAGGTGCTGTTCACGGGAGATATGAAGTATACAGACGGACCGATCGCCGACTATGTGCGCTTCGTGCAAAGCGACGATTTCGATCTTGTCGTCGCCGAAAGCGCGCACTTCGACGCGATGCTGTATAAAGAGCCGCTGGAAAAGCACCCGCCGAAACTGTTCTGTCTCAACCATTACTCATGGTATTATGCCGAAAGCTGCCATCATTTGAAAAAGGTATTCGAAGGTCGGCTGCCGATAGTACTCGCGACGGACGATTTGGAATTTGAAATATAACGGCGCGAATCGCGCCATACGATAAGGTGATTAGGCAATGAAGCTCGCTGTGCTGGCGGACAGCCATGTGACCTGCCGAACTGATACGCCGCAGTGGGCGGCTCTTGAATGGGCGTTCGACGCGATGCGCAATGAAAACGCGGATTGCGCGCTTATCGCGGGCGACATTACTGCCTGCGGCGATTTGGACGGAGCGATGCTCGCGCGGCGCGCGCTGGATCGCTGTCCCGTCCGCTGGATAGCTACGCCCGGCAACTCTGATATGAGAACGCCCGATACGGCATCGACGGTCGCACGTCTGTTCGCTTCGCCTCCGGGCGGTGTTCGACTGGGCGCGCTTCGGGTGGTCGGAATAGACGCGTCGTTAGGCCGCATAACGCTTACCGAACGCGCGCGCATGAATATACAGGATCGCGATTCGACGCTCATACTGCTCAGCCACCAAAGCCACGAACAGTTGGACGCCGACTCCCGCACTTTCATATCGGGCTGGATTCGCGAACGGGTAAGCGCCGGTCAGAAAATTCCTTACTGGTTCAGCGGACACACTCACGCGCGCGCTCAAAGCGAGTTTGAAGGCGTATGCTGCATAACGCCGCGCGCGCTTGATCCCGACAAATCGATCGGCGGTATGCCTGAAATGCTGCTGGTTGACACGGATACGGGCGAGATAGAATCGCGCGAGTTCACAAGCGGACTGTTCCCCGAATGGAGCGCTGCCGAACGCGATGTATTTGTCGAAAATCTAGGCATAACGTGCTATCAGCTCAAAGAAGACATGCGTTTTTGCATAGACAACGGCGTTCCCCATATAGAGTGGCGCGGCGTCTGCGACCCTGACTCAGAAACGCTGAATTTGCTATCCGAATGGCGGCGAGCGTGCGGGCGCTCGTTTTCACAACACTTATCGTCGCTTGCGTGGGACGAAATACATGCGCGAACCGTCGGAGACGATCTACTTATTAGAACGGCGGACACGGCCGCGCGTTTGGGCGCGAATATGGTCACGGTGCACCCTCCGTATGAGAGCATAGGCGTCATGCGCGCCGACTCGCTTGCTTTTGACGCGCTGGCGGATCGTATGGCTGAAATACTTCGCCCCCTCGCGGATGCGGGCATACTCATCATGGTAGAGAACAGCCACACCCGCGCGGGCGACGAATCGTCGAACCGAAGGTTCGGCTGCACGCCGCTTGATGTGATATGTTGGATAGACTCGTTGAACGCGCGCTTGGGCGCGGATAAATGCGCGTTACGATTGGACGTGGGTCACGCGCGCAACAACGCGCCCGTGAGCGAATATTGCCCCTTGGGGCACTGGTACGCGTCGGTGGGCGCGCGCTGTCGCGCGTATCATCTGCATCAGACATGCATCGACGCGTCGAATAAAATGTATAACCATTTCCCGATAACGGGGCTGGACGACGGGCTTGTGTCATTTCACGGATTTCTGTGGTCGTGGCGTTCCGGTCTGCTTCAACACGGGCCGCTTATACTGGAAATACGCGAAGGCAACTCCGCGCCGCAGACATACCTGCGCTTGCGCGCTCTCATTCGCGGCGAGACATAGGCTGAGTTATCGCTAAAGGGCGCTTGAGTTCAAGCGCGGATCGCGGGTTTTGTAATAACTATTCTTTATTTACGAAGCATTTGACCGTTTCTTTCAAATATGATATGCTTTGCTTCGGGAGCGTGATTCGCGTGAGGAAAACTGACGGGCAAATCAAACGGCTTTCTGACTATCTTAAAGACGCTTCGCGCATTACGCTTGCGGAAGCTGAGGCGATGCTCGACATATCCGAATCCACTGCGCGCAGACTTTTCATCAAAATCGAAAACATGGGGCAGGCGCTGCGCGTGCACGGGGGACTGCAATCGCTCGCAGATTCGCAGATCGAATACAACTACCCGCGCATGGAGTCGCAGTGCCTTGCGCAAAAGAAACTCATAGCCCAAGCCGCCGCGCGGGAGATTATAGGCGCTAAAACCATTTACTTGGACAGCGGCAGCACCGTATATCAATTAAGCCTGTGCCTCGCGGAATTACTGCGCGCGGGGCGCGTCGATCAAATTCAAGTGTTCACTAATTCACTGAAAAATCTGCAGGCGCTCTCCGGGCTGACAAACATACAATTCATAGGCGGCAATTACCGCGAGCATCGGCAGGACTGTTGCGGCTATTTGGCGGAAGAAACGCTCCAAAAGCTCAATTTTGATCTGTGCGCGTTGGGCGCTGACGGCTGCGACGCGCTCAACGGCGTTTCCACGACTGACATGGCGACCGCGCGCCTGTGCCAAATCGCGCTCGAACACTCCGCGCGTCATATTCTGCTCGCGGATTCCTCGAAGTTTCAAAGGAGCGCACTGGCGATATACTGTCAAACGGAAGATTTCGACACGCTCATCACGGACGCGGAATTGAACGCCGAAACAGCGCAGGCGGTCGAAGCCAAGGGAACGCGTCTGGTGACGGTTGCACCGTAGGCAAAAACCCCGCGTCGTAAAAGACGCGGGGGCTTGCGGGCGTTCGCGTTTCTCGGAATGTGAGCTTATAAGTTACTCGCCCGAAATTATCACGTCCACGGTGCGCGTTCTCGCGCGGGTCTGATCAAAATCAATGAAATATATGTAGCCAAATTCGCCTAAATCCATCTCGCCGTCGAATACGGCGATGACTTCGCTGCGGCCTACCAGCGCGGAACGCAAATGCGCGTCAGTGTTGTGGCAGCCGCGCGCGTCCTCGCCATGTTCCTCAGCGAACGCTAGCGCCTTGGGACCCGGGTGTAAATACATTCCTTCTTTGCGTTGGGTGGGCAGTATGCGCTCGAACATCTCAACAAAATCAGTCTGCAGCGTTTCCATGCCCGTCATTGACATGTCGAACGCGGCTTCCTGCGTTATGACGCAGCACGTTGTGTGGTGCGAATACACGGTGACAGTTCCCGTCTTAACGCCGGATTCCTTCAAAAGCGCTTTCACCTGTTCGGTAACGTTGTGGAATGTCGGCACGCCCTGATTTGACGTCACCTGAAATTTTCTGCCGAAAACCATATTTCGCCCTCCCTTAATCACTTAAGTCCGTCGCGCGCGCGGTCGTCGATCGCCTGCCGCACTGCGGCGATCATATCTTCCGCCATGCGATAGGGGTCGGCGGCTTTAAATATGCCTGACGCCGCGCCTGTCGCCTCGCAGCCCGCGTAAACGAAATCGTAGACCTCTTTAGGCGACGAGACGCCCGCGGCTTGCTCAACCAGTATGTCTTCATATATATCCTTCACCGCGCGAATGTTGGTTTGGACATATTCAGGGTCGCTTACTCCGCCGCCGCCGCCGATAAGTTCGCTTGGCTCAGGGTTGATTATGTCAGGGTGCAATTGTGCAAGCGCCTTCGTTTCCGCGATTGAATCGGCGCAGCCGAATACGAGCAGATCCAACTCGCGCGCGCGGTCTATGGTCGCCTTTATTTGCGGAAGCGTCATCGGGCGTTCGCAGTGGTTTACGACCACGCCGCATGCGCCGGTCGCTTTCACGGCTTCGGGCAGCACGTCCGCCATGCCGCGACCGGGTCGCAAAACGTCCATATACGGCGCGAACACGTGCAAACATTTTGTTTGCTCGCACACGCGGCGAAGCTCGGTATAGGGCACGATCATCGCCACGTCGACGTCGTACTTCTCCGCGCAGGCGTCCGCGAAGAGCGCCATTTTGAGAACGTCGTCGCCGTATACATAGTTCTTTACTCCGATTTCGAAATAGGGGGTGCGGATATGAGCTTTCATAAACAGAATCTCCTTTATATGAGTTGAATTGTAAGCCCCGCTTCGCGGATTTTTTGAAGCGCTTCCGCGTCGGCGCTTTTATCGGTTATCAGCAAATCGATCTGGCGCGGCTTGCAGATTGTGGAAAAGCCCGTTCTGCCGATTTTACTGCCGTCCGCCACGACCATGCATTTCTCCGCGCGCTCCACCATTATCGACGCGATTGCCGATTCCTCGGGGTGAATCGTCGTTATGCCGTTTTCATCTACGCCGTCGACCGACAGCACGGCCTTGTTCACCTGATACTGCTTGATCTGATTGAACGCCTCCGCGCCGCAGGTAAACGAGTAATATGAGTTAATCTGTCCGCCCACCAGTATAACGGTAAACGTTGGCACTGTGCCCAGTTCAATGGCTATGGCGACTGAATTTGTGACTATGATGAGATGTTTACGCAGCTTTTTGAGCGCCAGTGCCGCGAAGTATGTCGTGCTGCCGCTGTTTATGAACAGCGTGTCGCCGTCCGCGATCTCTTTCACGGCGGCCGAGGCGATAGCTCTCTTTTCGTCCGTATATATGCGTTTGCGCCGCAAAAACTCGCGGTTATACATGCTTACGGTGGTCGGTATCGCGCCGCCCGGTATGCGCTCAACCAAGCCGTCGCGCTCCATAGCGTCCAAATCGGAACGAATCGTGACTGCCGTCGTGTTGAGAAGCGCGGCCAAGGACGCGACGTTCGCCTGTCCGTCGCGCTCCAATATCTCCGTGATCTTCTCGCGGCGCGCGTCTATCTTTAGCGACGGAATTACAGGCTTTTTTGTCTCGCCGGAATGCTCGGGCTTTAGCTTGGGCATTTGGAAACTTCCTTTAATATAGTGCTGCTGCGATGTATTATAGCACGCGTGAAACAAAAAGAAAAGTCATTAAAAAGAAAAAAGAAATAATATCGACAAATATTGCGGGCATATTGCTTGCCATACCGCTTTTAACCATGGTATAATCTGTATGCGAAAACACTTACGGGGCGAAAACAAAGTTATGAAAAACGCGACGTTTTTAGGTATAGACATCGGCACTACCGGCGCGAAAGCCATGTTGATTTCGGAAGAAGGAAGAATACTGGCTTCCGCTCAAAAAGCATATCCGCTTATCGCGCCGCGCTCCGGCTGTTGCGAACAGAACGCGGCGGATTGGTGGGAAGCGGTTTTGCATACTGTCAAAAACGTATGCAAGTCGCCCGAAACGGCAGAAAGCGTGCAGGCAATATCGCTGTCCACGCAGGGGGGCACGCTCGTGCCGACGGACGCGCGCTTTAATCCGCTTGCAAACGCAATCGTCTGGAGTGACACGCGCTGTATAGGCGACCGTGCGGACGCTCTGCACGCCCTTGGGGAAGGGTATGTCTACCGCGCGAGCGGCTGGGATCTGACGGGCGGTCTGCCGTTGATGCAAATACGAAGAATGCGCTCGGAAACGCCCGATATATTCGCACAAACGGCATATTTTCTGACCGTTCACGACTACATAACCGCCAAGTTGACAGGCCGTCCGGCGATAGATATTTCAAACGCGGGCATCAATCAACTTGTGAACATAAGCGAAAAGCGATATGACGACAATTTGCTCAACTTCGCCGGCGTGGACGAATCGAAGCTCGCCGCGCTGATCCCCTCGTGCGAGCCTATAGGAAAGCTGACAAAGCAAGCCGCCGCGGAGCTGGGTTTATCGGAATCGACGCTCGTAGTCTCAGGTGCGCACGACCAATACGCGGTGGCGTTCGGCGCGGGCATTTGCGAAAGCGGCGACGCGGTTATAGGCACGGGCACAGCGTGGGTCGTCACGGCGCTCGGCGACGCGCCCGACTTCGAATCGGGTTACTCGCAGTCGGTTTCGGCTTCTGCCGGGCGCTGGGGAACGATGCTTTCGATAACGACAGGCGGCGTATGCCTCGACTGGTTCAGAAATCAAGTGGCGGGGGCGGTTGGTTCGCCCCTCGGTTATGATGAGCTGAACGAACTGGCATCGCGCAGCGATACGCCGGGCGCGAACGGATTGCGCTTCTATCCGTATTTAAGCGGCGCGGGTCAGCCCGAGCCGAACGCCTCCTGCCGCGCCGCGCTGTTGGGGCTTGATCTTTCGCACGATTGCGGGCATATCGCGCGAGCGATAATGGAGGGCGTGGCGTGTCAGATGGTTTGGGCGCTCCGAAAGCTGGAGAGCCGAAGACCCGTGCGCCGACTGTTCCTCGCGGGCGGAGCTACGAAGAGCGAATTGTGGACTCGAATACTGGCTGAGATCGCGGGCAGACCGCTATGCGTATCGGGTGTCGCTGATCTCGCCTGCGTGGGCGCGGCTATGATGGCGGGCGTCGGCTGCGGAGCGTTCCGCGATACTGCGGAAGCCGTCAAACGCGTTCGGTTAAACCGACGCGACATCGAGCCGGACGCGGGTCGCGTACAAGCATACGCAGAAGTATTCGACGACTATATCCGCGGGGCGCGCGCTCTTTACGAAATGCATAAAACTAGCGCGAAATAAACTCACCTTATAAATTGCGTGCTCGTGAATGTATGTGAGAACGCCTGTCGGTTAAAGCGCGAATCCGTCGGCAGAGTTATGAAGTTCTGAGCACACCGGATTGCGCGGCGCTTGCGTTAAGATCGTCTGCGTACTGACTTGGCGCGCAGCCGACCGCCTGATGGAAGCGGCGCGAAAAATATTGCAGGCTCGCGAAACCCAGTGCTTCGGCTATCTGCGAAACCGTGTATTCGCCCGCCGCGAGCATTGTCTTCGCTTTTTCTATGCGCTGACCCGCCACATAATCCATTATGCTCATGCCTGTCGCCGCCTTAAACTGCACCGTTATATGCGCCCGACTGTAGTGCACGTGAGCGGCGAGCTGAGCTATCGTGATGCGTTCGCTCAGATGGGCGTCTATGTAAGCCTTTATATCGGACATTATGCGCGTTTCGAGCGCTTCTTCCAAGCTAGCCACGTCCATGCGCGGTTCCTGCCTGTCGACTCCCGCGCGTATAAGCCTAATCAACAGCCATTCGAGATAGCCGCATATCAACTGTTCAGCCCCGACGGGCGCGTCGGCGCTGGGTTTGAATTCGCCTAACTGTAAAAGCCCTTGATTCAACTCGAACGCGTTTTTTAGCTCGTCTATTATGAGCGCGATTATCGCCCTTTCCTGACCCGTTATCTGCACGACTTTGCGGCTGAACAGCTTCATGCATTCGTTCGTGCATATGAACGAGAGCACGAACAGCGTGGTCGGAGTTTTTCCCACCTCGAAATGGTGCGATATGCCGGGTCGGTGAAACGCCAATTCGTCTTTTCTAAGCGTGAATCGCCGCTCCTCGTCCCACACGGCGGCGCGCCCGTCGGCGCAATATACGAACTCCCACGCGCTGTGGCGGTGCGGCGGCGTGTCGTAATCGCGCACGTTCGAAAGATAGTGCGCCGTCGAAAGCTGCCGAATGCTTATGAAACGGCACATATTATAGCGGTGAAACACGAGCTTCGCCATTTGTTCGCCTCCGTTATGCGTTTGAATCAATAATGCAAATAGACTATTCAATCGTGCAATTACAAATTTATTGGTTTAGTGTATCATATAACCATCAAAAATGCAATATGGATGTTGTGCAAACACATTAAGAACGAGGTGTGGCTATATGCAGAACTTTACGTTCGACCCCGCTCGGTGGCTGCCTTCCCGCGACACCGCCATGCTGGCGCGCGTTCGGTCAATCAAACGCTCTGAAATGGAATACACAAACGAGAACGGCTTTTCGGTGCATGTGGTCATAGACCCGCTGGCGTTTATGGTGATGGACATGTTCCACCGCATATATCTGAGCGACGTTGAAGACAAGCCGTTCACGATGATCTGCCCCAATCAGTGGCCGGGCGCATACACCGCCGTCGCCGGAATGATAGGCAAATACAACGTGAACTGCCGCAACGTGCACGCTTTCGCCATGGACGAATGGGCGGATCAAGACGGCAACGTCGCCCCGCTCACGTACGGCGCGAGTTTGGGCTTTTCGTTCCGAAAACACTTCTGGAGCGCCATTCGCGAGGATCTGCGCCCGCCCATCGATCAATGGCACGTTTTCACGAACGAAAACAAGGCCGAGGGCGTTTACTCAAGCCTCATAGAGGAAGCGGGAAACGGCGGAGCGGACGTAGTCTATTCGGCGACGGGCTGGCCGGGGCATGTGGCGTTCATAGACCCTCACGCGCCCGAACTTGCGGCCGACAGCATGGACGAATTTTTGAAGCTCGGTTCGCGCATAGTCACTCAGCACCCGATGACCGTGTGCGAAAACGCGCTCTTCTGGCCGATGGGCGCGGCGGGAGACGTTTGGGCAGTGCCGCCGCGCGCCGCGACGATTGGCCCGCGAGACGTTATAAACGCGCGCGAACGGTTTGAGATTCATAACATAGTCAACCCCGGCGGGGACTCATGGCAGCGAATGATCTCGCGCATAGAACTTTACGGGCCAATATCCATGGAATGCCCGGCTTCGATAATCAGGCTGGGCAAGGGCGCGTGTTATGTCAGCGAAGCGATCGCGCGCCCGTTCGGCACTTGGACATGCGATATCGAGAATAAGGACGTGTAAACATGACGAACGTGCTTTTCAAAGGCGTGATGCCCGCGCTCGTCACGCCGCTCAACCCCGACGAAACCATAAATACAGACAGCCTAAAAAGGCTTATCCGCTGGCATATGGATAGCGGCATGGACGGCTTCTATGTCTGCGGAGCGACGGGCGAAGGCCCTGTGGTCGCGCCAGCCGAGCGCATGAAGCTCGCTGAAATTGCGCGCGAAGAAACGCGCGGGCGAGCTAAGCTCTTAGTGCACGTTGGCGCGATAGACCTTAAAACCGCCGTCGAACTCGCCAAGCACGCCGGACGCATCGGCGCGGACGCGGTTTCGTCAGTGCCGCCGTTCTTCTTCGGCTACGGCGAAAAAGAGATCGCGCAATACTATACCGCTCTTTCCGACGCTGCGGGGCTGCCGCTAATAATGTACTGCTCTCCGCTTTCGGGCGTGAACATAACGTGCGATATGGTCGAATGCTTCCTGAAAATCCCGCGCGCCGTCGGCGTGAAGTGGACGAGCTACGACTACTATTCGATGCACCGCATCAAGGAAATGCGGGGCGGCGACGTGAACGTTCTGAACGGGCCCGACGAGTGTCTGCTTTGCGGTCTCGCGATGGGCGCGGACGGAGGCATAGGTTCGACATACAACGTCATGCCGCGCGTGTTCCGAGAACTCTACGATGCATTCCGCCAAGGCGACGTCGCGCGGGCGCAGGAATTGCAATACAAGGCGAACCGCCTCATCGGCGTTATGATACGCTTCGGCGTGCAGCCTGCTCTCAAGGAAACGCTGGCGTTCATGGGCTACGACTGCGGCAAGTGCGTATATCCCATGCGCCGTTTGAACGACGATGAGCGCGCGGGACTGCGCGCGGCGCTTAACGATCTTCGCTTTGAGGAAGAGTATCTATGAATATGACGGGACGCGAGCGCCTGTTGTGCGCGCTGAATCACAAAGAGCCTGACACAGTGCCCGTGTTCGAGTGCGTCTACAGCCGCCCGTTCTTTAAGGACGTGCTCGGTTACGTGCCCGAGGTGTTCGACTTGGGCAGCGTCATGCGCCTCGCGGCGAAAGTGGGCTACGATTTCGCGTTCCTGCCGATTCCCGGTACGAGCGGCTTTCGCCCCGCCGGAGTCACGCATGGCGACTATACCGACGAATGGGGTATAACATACCGCGTAGACCCGTCGTCGTGGCCTATAGACGCGGGCATAAAAACGCCGTGCTCGAACGGAGACGACTTGCGCTCATACGTTCCGCCCGACCCCGACGACCCCGCGCGTTATGAAACGCTCGGCGAGGCTATCGCGATCGCTAAAGAACACCATTTAGGTACGGTCGGCAATGTGCGCGGTCCGTTTTCGGGCGCGTGGCAGCTCTTTGGGCTCGAGGGGTTTTCGTATCTGCTCTATGACGAACCCGAGACCGTGCGTTCGGCGCTCAGAATTGTGTCTGATTTCGCCATAGCTGCCGCCCGCGTTATGCTGAAGATGGGTGTTGACGCGGTGCTGTTTTCAGACGACTACGGTTCAAGCCAACAGCCGTTAATGTCGCCCGCGCAGTTTCGCGAATACATCGCACCGGAGCTGAAGCGCATCGCGTCAGAGGTCACGCGCATGGGCGCGCTGCCGCTTTTGCACAGCGACGGCTGCATAGCGCCGCTGCTTCCTGATATACACGCTACGGGTATGCGCGGTCTGCACCCAATAGAGCGCTGCCCCGGAATGGAGCTTGCAAACGTCAAGAAGATGTACGGCAACGACATGTGCCTGTTCGGCAACGTGGACAACAAGGACGTGCTAGTAAACGGCACTCCCGCCGACGTTGAGGCAATGGTGCGCCAGTGCCTGCGCGACGCGGCGGGCGGCGGCGGTTACTGCCTGACTTCAGATCACAGCGTCCACGACGACATACCCAACGAAAACGTATACGCGATATACGAAGCCGGTCGCCGCTGGGGGCGTTATCCCATCAAAGTTTGAACATATCTCCGCACAGGAGGTATAAATAAAAGGAGGAGCATGAGTCATGAAAGCAACCCGATTTGGAGCCATTCTGGTCGCGCTGATGTTGACTGTGACGATGTTCGGCGCTGTCGCGACTGCCGAAGGCGATGCCGTCACGCTGACTTGGGTCGGCGCGGGCTGGGCGCAGAACAACAAGGCCGAGAAGATCATCGCAAAGTGGAGCGAGCTGCACCCCGACATTATCGTCAACTACATCGACATGGGTACCACGGTGGACACCGCGTATCTGGTCAATCTTGACACGATGATAAGCGGCGGCGAAGTCGTGGACGTGACCTACCTGACCTACGGAGACGTTTACAGCCGCGTGCTCAACGGCGGCGCGCTACCGCTTGACGAATACATTGCGGCCGCGGGCGACGATTACGAAGACATGTACGGCACGCTTTCGACCGCCATGCTCGAGTATGACGGCGGCATTTACGGCGTGCCCTACGCCGGCAACACTTTCAAGGTGTTCTACAACAAAGACATGTTCGCGGCGGCTGGCATCGAAGTCCCCGAGACATGGTCTCTTGAAGAGCTCACCGAGATAGCCAAAACGCTCTACGACGCCGAGAAAGGCGTATACGGCATAGTGTTCCCCTACACATGGACGGACATCTGCTACGCCCCGGCGATGGTCTCCGGCTGGCAGCCCGCCGTTAAGGACGAAGACGGCAACGTACTGCCCAACTTCGACGACGAAGTGTTCAAAACCTGCCTCGAGTGGGCGAAGAACTTAGCCGACGTTGAAGGCGTAGCCCCGACTCTCGCCACGATGGAAGCCGAGTCATTGAACCGCCGTCAGGCGCTGGCAACCGGCAAGGCCGCCATGATAATCGACGGCCCGTACACGCTTGTCTGGCTGCAAAACTACATGTTCAACTCGCCCGGCGAAGGCCCGCTGTCCTTCGAGCTCGGCGCGGCTGATATGCCCTATGTGACCGAAGAAGGCAAGGAAGTATCCTTCAACACGATCGCGGGCGCGTTCTATGTGCCCAAGACCGCAAAGTATCCGGCGGAAGCCTATGAATTCGCGAAGTTCATATGCAACGAGTGCGCCATGGAAGCGGCGAACTACATGCCCATCTACAAGGACGCCGACATGGAAGCCGCCACGACCTCCTTCATGGAGTACACCGACGCGAACGGCGTGCTGCACACCGACATTTACAACATCGACACTGCCATCAAGGCCGTCGCCGCTCCGTATGAAGCGCACATCGGCCACTATGGCTACGATCCCTCGCTCTCCAGTTACACCTCGCTCATGAACACGCTCTTCTCGGAGCAGTACAAGCTCTACATGAACGGCGAGATGAGTCTGGAAGACTGGGTCAGCATGATGCAGCAGCTCGGCGCAGCTGAAATTGCCGCCGCCAACTGACAGACCTGATATTCTATGCCGCCACGCATCACTAAACGGTGCGCGGCGGCGCTTTTCCAAAGCGCGCACGTTATCTCGGAAGGGTGGTTGTTCCCATGCGCAATGCGGTTTCAAGGCGCGGGTTGTCAATAAAGGTCAAGGATAACATTTGCGGCTATCTGTTCATCGCGCCCAGCCTGCTGGGCTTTCTGGTATTCACGCTCTTCGGGGTGCTGTTTTCGTTCACAATGGCGTTTACTGACTGGAACTTAATGAAGGGTTTTGAACATGCGAATTACATAGGACTTGAAAACGTCATGTCCATGTTTGACGATATATATCTGCTTGCCTGTCTGCGCAACAACGCGCTTTTATTGCTTGTAGTGCCCGTAACACTGTTCCTGGCGGCTATTCTGGCAACTATGATGAACCGCTCCGTCTATGGCCGCGCCGCCGCGCGGGCAATGTATTTCATGCCGTATGTTACAAACATTGTCGCAGTGGCGACAGTGTGGCGCGCGCTGTTCCACAAGACGAACGGCCCTATAAACTCGCTTTTGATGTCTTTGGGAATTTCCGCACAAAACGTGCCCGGCTGGCTATCGAGCACTAAGTGGGCGCTGCCGGCGGTCATGATAGTGCTGCTCTGGAAAGAGATAGGCTACAGCATTTTAATGTACAGCGGCGCTTTGCAGGGCATTCCCGTCGCGTACTACGAATCAGCCGACATAGACGGCGCGGGGCCCATCACAAAATTCTTCCGCATCACTCTGCCTATGATAAAGCCCACAACGTTCCTGCTTACAATACTGGGCATCATTTCCAGCCTTCAAATGTGGTCGTTCGTGCAGATAATCACATCGGGCGGGCCGGGCACGGCGACATATACGCTCGGACTGTACATATACCGCAGCGCGTTCATAACATACCGCACCGGCTACGCCGCCGCGCTCTCGTGGCTATTGTGCCTGCTGGTGATGCTGTTCACAATCATACGCTGGCGCACTGAAAAAGACTATTCCAACGAATGACGGGAGGCGCAGGTATATGGGACACTCAAATATCCGAAAAACGCGCAAGCCGAGAAAGGCTGAAGTTATAAAGATTCTGCTGACCGCGCTTTTGTGGGGAATGGGCATTATAATGGTGTTTCCGTTCATATGGATGCTGTCCACATCGTTCAAAGGCATGAACGACGTTTTCACATTTCCTATAGAATGGATTCCGCGAAGCCCGACTTTGAAGGGCTATGAGGCGTTGTTCACAGGGTCTGTGTCGTTCTTCACATATCTCACAAACTCCGTAAAGGTCTCGGCGATAGCGCTTGTCGGCACGTTTTTCTCGTGCACTCTCGCGGGCTATGCCTACGCGAAAATTTCATTCGCGGGGCGCGACAAGATATTCATGACCAAGCTCATGACGACGATGCTGCCGGGCATGGTGACGATTCTGCCCACATACATGATATATTCGCGTTTGGGTATGCTCGACTCGCACGTCGCTTTGTGGATAGGTTATTTCTGCGGCGGCACGTTCGGCGTTTTTCTGATGCGTCAGGCGTTTCTGACGATACCAAATTCGCTGGTTGACGCGGCTAAGGTAGACGGCGCGGGTCATCTGCGTATATACTGGTCGGTAGCGCTGCCCAACGTCAAAGCGCCCGTGGCGACGCTGCTGTTCATGTACTTTCTGTGGTCGTGGAACGACTACGAAAAGCCGCTTCTATACATCTGGTCAAGCTCGCGCTACACGATGCCTTTGGCGGTAAAGCAGTTCGCCGACGAGCAGATGCAAAACTATCCCGCCATAATGGCGGCTAACATATTCATGCTGCTGCCCATCATGGTTTTCTTCCTGAGCTGTCAGCGGTTCTTCGTGGAGTCGCTGGTCACTTCGGGAATTAAGGGCTAACGGCAACATACGGGGGTATAGCTGATGAGAATACTGAGCACGAAAACGATATACCGCGACGGCGAATATGTGGCGTTTCCAAACCTCGCGCGACTGCGCGACGGGCGCGTGATTTGCGCGTTCAGGCACGCAAAAGAACGGCAGACCGAATACGGCGCGGCGACGCATATCGACCCCACCGCCCGCGACGTATTCATAACGTCGCCCGACGGCGGCAGAACATTCTCAAATGTGCTCAACACCATAATCGACGACGATATGAGCGAGCAAGACCCGTGCGTGAACGTCTTAAAGGACGGCCGCATAATCGTCACATATTTCCGCTGGGCGCTCTGCCCGCGCGGGGAGGGCGCGCGCCGCTGGGGCGAAAAATCTTTCGCCAGCTTCGGGCGCGAACTCTGGGGTAAATACGACTGTTATCCCTATGGCGCGAGCTACTCGATTTCGGACGACGGCGGAGAGACGTGGCGGCATTTCCCGCCATTGCGTATGCCGGGAGTGCCGGACGGCGCGGGCGTGCGCGGAAACATTGTCGAGATGCCCGACGGGCGCTTGCTGTTGCCGTTTTACGGCGCTCTGAATGTAGGCGAATTATCGCGCGCGGGGCTCGTCGTCTCTGACGACAGGGGCGAAAGCTGGCGCTTTCTGTCAACGATGGCGTTCGATCCCGAATGCAAAAAAAACTACCTTGAGCCGGGTCTGTACTTGACGCCGAGCGGCAAGCTCGTGGGACTGTACCGCACTCAGACAAATTTCCGCGCTCCGGGCGTGCACTTTGACGATACTTATCTCAACCTGCATATATCCGTATCCGACGACGGCGGCCGCACGTTCGGACCTGTCAGCGAGATTTCGGGGGTCTGGGGTTCAAGCCCGTTCCACGCGCTGACGCTGGGCGACGGGCGCGTACTGCTCAGCTACGGTTACAGGCGCGCGCCTTTCGGCATTCGCGCGCGCGTATGCGATTCTGAACTCGCTCATATAGAGGAATCTGAAGAAATAATACTGCGCGACGACGCGCCCAACGGGGATTTGGGCTATCCGAACGCGATAATGCTTGACGACGGCACGGCGCTAGTCGCATACTATATCTGCGGTCAGGACGGTATACGCACTATAGACGTGACGGCGCTCGGGGACTGACCTTACAGGAGGCGTTATAATGGCGTACATAAGGCTTGACACGCAGAAAGCGCGCGCGTTTTGCATGCGCGCGTTCATAGCTTACGGCTTCACGCCCGACGAGGCGGACACAATTTCAGACGTGCTCATAACCGCGGATTTATACGGCATAGAGTCTCACGGCATACAGCGGCTGACGCGCTATGCCGACGCGCTTGCGAAAGGGCATATAGACCCGCGCGCGAAGGCGGAAGTCGTGTTCGAAACGCCGCTGTCCGCCGTTTGGGACGCTCCGCGCACGATGGGGCAAGTGGTAGGGCGCGCGGGTATGCAGGCCGCCATCGATAAAGCCCGCGTTCACGGCGTGGGCATGATAGCTGTGCGCGGTTCAAACCACTACGGCATAGCCGGATACTACACCAAAATGGCGTGCGACGCCGACATGATAGGCATATGTATGACCAACACCGAAGCCATAGCCATACCCACAGGCGGTCGCAAGGCGATGCTGGGCACAAGCCCTATAGCTCTGTGTATGCCGGCAGACCCCGTGCCGTTTTGGTATGACGCGGCTACGACCGTCGTAACGCGCGGAAAACTCGAGGTGTATAACAAGGCCGGAAAGCCGCTGCCGTCGGGCTGGGCGGCGGACGAGCGCGGCGCGGACTGCGACGACCCGGCGCGAGTGATAGACAACATAATCAACAAGGCGGGCGGCGGAATTTTTCCGCTGGGCGGAGCGGGGGAGACGACAGGGTCTCATAAGGGCTACGGGCTCGGCGTCATAGTCGAGCTGCTGACTGCGGTGCTCGCGGGCGGCACGACCGCGCCACATGTGCGCAACAGCGGCAATGCCGACACATCGTTTTCGTTCATAGCCCTTGATTACGGCCTTTTCGGAGATAAAACCGCTATACGCGCGCGCATGTCCGGCCTGCTTGAAGAATTGCGGCAAAGCCCGAAAGCCGACGGCTGCGACCGCATATACACGCACGGCGAGAAGGAGCGCGAGAGCGCCGAGCGGCTCGCCCGCGAGGGGATTCCCGTAAACGACCGCACGCTGGGCGAAATGAAAGCGATTGCCGCGTCGTTAGGCATCGAGGAGGCGCTGTAACATGCGCGAAATCGAACGCGCCGCGCTTATGCGCATCGAGGCTGACAAAGAAAAGCTGTTCGGGCTATTATCGGAGCTGATCAAATACGACAGCCAGAACCTGTGCGGCGACGGTCGCGAACGCGCGTTGGCAGAGCATATGGCTTGCATATATCGCTCGATGGGGCTTGAGACGGACGTATACTGCCCCGACGAAGTCGACGGAGTCACGCAAAGTCCGCTCTACTGGCCCGGTCACAATACGGACAGCCGCCCCAATGCCGTGGGTCTCTTGAAGCCCGAAGGCGCGCGAGGCCGCGTTATGCTTATGGCGCATACGGACACGATGCCCGTAGGCGACCCGGCCGCGTGGACGGTCTCGCCGTTCGGGGGCGATATATCAAACGGCAACATATACGGGCTGGGAGCGGGCGACGATAAGGCGGGGCTTGCGGCGGCGTGCTTCGCGCTGGATACGCTAATGGCTCTGAAAGCTCCGTTTAACAAAGAAATCGCGCTGTGCGCATACTGCGACGAGGAATACGGCGGCGGCAACGGCGCGCTGGCGGCGTGCCTGCGCACGCCTTCGGACGATTACATAAATCTTGACGGCGCTGATTTTGAGATATGGCCTATGGCGCTGGGAGGGGGCTGTTATCGCGTCACACTGACGCTCGACCGCGTAAGCGACGATTGCTTTCCGATATACCGCGCTCTCGATATGCTGATGGCTAAGCTCGACGGGTTCGGCGCGCGTCGCCGCGCAGAGCTTGCGGCGCACCCGGCTTACGCCGGCACGCAAACGGCGGATTCTGCATTCCGCGTGGCGCGCTTCGGCAATCTGCCTGAACGCCACGAGGAAGCGAGCGTCGATTTTGTGCTCTACACCGTAAGCGGCAGGCGGCAAATCGAAGCAGAACTGCGCGAGATACTCGCGGAGCTTGCTCCCGAATACGCTAAGATGGGCGTATCGACAGTTGGTTTCACGTCGACGAGCCGCTTTTTCGACGCGATCGAATGCGATAACGACAGTCTAGCGCTTGCGAGAATGAAAGAATGTGCCAAAATCGCGCGCGGAAAAGACGCAAAGGTCTGCGGCGCGTGTTTGTCCGACCTGTCAGTCATACTCGCGGCGGGCGGGCGCAGCGCTTTCAACTTCGGCATATTCCGCGATTTTTCGCTTCCGGGCGGCGCGCATCAACCCGACGAATACGTATCGTGCGATCAGCTAGTCGCGTATACTAAGGCTTTGGCGCTGTTTTTATTGCGGCACGCAGCGAATGCATAATGTTTCGCTTTTATCAAACTTCAAAAAACGATTGAGCCATAAAGAAAGCTGTCGCAGATTTCTCCGCGACAGCTTTCTCTATATACGTTAATCAGCTCAGCGTTTCTGTTGTTGGTCGAACGCGGGCATATACGCCTTTTCCTCGTCGCTGTACTTGCGAAGCGTGTTTATGACTTCGCCGCCGTTCCATTTGCGGTCGCCGACAGGCTCGGTCGTGCCCATGACGGTTATGTTTAGCTGCCTGTGGCGCGCGCGCACGTGATCCCAGTCCACGAAGTATATATGCGCGAACTCGCCGCCGTCAAGCTCGCCGTCTTTGACAGTGAGCGTTTCGCTGCGTCCGAAGAATACGCTGCGCAGATGACCGTCGGTGTTCATGCTTGTAAAATCGCCCGGCTCGCCGACATAGCGGCCGAACTGCGCGTGAACCGGACCGGGGTGACGGTACTGATGCTCCTCGGCAAAGTCGGGAATCATCTTGCGCATGATGTCCAGCAGATCGTGCTGTAAATACTCAAGATCGAAGCTGTCCAAGTCGTGCGAGGCTTCCTGAACCATGACGCTGCACGTCGTATGATGCGACGCCACGCAGCAGGTGCCGTTTATAACGCCAGACGCGGCGACGATCTCGCGCACCTCTTTTGACACGTCGTGAAACGTCGGTATCCAACCGCGCGACTGAAGCTCCAGTTCTTTTTGAAACACCTTAAATTCCATTATGGTAGTCCTCCCTGCGTATTTATCGTATATTGACACATTATTCGCCGTAAATGTCGCGCCGCGCCGCGTCAAGCAGCGCCCGCGCGTTATTATGGAACGCGTCCTCAACGCCCGACCGCGTAAGCCCGACGGCTTCGGCGGCGCGCCTGAACGCGCGAATTTCTTCGTACATAAAGAACGTCAGCTTTTTGCCTTCTTCGTATGACTCTTCGCGCAGGTGGCTGTCTTGACGCGGGTCGCCGTACAGTCCCGGCGGTATAAGGTTGATGTACGTGTCGTTTTCCTCGATTCGGCGCATACGCATACGCAGTATGGGCAAATCGCTTCCGAACATACAGCGCTTCGAGCCGACGGATTCGAGCATTCGCGTCATGGCGTACTCGCAGGTCGTGGCGGTAAAGTCGAACATCAAATCGCCGCAATCCGCCAGCCTTTCGAACGCGTCGCCTACGTCGCGTCGGGCATAGGCGCGGCCTATATGCGCTATGATCAATTTGATTCGCGGGAATCGGCGCTTTATCTCGCGTATCTGCGCGATATTCACAGGGTCTCTCAAACGACCGCCGCGCGGTATGTGCAGCATGACGATAGCGCCTATATCGTTTACGGCTTCCAATTGCGCGGGCGGAAAAAAGTCGAATATGCGTATTTCGGATTCGGGTATGTACTCCGGCGCTAAATCCAGATAGGATTTCAGCCCCAGAAAGCCGCCCGCGCGTATTTGCCTGACGACCTCGTCGCCCGACTGCTCCGGCAGCGAGTAATACAGCGACGGATAGCCCGAACGGCGCGCGCACGATTCGACATAAGCGTTTCTCGCCACGTATTTTGCGCGGTCGGTGCTCGCGAACATTAGCGGCGTGACTGTCTTTCCCGGAAACATCAGCGCGTATGTTTCCTGTAAATCCTCTAAGCTGTTGTCGCGCGCCACGAGAGACGGCCACGCTACCGTGCGCGAAACGCCGGACTTAGGAATCTCCGGCGCGTCCGCCCGCCATACATGCGTGTGAATATCTATCAGCTTGTCGGGCAGGAAATCGCGAATCTCGTCTTCGTATACGCGCCTGTCAAGGTCGGTAACTTCAAACAGCGGCACTTTATTCGCCTCTTTCACAAGCGGAACTGTCCCGTTGATTATATCGCTCGCGCGGGTTTTTGTCAAATAAATCTGAACGATACGTTCAATATTGCGCGAGACGGTGAACGATACGCTCAATATAGCGCTTCGGAATGCTATTTAACGCGCGTAAACGCCTTTACGGGCATTCCCGTTCTGTAATCGAGCTGATATGGCTCGTAGCGCTCCTCCTCGTGCCGTTGACGGGTCATGCCTGAATTATCCCACGTCGCGGGAGCGGCGTTTGCGCGCCACGGTCTCCTGACCCACTGATAACCCCTGAACGGGTCGCGCGTCTGATCCATATGCGATATGAGCGCGTCGTGCAATTTGTCCCTGACGGACGCATACCCGTTATCGTCGATTCGGTTTATCATCTCTCCCGGGTCGCTCTCCAAATCGTACAGTTCATCGGTCGACAGAAGATTCACGCACAGTTTGTAACGCCCGTCGAACACGGCGCGCATAGGCTGAAAACCGCCGAAACCGTCGTGATCCACTTCGTAGCGGCCGAATTCTATGAACACATATGGATTCACGCGCTCATCGGGGTCGTATATTTGCGGCGCGATGCTTTTTCCTTCAAGTATGTCGGGCGCGTCAATGCCCAGAGCGTTCAAAACGGTCGGCGCTATGTTGATGTGCGAAATCGGAGCGCGGCTCACGCGACCGGCGGGCACGCCCGCGCCTTTCACTATGAACGGAATGCGGGTGATCTCGTCGTAAACGGCCGGACCTTTCGCCCACAGCGAATGCGAATTGAGCATGTCGCCGTGATCGGAAGTGTATATCACAAGCGCGTCGGGCATATATTTTTCGGCGGCGTCGAGCACGCGGCCTATCTCGGAATCTATGTATGTATTGCAGCCGAAGAAATACGGCGCGCGCATTGACAGCGCCTGCTTATCCTCATTTACTTTGCTGCCCGCCCACACTTTCTGATGATCCGGCTTGCCTTCGAGCGTATCAAACACGTTTTCGCTTTTCGGAAACCCGAAATCTCTGTACATATCGGCGTATTTGCGCGGGCACAGGCACGGATCGTGCGGTTCGTCGAACGACACGCACAAAAGCGAATCCTGCTCGCGGTTTTCTTCAATAAAGCGCACCGCTCTGTCGGCGCAGCGGTGACCGAACGTGAACGAAACGTCGATGTCCATGCGGTCGATGTTATTAGCGTCGCGCGATATGACGCGCTCTTCGGGGGTCAATTCGTCGAGATAGTTGCGCATATCGTACCAGTATTCCGCGTCCCACCCGGCGGGGCATCGACCCTGACCGAAATAGTCGCCGCCGTCGAGATGCCATTTACCTATATAGGCCGCGCGTATTCCGTTGTCTTTCGCGCGCTCGCCGATAGTGTGCGCTGTCTGAGAGATACCCATGCTGTTTGACCAGCTCTCGCACGAGTGCGGATACAGCCCTGTGAAAATCGCCGCGCGCGCCGGCTGACAGACCGGCTGCGCCGTGTAGGCGCGCTCGAAACGCACGCCCTGCGCCGCCATTCGGTCTATGCACGGCGTTTTAAGCCCCGTGTTTCTGTAACAGCCGACCATATCCCAGCGTTGGGAATCAGTCATTATCAATATAACCTGCTTCTTTGCGCTCATATAAACCCTCCGCCATATCTTCGCCCGCGCCGCGCGGCTCGCTTGCTGTTCATTATACATATTTGCGGCGCGCCTGTAAACATAAGGAATTTACCCGAATAAAACCGCTAAAAACGCGAATCATCTTTCATCGTGTCGATGTTGACAGAATCAGCTTTACAATATACAATATTAGACATATAGTAAACGGTTTTTTACATTCGATGTGGGAGGGCAATCTCATGAACCTATACGACAGAATAATCAATGGCGAAGAAAAAATCGCGCTCGTCGGTCTCGGATACGTCGGTATGCCCATCGCGGTCGCCTTCGCGAAGAAGGTGAAGGTCATAGGATTCGACCTCAACAAAAAGAAAATCGAAATGTACAAATCGGGCATAGACACGACGCGCGAGGTCGGCGACGACGGCATAAAGGCCACGAGCGTGGTCTTCACTTCCGATGAAAAAATGCTGCGCGAAGCGAAATTCCATATCGTCGCCGTGCCCACGCCCGTGAACGACGACCACACGCCCGATTTAACGCCCGTCGAAGGCGCGTCTGAAATATTGGGGCGTAACCTGACGAAGGGCTCTATCGTCGTATTCGAGTCGACGGTCTATCCCGGAGTGACCGAGGACGTATGCGTTCCGATACTCGAAAGGGAATCCGGCCTGAAATGCGGAACCGATTTCAAAATCGGCTATTC
>CAYVPJ010000021.1:43411-51219 GCA_964453505.1 uncultured Oscillospiraceae bacterium | reverse complement strand
CTTACTATCCATGATAGCTTTCCTCCTGCTTAGGATTGTTTAGTTTTTTCGTGACGAATCTTGTGGTGAAAAAACTAAACCTTTTCTAATCCTGGGAAGTTAGCATACCATGTTAGCAACCTTTAGCACACGCGCTACGATATTTGACGCTTACGACAGAAGTCATGCCCCGATGATTAATTACTCTTTGAGATTTAGGTATTCAAGCCCTTCACAATCGAAGCCACTTCATCCACAGAAATGAGGTAACCTTGCGCTCGTTCGACTTCGGACCCATTCTTGTAAATCATGTCGCCGTGTTTTTGCAGTTCCTGTGCTCCTGCTTCATCGAGGATCATGCGCGAGGCAGTCGCGTCATTGACACGAAGGGCAACCCTGCCGGACACCTGCGATTTAATGTTGGTGGGCAAGAGGTCAGCCGAGGGTCGCTGAGTACAAAGAACAAGATGGATGCCACGCTTGCGCCCTATCTGGGCGATTTGACGAATGGGCGTGTAGAAGGCTTCTTTTTCGCGTCGGTTACTCAACTGATCAGTGAGATCAGCAAACTCATCGACAACTACAACCATTGGTGCGAGCTTTTCCTCGTGGGTTTCGTTATAACGTGTAATGTTCTCGACACGAGCATCTGCCAACAACCTCTGGCGTCGACTGAATTCGCTAAACACGACTTCTTGAATTGCATGCATAGTTTCTGCCGCATCCGAGAACACTTTGCCGCCAACAAGGTGCGGCAAACCCTCGAAATGGATAAAATCTTCTAACCCAGACGAGGACAATACCAACTGCATATCTTTGGGCGACGGATGGGATAGCAGTAGCGAAGATAACAATGTAAACAAGAATACTGTCTTGCCTGATCCTGTACTGCCGCCGACAAGCAAGTGTGGGCATTCGGCGAGGTTTTTAAACACATCCTTACCATCGGGCGTTCGACCTAGTGTGAAGTACAATTGCTCTGGGGAAGTAGTCGGATTAATTTTTCCAATGACATCGGAGAACAGAACTTTTTCTCGTTTCAAGCGTGGCACGTCAAGGTAGGACTCATCAGAGTTGGGAATGTCTTGTACTAATACTCCTGTGCGGCGCATTTCTCTACTGATGTCATCCAACTGATTCCGCAAATAATTAATACTCTGTCCACGCCCCAACTTGAAAGCAAAGCGAATGATACTCGCGCCAACGATAGCCCGAGCGGGTTCGCATTTGTCGATACTGATGCGACGTTCCGAGCAGGAACGATTAAAGTCACGTGCTAGTTGCTCAATCTCCCTCTGGGAAACGCCATCTTCGGGTTGCGGAACTGGTGCGGTGATAACAGCAGGGGGAACAGAATCTGTCGGTGGTTCGAGCACTACTTCACTGCTTCCCGCTGACGCGTTGTCACTAGATAGTACGACTGTAATGTTTGCATCCAATGTCGGTGTCTCTGCCAAAGGTCTGTCGTGATCAATTTCAATTTCGACAGGCGAAGAAGGTGCAGTCTCATCAAAGTCAATGCTCTCGTAAGACGCGGATTGGGTCGGAATACCCTCAAGCACAAAGGACTGGATATCTTTCGAAGTTAACTCAACAAGGTCAATCAGACAATCAGCATCCTGCTTATGGACGCAACGCTCCAACTTTCCCTTCTCAACTTCGCTCAGTTTAATATGGATGAGCATACCAGATATCTCAATCTTTATTTCGCGTTGAGGATCGTTGCTAAAGAGTTTCTTAAGTAGCTTTTCCCAATACAGTTGCCATGCATCGTCGTGAACCTCGCGAAAGCACTCTGAGACGATTTGGTATTTCAAGACTTCGCGCCGCGCAGAAACAAACATATTTTCAAACTGCCCATCAAACATCTCTCGCAGCATATGGATGACAGATGCAATCTGGTTAGCAGCATGACCGCTGATTTCACTAATCGGCGACATTACCTTAATTTCGGCATCTCGTTCATCACGTGTTTTTACCTCGATTGACTTAACATGGAGGGTATCTATAGTGTCCTCATAATATAGACCAATCAGGTCTGCACGTTCATGTTTCTCTCTCTCCAACTGGACATCACGCAACCACAATCTGGCTTCGTCAGAATCCAGCGATGCCACAATAGAATTCGGGTATGTCTTGGAAAACCATTTCGCTGCAAAAATGGTTCCAATGAGTCCTTTTTTTCGGTTTTCAATGGCCGTGCTGTCTGCTCCAAAGCGCGGAATGCTAATCAAGCCATCGGCAGAGATATGCCCAAACTCGGACAAGATATCCAGCACCGTCTGCTTTTTAGGAAACAAATTGTAGTTACGAAGCAGTCCAAGATACTGATCAACAATCCGTGATCTGTCGGATGCCCACACGCCGTAAGTACGATGTCCTATACGTTTTTCTCCAATCGGTATTGTATCCTTTGGAGTATAGTTGCTGATAGAGCGGTCAATGGCCACCAACCATATCGTTTCATTATCAGCAACTGTGGTAAGCAAATCGCTGATAGTCGCTTCAGGGTTGTAAGTCGGGTGTGGAGTGTTTCGTGATGAAAAGATGTTTGCGTGATTCATCACTCTATAGTAGTCGCCAATGATTCCAGACTTCATGTCAGAGGAAGGAAATATCACGCCGCGCTTACGCATTTGATCATAGTTGTAGTCGTATGTCACGACGAGCGGGTTGATGTACAATTGCTGGGTACTCGGTCCATGTTCGATCTTATAAGATGACTGGTCAAAGTAAAACGCTACATGAACAGGCTTTTCATTAAGCTCATTCTTAATATCGTTTAAGCCTTCAACGTTGCGTATGTTCAGCGACAATCGCCCGGAACGAATAAGGTCACGTATCTCATAGTCCCTGGAATCATAGTCTAGCTTTGAGATTTCGGTGTTGCCATTCTGTCCTCTCGTGAGGTATACCGAATAGACAATTCGACTCTCAGAGTTAGAATCTAAGAACCCTCGCAATGTTTTCAGCACGGTCGCGTGATCTGGCGCATCAACAGTACAGATACGAATTTCCTTTTTGGTATAAGGCGCAAAGGCAACCCAGCGCGATAGAACTTCCTCTACGCACTCAATACCGTCATAGCCAAGGTATCTATTTGTTTTGTTTTCAAAAGTCGGGAGCATCTCGTAGGTACCAGAGCAGGGTAACTCGATTTTGTTTTCGCATGTGACAGAACTATCTACCACCACGAAATTTAGTATTTGCGGCAGTTGCGTCATAACCTCGACAAGACTCCTTGCGTCGCTTTCACTCAGTTCAGTTTGATTGGTGAGCGACTTGAACACCTCGTTGTACCGCCAAAGATAAATGGGATGCAGCGGCAGGAGCATCGCCTTCCACTCGGTCGGTGTTTTAATATAGAGAACTTCTAGGAACAGTAGTTTCCGTGCAATGATCTCTGTCAGATCGGAACTGATTTCATGCATAGTAGGTTCGTTGCGGCAGAATGTTCTAAGCAATTCAGCCCATACCTCAGTATACTTGTACAGAGTATCTTTCAATGTTTCGTTAGCGCCGAATCCTAACACAGGGAAATACATTACCACGTCAAGATTCTCAAGGAGTATGTTTCGATATGAAACTAAACGATCGATTATGGGCGTAAAAGAATCAACATTCTCATCTTTACGCTGCGCAAATTGCTCATCAAACCTGCGGAAGCACTCAAAGAGCGATGAATTATCCGAAGCAGTCATAGATGTGACATCTTCCGGGCGAAACTCATCGATAGATATTGGAGGATTGGCAATTGCATCTCTCAACACAGGTTCATCTGTTACCATGATACCACCCCAACAATCAGTGGTATCAACTCGGTTTACGAGTTTCCGTAGGGGCGTATTATGACGTTCGAGTAAAATTTGCCGATCATCATAGGTAGTCTGAACATCGCTTGTGGAACCATCGTGTTCCTTGAAGTGATCACAAACATCAGAATAGATTTCGGCTAAAAAATCGATGTCATTTTCATCCTTGCGAACCACACATTGTGCGATGATTTTTTGCAGTTCCTTCTCTCGAATGACACTCGTTCCCGGTCCTTGCCCTCCACTGTTTGCTGGTTCCTGTTTCTTCGGAGCTTTCGCAGCTTTCAACAGTTCTCGAACCGTAGTAAAAGACATTGCTTTTAGCGTTTCTTTTTTTCCATACTTGAAGAATGCCTGCAGGTCGCGATATGTCGCTTCATAACGTTGTCGATCCTCATCCTTAACTTTTCCAAGGATCGAAGTCAGGTGCTTGCGACTGGTTTCACTGATTTGTCCCATCTCAATGATAAGATCACAGTTCGCGGAGAGTTGATCTTCTGGTTTATTCGCACCTAAGATAGTCTCATCACAGAGTAATCCCAAACGCCACATATTCGTAGGAATAGCTGTGCTTTTATCACCATCAGAGTCAACGCTTGTAGCGAACTCCAGTAGCGCATCGAAAGTAAAATTGTTAATGATGGTTTTTATGGCATTCCAAAAGTTTCGAGTAGGTGTATTTTGGTTATCCGCCTTTACCTTATCCGACACCAACCGTTCAGAAACTGAGCGCTCCGTAATGACATCTAGCTCTTTCAAAGAATGCATTTTGTCGCTCTCGTTTCGAACGAAAGCAACAATACAACCAGCAAGTTGGGGGTCACTTCTCCATCGAACAGCGTCCTCAATGCGATCCGTCAAGAGAAGTTTGTCGTCGTCTGTCAAGGGACAATCATAACCGATGGCAGCAGCATAAAGCCGTTTGGTTCTCTCTTCCGCTAAGGCACGCATCACTTCAAGCGGAGAGATATCAGTGATGCCTTTGACGAGCACGCCAACTTTACAGTCGCCGTTTCCCAAAATGCTGGCAAGCACATCAATGAGCAATTCCTGCTTCGTCTTCATACGGTTGTACCTCCAAAGCAAATCCTTAAAATGCCATCCGGTAGTTGCTCTGCAAAACCCATGTTTTGCAATGTATCAGCGAATGAGAGAAAGTTCTCCTGCAATGAATCACTGTCAGCATAGACGATGCTACCCATTTCACTTAACCGGGCGATATCATTTTCACCGCCACCAACAACGATGCCAAAGCGATCCCACAGGCGCGACCGAAGTTCGGAAGCGGTGAGTGTTTCATTTGGTAAGACACAGCAGCGCAGAATCATTTCGATCATATCTTCCGACAGAGCGAAACGTTTATCAATATGGAAGTTCGTCGGCGGGTAGAGAAGACCGATTTCCATTCCCAATTTCCGCAGATAGTTAACTGGATGACTAGTCGCTTCTAGTGCAATCATGTCATAGATTGCGGTGCCGAAGATTATATATGCATCTTCGTCAGACACAATACGGGCATCGTCCTTTGCAATTTGCCACATGCTGGCGAGACCTTCTTTGTTTTTCGGTTCCACAGGATTCCCGTTCTTATCAAGCTTGTCTTCATATATTGGAACCTCGGAGGCAAGCAAATCATCTTTACTCCACTCCAATTTGAGACTCTGGGCGAACCCCCAAGCGTAAAAGCGACTAATCGATTTGTGGAGTTGGGAATAGCTTAAGACGGAGGTTCGTGCCACGCTGCTTTTGTTGTCGCCAGAATAATCCAGTAGAATCGGACGCTTCATTTCTCCACAATAGAAGGACTCAAGCACCGACAAATAGCGTACAACAAAGAAAACGCAGAACAAGTTGAACAGGCGCAACTGCGTTAATCCGTTAGGGTGGACTTCGAGATTCGATTTTAAGCACAACCCAGCCTGCTTTAGACTATCCAAGTAGGCGTGGACTTGGGGATTCATTTTTTCGAAGGCCTCAATCTCCTCAAGGGGGATTAAGTCATACTGCTTTGATTCGCCGACATTGATTACAGGTTCAAAAGCTAGAGATATTGGATCGTTTCCCTGTTTCAGAATACCAGAAATGTACTCGCCCAATTCAGGGCAGTACGTTTTAATAACGGCACCGATGAAGTCTCCGGCATCCTCAAGCATACCATAAGCCACAACAAACGCGCTGGAACCAGCCGTGTAGGAGAGCATGCCATCCTCTATGCCGAATACGCCGTTATCAACAGAAACGAGTTTCTGCAGGACACCACGAAATGCCTCAAAATGCTCATCGCGAAAATCAGAATCAAGAACATCGTGTTCATTCATGAACTCACGTGTGCTTTTCTTGTCCTTCCACTTTGGTGGTTCCCCTTTGGCATTACTGACATAGGACAGACGCTTGATACCCTCGGCGGAGAATGTCTCTCCGAGGATTGTTCGGAATGCCCCACTAGAAATGTGAACAGGCTTTATGCTGCTGCTGTTTGGCTTAAAGCCGACATATTTCTCGTCAACCGCCTTGCGCATAAGGTGCATTTTTATCCGTTCCATATCATATCACCTCAGATTAGCGTTCGTTGTTGTTCAATCGACTGATAGCGGTTTTCTTCGCGGTCGATCTGGACAATATATTCTCTTTTTTCATCCACATCGAGCAGAGTGATCTCCAGTTCGTCATCAGGTAGATCGTCAAGCTTTTGAAGCTGCTCGACAAAACGCCAAATCCGTTTTGTCACATCGTTCTCGATGATGAGCATGGGGACACCGCGCTCTGTTTCCATCAATAGACTGTACATTTCTAAGTCGATGCGCAGGAAAACAGATGGCACATCTTTGCGTTGCAACCGAACGTAATTCAAGATGGTGCTGATCCCTTGACGCATGGAGGGTAGCAGGGTCGGTCTTCCAACAGAGAACTGCGAGGCTTTCAATTTCCCTGCAGACACAAGGACTTTCCGTGGGGAATTGTTAAAGCGATGGCCATTCCACATATCAAGTTCAGGGCTACTACGCTTTACGCCAAAGAAAGCATTCAATTTAGCTATAAGTTCTCGAATGATCTTTCTGTCTTCCTGACCCAAGAATCGCTGGAATCGACTTGCATCGTCATCGCATATATCAAGGAGAACCTTGCCATCATCGTTAAAAAAGAAGAACTGTCGCTTCCGCAGATCGAATTGTTCTGTGTTGACGCTGTCTATAGCTTCAACCGGAATCAAACGGTCATCTATCCAGTTTTCCTTAACCGTAGCAGAAAGCAACTGTTCATCCCATTTCGGATGCGTGATAGAGGCCGGGTCAAAAGCGCGACGGATATACTCAAACGCTTGACCTTGTCCGCGTTCGAAAATCAAGGTAACAATATTAAATTGGTCGTTTCCTGCCGTTTGGATCATTTTCGGGCAAGACCGTCCTGCAAAAATTAGGTAGGAGAGGAAACTGAGCAACTCACGCAATGAAATATGCTCACCCATCAGCGAAACACGAGACAGTAAAACGCACAAACGCTCCTGGAACAGAGGGTGATTCATATATTTACGGCAATCCTGTGCTGGGCAAAATGCGACATTTGGACAGGATGCACATCCCAAATAGAAAGAATCTGCAGTCACTTTCTGTATAGCTTTGACTACGATATCCCTATGTAAGACCTCGCGTCGACTCAAATCAAAAACCACGACGTTTGCTGCGGACTGCACTGAGGTCTCGTCAAAAACCACTGCACTCGCCATTTGCTTCCAAGCATCGCTGATTGGCAAAAAATCAGGATAGTGTTCAGCAAGCGAGAACAGTATTGCAGCATTGATGGCTAAGACAAATGGATGCTGATTTTCTCGCGCTGTACGCCATTTCTGGTAGAGTTCCTCGTTCGAGAGACAACTTGCATCTAATTCGACAACGGGTTGTACGCTGAGAGCATTCATTCTCTCAGCTAACACTCTAATCAGGTGCGTTTTTCCATCCCCAGGGCTTCCTGTCAATATGACATCGTTCCCAGACTGGATCGCAAGAATAACCGCATCAT
>CAYVPJ010000021.1:0-43401 GCA_964453505.1 uncultured Oscillospiraceae bacterium | reverse complement strand
CTCGATATGTATAGAGCGTAGAAAATCGTCATGCAATTTGTCGGCATACCCACTCCGCCCTCTGTAGAGGCTTCGGATGAAATCAACTCCAAGCTGTTCTGAGGCTGTGTTTGTCATTTCCTCGATTTCCTCCTCTTTCAGGCGTTTGAACACCCATTCATCTGTAGCGGTCAGTTCTGTACTTACCCGTAGGCTTTCAACAGTAAATGCCTTCATCCGCTCATATATAGGCTCGTACTTGATTCTGCTGGATAGCCACCGTTCCTGCCAGAAGCGTACAACTGCCTCAGTCTTTTCCGTGACAGTGTTGCGAGTGAAGTAGTACTCTGGGACTGTGTCGTAACCCAGCAGATAATCTCGTGTGTTCTTCGCCAGAAACGCCCCATATACAATCCGGCGCATGGCATGTTTGGCAAGGTCACGGGCATCATCTTGTGTCGTTTCAAGTAGCTCGCGTATAGAAAGGTTGAGCAACCTTAACTTAGGACTCGCACCTTCCCCAAACACATGGTTTATCCGCGTGAATCCAATATGCTCAGCTGCCTCGACAAGAGCAGATGTCGTTGACTTTGTGATGTGCAACGTCCCAAAGCCAACAGTTTTTCCGAGCTCCTTCCAATGGATGTCATATTCAGCGCCTAAGACAGAAGCAGGAAGTTTGAGACGATTATATTGGCTTGAGCCAACATAATAGAGGGACGTTGTACCTATGTATACCAAATCAGCAGGGCGAACAACAGGACTCCCTTTGAGGCGTGAGGCAATCTCACTTTCACGATTTCCATAACGTGCCTTATAATCAGCAACCACCTGCGGTGAAAGAGCAAGAAGTGCTGCTAGTTTACCGCCTAAAACCTCATTGTAGGGCGGGATGGCACCACAGACATTGAGTTCAAGCATGCTGGAACCAATGTGCTTGCTCTTCTGCGCAACCAGCGCGTTGCGGATGGCTGAATAACCTCGTTCATTAGAAATGAACCGTTCCCATGAGGTTTCAAAAGAGGGATCAGCCAGAATCCGCTGAAACTCCATCCTTGCCATAAGTAACCGGGCAAGTTGCTCGGCGCGTTTACGCCGATATAGAGCTCCCTCGGTATCAATGCTGATACTGCCCAACTCACTCTTTTCCTCCTCAGGAATGGAATCGGTGTCCTGTTCCTCCTTCAAAAATTCTTGGCGACGTTCTTCTGCTTCTGCCGCTTCGATATATAGCTTAGAAACCGTTTCTTCCGTAGGATGATTTATCTCGACAGTGGTTATCGGCAGTTTCTCGTAGTTGATTCCAACCACGCCATCTTCAATACACCGAAGCAGATACTCAAATGTCGAGCGAGCATGTGCACTGTCGCCATTCTTTAACGCTTCTATAAACTCTGGAGCGTTCCATCCAATCTGCACATCACGGTCACTTATCTGAACGGCACAATTCTCCAGCGAGATAATTCCCATGACAGGACGTTTAGGGTGCGCATCATCCCGAATCAGGTATTGCATCGTCCGCCCAGGGGTGGTCTCAGAAGGAGTTGCCCATGTAAGCCTGAAGTACCGCCAAATATCTTGTAACTTCAGGTTCGTAACGTTATCCCTTACGTTATCTTCTACCAATTGCAGACTCGGCCTGACAACGTTATGGATGTCCGTACAACTCTTTAATCGGTTGGACAATTCTGTACCGTCTGCCACCAGATCCAACACAGACCGTTTTGTGGGTGACTCAGACTCCATCTGTCGTATAAAATTCTCGAATGTCTGAAGCCGTTCACGGCGGCTTTCTTTTAACCAGTCGCGAAGACGATTTTTAGTACGTTGAACTGACTCCCCGTGCAGGGAGTCCGAATTGGGCATACTCAGTTCTAAAACGCCCGAACGGTAGCACGCACTCCAAGAAGCATGGATAAGGTCTCTCAAAAGCAACCATACGGCACGGTATTTCTTCCGCTGAACGAAGTTGAGATTATACGCCTCAACCCACTGGAGTTCCTGAGAAATTATCAGTTCTATAACATCGATGGGAGTACCTTCGTCAATGACAGATGCTTTATCGTGGAAGCGCTTTCTGAAAAGTCCTTCTAAATTCGGACGAAAGGGTATTGTTCTATTCATGGATTTGTTTTACCCCTCCGATACTCTGCTGCCGCGCTTATATGACGCAGTGCGCTACTTGTTTTTTTCTCTGTTGTGTGGTGGTGAAGGACGTTCGGCATCATCCGGAATAATCCATATGCGACTGAGCATGGTGGCACCAGGTATTTTTCCCGCCTTGCACCATAATTGTACCTGACGGTCCGTAACGGTCCATTTTTCTGCTGCCTCCTGGACAGTAATATAGCCATTCATGTAAACACCCCCTTAACCATGCATACAATTATAATTCGTTTAAACGAATTTGTCAATAGTCAAAAAGACTGAACTCCGTAAAGTTCACCAACAGAAGTGCACAAACAAGAAACAAAAAGTTGTAGTTTCCGATTTGTTTGAACAGGGTGAATCCACCCGCGTCCAATTCGGTATTATTGTTGCAATGGACACCAGTAAACCTCATACTATTGAAGAACAATCTGTAATTACAAGGACAAGAAATGGAACAACGCAATGAACAATCAAAGTATTTACCTATTCCTACCAATCATGTTGGATGATCAGGAACTCGGATCACAATAGCAATCGTCAAAAAAGACGATTAAAGAGATACTCCTCATCACGCCTTCGACCACATAACTTATTTCGAGTGGTTGATATTACGAGACGCCAAATCACCTATCCGCATGCAAACCCTTTGCTGGCAGATAGGTGATTTACTCCCCTCGTTGCCATGGCTAAACACCACTGCGCCCGCGAATGTGGATAATCAAAAATGCACCGTTCTAAACTGCTCCCGCGCAAGTAGATACCAATAATGCACACGACTTTGCAAGCAGTCTTTAGGTTCACTTTCGTCTGTCCGACAGACAGGGGGCGGTACTCTGGTTGCAAAGTATTTCCGTGTCCGAATGGAGGGATTTTAGCTTACGCTGTGTCCGTTTTCATGGATACAGTTTAATTGAAGGCAGTCGTCAGGGGGGACGCATACTATGCGTCGCAGGGGATGCAAAATCAGTCAGGGGGATGCAAACGGGACGCACAATTATTGATAAAAAGAAACGATAGCTTTCAGCGATTGGCAGGGGGATGCAAATCACTCGGCGACTCGTGTCTGTGAAGCTGGGCTTCAGCCTGAACCAGATGATCTCGGCTTCACCTAAATGACGGTACTTGCTGTTTGTTATTCAATTTTTCCCTTCTATTCCTTGAATTCCCTCGTGTTTTGCCGGAACACAGAATGAGAGCCGCCATTTTCATGACAGCTCTCATTCTATCAACTGTTGGGTTGGATTATGGTGGTCGCAACAGGACTCGAACCTGTGACCCCATCGATGTGAACGATGTGCTCTACCAACTGAGCCATGCGACCATGAGTAGTTCGGTAACTTGACCAGCGTGTCCTACCAACTGAGCCATGCGACCATAACCATTTCGGTAACTTTACCAGATAGTACTTACTCTGTGTTAAGGTAGCGGTTAACGAAGGTGGTGAGTGTGCCTTAACGACGGAATTTATTATAGCACGGATTGGGGGGAGTAGTCAATGATTTTGTTTGGGTTTTTGGGGGGGTTTGCTTGATAATTTCTAGTTAATCGGGTGTTTGGCGGCGCGAGCGGGTGTTTTTGTATGCTCGCGTCGCCTTTGAGTATTGGCGTGTTTCGTTTGGGGACGGTTTATTCAGTCTTTGATATTGGGTATTCGGCCAGGTAGAAATTCAGGAGTCCGCACTCATCCAGCGTTTTGAAAAGGGTATAGCGGGTGCGATAGTCTTTCGCGCAATGCATTGACATATTAAGCAAATCGTCGTCTATTTGGCATTCCTCTGGGGTCAGCTGCGCGCCCAAGCGTTTCATGGCTTCATAGATGCGCTCGAACGGCGGCATATCGGTTATCGCGGCTTTGATTGACGCGAAGTTCGACTGCGCCGCGCGTATTCTGCGCTCCTGCTCTTCCCAAGACAGGAAATCGCCGGCGTTATCGCGCATTATGGCGTTCGCCGCCTCGCTGCCGTAGGCGCGATACATCCACTTTACGCGTTCATCGCGCGATATGCGGTTCGCCTTGATTGCCGATAAGTCGAGAGCGGACAGGTCCTCTTTGGCGAAGCGCTCGAATATCGGCCAGACGAGCAGCGTCGCCACGCCGACAGACGAACCGTGCATGGGCGGTTTTTTACCGTTAAGCAGCTGCATCATCTCCCAATAGTGGGCTATGTTGTGCTCGACTGACGCGACCGCGCGCGTGTTGCCAATAAGCATGATCGTCATGCCCGACAACAATAGCGCCTCGATCAGTATGCGAATGCCCTTATCGGAACGCGTTTTGATCTCGTCAACGTTATCTACCAGCTTATTGACGGCGTCTGTGACGATTTCGCCGCACGTTGGGCAGTAAGGCTCGCCGTTTATAATGCTTCCGATTATCCAGTCGGCCTTGGCGATATACTTGCCGAGCACGTCGCCCACTCCCGAGCGAACCATATCTATAGGCGCGGTTTTGAGTATGTCAATATCGCAAATAATTATGTCGGGGCAGTTCGCGTTTCTGTGAATTTTTACGCCGTTCAAAAGCAGCGGACACACGACGGACGTATATCCGTCCATGGATGGAGCGGTTCCGACGCACACCATCTTTATCCCCGCGCGTTTGGCGTTTATGCGCGTGATGTCCGTTATCGAGCCGGAACCCACCGACACTATAAAGTCGGTGTCGTCTGAAATCGAGAGCAGCACCTCCCCCACCGCGCGTTCGTCCGGGTCCATGACGCCGTCCCTGTGTATGACGCACGGAACGACCTTAAAGCCGCCCTCGCTGAGCAGCCTGCACACGCGTTCGCCCGCGACGCGATTTGTTATGTCGTCTGACACGACGACGCAGCGCTCGCCCAAGTTTCGCTTTCTGATATATTTGCATATGTTCTCAGCGATGCCGTTTCCGACATATATGTCCTGCGTCGGCTCGTTATGCTCGCACGGGCAATCGCAGGATATATCCGATATTACGAGGCGGCTGTCGCCGTCGTATGACAGTCTGTAACTCATTTTTGTGTTTCCTTTCATTTCTATGCTTTGACGCTGCCCGCGAGCATTCCCGACACGAATTGCTTCTGCGCGAAGAAAAACGCTATGTATATGGGCAAGCCCGCCGCGAGAGTCGCCGCCATGAGCAAATTCCAGTATATCTCGCCCTCGTCGCGAAAACCCGTCAGCGCCACCTGAACCGTTTTCATTTTATCGCCGCTGGTCGCGACCAGCGGCCATGTGTATTCGTTCCAAGTGCCCGTGAACTTCAGCATTCCGAGGGAGGCGAGCACGGGCGCTGACAGCGGCAGATATACGCGCGTGTAAGTTTTGAAACGGCCGCAGCCGTCTATCATCGCGGCGTCGTCGAGCTCTTTCGGGAACGCGATATAGAACTGTCTGCACAGAAACACGCCGAAAGAGCCCGCTATATACGGAAGTATCAGTCCCGCGTATGTGTTTATAAGCCCGCTCTCTCCCCCGCCGAATACATTTACGGAGCGCAGCAGCGAAAACACGGGAATCAGAGTGACCTGCGTCGGGATCATCATTCCGAGAAGTATAAGCAAAAACAGCTTTTCTCTGCCCCGAAAGCGAATGCGCGCGAAAACGAAGCCCGCCATCGTGTTTATGAGCAATGAGATCGCGACGGTCAATAAAGTCACGATGGCGCTGTTCGCAAAATATCTCGCCCAGTCGCCGCTTGCGAGCGCCGTCGCGTAGTTTTCGAAAACAAAGCGCGGCGGGATTATAACGGGTTCTTTGGCGTATATATCGTCCATGGTCTGAAGGGACACGGAGACTGTCATGATCAGCGGAAACGCTACGGAAGCCGCCAGTATGAACACAAAAACCCTCGCGCACCACCGAAACGCCGCGTCGGAGAATGATATTTTCATCGCGCGGCCTCCTCGTCGTTTGAGCGGTTGATGCGAAAGTTCACATATGTTATCAACATGACGATGGCCAGAAGAACCGTCGCCATAGCGGACGCGTATCCCATTTTGAACTCGCTGAAACCGTATTTGTATATCTGGTACACGATCATCGAAGTGGCGTGCAGGGGGTCGCCGCGCGTCATAATCTGCACCTGCTCGAATGTCTTGAACGCGTCTACCATTGTCGTTATGAACACAAAGAAGACTATCGGGCGCACCATCGGCAGCGTGATTCTGAAAAGACGCGTCGCTTCGCCCGCGCCGTCCACAGTCGCCGCCTCGTACAGTTCGTCGGGCACTGAATTGATGCCCGCCAGATATATAAGCATACAATAGCCAATGTTCTTCCAGACGTTTACGAATATCAGGCAGCCGAGCGCGAGGTCCTCTTCGAACAGCCACGCCCTGCCCGCCGACCCGAACGCGTTCAGCGCTTTGTTTATGAAGCCGTTATTCGGGTCGAACATCATGAGCCATATCATGGATACCGCCGCCATTGACGTGGCGTAAGGGAAAATCATCAGCATACGCAAAGACTTCACGCCCTTGAACCCCTTGTTCAGGAGCGCAGCCGCCAGAAAACCGAGGCTTGTGAGTGCCGCGACGCTGAAAAACGCATACACGCACGTGTTTTTGACAGACTTCATAAACGCCGTATCGTAAGGCAACCGCGCGTAATTCCTGAAGCCTATCCACGTATCCGCGTCGAGGTTGTAGTTAGTGAAGCCATACCATATATTCTGCGCGGCGGGATATATTACGAACAGCAAAAAGAACGCGAGGAACGGCGACAGCATCAAAGCTGCCGCCAGCAGATCCCCGCGTTCTCTTTTCGTCATGCGCATTTGAATGTCGTCAGCCTTCTATGCGAAATTCGAGATCCGACTGCGCCTTTTCAAGCGCCTCGTATATGTCCATGCCGCCGAAAACGGCGTTCTGGCTCAGCTCGTTGCGTATAGTCTGGAAGCCCGTAGACCACGTGACGCGCGGCATACCCGTTCCGTATGTGACGCACATGCTGCGCGCGTAGTTGAGCGCGTCCATACTGGCGTATGCGTCGACAAGCGACGCCCTCGTCACGGGAATCTTCACCATTTCGGCGCGTTTGAGAGTGCCCTCGGTGCTCAGCACGAAGGATATGAAGTCAAACGCCGCGTCGGGGTTTGAGCACCGCGAGCCGATGAACAGCATGTTGCAGCCGCAGAACGAAGCGAGAGTGCCGTTGTTCGGAGGCAGAGCTATGCCGACCTTGCCGTCGTAATCGGGGTTCTTGAGCATCGTGGTGAGCGCCGCGTTGTTTATGAGCGTCATGGCGGCAGAGCCCGCGACGAACGGGTTTACCTCGTTGTTTGAATACGTCAGATTGACATCGGGCAGTAAGTCGCGCAGAAATTCGAGCGCTCCGGCGATCTGCTCGTTCCCTTCGAATACGGGAGAACCGTCCGAAATGTATTGCCCGCCGTTTCCGTATACGAACACGTCAAGCTCGACCAGATTTCCGCCCGTCTGCGGAAAGCAAAAGCCCGAAAACTCGACCGCGCCGCGCTCGTCGTACTTGGTGAGCGCCCTCGCCGCGTCGGCAAGCTCCTCCCACGTCGTAGGCACTTCGATTCCGGCCTCCGCCAATATGTCAGCGCGGTACGCGAACACATAGGGCGTTACCGAATAGCCGAGGCCGTACACATGACCGTTGTATGTGCCGTTCGCGAGCACCGCGGGCATAATGTCGTCCTTGCCCTCCCACGCCGCAAAATATTCGTCTATAGCCATATAGTGGTTCGCTTCGACGCGCTGCGCCACGGAGAGTATGCCGTGACCGATTATGTCCACGCCGCCGCCCGACGCGAAGCGCGTGTTGAGCACGGTGTCCATCGAATCGCCTATCGGCGCTTCCTCATAGAGTATCTCTATGTCGGGGCGGACGGCGGAGAACTGCCCGATCATATACTCCCAATAAAGCCTTTCGGCCTCGTCGTTGCCTATGCGCAGGAAAGTGAGCGACGTTTTGTCGCTTTCGGCATACGCGCCGGTCAAAACAAGCGAAATGAGCAGCAACAGTGCGACTGTCTTTTTCACGGTGTAACCTCCTTCATATGGTCGGGTATGTGCTTTCTGTCTTCAAGCAGCTGCACTCTCGCAAAACCGCTGAGCGCGAAACGGTCGCCCGTCCCGGCGAGCAGCTCCGCGAGTCTTCGCCGCATACTTTGAATTTGCGGAAAGTATTCCGCGCACGCTATTCTGTTGACTTTCTCGCCCTTATCGAGCGTCAAGTCGTAGAACTCGTCGACGTCGGTCAGATTCCACACGTATTTGCGCGTCCGCGTGCGCAAAGCCCGCGTCGTATACAGCCCGAACTGCTGACCGTTCGACGTTACAAAAACCTCGTCAGGCGCGCTTTCGTCGTCGCGGTCGCATATCGGAAGCGCCGTTCCGTGCGCGGTCGGGTCGGGTCCCAAGCCCGCGAGAGCGCGAATCGTCGCGGGAATATCAAGGCAGTTCATGACGAACGCGTCGGATATTCGCGGCGCGACGTTCGGTATCCTCAGTATGAGCGGCACGCGGATTATGTCGTCGTATAGCACGTAATGCTTGTCGAGCATATTGTGGCTTCCGCACATGTCGCCGTGGTCGGAAGTGAATATGACGGCGGTGTCGTCATACTGCCCGGTCGCCTTCAGCGCGTCGATTATGCGCCCGATGGCGTCGTCCAACTGCGTTATCCAGCCGTAATACCTTGCGACCATCGGTTGGAAATCGCTCCACGACATGCGGTCTGTGCCCCACGACACGGTTTGCTGTCGGTGTATGTACGGCTTGTTTACAAACGTGTCGCCGAAGCCGTCCCACGCGGGTATGTCGGCGGGCTCGTACATGCGCGAATATTTAGGCGACGGCCGGCACGGCAGATGCGGCACTTCGAAATCCACCCACATGTGCCACGGCTTGCCGCTGCCTGCGCAGCGCTTCAGCATATCCGAAGCGCGCTCGGCATACCATTGAGTTTCGCTGTCCCCGTGCGGTATCGGATTTTCGCAGCCCAGCCAGCCGCCCGTATAGGCGGCATTCGGATACTTTTGGCTTATGAAATCGGTGTACTCGCGCCTGTTCACATAGTCGTTATACCCGAAATCGCGCGGCGTTTTGGTCGCCGACACGTGAAATCTGCCGATATAGCCCATATACCAGCCGCGCTCGGACAGCGTTTTTGTCCAGCAAACATCAGGGTCAAGCTCCGGCGTGGGCATGAAATCGTAATTCCACTGCGCGCCGAACGAGTCGGGGCGGCGGCCGCACAACAGCGCCTGACGCGCGGGCGAACACACGGGCAGAGGCGTGTACGCGCTTTTGTACGCTATGCCCTCGCCAGCCAGAGCGTCTATGTTCGGCGTTTTGACGTTGCGAACGTTCGCGTAGCCCACGCAGTCGTGGCGAAGCTGGTCGGCGTTTATCAGCAGTATGTTCATGCTATATACGCGTTATGTCGCCGTGGAACGCGGGCAGTCTCTCGGGCACGATAAGCGCGCCGCCGTTTTCATAGCTCTTGATTGCCGCGAACGTGTATTCGAGCGTAGCGAGCGCGTCGCGCCCCGACGCGCGCAAGTATTCGCGCGGCACTTTGTTTGACACGTCCTCGAGATACGCATTTATGCGCTCGGGGAATGTCGCGCCGAACTCCTTAACGCCGTAATCGGTCGTCTGCGGCGCGGGCGAAGCCATGCTCGGGTTTTCGACCTTGTCTATATTCCAGTAGTGCAGCTTTTCGACGCAGTTCTCAATGCAGAACGTGCCCTTCGTGCCTGCGTGCTCATAGCTCCACCAGCCGCCCAAACCGAACATCGCGTCGCCCCTCTGTGAAATGAGGTAGCCCACTCCGCCGTTCGCGAATCTGACGTGTATAGAGTTTATTGAAAGCATAGGGTCGCAGGCAGTGTGGCGCACGCCGGGCTTTGACAAGAACGCCTGCACCGCGACTATGTCGCCGCAGAAATGGCGCATGACGCTGAACGGGTGCGCGCAGAACGCCTTCAGATGGCTGTAGGGCGTTTGCCAGCGCGGAGCGCCCGCGCCCGCGTATTTCGTTTCAGCGCCGTTGAAGCCGACCTTGTGTATGCAATACACCAGCTCGCCCACGCCGCCGTTTTTGATGAGCGCGTCCGCGTCGTATGCGGGCTTCGTGAAGTAGTGGTTCAGGTCGCAGCCCAGATATACCTTTTGTTTTGCCGCATACGCTACGAGCTCACGCGCGTCTTGAACGTCCGCGCAGATGGGTTTCTCTACCAGCACGTTCTTCCTGTAATCAAGCGCCAGCATCGCGGGCTCGAAGTGCATCGAACCGTTGTCGTAGCCCGACGTGGTTATCGACACGATGTCGATGTCGGGAATGCTTTTGAGCATCTCTTCTTCGTCGTAGAACGCCTTAACGCCGAATTTCTCAGCCGCCTTGTCAGCTTTTTCAGGGACGAGGTCGCACACGGCGACCAGCTCCGCGAGCGGGTTTTCGCTGTAGCACTTCGCGTGCGTATTGCCTATGCCGCCCATGCCCACGACCGCGCATTTCAACTTCATACTGTCACAACCTCCGTTACGTATTTTGTTTCGCGTATTCCGAGGGCGTCTCGCCCATCTCTTTCTTAAATTCGCGCGAAAAGTGGCTTATGCTCGAAAAGCCGACTTTCGCGGACACTTCGCCCACCGGCTCGCCCTCCGTCAGGAGCTGCGTCGCTTTCGCGAAGCGGTAGCGCCTGATGTATTCCTGAACGCCCACGCCCGTGAGCATTTTGAACTGCCTTGAAAGATAGTCGGGAGACACTCCCGAATCCTTCGCGATGCCTACGACGGACAACCCGGCGTTCTGATACGCCTCGTCGATTATTTCGAGCGCCCTCACGACATAGTTCGGGTAAACGTCGCTCCTGCCCGCGTTTATGACGCGCTTTTCGTAAGCCCTCGCGAAATTTATAAGCAGGCTTGTAAGCTCGCACCTTATCAGCGCGCGCCAGCCGGTTTCGCGCGAGTTCTGCTCGGTTATCATGTTTGTGAAAAGTCTCGACACGCGCTTCTGCTCGGCTATGTCCAGATGCAGTTTCGGGGGCGTGCGCTGATTGCCTTTGTAAAACGCGCCCTCCAGCCCCGCCATTGAGCGAAGGTCGTTTTCGAAACCGGAGACCGCCGAAGGTTCGAACAGGCAATTGTACAGCTCGACCGAATGCGTTCCCAAGTAGCGATGGCTCAGAAACGGCGGCATCATGAAGAAATCGCCCTCGATCATCAAAGACGTCTGTTTGTCGACCTCGTGCAGACAAAAGCCGCTCTTTACGTAAACAAGCTCGACAAACTCATGGGCGTGAGCCTGCACGGCGGAGTGCTCGGCGTTCATCACGAGCACTCCAGGGGCGGACTCGTCGGCGTATTCTCGAAACCGCAACAGCCGTTCGGGCATTTGGCGCACTCCGTTCTACGCGTAATTCGGGAACATTTCGTCAAGATATATGACTCTGCCCGTGTTCAGCGATTCTATCGCCGCGTGGATTATCATCTGAGCCTTCAAGCCCTGCAGGCCGCTGCCGTCGATGTCCTCAGGCTTCGCGCCGGAGGCGACCTGCCTTACGAACGAGCGTATGCGGTCGCGGAACGTATCGTCGAAGTTTGCGTAGCCGCCGAACACGGGGTTTGTAAAGACGCGCTTTTCGGGGTTGCCGGCGGGGTAAAGCGTCGCCTCGCGCCACATGTCCTCGAATACGAGCCTGCCCTTTATGCCCGCGACCTCGCATCTCTCCATAGGGTGTCCGCGCGCTATGTCGTAGGAGCTTGTCAGATGCCCTACAGCGCCGTTCTTGAATTTCATGTTCACGCTCGCTGTGGACCATATCGAGCGCCCCGACGATTTCATGCAGAAGCACTGCACCGCCTCGACGTCGCCCATGAAATAGCGTATTATCTCGCACGAATGCGGATTGAGCGCTTTCAGGTGGTAGTACGGGCTGTCGAAATCCTGCGGCTTGCCTATCCACAGCGCCATGTTGCAAAACAGCAGTTCGCCTATGAGCCCGTCGTCCTGCCACTTTTTAGCGCATCTGGCGGCGGCGGTGAATCGGTGGTTGAAGTCTATGGCGAAGCAGCGGTTCAGGCGCTTCGCGGTCTCGACCATTATGACGGCGTTCTCTATGCAGTTGCTGATCGGTTTTTCGGTCAGCACGTGAGCGCCCGCTTCCAGCGCCTGAATCGTCGGCAGGAAGTGATCTGAAGAATACTCGTAGCCGCCCGTCGCCACAGACACTATGTCGGGTTTGACCTCCGAGAGCATCTGCTTGGCGTCGTAATACGCCTTCACGCCGAACTTCGCGCCGGCGGCGTCGGCGCGGGCGCGGTCTGTGTCGCACACGGCGGCAAGGTTTACAAGCTCGTCCTGCTTATAGATGCCCGCATGAAGGTTGCCTATGTGCCCCAAGCCTATCACGCATACGTTAAGCATGTGATCAGCCCTTCTTTTGCAGTTTTACCGCGTCGGCTATGCCGCCGATGTACTTTCCGTTGTACGCTTCCTCGGAGGTTTTGAAAGGTCTTCCGTCCTTCAGGAAATTGACGTCCATCGGGTTCGGGCGGCCTGTCTCCGATACGCGCTTCTCGATCCACGCGTACATGCGCTTTTTGAGCATTTCGACGACTTCCGGGTTCTCCGCGGCGACGTTCACGTTCTCGTCCGGGTCTTTTATGAGGTTATACAGTTCGAGCATCGGCTTGAAATGGAAATCAGGTTCAAGCGCGACGATAAGTTTCCATTCCGGCGTGCGCCAGCCGTGCTTGCGCATCCACGTGCATTCGGTTATGTAGAACTCCGGCTCGGGCTCGCGCGCACCGCCGTTTATGAGCGGCAGCATACTGCGCCCGTCGAAAGGCAAGCCGAGATCCAAGCCCATTATGTCGAGCAGAGTGGGCGTTAAATCCTTAAGCTGCATATAGTCTTTCACGCGCACGTTCTTCGGCAGATGATTCTTCCATACTATCATGCACGGCACGACAAGGGTCGGGTCGTACATGCCGTGATGGTCGAAGAAGCAGTCGTGATCGTACAGCGTCTCGCCGTGGTCGGAGGTGAACACGACAATCGTGTCCTCCTCTATGCCGAGCGCTTTCAGACGCTCAAGCATGGCGTTTATGCAGTTGTCCATATATGCCAACGCCGAATCGTACTGCGCGATAACGTAGTCAGGGTTCGTAAGCCCCTTGGGTACCCACGAGCCTATGTAGTCTCCGAACGGTTTGAAGTCGTATACCTTCTGCATACGCTTATCTTCGGGGTCGAACATGTCGCCCTGAAAGAACATATCCTTGAAGGGCGCGGGCGGAAGATACGGGCTGTGCGGGTCCATATGGCGCATGAACAGGAAGAACGGCTTGTCGCCCTTGGCGAGCCTGTCAAGCTCGGGAAGCGCCACGTCGTTCAGGTTTTCGGCCTTGTGCGCCCTGCCGTCGTCGTGGTCGGGACCCCAACCCGCGAACGACAGATAGTTGTGATAGCCGCGCCCGCCGACATTGCCCTCGAAGCCCACGCAGGTGGTTTCGTAGCCCAATTCGGACAGCATTTCGGAAAGCAGCGGCACGCCGGGCGCGATCTCGCGCTGAGTCAGACCCACCACGCCCGTGCCGAAGCAGTCGCGACCCGTGAGCATGTTCGAATAGCCGGGAGTCGTGGGAATATGCGCCGAGAAGCAGTTTTCAAACGTCACGCCGCCGCGCGCGTAATTGCCTATATTCGGCGTGGTCGTGCGATGATAGCCGTAGTTGCACATATGGTCGCGCCTGAGACTGTCAATGCCGAAGAACAGTATGTTCGGCAGCTTCCCGTTCATGAAATCGCCTCCAAATTATATGTTGTATATTTCGTCGTCGTATACGGAAACTCTTTCGCCGCGCGCGGCGGACAGATAGCACGCGAGCACCAGCCTTAACGTGTCCCTGCCCTCGTACATATCGCACAAAGGCTGAGAACCGTGCAGAAATTCGGAGAACGGAGCGGCCTGTCTGACCAGTCGTTCCGAATGCGCCTTAGGCGAAGGTATGTCGGACACAGTCCAGCACTTGTCGCCCTCGCGATGCCACGCCAGCCCCGACGCGGCGTTCGCGCGGGGCAGGCGCGTCGCGGGCGCGTCGCCGTAGTATTGCTGAACGCTTCCGCGCTCGAGATATATCTCGGTGGTTATCTCGGCGGCGCTGGTCGTGAACGAGCACGATATTTCGGCGATCATGCCGTCTTCGTACTTAAACAGCGCGACGCAGTTGTCGTTTGGTATCTTTTCATTGAGCATCGTGGACATTTCGCAGTATACCGTGGACGGCATACCGAACAGCCACAGCATAAGGTTTATCGGGTGGGCTGAATCGTCGAAGAATATGTCGCGGTTGAGTTTCGGATTTACGTGCCACGTGTTCTCGAAACCGTTCCACGTGTGGGTCGCAAGCCCGTGGCGGCGGCGGAACATGCACGTCTTGCCAAGCTCGCCATTTTTTACTATATCGCGCATACGCGCGTTCTGTTCGTCCGATCTCATCTGCCAGCCCATTGAAAGCCGCACGCCGTTTCTTTCGACTGCCTCGATTATGCGGTCGGCCTCCGCCATGGTAAGCGCCATCGGTTTGTAGAGAATGATGTCTTTGCCGGCTTCAGCCGCCGCTACGCACGTTTCGGCGTGGTATGCGGTTTCGGTCGTCACGACGACCGCCGATATGTCGGATGCGAGCAAATCATCAAGCGACGAATGCGCCTTAACGCCTTCGGGAAAGCGGGCGAGCGCTTCTTTGAGCCTGTTATCGTCTGCGTCCCACGCGTCGGTCACTCGCACGGAATACTTCTCGGGCGCGGCCATCCACTCGCCCGCGAACGCGAACACGTGCCCGTGAGCGAAGCCGCATATGCCTACGTTAATCATTGTTTTCATCTCGCGCCCAGTATTCTGAGTATCGCGTTCATATAGCCGTAGCTCTCCGACGCGATCGCCTGCGCCTGAACGGGAGTGAGTTCCGGCCCTATGACCTCCAAACACACAGGCCCCGAATATCCCGCGTCGACAAGCGCCTTGAAGTAGCCGAACAGGTTTATTTCGCCGCGTCCGCACGCCTGCTTGTCGGGCGTTCCGGGCGACGGGCCGTTGCCCGCGCAGTCGCGTATGTGCACGTGCTTCATGCGCGAAACCACCGACGCGAGCGCGTCTTCGGGCTTTTCTCCGGCTCTGTGTATGTGGCTGGGGTCCATGTCGATTCCGAACGAATCGGAATCAATCAGTTCCATAGCTTTAAGCGTCGTGGGCGTCGAATATACCGCCGCCCCCACGTGCGCCTTGCAGCACAGCGAAACGCCGTACTCGGAAGCCAAGGCGGCGCGGGCTTTCAGGGTTTCTATGCACGTATCAAAGTCGGCGGGCACGTCGCTCTTGCCGCCGGGCCCTACGTTCACCACGGGTATTCCGAGGAATCGCGCGGCGGCGAACGCCTTTTTGAGCCTTTCTTCGTCCAGCGACGCAACTTCCATGCTGAGCAGCCTGACGTTGGCTTCCAAAGCCGCCGCCTTTATGAGCGGCGCTTGCGTCTCCCACGCGTCGAGCACAATATGCTCGCACATTCCCTGTATCGCGGAAAGCTCCGCGCCGTCGTAGCCCGCGAGTCTGACGGCTTTCAGGGCCGTCCTGACGTCGCAGCCCTTGAACAGCACCGTGTTGACACCCAACGAGATCATTTAACGCACCTCCGTATATTATCATTGTCGGATTATTCGTTTGTAATGATTATACACGCGCGCGCGGACGCTTTCAACCGCGCGGCATAAATATGAGGACGGATTTCATCAAATCCGTCCCCGATTTGTACAAATCCGTCATCTGACGGAGTCGGCAAGAGACCGCATGTTCCCGATCTCCGAGTCGAAAAACATTTTATAGCTTTCGCAGAACCTGTTGAGCGTCGGCCTGCCCATCGAATCGAACGGCTCGCGGTCGCGGCGGCAGCCGCCCCTGCACAGCGCGTAATGCTTGCACGCCCGGCATTCGGGTCGGACATACACGCTCGAAGAAACGAACTCTTTCGCCTTATCGCAGTTCAGCATTTCGAAGAACGTCTTATCGCTTATGTTTCCCAAACGCCAATCGTCGAGCGCGTAAAAGTCGCACGGATATGTGTCGCCGTTTGACTCGATCAGGAAATAGCATGTGCAGCGCCCGTTCATGGCGCAGCTTTCGGGTCTGCGCCCCTTCAGCATGTGTATATAGTTGTCGAACGTGCGCACGGATACGTAATCGGAATCGCGAATATCCCGCAAATACAGCCTGAACACGCGTATCAGAAATTCGCCGTATTCCGAAGCCGCCGGACTGTGCGCTCCCGTATCGTCTATGCAGGGTATGAATTGAAGATATCCGTACTGTCTAAGCGCTTCGTATGTCTCCTCAGGGCGCTTGACGTTCTCTGAATTGACAACGCAGAGTATATTGAATTGCGCGCCGTGTTTTTTGAGCGTTTCGGCGGCGTTGATCGCGCGGTCGTATGTGCTGAGGCCGTGTGCGTCCGTTCTGTTCAAATCGTGCGATTGCTTTGTTCCGTCAATCGAAAGCCCGACCAGAAAATTATTCTCGCTCAAAAAGCGCGCCCACCCGTCGTCTATCGAGCCGCCGTTTGTCTGTATGCAATTCGACACGCCGCAGCGGAACGCGTATTTGCGCTGAAGCGCGACGAGCTTTTGGTAAAAGCCCAAGCCCGCCAGCGTCGGTTCGCCGCCCTGAAACGCGAACGACGCGCTGCCGTCTGAGTAAGCTGCGGCGCGCCTGACAATCGTTTCGAGAGTGTCTTCCGACATCATGCCAAAGCCCGAGCGTTCGCGGCGGGCGACGATGTCCGAGTAAAAGCAATACCGGCATCGGAAATCGCACATACCCGACGCCGGTTTTATGAGCAACGAAAGTGGCGGCATATCGCTAAGCCTCCGAAGGATATTTTGGGTTATTTATGCTCGTCCGAATGCGTGTCCCAGCGTTCGCTGGAATGGCGCGACTTTTCTCTGCGGTTCGGGTTGGAATAGTTGTGATAGTTCTTGTATTGATAGTGCTTGTAGTAGCGGTAGTAGTAATACCCGCGCCCTGGCTTGCGCTGTATGAAGTTGAACGCGACGCCGATTAGGTTTCCGTTGGCCTTTCTCAGCTGCGTAACGGCTTCCTGCGCGGGTTCGCGCCCGGTCTCGCCGCAGCCGACGACCATTATGGTCGCGTCGGTCTTGCTTGAAAGGACAGCCGCGTCTATGTAAAGGCCTATAGGCGGCGTGTCGAATATGACCATATCGAACACGGCGGATACGTCCTTCAGGAACTGCTGGAAAGCGTCTATGCGGATTATGTTCGCGGAAACGGTGTTTCTGTGGAAGCTGTCGATGAAGAACAACCCGTCAATATCGCACGGCGTTATTATTTCGTCCAGCGAACACTCGCCGTTGAAATAGTTGACCAGATCGCTCGTGCTGCGGTGTTTGAGCAGTCTGCCGACATCGGGATTGCGGAAGTCCATATCGACAATAAGCACGTTCTTGCCTTCTTCGGCGAACACCGTGCCCAGCATAACGCCTATAGAGGTTTTGCCCTCGCTGGGCTGCGTCGACGTTATCGTGAGCGAGCGTATTTCCTGGGATTTCTCGCAAAACTGAATGTTTGTCGCGAGCGTTTTGATGCTTTCGCGCGTGACCTCGTTTACTGTGCGCAGCAGACTTCGCTTGTCTTCCTTGGTGGCGGCTCTGTATTTTTCAAGCTCCACTCTGTAGCCTTCAATCGACGCGAGCACGGGCGAGTCGAGCGCTTCCTCGACTTCCGCTTCGCTTTTGAACGTCGTATTCAGCAACTCTATGGCGAACGCGCCGCCAATGCACACGACTAACGCTGTCAAAAACGCGGTCATCACGGCGCGGACGCGGTTAGGCCCGTAAGGCGCTTTCGGCACTGTCGCGTAAGACCAGATTTTCACGGCGTTCGAAACGTCGTTTCTTTGCAGATACGCGGCGAAAACGTCGCCTATTGTGTTCGCGACGAGCGCGCAGCGGTCGGGGTCTGTTCCCGAACAGGTGAGGTTCAAAACGCGGGTGCTGTTGCCCACAGCGTTTACTGATACGGAAACGCCGAGGTTCGGCATACCAAGTCTTTCGGCGGTTTCAGTCGTTATTTCATGGGCTTTTATGAGAGATTGATAGTCGGAGGCAAGTTGCGTGCTGGTTGAAGAATCCCACGTTTGATTCGTGCCTTCGCCCCGCGTGGCGAGCACGTACATGACGGCCGTAGCCTGATATGTATCGGATACGCTGGTATAGTATATGACGGCCGTAACCGACGCGATAATTATCGGAACGATTATTATGACCGCCAACCATTTTAGTAATATGCCAAAAATATCCTGAATTTTTAACTCTCTCATACAACAGCCTTATTTCATGTTATGTTATCGTTTGCTATTGCTTTTATTATACAGTATGGAATATAAGTCTGTCAATCTGCAATTACTAATTGTTTGTCCGAATTGTGTACTAAAACATTAACATAGCGTTTCATAATTTGTATATATAATAGAATTTCGTCGTAATATAATCGCGCGCGGCGGCGAAAAAAGCCTCCGCGCGCGGGTCAGGCGGGCGTTATAGCAGAATGCATATCATGCCGCCGTTGCCCTCGTTGATTATCTTCGAAAGCGACTGCTGCACCTTCACGCGCACGTCGTCGGGCATTCGCATCAGTTTGTTTGAAAGCCCCTCCCTCACCAGCTCGTTCAGCGATCTTCCGAAAATTTCGGTCGTCCACAGGCTCTTGGGGTCGCTCTCAAAGCCGCTGAGCAGATACTTCACCAGTTCCTCGCTCTGTTTTTCAGTGCCGACAATCGGGCTTACCTCGGTCTGAATGTCTACGCGTATCATGTGCAGGCTCGGCGCTCCCGCCTTGAGCCGCACGCCGAAGCGCGAGCCCTGCCTGACGATCTGCGGTTCTTCCAGCGTAAGCTCGCTCATTTCGGGCGCGACCAAACCGTAGCCCGTCGCGCGAACGCTTTCGAGAGCGTCTTTAACTCGGTCGTATTCGCGTTTTGCGTCAACCAACTCTTTCATGAGTTTCAGAAGATGCTCCTCGCCGTCGACCTCCTGCCCGCTCGCCTCGCCGAGCACTCTGAAGAACAGCCCGTCGTCAAGCTCGGCCTTTATGCTTACGCCGCCCTCGTTGAGCCTTATGCCGGTCGCGCGGGCTTCCTTTATATACTCGCCCGCCGTCGCCATCGCGGCGAGCTTTTTATAGTCGCGCACGCGCTCCATGTCGGCGGCCGCGCTTCGCGCCATTTCCATGACGCTCTTGACCAGATAATGGTCGGGGTCGAGCGCGCACATCCACGCGGGCACGTCTATGCGCACTTCCGTGAGCGGAAACTCGAACAGCAGGTTCTCCATAAGCGTGTTCAGATCGCTCAAGCGCATTTGCTCGACGTTTATGGCGTTCACGGATACGTCGTACCTGTCCTCGAGCGCCTTCTTGACCGCCAAAGCTTGCGCGCCCTCGGGGTTCAGTGTGTTGAGCAGCACGACGAAAGGCTTTCCGAGCGCTTTAAGTTCCATTACGACGCGCTCTTCGGCGTCCTGATATGCCGCCCGCGGAAGCTCTGTGACCGTTCCGTCGGTCGTCACCACGACGCCTACGGCGGCGTGCTCCTGTATGACCTTGCGCGTGCCCAATTCCGCCGCGTCCTCAAACGGTATGTCGTGCTCGAACCACGGCGTGCGCACCATGCGCTTTTCGTCGCCCTCGCTAAGCCCGAGCGCGCCGTCTATCAAATATCCTACGCAGTCAACCAAACGCACCTTGAACGAAGCCTGATCGCGCAGGCGAACCTCGACCGCCTCGTTCGGCACGAATTTCGGCTCTGTAGTCGTTATGGTTCGCCCCGCGCCGCTCACGGGCAGTTCGTCAAGAGCGCGCTCGCGCTTGTGGACGTTCTCGATGTTCGGCAAAACCAGCAGCTCCATGAACCGCTTTATGAACGTCGATTTCCCGGTTCGCACGGGCCCGACGACGCCGACATATATATCGCCCTCGCAGCGCCCCGCAATATCGCGGTACAGATTTTTCTGATCCATGGAACGCCTCCCGTATGAATATTTCTGCCTAAGCCTATGTCGCCCGCCGCCCGCGTATGCGCGTATTGCGAAAAGCGGGGCGTTGATGTATAATATGAAATAACATTATGGCGGAGGCTGCGATATGGCTGACAGAAAACGCCGCAGAACAAAACGCGCGGAGCGGCGCCCGGCGACGGTCGCGCTGACAGCGCTGTGCGCATTGCTGGCTTTGGTATGCGGCATATTCATATATAAGTATTACGCGGAACGCGCGCGCACGCTCGACGCGGCCGAGCGCGTTTTGAGTCTGTATACGCCCGCCGACGCGGCGACAGCCGGGGAGGCGACGCAGGCGGAGGCGACGCGGGCGGAAGCGACGCAGGCGGAGGCGACGGCTTCCGAAGCGCAGGACATATCCGAAATAGAGCCGGACGAGAACACGCTCGTTATGCACTACCCGGAAAGACCTTCCGAAGTGGATGAGGCGTTTACGGAGCTGTGTAAAATAAACCCCGATACGGTCGGCTTCATAAGCATACCGTCGCACACCACTCCTATAGACTTAGTCGTCGTTCAGAGGGACAACGAATACTACCTCGACCACGATTTCTTCGGCGAAAAGGACAAGGCGGGCACGCTGTTCATAGACAGGGCAAACGAGATATGGCCGCAGGATCAGCACATGATAATATACGGCCACAACATGAAAAACGGCACGATGTTCGCGCGTCTCACGAAATATGACAGCATCGAATACGCGTCCGTGAACCCGTTTGTTTATTTCAACACAATATACGAAAAAGGCGCGTATGTCGTCTTGGCGGCAATACAGCTTCCCGCGCGCGAGACGCTCACGGAGCAGTTCAATATACGCACTTTCATTTTCGGCGACACGAGCTTCAATTCGTTCATATACGAAATAGGCAAACGCGCGCTGTACTACACGGGCGTGGGCGTCGAGAGCGGCGACCAGCTTTTATCGCTCGTGACGTGCTCGTATTCGGACGACGACGAGCGCTTCATACTGATAACCCGCCGCATACGCGACGGCGAGACGGAAGCGGCGCTCAAGAAAATCATCAAGCACTAACGACATACGAAGGGAGCGAGGAATATGTCTCTCGCGGCCGAACATTTTAAGGCGCTCACGGAAGAAACGGACATAAAAAACATAAAGGACGCGGACGAGGCGGCGGCCGCAATGCGCAAGCTGTTCGGCGACACGCAGGCGCTTACGCTTTCGCAGATAAACGATTCGACAGCCCGCCAACTGGGCAGCATACTGTTCTCTCACGAAGCGGGGCTTATAGCCGCGCTCGGCACGGTAAATCCGCCGGAAGTCAAAATTAGAGCGAACAACGCCGCGTCAAAAAACGCGTTCATGTTCGCGGCGAGCCTGCTGATAGCGCTTGCGGCGTGCGCGGTCTCTTGGAAGGGCGGCGACTATATACTGGCGGTGCTGCTCGGCGCGGCTGAGATAATCGCGGGCTTCGGCGTTTTCTGGCCCAAGAAAGCGCCGACGGTCGAGGTTAAGCAAACGCTCAACACGGAAGCGCTGGTGTATTTGGCGGAGCGCCGCATGGAGGCGATCGACCGCGATCTCGAAGCGTTCCTGAATCTGCCTGCGGGCGACGCCGATTCGGACGACGGCGTTCTGCACCTGATTACGAAAACCGTCGCTCTGAAGCGCGAAGACCCCGACAGCGTGCCCGACGAGCTCATGACAGCCATAACGGCGCTCACAATATCGCGCGGCTACACCCTGCTTGAATACACAGACGACGCCGAGCCGTTTTTCGACATAATGCCAACCGTCCGCGACACGCGCACGATCGTGCCAGCCGTGCTGAAGGGCGACAGGCTAATATCGCGCGGCATGGCTATCGCGCACATTGAAGACGAAAAGGAAACCGAACGCGTATGAGATATATAGGCATAGACATAGGCGACGGCGAAAGCGCCGTATCCGTGCTCGAAGATTTAAGCGTTATCGAGCCTGTTATACAGACTATCGACGGGCGCGGCAGCATACTCTCTGTCGTGGGCATGTCGGGCACGGACATATTGATAGGCGAAAAAGCGCTGCTCGACCGCAAAGTCGTGCACCTGCGCTCGCGCTTCAAAAGCAGATATTTAAGCGCGCTCGAGTCCGAGCGCGACATAGAGCGCTTCGTGCACGGCATAAAGCTCGCCATCACGCGCGACGCGGAGGATTTTTTTGATGGTGACTTCTATATCGCCGTCGGCTGCCCCGCGGGCTGGAAGGACGCGGACAGGCGCAGGTATCTCGAAATCATGAATAAAGCGGGGCTTGAAAACGCGCATATAGTTTCGGAATCGCGCGCGGCGTTTTTCTATGCCCGCTACGCTCACGAGCTGAAGGTCGCGCCCGAAATGCTCAACAAAACGACGCTCGTTATAGACATAGGCTCGTCCACGACCGACTTCGCGTACATCATAAATGGCAAAGAGTCGTCGATAGGCACGTTCGGCGACGTGTCGCTGGGCGGCGGGCTGATTGAAGCGTATATGCTCAAGAAGGCGGTCGGCGAATCCGCGCGCAGAGACGAGCTTGAAAGCGTGTTCGCGCAGTCGTCGTCGTGGAAGAACCGCTGCGAGATCGCGGCAAGGCGCCTGAAAGAGCAATACTTTCTGAGCGAGGAAGAATGGGCGAAAACGCCGTGCGTGGCGACCGAGACCGTATATTACGACGTGCCCGTGAAGGTCAGATTCGAGTTGAACGAGCGCGCTATGCGCGATATACTCTCAACGCCCATGTCGGAGTTGGCGGGCGCGACGTTCACAGAGTGCCTGAGCGATTTATTGCGCCACGCGGCGAACGCGACTAAAGATAACCCGCCCAAGCTCATAATACTCACGGGCGGCGCTTCGCGTATGCGCTTCTTCCGCGAGGCGTGCATATCGGCGTTTCCGGGCGCGCAGACGGTGACATGCCCGAACCCCGAATACTCGATAGCGAAGGGGCTCGCCTACGCCGCGCGAATAGACGACAGGCTCGAAGCGTTCGCGAGCGACGTTCAGGCGTACTTAAATTCGGGGGAAATCGCGAGAATAATAACCGAATCGCTCGACTGGCTCACCATGCCGCTTTCGACGATACTTTCGGGGCGCATTGTGCACGACGTGGTGCTGGGCGTGCTCGAGGACTGGCGTTCGGGCGAGATAGACACTATAGAGCACATCGAAAAGCCAATAGTCGAGCGCACGGCCGAATTGCTGAAAAACATGAACTCGATTCCCGAGGTGCGCCCCGCCGTCGCCGAGTGGTGCAAGCGCATATATCACAGAATGCAGCCGCGAATAGACGACATCTGCCGAACGCACGATATTGACAGGGCGAGCATGTCGCTTGCGAAACTGTCGTTCACAAGCGGCCCCAAAAAAGTAAACATATTGCTCGAAAGCCCGATGCTGAGCGGCATAGCGTATGTCGTGACGGGCGCGCTGTCGGCGGCGTTGTGCGGCGGCGGCGGCGTGGCGCTGTTGAGCGCGCTCGGCGGCGTGGGCAGCGTTATAGTGGGCGCGGTCATCGGGCTGGCGATAGCCTTCGTGGGCAAAAAGGCGGCGGTGGCGGCGATAAGCCGCGCGAACCTGCCCATACTCACGCGCAAGCTGTTGTGCATAGCGTACAAGCGCAGTCTGTCGTCGCCCAGACAGCGCAAAATGGTCGAAAAAGCGCTAACCGAAACCATGTCCAAACCCGAGTTTCTGAAGAAGCTGGAAGAGGACGTTCGCGGCGCTATGGAAGCGCAGATAATGGAAATGGCGCGCTCCGTCGAAATGCCGATAGTTCAGTGATGCAGAAACACAGAGCGCAGAGCCTCGATGATGATCCTGAACAGCATAGTCGCGGCGAACATGCCGAGCGCCATAGCCCCCGCCGCCGCGAGCGCGTACACGCCCCTGTCTATAAAGACGGGGGTGTCGCTTCGCATAAGACCCAGCATGGCATAGTAAAGCGCCCCTCCCGGCACGAGCGGAATGACGGAAGTTATTATGAACACGGTGACGGGAGTTTTTACCGCGCGCGCGAGGATTTCGGCATACAGAGTGCCGATCATCGCGCCGAGCATATAGCACAGCGGTTCGTTTATTGAAAAATGCATCGCCAGCAGATACATGCCCCACGTCAGCGCGCCGCCCAGCGCCGACAAGAGCAGCTTGGGCGAGCGTATGCCGAAGAACATCGCGAACGCGACGCTGCCGAGCGCGGCGGTCAGTATAGGCTTTATCCATTCGCTCACGAGCTTCAGCCTCCCATCAGCGTCAAAACGCCCGCCGCGCCCACGGCTATGCCGACCGCGAGTATAACGGCTTCCGTTACGTGTATGATGCCCGTCTGTATGTCTCCGGCGATGAAATCGCGCATACCGTTTACAAGCTCCACGCCGGGAATGAGCAGCATGATATTTCCGATTATGACTTTGTCGGCGTCCCCCGCGATGCCCGTTTTCTGCGCCATAACGGCCAAAAACGCGGACACGCCCGCGCATAATATGTCGGTGAACAGCGCGTTCCCGCCGACGCGCTTTGAAAGAAGCGTCGCGAAGAACAGCACGACGCCTATAAAGGCGCTGACGGCCGCGTCAGTGAGACTACCGCCGAAGAACACGGCGAAGCAGAAACTGATCAGGGCGTATATGAGTATTCTGGCGACAAAACCGTATGTCGGCGGGTTTGTCGCGGAGACCAGCAGTTCCCTTATATCGCCGGCGGGCGGTTTTTCGCGGCACAGCCGCCTCGCCAAGTCGTTTATGCGGCTCAGCGATTCGAGATTCGTGTATGTCGCCATCACGCGGCGTGTGTGCGTTATCTCGCGCCCGTCGAACGCGGCGGTCACGACGATGTGCGACGGTATGCAATACACGTGAGCATACTCGCCGCCGTAAGCGCGCACAAGCCTTATAATGCTGTCCTCGACGCGGCAGACTTCGCCGCCCGAAACCAGCATACTCTCCCCTATGTCCAATATCGCCGAAAACAGTTCTTCGCGGTCTGGCGGCATACAAGCGTCTCCTTCGCCCTTACAGGCTTTCGCGCGTAAACTCGCTCCACGGCATACCCGCGTCGGCCTTGCCCTCTATCAGAGAGCCTATATACATCAATATCGGATAATCGCGTTCGTCGGCAAGCCCGCGCGCGCTGAGTTTGCGAATCGCCTCGACCGTGCGCGACGTTATGGCGACGCTTTCAAGCGTAACGCCCGCAAGCTCGTTCATGGCTTCCGAAAAGCTCATGCCCCGACCGAGCAGCGTGCCCAACATGCGGGTACGTCCGCCGTATACGGTAACGTACAAATCGCCCGCCGCGTACACGATGTTTTCGGCGCCGCCGCCCACGAGCGCGAGCATACGGCTCATCTCTTTCACGGCCTGCCCGAATATTGCGGCCTGCGGGTTATACGCCTGTTTGCAGCCTATGCCCTCGAGTTTTTCGGTCATTCCCACCGCCATAGAGACCGCCAGCGCATACGCGTTCTTCATGGCGACCGCGCATTCCACGCCCACAACGTCAGTCGACAGCGTGACATGGTAATACGGCGTTTCGAACGCTTCTTTGAGCATTCGCAGGGCGCCTGTGTCGTATCCGCAAAACGCGACGGACGAATGCCTGCGATCCGCCAGCTCGTAGCTCGTGCACGGACCGCCTATCGCGCAGACGGGCGATTTGGCGCGCCCGCTCCTTAAAATATAGTCCGGGAAAGCGGTGAGCGCGCCGTCGGGCTCGCACACAAGACCCTTCGTAACGCTTATGACGGGCACGTTTTCGGGTATGCGCGGAAGCGCGTTTTCAATGAACCAGTCGACGCCGAAGGACGAAACTCCGCATACGGCGATGTCCGCGCCCTCGAGCGCCGAATCGAGCTGCCCGTATTCGTAATATACGTTATTGTCGGGCAGCTTCCGCTTCATATTTTTATGGTAATGGTTTTCGCGCGCGAACGCTATTATGTCGTCGTCGAGATGCGTGCCGATGACCCTAACGTTATGCCCGTTGTCGCTCAGCGGCACTGAAAGCGCCGTGCCCATCATGCCCGCGCCGATTATGACCACGTTCCTGCCCATATGCCCAAACCTCCGAAAAATCCGAATTATACGGCTTCACAAAGCCGCGTTCATGCGCTATTATAAACACCGAAGGCGAATAATGTCAATGAGGCGAGAGGCTATGTATCGGTTAACGATAGACACGTGTCTCGGAAAAGCGACTTTGCTGTCGGACGGGCGCTCGCTTACGGAGTGCAGGCTCTCGGGCGAATGCGAGGGCGGCGAAAGCTGCGGCGTGCTGGAAAGCGCGGCGCGCGAGCTTACCGAATACCTCGCCGGCGCGAGGAAGCGGTTTACTGTGCCCCTGTCACCGTCGGGCACGCAATTTCAAATGTCGGTGTGGAACGCGCTTACGGAAATCGAATACGGAGACACGCGCACATACGGCGAGATAGCAAAAAAGATAGGGCGCGAAAACGCGTGCCGCGCCGTCGGGCGGGCGTGCGCATCGAACCCCATCTGGATATTCATACCGTGCCACCGCTGCCTGGGCGCGAACAAGGCGCTCACAGGCTACGCGGGCGGTCTGAGCGTCAAGCGGGCGCTTATAGACTTGGAATCAAACTGACGCGCCCGACAACAGCTCGACGATTTGAACGGCGTTCAGAGCCGCGCCCTTGCGTATCTGGTCGCCGCAGCACCAGAGCGCCAGACCGTTTTCGCCGTATATGCAATCGCGCCTGACCCTGCCCACATACACCAAGTCCTGATCGCTCGTGTCGAGCGGGGTCGGGTAGTCGCGCCCGTTTATGTCGCGCGCCAGCGCGCAGCCGGGCGCGTTGGCGATAGCCTCGCACGCCTGCCTGACGGTTATTGGCTCGCTCGTGCGGATTTGCACGCTCACGGAGTGCGAACGCATGACAGGCACGCGCACGCATGTGCAGCACACGTTCATATCGGGCATATGCAGTATTTTTCGCCCTTCGTTCTGCATTTTCATTTCTTCGGTCGTGTAAAGATTATCAAGCGGCGAGCCAATCATGGGTATGCAGTTAGACATTATCTGACACGGGAACAGCCTGCATTCCATCTCGCTTCCGTCGCTGTACGCGCGGATTTGGGATTCGAGCTCGACTATGCCCTCGCGCCCCGCGCCCGACACCGCCTGATAAGTGCTCGCGACCATCGACACGATTTTCGTAAGCCGGCATATGCCGCTTATAGCCATGAGGGCGACGATCGTCGAACAGTTCGGATTCGCGACTATGCCCGAATGCGTAAACGCGTCCGCCGGGTTTATTTCGGGTATCACCAGAGGCACATCGGGCTTTAGGCGAAACGCGGAGGAGTTGTCTACGAACACCGCGCCCGCGCGCACGATGGCGGGGGCAAATTTCTCGGCCATGGGGTTAGAGACCGCGCCGAGCACGAAATCCATGCCCGCGAAGCTGTTTTCGGTCGCTTCTTCTATTGTAATCTCGCCGTCTGCGAAACGCGTTTTAGCGCCCGCGCTCTTGGCGCTCGCAAGCGCCTTTACTTCGTTATACGGAAAATTCCGCTCCGCGAGCAGTTTGAGCATCTCCTGCCCCACCGCGCCCGTCGCTCCGAGCACGGCGACATTGAATTTCTTCATATATATAGCCCCCTTTATTCATACGCGGCGCAAAAACCGTCCGCGTCTTTCATTATGGCGTTCATCTCGTCGGCGGTCACGGGCATAGTTTCGCCCGCTATGCAATCGCCCGACTCGATTTGCTTTACGAGCAGTTTTTCAAGAGCCGCGCAGGCGCTCCCTCGCACCCTTACATAGTACGCTCTCGCTCCGCCGCGCGCGCGTTCCGAAAACTCAGCGCCGTCAGGCAGCATACCGCGCTCCCCGTTCTGTATGCCAAGTATGTCGGCTATGACGTTGCACGCGGTGGGATACCTGCCCGCGCCCTGTCCCGTGAACGCGAACATGCCCGACATAGCGCCACAATACCACGCGTAGTTTAAGTTTTCGCGTATATGGCTCTCCGCGCTGTCGTTTCCGAAAAGGCGCGTTTCAACGACCGCCGAAACGCCCGCGTCGCTCAGCTCGGCCTCGGCAATAAGCCGCGCGGTCACGCCTTTCTTTTTGAAGTATTCGATATCGGCCTTGGATATTCCGCGTATGCCGCGCGTGGGTATATCGGAAGCGCGTGGAGACTTTCCGAACGCCGTAAGGCACGCAAGCGTCAGTTTACGTTGGGCATCGAAGCCGTCCACGTCGCCCGACGGGTCGTTTTCGGCATATCCGAGCGCCTGCGCCTCAGAAAGCGCCGAATCGTAGTCGAAGTCGGAGCGCTGCATCAAATCGAGCATATAGTTTGTGGTGCCGTTCAATATGCCGCCCAAGGACGTTACGCTGTCGGTCTTTCTGAAATTCACGATGTTCGCAAGATACGGAATGCCGCCGCCGCACGCCGCCGAGAACATCAGGCTCCTGTTCGCCGCCTTCGCGAGATTCGAAAGCTCCAAGCCGTAAACGCTCAGCATATGCTTGTTGGCGGACACGAAATGCTTTCCGGAGTTTATGCATTTGACCGCGTACTCGTATGCAGGGTGCAGCCCGCCCATGGTTTCGACGACCGCGTCAATCGACTTGTCATTGAGTATGTCGTTTATGTCGGTCGTCATGAAATCGGCCCACGTTCGCACGTCGAGCGCGCGCTTTACGCGCATGTCCGCCCGTTTTTGTATGAGCTCATAAACGCCGCCGCCGATTTTTCCCATGCCGAGTATAGCGATGTTCATTCGAATCCCTCCGCGCCGCAAATTTAACATGTCCGTGATTTGAATACACTTGTATTTGAATAGAGCACATTGTATCATATGCCTTGAAGAATTGCAAGGAGAATTTTATGTCTGACGACAGGAATTTTGTTTTTGTGTCCACGCGCGGTTCGTCGCTAGCGGCAGGCGCGCAGGAAGCCGTGTTAAAGGGCATAGCGCCCGACGGCGGGCTGTACGCGCCCGAAACGCTGCCGCGCGTTTCGGCGGACGACATAAGCGGGCTTTCATACGCGGATATGGCGAAAACGGTTATCGGTCGGCTGCTCGGCGGCTACTCGGACGCGGAAATCGCGCAATGCTGCTCTGAGGCGTATACGAAAAGGTTTTCAAGCCCCGACGTATGCTCCCTCAGGCGCGTAGGCGACGATTACGTGCTGGAGCTGTTTCACGGCGAAACGGCGGCGTTTAAGGACATCGCGCTGTCAATGCTGCCGCTTTTGATGGTGAAAGCCCGCGAAAACGAAAACAATGGCGATAACATAGTCATACTCGCCGCCACTTCCGGCGACACAGGCTCCGCCGCGATGAACGGATTCCGCGACGTGCCGGGCACGGGCGTTATAACGTTCTACCCCAAAGGCGGCGTAAGCGAAATACAATACAGGCAGATGGCGTGCATGGCGGGCGGGAACATTACATCGTGCGCCCTGAACGGCAATTTCGACGCGTGTCAGACGGCGGTCAAGCGCACGTTTTCAGAGCTTGAGCCGCCGTCGGGCTTTCGGTTTTCGAGCGCGAACTCTATCAACATAGCGCGGCTCGCGCCGCAGATCGTTTACTATTACTCGGCGTATGACAAGCTCAGGCGCGAGCACGGGCTTATAAACGGGAGCAAGGTCGATTTCATAGTGCCCACAGGGAATTTCGGGGATATACTCGCGGGTTTTTACGCCAAAAAAATGGGGCTTCCGATAGGAAAACTCGTGTGCGCGTCGAATTCAAACAACGTGCTCACGGATTTCATAAAGACGGGCGTATACGACAGGCGGCGCGAATTTCACAAAACTATATCGCCGTCGATGGATATACTGGTATCGAGCAATCTGGAACGCCTCATATATCACGCCGAGGGCGGCGACGGCGAATTGGTGTCCGAATACATGCGCAGACTGTCGCGCGACGGTTTCTATAAAGTGTCGGATTCCGCCGCCGAAGCGGTAAGGCGCGATTTCGCGGGGTACTGCTGCGACGATTCGCTCACGCTCGGCGTTATGAAGGACGTTTTCGCGTCCCGCGGCTACCTGCCCGACCCGCACACGGCGGTCGGCTTCGCGGCTCTCGCAAACGCGGAGTACGAAAGCGACGCGAAAGCGCGCGTAGTGCTCGCGACGGCGTCGCCTTTCAAGTTCGCAGAAAGCGCGCTGAAGGCGCTCGGCATAGCGCCAACGGGGAGCGTGTTTAACATGATTGACGCGCTTTCCGAAGCCGCGAACACAGCGCCGCCCGAAGCCATAAACAGACTCAGAGACGCTGAGATCGTCCGCAGGGACGATTGCGATATAGACCGTATAAACGAATATATATTGGGAAAGGTTGCGATATTGTGTCGGCGGTAAAAGTGACCGTGCCCGCGACGAGCGCCAACTTGGGACCCGGCTTCGACTGTCTGGGAATCGCGCTGAACATGTACGCCAACTTCACATTCGAGCTTACCGACGAAGGGCTGTCAATCGAGGGCTGCCCCGATGAATTTAAGAACGAGAACAACATGGTCGTTACGGCGTTCAACGGCATTTACTGGAAGCTCGGCAAGCGCGTGCCGGGCTTGAAGCTCATAATCGACTCGCAGATACCCGTGACTCGCGGGCTTGGCTCAAGCTCCGCGTGTTTGACCGGCGGCGCGCTCGCCGCGAACGCTTTGCTGGGCGAACCGTTCACAAAATACGAATTATTGGGCATACTGACGGCGTTCGAGGGACACCCCGACAATATCGCGCCCGCGATATTCGGAGGTTTCACCGCCGCCGCGATAAACAACAACGCGCCGTGCGTGGCGCGGTTCGACGTGAGCGAAAGCGTGAAGCTGTGCGCGCTGATACCGTCGTTCGAGCTAGCGACGTCGTCGGCGCGAATGGCTCTGCCCGCGTCGGTATGGCACGCGGACGCGGTGTATAATCTGTCGCGCGTGGCGCTGCTCATAAAGGCATTCGAAACGGGCGACGCGGATCTGTTCGCTGTCGCGCTGAACGACAGGCTTCATCAGCCGTACCGCGAGCACATGATAGACGACTATAAAACGGTGCGCCTGCACGCGCTCGCGGCGGGCGCGGCGGGAATATACCTCTCGGGCGCAGGGCCGACAATGATGTGCGTGTATTTCGACGAAGGCTTCCCGGCGCGCGTCGAAAAGCTGATAAGCGTGCTCAGAAACGGCTGGCGCGTAGCGCCGCTCGAGATAGACAAGGCAGGCGCGAGAGCGGAGGTTTTGTGATGGGCGGAAACACGTATTTCATTGTCGACAAGCGCATACTGCCCGATTACTTCGAAAAAGTCGTCAAAACGCGCAAGCTGCTCGCTTCGGGCGCTGTGAAAGAGGTGTCCGCCGCCGCGAGGGAGACGGGCATATCGCGCAGCACATACTATAAATACAAGGACTATATTTTCGAGCCGGACGAGACCGCTTCGGGTCGGAAGGCCGTTTTCACGATGCTGCTGAACCACGAAACAGGCGTGCTGTCGGGCGTGCTCACGTATTTTTCGTCGATGGGGCTTAACATTTTGACGATAACTCAAAGCCCGCCCATAAACGAAAGAGCGTCGGTCACGCTTTCGGCCGATATGCGCGCGCTGGAGTGCGACGTATCGCAGGTCGCGGAAGGCCTTAACAGGCTATCGGGTGTGGAGCACGCAAAACTGATCGCTATGGAATAACCTGCATTTTCCAGCTTTCGCGAATACGCATACGGGGCATACTTCCGCAAGGAGGTGGTCTCTATGCGAAACGACACGCCGCCGCTGGAACAGGTGATGCGGGAAAAGCCTCATAAAAGCCTGAGCGTGAACGAAGACTGCATAAAGCGCCTTATGCGCGCTCCCAGAAATAAAGACCTTATAATTCGCGAATTTCAGACGCTGGGTAAAAACGCGTTTATAGCGTTCATCGACGGCATATGCGATTCCGACGGGGTCTCCGATTTGGTCATAAAGCCTTGCATACTGCATGAATGCGCAAACGGCGTGCCGCTGGAAGACGACGCGCTTGTTTTTATTCGCGATAGCGTGCTGTTCGCAACGCAGACAAAGGATGCCGACACGTTTTCGGATATTACGCGCGAAATGCTGAGCGGCCTGTGCGCCATGTTCATAGACGGCTGCGCGGATACACTGATAATCGACCTGCGCAAGATGCCGCACAGGGCGGTCGGGCGGACGAACAACGAAAGCGTCGTGCTCGGCTCGCAGGAAGGCTTTATAGAGAATATGCGCACAAACATATCGCTCATAAGGAAGAACCTGCACTCCCCCGCGCTTGTGACAGAAATAATATCAATAGGTTCGGTTGACAGGCTTAACGCCGCCATAATGTATGTCGACGGCGTGGCTTCCGAAAACGCCGTGAGCGAGGCGAAGCGCCGCCTGAAGGCCATCACGCGAGCGAGCGTTACCGGCACGGGGCAGATACGCCAGCTCATCGAAGACCACCCTCTGTCGCTGTTTCCGCAGATATTGCAGACTGAGCGCCCCGACCGCGCCGCCGCGGGGCTTACTGAGGGGCAGTTCGCTATACTCGCCGACAATTCGCCCTACGCGCTCATGGCGCCTTCCACGATTTTCCATTTTCTGCACGCGTCGGACGACACGTTCATGCGCTGGCAGTACGGCACATTTATACGCTTCATACGCATGATAGGCATAATGTTTTCGCTGCTATTGCCCGGAACGTATATCGCGCTCACGCAGTTTCACTCGCATTTGCTGCCCATGAACCTGCTTACGTCGATAGCCGAGGCGCGTTCGAACGTGCCTTTCCCCATACTTGGCGAAATACTCATAATGGAATTTTCGTTCTATCTCATAAACGAAGCGGGCACGCGCATACCGTCGCAGATAGGCTCGGCGCTGGGCATCGTGGGCGCGCTCATATTGGGGCAGGCGGCGGTCGCCGCGTCGATAATAAGCCCTATACTGATAATTATAGTCGCGCTGACGGGCTTGGGCAATTTCGCCGTGCCCAGTTATGATTTTTCGATCGCGATGGAGATATACAGGCTGCTGGTGCTGCTCGCGGGCGCGTTTCTGGGTTTGTTCGGCATCGTGCTCGGCTGCATACTGATATTGGCGAGCGTGTGTTCAATGCGCTCGTTCGGCTCTCCGTACTGCGCGCCGCTCACGCCGTGGCGGCCGCACAACCCCGACTTGTTTATCCGTATGCCTATATGGTTTCAGAAACTGCCGCTATTCTTCGCGAACCGCCGCGACGGAAAGGGCGGTTGACGCGCATGTTCAAAAAAGCGAGCAGGCCGTCGCTCAGAAAACGCGAAGCGGACGCGCTTGCCGGAAAAAACCTGTCAATATCGCATAAGCCGCTGTGTAAGCTCACATATTTGGCAATCAGCAGCCGACTATTTTATCTTATCATAATCGACACGCCCAAGATATACAACGCGGCGTGGCTGGCGGCGGCGGCGGGCGCGATAATATCGCTGCCCGCTATACTCGCAGCGTATGTTTTGATGCGCAAATACGGCGCGAGACTGTCCGACGGAGTCGAAAAGGCCGTCGGAAACGGGTGGAGCCGCGCGTTTTACTTTATCGCCGCGATCATGCTGGCATACGACGCCAGCCTGTTATACAAAATACTCGCGGGCTCGGCGGCTTACGCAACGCTGTACAACACCCCCGCGTCGCTGCTCATAATACCCACGGCGCTTGCGTGCACGTTCGCCGCCGCGACGGGCGGCAACGGCGCGGCGGGCACGGCGGGAGCGTGGCTGCGAATTGCGCCGTTTCTGTATGTGCTCGTGCTGCTGTGGCAGTATAAATCGACCAATCTTACGTGGCTGACGCCCATACTCGGTCCGGGCGTGAAGGTCATTTGTCAGGCGGGCATATCCGCAGCATCATATTTCTGCATGATACCCGTCGCGTTTCTGACGGGCACGGGCGAAGTTACGCTGGGCAGCGAGAAGTCGAGAGCGGGCAGGCCCTCGTCGGTCATATGGCTCTGGGCGGGGTGCGCGCTCACCGTCATGCTTTTAAGCGCCGTGCACATAAGCATGTACCCTACCATTCCCGAAATGACCGACCACCGCGCGATGCAGCTTGACCTGCTTTTATCGAACGGCAAATCGAATCGCGCCATACAGCTTCCGATGCTGCTCATATGGTACGGCACGCTCGCCGTGAGCACCGTGTTCATGCTGTACGTATCGGGACGAATGCTGGCGCTGGCTTTCAACAAAAAGTCGGCGGCGGCGATTTACCTTTGCGGCGCGGCGGCGCTTCTGGTCGCCATATTCGGTTTTGCCGAACAGCGGGGCGCGGTGCTGTTCGCGTCCGCGTCTTTATACGTTTTGGGCGGATTCATGATTATTGCGTGCGCCGCGTCATTTTTAAGAAGGAGGCGTTCGCGATGCGCGTGAGGCTTGCGGCATTCGTTTTGTTGTCGGTTTTGTTGTGCGGCTGCGCGAATATAAGAAAGCTCGAAAATCAGGCGCACGCCATCACAATGGGCTTGGATTTCAAAGACGACCAAATCACGATGACAGTGCAAGTGCCGACGATAGGCGGAGAGGCTTCGTCGGGCGGAGGCGGGGGCGGCGGCAAGGAAAGCGGTAAGTCGTCGGAATATCTGACGTATTCGGCGACGGCAACGGATTTCCCGTCGGCTTATAATCTTCTGAGCGCGACGCTTCCGCAACAGCTCAATCTGACGCAGCTCAAAAGCATAGTCGTTTCCGAATCGCTCGCGAAAAGCGATAACTTTTTGATTATAATGCGCGAGATAATGCATATATACGCGCTTTCGGGAAGCGCCGAGCTGCTTGTGTCGGGCACGGACGCGAAAAAGATAATCGAGAATCAAAAACCGTATATAGGCACGCGGCTCTCGGTGAGCGTGCCCGCGATGCTTGAATACTACGCCAGAAACGGGTATGTGCCCGAAACGAACATGTCGCTCGCCTACGCGGGCATGAAGAGTCTGTACTCTACCGAAATGACGGCGTATGTCAACGAATCCACGGGCAAGAGCGGCGAAGGTCCGCAAAGCGACGACAATTTCATAGCGGGCGAACTGAACCGCGAGGGTGAAAACAAAAACGAATATATGGGCGCGGCGCTGTTCGACCGCGAAAAGATGGTCGGTATGCTGAACGGGCGCGAAACGCAGCTCGCGCATTTTTTAAGCGGCAAGGATATTGAAGCCGCGTGGCTCACGGGGGCTACGTCGCTCAAGCTCACGACAAAGCGCAAGCCGCGAGTCAATGTTGACATATCTGACGACGGACTTTCGCTCGACATACTGGTTCGGCTTTCAGTGACGGCGCTTATCGACCTGCCCGACATTTCTCTGCTGGAAAACGAGCTGGAACGCGACTTTATGCTTCTGATAAAGAAATGTCAGAATCTGAAAGTAGAGCCTTTCGGCTTTGCCGACAAGGCCGTAAAAAAGTTCGCGACCATAGACGAATGGCGCAAATATGAATGGACGGAAAAGTTTTCGAAGGCCGACATAAACCTGAAGGTTGAAGCGATACCCGCCGAATGACGATTTTATCTAGGGCAATCGCTTACGGAAACTCTGCGGAGTTTCCGTAAGCGATTGCGAGGGGAACGGGGACGGCGCCTGAAATTTTTGCGAAAATTTCCGGGCGGCGCCGGGACACGGGTTGTTTTCCTACGTAAACTTCGGAAAACCGCCCGCCCCGGCGTACATGCCGCCGGTACGATTGATGTCGAATGAGGCGCGCCCCCTTCGAGCATCCCCGGGGTTTTTCGTAAGCGATTGCCCTGCGATTTTATCTTATTGTGCTTGACATTCAACATATATCGGAGTAGTTTATTCGGTGGTCAACAAAAGCATTCGGCGGTGGATTGGCATGTACACGCTGATATTGAATCCCATATCCGGGAACGGAAAATCTTTGCGCGCGCTGAGCGCTATTGAGGGCGTTATGCGCGAATTTGCGCTCGAATACAGGGTTTCGCGCACGCAAAAGCCTCTGGACGCGACCGCGCTGGCGCGGGAGGCAACTGAAAGAGGCGACGAGGGCATCGTCGTTATAGGCGGCGACGGCACCGTGCGCGAGGCGCTCGACGGCGTTAAGGGCGCGGAAACGGTTTTGCTGTTCGCGCCGTGCGGCACGGGCAACGATTTCGTTAAGTGCATAGGTCTGCCGGTAGACGCCGAAAAGGCGCTCAGAGCGCAGCTTGAAAAGCCGGTACGAAAGCTCGACTACGGCACGGTCAACGGTTCGGCGTTTCTGAACGTGTGCGGAGCGGGCTTCGACGTGGACGTTTTGCGCAAACTGACGGGCTATAAAGAGAAATATCAGGGCCTGAAGGCGTATTTGCTCGCGCTGAAAGACGCTCTGCGCGAGTATAAACCGTTCGAATGCGACATATCCGTCGACGGTTCGGCGTTCGAGCACAGGTCGCTTGCGATACTGTCCGTGGGCAACGGTCAGTTTATAGGCGGCGGCATGAAGGCCGTGCCCGGCGGTCTGCCCAACGACGGGCTATTGAGCGTTGTGCTCGTGAGGGCAATAAAGCGCAGACACGTGCCGCTGCTTCTGCCTTTCTTCATAAAGGGAAAGCATATCAAGTTAGGCATCACGACAGTGCTCGCCGCAAAGCGGATTTGCGTGAAAGCGCCGGGCATGACGTTTGAAATGGACGGCGAACTGTTCAATATGGACGCGGCGGATATAGCCGTCGTGCCCTCCGGCGTCAACGCGCGGTATTGACAGAGTTTACGTAATCGATTATGCCGAGCGCCAAGCCCTCGACGAGCAGCTTTTGATACGCGGGGTCGTTCAGTTTTTCGTCCTCCGAGCGGTTCGACATATATCCCATTTCGACAAGCACGCTCGGCACTTCCGACCAGTTAAGCCCCGTGTATGTGTCGCGCCTGTAAACGCCGTTTCTGTGAGCGCCCGTCGCGGCGCACAGTGATTCGAGCAGGCATTGGGCGAGCAAGCCGCTTTCCTCGGCTTTCGCGCCCGTGTTTCGTATATACATGCCCGCGCCCTCGTCGCTTGAGTCAGTCGAGCCGTTGCAGTGTATGCGCAGCACCAAATCCGCGCCCCATTCGTTCATCATTATGGCGCGCTGCTGATTCGATATGTCAACGTCATGCGTTTCGCGCGTCATAAGCACTTGCGCGCCCAGTTCCGTCAGAACGGTTTTAAGCTGAACGGATACGTCGAGATTCACGACATATTCATAAACCCCCGTGCTCGCGCCGCGAGTGCCCGACGAAACCTTCGCCTTCATTTCCTTCGAGCCGGGCGCTATCGCCTCGCGTTCGCTGTTGCCCGACTGCTGATGCCCGGGGTCTATGCCTATCTTCACGCCCTCAAGCGGCAGAGCCGGAAGCACGGGCGCGGAGTCGACTATTACGACTTTTCCGCGGTTTGTAACATTTTCGAAATTATTTGTGATTTTTTCAGCCGCACACGCGGCGCAGGAACACATCGCAACCAGTATAAAACAGAAAAAACGCCTCACGCTCAACATCACCCTTCGGTTTGTTTGACGCGCAAAGCGTATATATTGTTCAATTTTTGGTAAGCCTGCCCGGTTATGATTTGGCGATAGCTTCCCAACGCTCGCGGCGGTTCAGGTCGAGTATTGCCAAAAGCACCTCGCGTATGCGCTTTATGTCGAACAGCACGATAGAGCCGTAGGGCGCGTTCAGAAGCGTCTCGATGGCGTAGCGGTATACTTTCAGGTCTTCGATTATGACCGTCATGCATTCCGGGTCGTCCTCGGCGCGGGAGAGCGTGAACGATATTCTGTCGGTCATGTTGTGCCCCAGCAGCAACAGAAGCGAGCCTATCGATTCGGGAAACTTCACGAAGAACAGGTTTTCGCGCAGACCTTCCTGTATAACCTCGTCCACAAGCGGCTGCATAAGGCGCATCGAGACCAGCTTCATCTGTTCGCGCAGCATCACCGCGCCGTCGTGATAGGCGACTCTCAGCATAAGCGCTATAAAATCCATGCTGTCCTGATTCAGTATGCCGCTCATGCCGAACAGCAGATTCAGCTTGTCTACGGCGTTGAGCTTGGGGTCGCGCACGGCTCTTTCGCTGGCTTCGAACGCGGACACGCAGCGGTTTTCGCAAATGGCTTCCAACAGCGAAAGTTTGCTCTCGAAGTGGTGATAAAAGCCGCCTTTCGACAGCTTCAGATCGTCGAGCACGTCCTGAACGGAGGTGTTCTCGTAACCCTTCAGATAGAACAAGCGCTCAGCAGTCTCGAGTATCGCAGCCCTGCGCGCATCGCCTTTACGCATGTGGTTTTCACGCCCCGATTTCGCATGTGTATTTTCGTACTGTGGTCTGTTTTCCATTATACGAAACCGAACGCAGTCTGTCAATAGGTTTATTTCAAATTGTTGGCATTTATTACAATTTTATTTCACATATATGATTATCATAGTTCGCCGAACGGCAGGTTGTCGGCGTATGCATCAGGAAAATCGGTTCTCGCCGCGAGTTCGATGTATTCCATTCGCTTTCTGAGGCTTTCGGCTCTCGCCCGCATGGCGGAGCTTAACAGCAGCAGCTTCGCGCCCTCGCCCGCGGCGTTACCGACGCTTGTTACGCGGTCAACCAGCTCGCGGGGGAGCATACCTATGGCGCAGGCGTTTGCGACGCTTATGAAGTTTCCGAAGCCGCCTGCCAGGTAGACATTCGATATTTCGTCATATGAAATGTCAAGTTCGGACAGAAGTATCTGTATGCCCGCCGCTATCGCCGCTTTCGCAAGCTGCGTTTCGCGCACGTCCGAGCGCGATATGAACACGCTGTCGGATATATATGTATCCGCCGCCAAACGGCCTATGGGCGATATGTCGCCCCTTTCGATAAGAACGGCTATCGCGTCGATGAGTCCGCTTCCGCATATGCCGACGGCGGGCACGCCTCCGATCGTCGTGTATGTCAGATTATCGCCGTTCAGCCGAACGTGATCGATAGCGCCCGCGACCGCGCCTATGCCGCACGCTATATGCGCGCCCTCGAAAGCCGGCCCCGCCGCGCACGAGCAACACGCGATTTTGCCGTTTTTGACGGCGACTATTTCGCCGTTCGTGCCTATGTCGAGCAGCAGCGAAACTTCGTCCTTTATGTCAAGGTCGCACGCAAGCGCCGCCGCGACGGTATCCGCCCCGACAAAGCCCGCCACGCAGCCGCCCATCAGCGTGTTCACGCCCGAAAGAGACAGCTTGTGCTGAACAGTATATTCCGGCTGAAACGGCGCGACGGCGAGCCCCTTAACGCCGTAGCCGCCGAGCAGATGCATCATCACGGTGTTTCCGACGCATACGCGGCTTGCGCTTCCGTCATAGCCGATATTCGCCTTCGCGAACAGCCGCTCCGTCATAAAATCGAGCGCCGAGAGTATTTCGCGCTGCAGAAGCCGCGCGTTATCGGAGCTTTCGTTCGCGTAGGACAGGCGCGAAACGACGTCTGAGCCGTGCGCGCGCTGCGGGTTGAGCATGGCGTCGGACGACAGCGTTTCGCCCGTCTCCAAATCGAGCAGGTACGCGGCGAGAGTGGTCGTGCCTATGTCCACAGCCGCGCCGAAGCCTTTTTCGCCGTCCGAGCGTATGCGCGCGTCTGTTCCGCGCGTCAGTATGCTCGCGTCGGACGAAGGAATTTCGACGCTCATGTCGCCGCTTATCACCGTCTGACACGCGAGCGCCTTTTCGTGTGAATCGCCGTTTAACGTTACCTCGCACTTTTTGCACCTGCCGCGGCCGCCGCACGGCGCGGAAACGGCGACGCCCGCGCGCGCGAGCGCCGCGAGCAGCGTTTCGCCGTCGTCCGCCGGAATATGGATAGTTTCGCCGTTTACGTATACGGTAATATCGCGCTTCATCTGCGTTTTCCTCCGCCGTAGTTCGGTATCAGGCAGTTCGCGCCCTTGCCTATCAGGTCGGTTCTGTTGGCGATTCTGAGCGCCGCGACGACCGCCGCGCGGTTCTGCGGGCGGTCGTACTGCATGAGCGCCCGCTGCATCTCCTTTTCGCGCGGAGACTTTGCGACGTAAACGGGCTTCATGTCGCGCGGGTCGAGACCCGTATAAAACATCGCCGTCGAGAGCGTGCCGGGAGTCGGGTAAAAATCCTGCACCTGTTCGGGGTGAAGCCGTTTCCGTTTCATGTACAGCGCAAGCTCGATCGCGTCCTCGAGCGTGCAGCCGGGGTGCGACGACATGAAGTACGGTACGATATACTGATCCATCGAATGGCGCTTGTTGGCGGCGCGGAAGCGGTCGAGAAACTCGTCGAAAACCTCGACGCCCGGTTTGCCCATATACGAAAGCGCGCGTTTAGACGCGTGTTCGGGCGCGACTTTAAGCTGTCCGCTGATATGGTATTTTACAAGCTCGTTCAAAAACACGTCGCGCTTGTCAAGAAGCATATAGTCGTAGCGTATGCCCGAACGCACGAACACTTTTTTGACGTTCGGAAGCGCCCTCAGCGAGCGGAGTATGTCGACATATTCCGAATGGTCGGCGTTCACGTTTTTGCACGGTTTCGGGAACAGGCACTGGCGCGACTCGCACGCGCCCGATTTTAACTGCTTTTCGCAAGCGGGCTTGCGGAAGTTCGCCGTCGGGCCGCCCACGTCGTGTATATAGCCCTTGAAATTGCGCTGGCGCGTAAGCAATTCGGCCTCGTTCAGAATCGACTGCTTGCTGCGCGAGGTTACTATGCGACCCTGATGAAACGTGAGCGCGCAGAAATTGCACGCGCCGAAACAGCCGCGCTCGGAGGCTATCGAAAACTCGACTTCGCTGAGCGCGGGCACGCCGCCGTCTACCGTATACATCGGGTGCGCCTCGCGCGCGTAACCGAGCGCGTATACGCCGTCCAGCTCTTCAGTCGCGAGCGGCATAGCCGGCGGGTTCTGAATCAAATACCTCGCGCCGTGCTTTTGGGCTATGCTCTTGCCGCGCACGGGGTCTTGCTGTCTGTATTGCGTCATGAACGCCCGCGCGTAAGCGGGCTTGGACGACGCGACTTCCTCCATGCTCTCTATTACGAGCGAATCCTGCGGCGCATCCTTCGCCATAACGCAAGTGCCCGGAATGCGGCATTCCGAAAACGGAGCGCCCGATTTCATGTATTCCGCCACGCTGAGTATAGTGTTTTCGCCCATGCCGTACATCAGCACGTCCGCGCCCGTGTCCACGAGCACGCTGTTGCGCACCCTGTCGTCCCAGTAGTCGTAGTGCGCGAACCTGCGCAGCGACGCTTCAACGCCGCCGATGCCTATGTATATGCTGCCATAAGCTTCGCGAATACGGTTTGAATACACTATTGTCGCCCTGTCGGGGCGCATTCCCGCCTTGCCGCCCGGCGAATACGCGTCGGAACTGCGCGGTTTCTTCGCGGCGGTATAGTGGTTGACCATCGAATCGACGACGCCCGCAGTCACCAGAAAACCGATCTTGGGCTTGCCGAAGCGCATGAACGCGCTCTTGTCGCGCCATTCGGGCTGGGGCAGCATACACACCCTGTAACCCGCGTGTTCAAGTACCCGCGATATTATCGCAAGCCCGAACGAAGGGTGGTCGACATACGCGTCTCCCGTTACGTACACGAAATCGGGGCTGTCCCAGCCGCGCGCAAGCATTTCATCGTATGTCACGGGCAAAAACGCGTTCATCCGAGAACCCCCTATTCGTCGGGTTCGAGAGCGCGCTTCGCCACGCGCTCCATAACTTCGACGGCGTTTTTGAGAAGCTGCTCCTGCTTTTTGCCCGTTTCGGAATATGTGAGCACGGGCGGATTGGTCGGCGTGAACTTCATGTTCTTTTTGACCGGCTCAAGCGCCTTCAACAGCTTCACAACGTCCAGATCGGCCATAATCGAGAAGCGCATAACGAGCGAGTCGCCCTTGCCCGTCACCATGTCTATGCCCATGCGCGAGCACACGCTTTTGAGCTGCGCAATGTCTATCAGGTTCATAACGGGTTTGGCGGGGTCGCCGAAGCGGTCGATAAGCTCCTCGATAAGGTCGTCGCGCGAGTCGCGCCCGTCTATCGAGGCTATCTTTTTATACATCTCCATGCGCATCAGGTCGCTCGACACGTACTCGGCGGGCAGATACGCGTCAACCTTTATTTCGATGCGCGTCTGTATATCGCCCTGCTTGACGTCGCCGCGCATCTCGCGCACGGTTTCTTCTATCATCTTGACGTACAGGTCGTAGCCTACCGCCGCCATATGCCCGCTCTGTTCCGCGCCGAGTATGTTGCCCGTTCCGCGGATCTCCAAATCGCGCATGGCGACGCGGAAGCCCGAGCCAAATTCGGTGAACTCGCGTATGGCGCTCAGGCGCTTTTCCGCGTCCTGCGTGAGTATCTTGTTCGGATTCACTGTCAGATACGCGTAGGCGAGTTTATTCGAGCGCCCGACGCGCCCGCGAAGCTGATAAAGCTGCGCCAGCCCGAAGTGGTCGCTTTCGCACACAATAAGCGTGTTCGCGCGGGGCACGTCCAAGCCCGCTTCGATTATTGTTGTGCACAACAGCACGTCGAACTTGCCCTCGTAGAAGTCGATCATTACGTCCTCGAGCGCGTGTTCGCGCATCTGTCCGTGCCCGACGGCTATGCGCGCCTCGGGAACGAGTTTTTTTAAGCGCTGATACATCATGTCGATAGTCTGAACGCGGTTGTGGAGCACGTACACCTGACCCCCGCGCGACAGCTCGCGGAGTATGGCGTCGCGCACCAAGCCGTCGGAGTATTCGACGACGTATGTCTGCACGGGATAGCGCTCCTCCGGCGGCGACTGCAAGAGCGACATGTCGCGAATGCCCACCATAGACATATGCAGCGTGCGCGGTATGGGCGTCGCCGAGAGCGTCAGCACGTCTATCGACTTTTTGTATTGCTTTATCGACTCCTTATGACCCACGCCGAAGCGCTGCTCCTCGTCAACGACGAGCAACCCCAAGTCTTTATACGCTATGTCCTTGTTGAGCAGTCTGTGCGTGCCGACAACCACGTCTACCTTGCCGCTCTTCATGTCCTCGATGGTCGCCTTCTGCTCGGCGGCGCTCTTGAAGCGGCTCAGAGTGTCAACGTGTATCGGAAAATCGTGGAAGGCTCGCTTGCGTCACCGTACCGTCTGCAGAGTACTATTGTCAAAACGATTCCGCTGACAGTGCTTGCGCTGGGCGTTGCCGTTGCTTTTAAAATGAAATTTAAGTCAATTCCAATGCCGACAGCCACCTCACTT